>JAGVOQ010000032.1 GCA_020052645.1 Candidatus Omnitrophota bacterium
CCTTTTTTGTCATAAAAATCTGAAAGAAGGCCGGGAGGCCTTTTTTTCATTTTGTGAAGCTGTCCGGCCCCAGGGATCATTAAGAAACCGTTTGATTGTTATTTTAGATGGCGTGGATGATATTTTCGGGGTTGAATCCCGTTATAGTTTTAAAATTATCTATTCACGTGGGTGTTCGGCGGATGATGAGATCAGAAAACTGATCCGTTCATTGGATAATGCGAAAAACGCGGTTG
The DNA here is from genome assembly GCA_020052645.1 of Candidatus Omnitrophota bacterium. Taxonomy (GTDB): domain Bacteria; phylum Omnitrophota; class Gorgyraeia; order Velamenicoccales; family Velamenicoccaceae; genus JAGVOQ01. Next base: position 237 of record JAGVOQ010000032.1, read on the forward strand.
TTGTAACAAATGATTTGGAGTTGGCCCGTTCCGTACGCGGTTTAGGGGCTAAGATCATGAGCACTCAGGATTTCTTGAATAAAAAAACGAGTGAGAAGTCTTTAAAACATCATTTAAAAATCAGCCGTGGATCAACGCAGGAGGCGGATCTTAATATCGTTGAACGCGAAGGGATCACAGAGGAATTGCGTAGGATATGGCTAAAAAGAAAGTCTTAAAAAAGGCTCTGAAGCATAAAGGTTTAAAAGTCAAAACTTTGCTGAGCGCATGTTTGGCAGGGGTTAATTGTGTTTATGACGGATCGAATAAAAAACATCCCGTATTTTTAGAATTGTTAAAAAATAAAAAAGCCGTGATTTTTTGTCCTGAAATGCTGGGCGGCTTGAAAGCGCCTCATGCGCCTTCTGAAATCGAACATTCGAGTGGTGGTCAAGTTTTAAAAGGAGTGGGACGGGTCCTGTCGTGTGATGGCAAGAATGTAACGGAGTTTTTTGTTAAAGGAGCTCAAAAAACGCTTGAGATTGCAAAGAAACAGGGTATTAAAAAAGCGATTATGAAAGCGCGTAGTCCGTCGTGCGGTTGCGGCTTGATCTATGACGGTACATTTTCAAAACAACTGATTGAAGGGGATGGCGTGGCCACCGCGCTTTTAAAAGCCCATGGGATTGAAGTTATCAGTGATGAAGAATATCTAAAAGATATCGGGTATCAGGCAACAGGTAACAGGGCCACGAAAAATAAAAAAAAGACATGTAGCGTTATACGTGGGACGTGAGACGAAATGGCTATAAGAGCTAAATCTGATTACTGGATCAAATTCCTAGGAACAGCCGGGGCGCGATTTGTTATGATCAGGCAATTGAGGGCGTCTGGCGGCTTATGGATACATTCGAAGGCTTCTAATGTCTTGATAGATCCGGGCCCGGGGAGTTTGGTGCGTTGCGCGGCTTCTAGGCCAAAGCTTGATCCGACAGTGTTGGATGGAATTGTGCTTACTCATCGGCATTTGGATCATTCTGGTGATATTAACGTGATGATCGAGGCTATGACAGAAGGCGGTTTTAAGAAAAAAGGCGTCGTTTTTGTGCCTGAAGACGCGATTGAATCGGATTCTGTTATTTTGAAATACGCAAAAGCTTTTCCTGAAAAAATCGAGATATTGAAGGAAAATACGTCCTACCAGGTTAAGGACTTTTCTTTTCGAACAACTTCGTTTTTGCATCATCCTTGTCAAACACTTGGCTTAAAATTTAAAATGAGAGAAGAGTCTATCGCGCTATTGGCGGATACACAATATTTTAATGGCTTAGAGGAGTCTTTTGGCGCAGATACATTGATCGTGAATGTTGTTTTTGCAGAAATGCGACCGGGAATTCAGCATTTGAATTTCAATGATGTCAAGAAAATTGTTGAAACTTTAAAACCAAAAAAGACGATCTTGACGCATTTTGGCTTGACGATGTTAAAGGCTGGCCCTCATGCGCTCGCTAAGAAGCTTTCTTGGGAGACCGGGCTTTCGGTCGCGGCAGCTATAGACGGGATGACGCTTAGTTTTTAGAATTTTTTTAAAAAAGGATGATAGAATGATTAAAAAAATGAATGGGGGTCTTATGGTTCGGGATGTCTTAATAAGTCTTCGGCCTAGACAGTGGGCAAAGAATATCGTTTTTTTCGCAGCCTTGATATATTCGCAGAATTTTTTTAATCCATATCTTTTAAGCGTTACTTTGGCCGCTGTTTTTGTTTTTTGCGTTGCCTCAAGCTCTCTGTATCTGATCAATGATTGTCTCGATATTGATCGCGATAGAAAACATCCTGTTAAAAAGCTTAGACCTATTGCGGCGGGGCGCTTGCCTGTTTCAACTTCAATATTGATCGCGGGTGTTTTGATGGCTTGGTCCGTTGTCATGGCTTTTGTCTTAAATAGGAATTTTTTCTATCTTTTGACCGTCTATCTTTTGATCGAACTCGCGTATTCGGCCTATCTTAAAAAAGTTGTTATTTTAGATATTCTTTGTATCGCTTCGGGATTTTTAATCAGGGTTTTAGGTGGTGCGGCTGTTATTGATGTTCCGATTTCAAGCTGGCTTTTGATTTGTACCACTTTTTTGTCTCTTTTCCTGGCTCTTGGGAAGCGCCGCAGCGAAATGGTGCTTTTGGATGACGATGCCAGAGAACACAGGCAAGTCTTGTCGGAATACAGCCTTTCATTTATCGACCAGATGATCACGATTGTGACAGCCTCGACTATTTTTTCTTATGTGCTGTACACCTTGGCCCCTGAAACGGTTCATAAATTTAACACGCAAAATCTTGAATATTCGGCTATTTTTGTGATCTACGGTATTTTCCGTTATCTATATCTTATTTATCAAAAAAAGGAAGGAGGCGCTCCGGAAAGGATCTTGTTTTCCGATAAGCCTCTTTTGATCAATTTTATTCTGTTTGCGCTTGTTGTCATTGCTGTTATTTATCAGTAGTTTTTAAAAAATACATTTACTCTTGGATTATTTTTGAATGAGAGCGCTAAATAAAAGGTTTATGAGGAAAATAATATCACTCCTTGCCTATGCACTCTAAAAATTTCCCCCGAAGTATTCGGGGAAGAAATTTTTTAGAGTAGGCTTCGGAGCTAATTTTGGGATGTAAAAAAACCAAGATAAAGCAAAATTAGGGAGGTTGGAAAACAAATGCATCATCGAAAAGCAAAAGTTGCCGTACTAAAAACAACGCCAAACCATGTTCTTCTAGATATCCGTAAGCTTTGCGTGCTTTCTGATATGAAGAGTTCTTTAGCGGCAGATAAACCGGTTATTTTAAAAGACAATATTTCGTGGCACCTACCTTTTTTGTCAGCCAACACGACGCCTTGGCAGCTTGAAGGAACTATTCTTGCTTTAAAAGATGCGGGGTTGAAAGAACTTGTTGCGGTTCATAATAATACGGTTGTGACAGACCCTGAAAAAGGCTTAAAGTTGAATAAGTTAGATAAAATTTATTCAAAATACGGTGTCGGCGAGAAATTCAATTTTTCAAAAGATGATATGCGCTGGGTGGTGTATAAGCCAAAATTTAAGTTAAGGGCCCTGGATAAGGTTTTTGGGCACCAGATCATGATCCCTGATTTTTTTATAGGAAAAAACATCATCCATTTGCCGACAGTAAAAACTCATATCTACACCACAACAACGGGCGCCATGAAAAATGCTTTTGGGGGATTGCTGAATACGCGTCGGCACTATACGCATACCTGGATCCATGAAACACTTGTAGATCTTTTAAGGATCCAGCAGGATATCCACAGCGGTATTTTTTGCATCATGGATGGCACAATCTGTGGTTGTGGCCCTGGGCCCAGGACCATGATCCCAATTGAAAAAGGGTATATGCTCGCCAGCTGTGATTCGGTTGCGATCGATGCTGTGGCCGCCCGTATGATGGGATTTGATCCTTTAACCGTTCCCTATATCCGAATGGCCCACGAAGATGGTATCGGGGTTGGGGATGTGCGTGATATTGAAGTTGTGGGGGAGGATGTCAGTCAGGTAAATTTCAAATTTTATGTAGGTGAAAATTTCGCCTCCCGATTTGGCAAGTGTTGCTGGTTTGGTCCTTTAAAAGGCCTCCAAAAGCTTTTGTTCAGGACGACGCTGGTGCATCTTTTTGTTTACGCGTCTGCTATTTATCACGATTTTATCTGGTGGCCTTTGATCGGTCAAAGACGCCAGAAAAAGATATTAAAAACACCCTGGGGCAAGCTTTTCTCTTCATACTAGATGGAACCCCGCACCGTAAGACATTGCAAAAATTTCTATGCCTGGCATATTGCAGTAAGATATTTTTGCAATACTTAAGTGGGGTAATCGAAACAAGGGATTTAAAAAAACAAAGCGTTTCGATTAAAACTTGGTTGACTTAAGGGAAAAGGCATGATATTTTTATAGTGTTCTTATCCACTAAAGATGAGTTTATGTTAGTTTTAAACAAGTTTGAAGGAACGGGTACCGAGGATTAAGAAGTTCGGTACCCGTCTCTGTTTTTAAATCGTTACAAATGCGACGTAATGCACAACGGTGTGACTTTCGTCGGTGACTTTTTTCTAAGCAAGGAGGTCTACGGATGACAAAATATATTTTTGTAACAGGAGGCGTTGTTTCAAGCCTTGGGAAGGGCATCTCCTGCGCTTCGATTGGAAAGATTTTAGAGGTTCGCGGATTTAAGGTGAGCTTTGTTAAATGTGATCCTTATATCAATGTGGATCCCGGGACCATGAATCCGTTTCAGCATGGTGAAGTGTATGTGACGGACGATGGGGCTGAAACAGATCTGGATTTAGGGCACTACGAACGCTTTACGAATGCCAAGCTTACTAAAGAGAATAATATTACAACGGGTAAGATCTATTATTCGGTGATCACAAAAGAGCGCCGTGGGGATTATCTGGGTAAAACAGTTCAGGTTATTCCTCATATCACCGATGAGATAAAAGATTCTCTTAAAAAAGTAGCTAAGGATAATGTACCTGATATTGTTATTGTTGAAGTTGGAGGAACGGTTGGAGATATTGAAAGCCTGCCGTTTTTAGAGGCGATTCGACAACTTAAGCAGGAATTGGGGCCAACGAACGCGATCAATATACATTTGACCCTGGTGCCTTATATTCGTTCCGCAGAAGAGATTAAAACAAAGCCTACGCAGCATAGTGTTGGAAAGCTTCGCGAGATCGGAATTCAGCCTGAAATCCTCTTGTGCCGTTCGGAAAAACCCATTTCCCAAGAGCTTAAAAAGAAGATCGCTCTTTTTTGTAATGTGGCTCTAGATGCGGTGATCGAGGCTATTGATGTTAAGAGCATTTACGAAGTTCCTCTCTTGTATAAACAGGATTGTTTTGATGAGCTTATTTTAAACTATTTGCATCTTTCTCCTAAAAAAGGAAATCTGGAGCATTGGCAGGAAAAAGTTGTTGGTGTCCTTAAAAACCCCGAGCACTCATGTCGTATCGCTGTTGTTGGAAAATATATCGAACTGCAGGATGCATATAAATCTATTTATGAGGCGCTGGTGCATGGCGGTATTGCTAATAACGCGCGTGTAGAAATCGTTAAGATTGATTCAGAAGAAGTGGCCTCAAGCAGCATTAAGCAATTAATGAAAGGCGTTGATGGTATCCTGGTCCCCGGTGGGTTTGGGTATCGGGGGATTGAAGGCAAGATCAATGCTGTTGAATTTGCCAGAAGACAAAAAATTCCTTTTTTTGGTATTTGCCTTGGAATGCAGACTGCGGTGATCGAGTTTGCCAGAAATGTCTGTGGCCTGAAGAATGCCAATTCGACGGAATTTAATCCGAAAACACCGTATCCTGTAATAAGCTTACTTGAAGAACAAAAAAATGTTAAGATTAAAGGCGCGACCATGCGGCTGGGGGCTTATCCGGCGCATCTTATGCCTCAAACGCATAGCCACGCCAGTTATAAACTGGATTTGATTTCAGAGCGTCATCGTCATCGCTATGAATTTAATCAGGAGTACAGAAAAACATTTGAAAAACATGGGATGAGAGTCGCCGGGATTTCTCCCAACAAAAAGTTGGTGGAAATCGTCGAGATCAAAGAGCATCCCTGGTTTGTTGCGGTACAGTTTCATCCAGAATTTAAGTCAAAGCCCGATTGCGCGCATCCGTTATTCAGGGAGTTCATCCGGGCGTCTTTGAAGAAGGATTAGAGCATCCATGAAAAAGACGATTTTCTATGAAATAAAAAAAGGTTTTGTGAAAGGGGCGTGTTTTTTAATTCTCTCTAGCCTTTTTGGCTGCAGCCAGCCTTTGCAGACACTTATTGAATTAGGGGCTGAACAGAAAGCCCAACAGGCTCAAGTAGTTTATCAAGAGAAAAAGTTCTCTTTATTGTTAAGAGACGCAAAAGCAGGACATATCAAGGGTGATAAAACAACATGTTCTGAGGTGCGTGTCCGCTATGGAGAACCCGTTTTAGAGCAGAAAGCCCAAGCGCCTGGTGAGAAAACAATATGGATGTATCGTAAGCCCGTCGCTTTTATCGATTCTTCTAAAGTTTATCTTGAGTTTGACAATAGGGAAAGGGTTTCGAGCGTACGCATAGAGGAGAGTCGTGGCCAATAATCTTCTCGAGATTTTAAAATATGCCAAGATAAGAAATTTTGAAGCGAACTATGCTTCAGATATTCATGATGATTTTTATTTTGGATTTCCGGTTAAAGGTATCCTTGACGCTGAGCAAAAGCTCTTGTCGTCAAAAGAAAAAACAATCGCTTATTTTTCCATGGAATACGGCCTGGCAACTAATGTCTATAATATTTATTCAGCGAGTAAACCCGTTAAACCTGAAAATAAACTTTCTGAGAATGATATTATTTCAAACAATCGGATTCCGGATTATCTTTTTACTTTAAAATTCGACAACCTCTTGGATCTTCCTATTTACAGCGGTGGTTTAGGCGTTTTGGCAGGGGATACGATTAAGACGGCTGCTGATCTAAGGATGCCACTGGTGGCGATAGGTATTCTTTGGAATAAAGGGTACTTTAAACAAAGGTTTTGGTTTAAATTCGGCCAGCTTCCGGAAGAAATGAAATGGGATCCTCAGACATTCCCCGGGCTCGTCCCTCTTGAAAATAAGATCAAGTTAGAATTAAAAAACAGGAATATTTATCTTCGTTTATGGAAATATTACGTTTTTAATCAGGCGAAAGATTTTGCCGTTCCTTTGGTTTTGTTGGATTCTAACGTTGAAGAAAATGACATTGAGGCGCGTCGGTTAACGGATCGGCTGTATAAGAGCGATGATGTAGACGGCCGCCTATTGCAGAGGATTATTTTAGGCATGGGAGGGATGAAGGCCCTCGAAGAATTGGGTTATCCTATAAGCCTGTATCATCTCAATGAGGGGCACGCGGCTTTTGCGTTTGTCCAGCTGGCCAGGAAAGAAAATAAAAAAGATATTGAAAATTTAAAATTTAAATTCGCTTATACGTGCCACACGCCGGTACCGGCAGGGCATGACCGTTTTAGCTTATCCGATTGCGAAAGGGTTTTGACGAGCCCGGATTTCGATCTGGTTAAGGCTTGTGGGACTGCGGATTCTGAGCCTGGGATTGTTAATTTAACGATCCTTGCTATGAATACGTCTTACAGTATTAATGCTGTTTCAAAAATTCACGGCGACGTCATGCGTTTTCAATTTCCGACCTATAAAAACAAGATTAAATCGGTAACAAACGGTGTTCATTTTCCAACTTGGGTTTCTGAGCCTATTAAGAAATTTTTAAAAACGTATGATAAGGTTTTGGGTGATTTTGAAAATGATCCGACACTTTTAAAAAATGTCCTTAAATGTAAAGAAGACCCTGATTTTAGAACCGGTTTATGGGCCGCGCATCAGGAGAATAAAAAAAAATTCGCGCAACTTTTGCATCAATGGAAGATTAGAGAAGATGTCCTGACGCTTTGTTGGGCCCGTCGTATCGCGGCGTACAAGCGCCCTAGTCTTATCTTTCAGGATATTGAACGTTTGGAAGGAATGGCCAAACGCATCGGGCCTTTACAGATTTTTTATGCCGGAAAAGCTCATCCCAATGATAATTTGGCTTTTACCTATATTAACGAGATTATGAATACCGTTGATAAACTCAATGAAGCTAATGGAAATCTAAAGATTGTAATGTTAGAAAATTATGACATTCACATGGCTAAGTTTCTTGTTTCAGGTGTTGATGTCTGGCTCAATAATCCTTTACCGCCGAATGAAGCCTCAGGCACCAGCGGCATGAAGGCTATGGCTAACGCTGTTCTCCAGCTTAGTACGGTTGATGGTTGGGTGGCGGAGGCGACACATGAAGACATCGGCCAATTTTTTGGATTTCGTCACGATGGAAAAACATTTACGAATGACCTTGTTTTAAGGTTAGATGAAGATTCTAAAGCCCTTTATGAAGCCCTTGAGAACATGATGGGGCTTTATTATGGGTTGAATCAACAAGGGGCTCTAAAAATTCAGTCTCCCTGGCTGGACAAAATGATCAATTGCTTGTCTTCGGCCTCTTACTTTAACACCTTCCGCATGATTAATGAGTATCGTTCAGATATCTGGGATTTCTGATTCTAATTTTCATTCTCTTGTGTTTTTTCTCTTACTGTTCTAAAATAAAAGACAAGCCTATTTTTTAGATAACTATTCTAGTGAAGAGGGAGAGAGTGGAATATCGATGGGAGAGAAAACAGAGAAGATTATTTTTTTGATTTTTTCTTTTTTGTTGTTTTTTCAAGAAGGCGTTGCCATGGCTTTAGAATTAAAGAGTCCGGATATTGTGCCCAACGAGACAATTCCGACTAGGTTTACCTGTCAGGGAGAAAATACTTCCCCTGCATTAACCTGGAGTGGCGTTCCTCAAGAAACGAAAAGCTTTGCACTTCTTTGCGATGATCCTGATGCCCCGTCTGGGGATTGGGTGCATTGGGTTGTTTTTAATATTCCTAAAGATGCGCGCGGTCTCTTTGAAAATATTTTAGCGCAAGAAACCTTAAATGATGGGACTCGGCAAGGGGTGAATGATTCCCATGAGATTGGATACGATGGCCCTTGTCCGCCGCCAGGCAGGTCGCATCGCTATTTTTTTAAGTTATATGCCCTAGATGCAATTTTAGACATTAAGCGAGAGGTTACAAAAAAAATCTTACTTTTCGAAATGCAAGGCCATATTTTGGCAGAGGCGAAATTAGTAGGGACGTACCAGAGATAAGGGGACAAAACCGCTTGTTTTTCAATAAGGCAAGGTATAAGAAAAGATGAGGAGAAAGAATTTGCTTCGCATTTTCGCTGAATGAGAAATTAAGGTTGGAAAATTCGAAGTTCACTCGCCCTGACACAGTGTCGGGGCCCATGAAGGAGGCAAGATGAGTTTCTTTTTATTGCTAGTGAGTCTGGTTTTAATTATTAAGGGCGTTTCTATGATTTTGGTGCCTAAAAAAACAATGAAGTTCGCCGCGCAGATGTTGAAAGTTAAAGAGCCGAGGCTATGGGGCCTCTCGTCCTTATTCGTCGGCATCCTTCTTTTATTTGCTGCGTCTCATTGCATCTTGGTTTGGTTGATCGTGTTATTAGGCTTGATGGAGATTTCCAAAGCGGTGTATGTTTTTCTTTCACCACCACAGATGTTATTTCACTGGTCTTCCAATCTTAAAGAAAATGCATATCGGGTTTGGGGCATTTGGTCATTAGTCCTTGGCGTTATAATTTTTATAACAAGGATATAATCAGCTTTTTTAAGAGAGCGGTTTTCTAGATAAGAGATGGGGCCTATGCGGCTCCATCTCTTATTTTTAAGATGGTCCCGATCGTTTGGCGCGTTAATTTTCTTTGATCGGATCCGTGGGGTTCGAGGGTTGATTTAATAAGAGGGCGACAATCGCCCACCATTGCAGAGTTATTTCGGGATAAAAGAAGGTGAAGTCGCAAGCGTTATGAATAAGAAAAGCTGAGCTTCCTGTCCAGAGAGCAAAGAACAAGGCATTGTTTTCTTTAAAACTTTCCTTAAAACCTTTTTTATAAATTTGAGCGGCGAGCGCCAAAAAAGTAATAAATCCCAATATTCCCGTCTCAATCCAAAGTTGCAGGTAGGTATTATGAGCTGCGATTGTTTTATGGTGGGGGTAGTTGCCTAAACCAAATCCAAGCCATGGGTGCTGGAATATGTTTTTAACGGCTTCGTGCCAATAGAGCATCCTGTTGGTGATAGAGAATTGAGGCTGATTGAATATTAGCGTTTCTCTCTGGCGTAAATAAAAGATGGAAATAAGAGTAATTCCTAAAAAAAGAGCTGTGAGAAGGACCGTATTTTTTTTAAAAGCATATTTTTTTTGAAAAATAAAAAGCGTTGCGGCGATCGCGAGACTTATAAGGGCTCCAAGCGACTGCGTTGACAGAAGCGCTAGGCTTATGCCTAAAAAGATGAAAAGGGTGAGTATATTAGTTAAGGAGACAGGGTTGTTTTGTTTTTTTGGGTTTTTAAAAAGAAGGGCGAACGAAAGCGGAGCAAATAAGATAAGATAACCGGCTAGCGCGGTTGGGGTTGGAAAGGGAACAAAAGAACGGCCGCGAGACAAGTATTCTAAGGCAAATGCATTGATAGGAGAAGGTGTTGTTTTAAGATAGGAGATGGTGTAAAGCAATTCTACGGTCAGGAATTTTAGCGCACAAAAACTTACCAAAGCGCTTGAAATGATCAAAGTTTTGATGAGCAGGTTATATTCTTTTGCATTAAAATAGCTGATTGCGATAAAACAAAATAAATATGTGGCGTAGGGGTAAAATGCGAGCAGGCTTTTGTCTTTATTTTGTGAAAGAGTCACAGATAAAAAAACTGCCAGAAAAAAAAGACTGGTTGTTGAGAAAAAAACAGTTTTTTTAACAGGCGTAAAGCGTTTTAGAATAAAAATGGCGCAAGCCAGGATGAAAGCAGATGAAAAAACAATATCTAAGCCTGGCTCTGCCATGGAACTTATGAAGGGGCGCAGGCCCAATAGAAGCAACAGGAGCGTTAATATAATTTTTAAGAACATTATGTTATAATACTAAAATATTCATTTAATTGTCAACATATCTCTGGAATTGAAAATTTAAGAAATCAGAGCTTGTTTTTGCAGTTTTAAAGGTTTTTTTTAAAGGAATCCTTAATGACCCTAGAATCAAGCCTCGTATCTGTTGTTATCGTCAGCTGCGGCAAGGATGATTTATTGACACGTTGCCTACAAAGCGTTCAAGGCCAAAGGTACGGATCTCTTGAATATTTTGTTTTTTTAAATAAAACATCTCAACAAGAAGCGGCGCGTTGGGCCAAAGACTATCCCGGGGTTCGTTTTAAGAATTTTGTTTCCAATGAGCTTTATTGCAAACCCTTAAATCAAGGGATTCAAGAGTCCAGCGGCGCGTTTGTTTTATGTCTTAATGATGATGTTGTCCTGGAACCGGATTTTATTGAAAAAATTGTTCCTGTTTTTAAGTCGGACCTTAGGGTTGGAGCAGCGAGCGGTCGTGTCATGAGAGATGACGGAAAAACGATCGATACACTTGGGCTTTCTTGGAGCCGGGCACGCAAGCCTGTTGATATTGGCTATGGCCGTTTTTTGGATTTTACGGCCGATATAAAGGCTGGAGATATTTTTGGCGTCAATGGGGCTGTTGCTTTTTACAGGCGTTCAATGCTGGAAGATATCAAGATGGATGAGGGATATTTTGATGAGGATTATGGCATTTATTATGAAGATTTTGATGTTGCGTGGCGAGCGCAAAGGGCCGGCTGGAAGGCGAGGTACTGCCCTTGTGCTATCGCGACGCATAAGCGCGGAGCAACAACAAGGAATCAAAATAAACAGTTAAAATTTTTGGATAAGTTTGCTTTTACTCATATTTCCGAAGATTTAAAAATGCGCCATATGCGCAATAGGTATTCTACGTTAATAAAAAACGATTCTTTTCTTTTATTTTTAAGAGATCTACCGTGGATTATTTTTTATGAAATACGATTGTTCGCCTATCTTATTTTTTTTGACAGGGGCATCCTGATAAAGTTTTTGAAAGATTTTAGTTTCGTTTCTTCATCTTTCCTTAAGCGTCGTAAGATTCTAAAGAGGGTTAAACACGAGTGAAAAGAATAAAGCTCTTACATATCTTAACGAAACTTGAATTGGGAGGCGCCCAGAAAAATGTCCTAGGCATTTTGTCTGGGTTGGATCCTAAAAAATACGACATCCATTTGATTACGTCGCATGGCCTTTTAGACGAAGACGCAAAGAAAATAGACCATATACATTTGGTTTTTTGCCCATTCTTAAGGCGTTCTTTAAATCCTTTCTTTGATGTGCTTGCGTTTTTATATGTGTTTGTTTATATTTTAATCAATAGAATGCAGATTGTTCACAGTCATAGTTCTAAAGCTGGTATCCTGGGACGTTGGGCTGCGCGGTTTTCTTGTGTCCCGATTATTTTTCATACGGTTCATGGATGGGGATTTAAGGAAGATAAGAAAAGTTTCCTGAATAGTTCCTATATTTTTCTTGAAAAGATGACGGCTCAGATCACTTCAAGATTGATCGCGGTGAGCGCCAATGATATCCGCTTAGGCCTAAAAGTTGGGATCGGTGATAAAAAGAAATATTCTCTCATTCATTGCTGCCTTGAGTCCGGATTTGCGGATAGTCCAGAAAAAAGGAGTAATTCGGTTTCTTTGAAGCTAAACATGAAAGATAAAGCTGTGGGCATGGTGGCGTGTTTGAAACCACAAAAGAACCCTTTGGATTTTGTTAAAGCTGCAGATTTGATTTTTCAAGAAAATCCAGACACAAAATTTTTTATCGTAGGTGACGGTGTCCTGCGTGAAGAGACTGAGAGTGAAATTAAAAAAAGGAAACTCCAAGATATTGTTTTTTTGTTAGGATGGCGGCGTGACATCGATAAGATAATCTCTTCCTGGGACGTGATCCTTTTGACGTCGTCATGGGAAGGTCTGCCGATTGTTTTATTGGAGGCGATGAGCCTACGTAAGCCGATTGTCGCGTATGATGTGGGAGGAGTCCGTGAGATTGTGCGGGATAAGGAGAACGGATTTTTGGTTTCTTGCGGAGATACCGAAGGGTTGTCGCGGCAGACGAGCCTTCTTCTCAAAGATCCAGATTTGTGTCTAAAGATGGGGGAGGCCGGATACCGGATAATTTCTGGTGGGTCATTTTCTTACTATCAAATGATGGAAAAAATCGAAAACTTATACAAGGAGTTTGAAGAATGTTTCAAGTGTTCTTAATAGCGCTTGTGTCGGGTTTATTGTTAAATCGGCTTGCAATCACTTTGGATGAAAAAACATCTTTTTTCAAGCTTCAGCAAAAAAAAGGGGTTTCAAAGCTGGGGGGTATTGCGCTTGTTTTAACTTTTTTCCTTTCTTCGTGTTTTTTAAATCCTGGAAATTTTTTTGGCACAAAAGAAAATATTTTTTTGATCGGCCTTCTCTTAACATTCTTTTTAGGACTCCTGGATGATATTTGCGCTTTAAGTCCTTTTAAGAAGCTTTTTTTCCAAGTGTTGATAGCACTCCTGATCGTCAGCCGTGGTTTTCATACGCAGGTCATCTTTTTTTCAACATTTATCAATCAGTTGCTTTCTGTATTTTGGTTTATTGTGCTTATGAATGCCATTAACTTCTTGGATATTGTTGACGGCTTGGCTGCGGGGATCACTGTTATTTGTTCCCTGACATTCTTATGCATAAGCGGGCTCACCCATAATATGGTAACGGGAATATTTTCAGCTTCCCTTCTAGGGGCTAACCTGGCGTTTCTGGTTTTTAACCGCGCGCCGGCCAAGTTGTATATGGGCGATATGGGGAGTTTGTTTAATGGTTGCGCCTTGGCCGGGATTTCTGTTCTGATGCATTATGCTCATCCTGGAAGAGAGGTAGCTGTCCTTGTGCCTTTGCTTATTTTGGCTCTGCCGATCTATGATTTTATTTTTGTCGTTGTTGTGCGGTGGCGCGCGAAGAAGTCTTTGATGTCAAAGAGCCGTGATCATTTCATCTTGCGCTTGCTTGATCGCGGATGGGTTTTAAAAAAAGCCGTTCATTTAATGTATTTTTTTACTTTTCTTTTTAATTTGGCCGCTGTTTTACTTTTAAAATCATCGAATGGGAGTGGAATGGTTTTATTCATTTTCGGCATAGGGATTTGGTTGTTTTTTGCGGCTAAAATCGGCAGGCGCCGATTTTCTTAAAATAAAGGCATAATACTCATGAAGATTGCGATATTAGGGGCCGGGTTAACGGGTTTGAGTACCGCGTATCATTTAAAAAAAGATTACGCGATCTATGAAAAAGAGTCAACCCCTGGAGGATTGTGCCGTTCCTTGAAACAAGATGGATTTACGTTTGATATCGCCGGGCATCTTTTGTATTTCAGGGACGAAGAGAATCTTTTTTTTGTTCAGCGTTTGCTGGGCGATAATTGTGCGGCTGTGAACAGAAACAGCTGGGTGAGGTTTCAAAAGCGTTTTATTCCCTATCCTTTTCAGTGTCATCTTCATGGTCTCAATAAAACATTGGTGCATGAATGTCTTTGTGGCTTCAAAAAAGCAAAAGAAAAGCTTTGTGTTCAGGGCGCTTCAGAGAATTTTGAAGAATGGATTTACGCAACTTTCGGGTGTGGGATTGCCAGGCACTTCATGATTCCTTATAACAGGAAATTTTGGCGCATGTCTTTGCGTTCTCTAGAGGCGTCTTGGGCTAAAAAATGGATTCCCGTGCCGACGATTAAAGAAGTAGAAGAGGGGGCTCTTGGGATTTCAGAAAAGAGATTTGGCTATAACTCCACCTTTTGGTATCCCCGTCAGGGAGGTATCCAGGCTTTAGTGGATGGTCTAAAGAGCCGCGTCGTCCCTATTGAGACCAGTCACGAAGTCGTCGAGATCAGTGTTCGCGACCGCAGGATTGTTTTCAAGAATGGTCGTGAGGTTCGCTATGAGAAAATCGTTTCGACCATGCCTTTGTTGGAATTGGGGCGAATGATTGCGCCATTGCCTGAGGGTATAAAAAAGGCTTTTTCAAAATTAAGATATATTTCTGTCTATAATGTGAATCTCGGCGTTAAAAAACCTTTAGACCCCTGTAAGCACTGGATTTATTTTCCTGATCGCACCCCTTCATTTTACCGCATGGGCCTTGCATCGAATTTTTCGCGTAAGCTGGCCCCTTTGAATGCCACGGCACTTTACTTTGAATTTTCTTACTTACCCTCAAGATCCTTTAATAAAAACAATATTATTGAGAAAATCAGACGTTCTTGTTCGGCGATGGGTTTTTATTTTGAGAAGAATGATATAGCGACCGTTCAGGTGAACGATATTAAATACGGGTATTGTCTTTATACAAAAGAACGAGCACTTGCTTTGGATGTGATCCGGGATTATCTTAAAAGCGAAGGAATTCTTTCGTGTGGCCGCTATGGCGGTTGGCAGTATTCTTCTATGGAGGATGCTTTGATCGAAGGGCATCGTTCTGCTCAGGTTTTTTTGAAAGAGCGGAGGGCATCGTGAAAGTTTCTGTTTTAATCGTCACGCACAACAGTGTGCCTTTATTAATAAAGTGTCTCGATTCTGTTTTGGCTCAAAAGACAAATGATGTGGAAATTATCGTTGTGGATAATGGCTCTTTGGATGGGACGCAAGTGTTGATGCGTGAAAGTTATTCTGGTATTACGTTTATTTCTAATTCTTCCAATCAGGGGGCTTCTTTTGCCAGGAATCAGGGCATTGCCTTAAGCCGCGCAGACTGGATCCTGACATTGGACGTGGATGCTGTTTTAAGCCAGGATTTTTTTAAGAATTTTGAGAAATTCTTAAATGAAGAGTGTAGCGGCACCGTTGGGATTGTGATTCCTAAGATCCTGTATCCTGATGGAAAAACGATCTACAGCCTTGGACATCGATTGACTTTTTTAAGAAGATTTATTGATGTGGGGCATGATAAGGCAGACGGCCTTAGATGGAAGAAGAACAATGGGATTTTCGGCGCCTGCGCAGCAACGGCGTTTTATAATCATCGGATGCTCAAAGAGATTTCAATGCCCAGGGGAGATTATTTTGACAAAGATCTTTTTTTTATTGCAGAAGACGTGGATTTGGCTTGGCGTGCGCGAAAAAAAGGATGGAAAGCCGTGACGTGTTACGCGTGCGTCAGTTATCATGAAGGCAATAGCATGCGCCTGGATGAATCGAAAAAAAGATTTTACGAGATCCGCAATCGGCTTTTGATTATGTTTAAAAACGATTTATTCCTTTATCGATTTTTGTTTTTTGTTCCTTTGTTTTTATATGAGGCCGCGCGTGTTGTTATGTTTACGATTAGGGGCCAGGGAGGCGTGTATAAAGAGGCGTTTCTTGCGGCTTGGAAGATGAGAAGGTGCTTGACGTGAAAACAAACTTAAAAAAGTATATTACGCCTGAGCAAATGCAGAAAATTGATAGGTTGGCCCAAAGCCGCTACGGCATTCCGTCAATCGTGCTTATGGAAAATGCAGGCCGCGCGGTCGCTGAGGAGGCTTTAAGAACTTTAAAAAATTTAAAAAATAAGAGCATTGTCTGTATTTGCGGCAAGGGGAATAATGGCGGTGATGGTTTTGTCAGCGCTCGGCATCTAAAGAATTATGGGTATGATGTTAAAGTTTTCCTTGTGGCTCATCCATCTGAAATCCAGGGTGATGCAAAGATTAACTATGAGATTTTGCTTAAAATGAAACATAAAATTTATTTGTTGTCTCATTCCAAAAACAGGGTTGTTTTTAAAGAGTCATTAAAAAGGGCGGGCTTGGTTCTGGATGCTGTTTTTGGGATTGGATTCAGAGGTAAGGTTAGCGAGCCTTTTCGAAGCGTTTTGGAGGCCGTGGTTTTAGCGCATAAGTCGGTTTTGTCCATCGATGTTCCTTCAGGATTGGATGCTTTGACAGGTCATGCTGCGGAAGTGTGTGTGAAAGCGCTTAAGACCGTTACGTTTGCGGCGCTTAAGCCTGGATTTATGAAAAATGACGGGCCTCAACATGTCGGTCAAGTTCTTGTTAAAGATATCTCAATTCCTCTTGCCTTGTTGAAATAGTTTACCCCGTTAGAGAACGAAGTTCTCTAACGGGGTTTACCTTTGAATTCTTGTTTGTTTTAGTTGTATGAACGTCTAAATTATGGTAAAAATAACAGAATATGTTGTGTTGATAGACTCTTATTTTAGGCGGTATTTTTATAGGTGAGGTGGCTATGAAAGGGATTGTTTTGGCGGGAGGGAAAGCAACAAGGCTTTATCCCATTACAAGGGGTGTTTGTAAGCAGCTCTTGCCTGTTTATGATAAGCCTATGGTTTATTATCCGTTGTCAGTCCTGATGTTGGCGGGGATTCGGGACATTCTGATTATTTCGACCCCAAAAGATATCATGCGCTTTAAGGATCTTTTAGGGGATGGGCATAATCTAGGTTTAAAATTGAGCTATTGTGTTCAAGAAAAGCCCAGGGGGATTGCTGAAAGTTTTATTGTCGGTGAAAAATTTATAGGTAATGATTCTGTTTGTTTGATTTTAGGCGACAACATTTTTTACGGCCACAATTTGACCAGTTTTTTAAAAAGGGCTAAGGCTTTAAAAGATGGGGCCGTTGTTTTTGGTTACTATGTCAGAAATCCTGAGCGTTATGGCGTGATTAAGCTGGATAAAAAAGGACGCCCGGTTTCTATTGTAGAAAAACCGAAAAAAGCCGAATCCAACTGGGTTGTGACAGGGCTTTACTTCTATGATAGGCATGTCGTGGATATCGCTAAAAAACTTAAGCCTTCGTCTCGGGGAGAGCTTGAGATCACCTCGGTCAATAATGAGTATTTGAAAAGAGGAAAGTTAAAGGTCGAGCTTTTAGGCCGTGGGTACGCGTGGCTTGACACAGGGACTTATGATTCGTTGATTGATTCTTCAGTTTTCATCAAAACCATTGAAGAACGACAGGGCCTAAAAGTCGGGTGCATTGAAGAAGTCGCATATCGTATGGGTTATATCGACAAGAAACAACTTAAAAATTTGGCAACTTCAATTCATACGAGTTATGGTGAGTATCTTATGAGGTTATTGGATGATGAAAAATAAAGACATCTTAATTGTTGGTAAGGGTTTTATCGGCGAGCGGCTGCAGGAAGCTTTAGGGTGTTCGCTTTCGGATACGATGATCCATAGCTTTGAGGATGTCTTAAAGGTTGTTGAGGCGTTTAAGCCAAAAGTTTTGATCAACTGCATCGGTTTTACGGGAAAAAAGAATGTCGACGGCTGTGAAGATGCGATTGATGAGACTTTGTCTGCGAACGTCTTTGTTCCTTTGATGCTGGCTGAAGTGGCTTACCGAAAAAAAATCAAATTGATCCATATTTCAAGCGGCTGCATTTTTCATTTTGATTATAAAAAAGATGCGCCTCTTGCAGAAGGAAGAGAGCCTGATTTTTTTGATCTATTTTACAGCCGAACCAAGATTTATTCGGAACGCGCTTTGGAAACACTTTCAAAACAAGCCAATATTCTTATCCTTCGCATCAGGATTCCTTTGGATGACCGTAATCATCCGCGCAGCATTTTAAACAAGATCATCAGTTTCAAGAAAGTGATTGATCTGCCGAATTCAGTGACCTATATTCCGGATTTTATCAAGGCGCTCAAGCATCTGATCAAAATTGACGCTCGCGGAGTCTACAATGTGGTTAATAAAGGGGGCTTAAGATATCCTGAACTTTTAGAAGTTTATCGTCAGTATGTGCCTGACTTTACTTACGAGGTCATTGATTATAAAAAGTTAAAATTAACCAGGACTAATATTCTTTTATCCACTAAGAAGCTTGAAAAAACAGGTTTTAAAGTGCGCCCCATCAAGGAGGTTTTTCAGGAATGCGTCAAAAATTATCTAAAATCTTAGTTACCGGCGGGGCTGGATTTATTGGTTCAGAGTTTGTGCGTCAGGCCGTGACTCAAGGCTATCGTGTTATCGTTGTTGATGCGTTGACATATGCCGGAGACTTGAAACGTTTGGATGAGGTGAAAAGAAGATATAAATTTTACAAGGCTGACATCGCCTGTAAAGATTCGGTTGGTGCTATTTTTAAAAAAGAAAAGCCGGATGTTGTTGTCCATTTTGCCGCTGAGAGCCATGTGGATCGCAGTATCCAGGATGCCTCGCCTTTCATTAACACAAATGTTTTGGGAACTCAGATCCTTCTGGATATATCGAGAAAATATAAGATAAAGCGTTTTGTCCATATGTCAACCGATGAAGTATACGGAGAAATCAAATCCGGCCGGTTTACAGAAAGCTCGCCTCTTGCGCCCAACAGCCCCTATGCGGCTTCTAAGGCGGCTGCTGATCTTTTGGTTAAGTCTTATGTCAGGACATATGGTTTTCCTGCGGTGATCGCGCGGGCCAGTAACAATTATGGCCCTTGGCAATATCCGGAGAAGCTGATCCCTGTTATTATTTTGAAAGCCTGCAAGGGAGATGAGGTACCCGTTTATGCCAAGGGAGCTAATGTCCGGGAATGGCTTTATGTGGCTGATTGCGCGCGCGCCATTTTCTTAATTTTGAAAAAAGGGCTTTTGGGTGAGGTGTATAATATAGGAAGCGGCCACGAGAGGTCTAATCTCGTCACTGTTAAAAGTGTTTTGCGTCTTTTAGGAAAACCTGAGCGTCTTATACGTTTTGTCCAAGATCGGCCTGGGCATGATTTTCGTTATTCTTTGGATTGTTCAAAAATCCGGAGCTTGGGTTTCAGGCCTCAATGGAATTTTGAGAGCGGAATGAAAAAGACAGTGTCCTGGAACGTGAGTAACTACCTGTGGCTTGAAAGTAAACTTAAAGACATTGCGGGCCATTGGAAAAAAGTCTACCATCGTTAATAATCAAAAAACATCCGTGATTAACAAAACCTACGTTTTCAGCGAAAAAGCGGCTCACCGTACTTTATTAGCATTAATCGGTCTCTACGTCCTTATTTATTCTTTTATTGCTGTTATCAAATTCTTGAGTTTTTCATTTGAGGATTTTGATCTGGCTGTCCACGATCAGATTATGTGGAGTGTTGTGCATGGATCGTTGTTCAGCTCTATCCTAGGGATCAATTTCCTGGGCGGACATGCCCATTTTATTGTTTTTTTGCTTGCGCCCGTGTACAAGTTGTTCCCGCATCCTTTCACGCTTCTATTTTTACAAACTCTTGCCTTAGGACTTAGCGTTTACCCGTTGTATTTATTGGCGAAAGATGTCTTGGGATATCGATGGGCGTTTGTTGTTTCTTTTGCTTATTTGTTTTATCCGGCCTTGGCGTTTACTAACCTCTTTGAATATCATCCTACTGTTTTTGCGACCCTGTTTTTGATGATCATGTTTTATTATTTTCATAAGCAAAAGTTCAGACTGTTCGTTCTTTTCATGATTCTTTCTTTGTTGTGCCAGGAGAACATTCCCCTGGTTATTGTGGCTTTGGGATTTTACGCGCTTTTTAGGCGCAGGAGTCCTCGTTGGTATTTGGTGCCTATTCTGGGGGGAGTGGGTTATTTTCTCTTCTGCCTATATTGGCTTATGCCGCATTTTAATAAGAACACCATTCAATTTATTTCTTTGTATGGGTATCTGGGTTCTACATATGCGCAAATTGCAACTAATCTAATCAAGCATCCGATTCTTGTTTTAAAAATCATGTTTTCTCACCGCAATCTTTCTTTTTTCTGGGAGATTTTTTATCCTTTATCTTTTATTCCTTTCTTAAGCCCATTATCCTTGCTGTTGGTTTTACCGCTATTTTTACAGCACTTGTTGTCTTTCCGTTCGACTGAAGTGAGCATTTATTATCATTATACGGCTGAGATGATCCCGTTGATTTTTATTGCTTTTGTTTTCGGGCTTAATAATTTATTAAAATTAAACTGGGTTAAAAGGCAGGAACGGCTTTTTCAGTGGTATTTCTTTTTTCTTACCCTCGTTGCCGTGATGCACTTAGGGCCGTTCTTTCGTCTTCCACGATATTGTATGAAAGTCTTCGATAAAAAAGAAACCTCTTTGATTAAAGAGGAATTTTTGAAAAAAATCCCCGCGGATGCGCCTGTTGTTGCGACATTCCAATTTCTTTCTCATCTATCGGGCAGGCCTGAAATACATTCAATCCATCATCAATTTTCAGGATTCTATACATTGTCCAATAAACCTTTCAAATTGCCCGAGACTGTGCGTTATGCACTTTTGGACTTTGATGATTCGATCACGTTTATGACATTTTATAAGCGAGGAAATTATATTAATCTCTTGAGATTTTTTTCGGAAGGTACGTGGGGGGTGGTTGATGTAAAAGATAATATTGTTTTGTTCGTAAAAGACGCTGTGAATCAATATCCTCTTTATCGTGTTCTTGAAAACGAACCGACGCCGGTTTTATCTTTTGAAAAAAAAGTAGAGGGGGAGGTCGAGTTTTTGGGGATTGATATCCATGAGCAAAAGGATGAGATGCTGCATTTGACATTGTATTGGCGGGCGTTAAAAAAGATGAATCGGGAATGGAATATATTTTTTGATTTTCTTAATTCTGACGGCGTCATGCAGTATGAGATGTTTCGGCCTTTGTGCTATCGGATTTATCCAACGCAGGCCTGGAAACCGGGTGAGATTATTGAAGAACAGGTTTATATGATAGTTCCTAAGAAATTATCAGGCAGGACCCTGTCTTTAACAATGGGATTTTTCGACTATACGACAGGAGAAATTATTCGCTGTACCAACACGAATGATCCTTTAGGGAGGATTTTTATTTCAGATGTGGAATTCCGTTAAATGTGATTTGTGCGGGTCTGATAAATATGCCGTTATGTATAAGACATATTCGGGAGATTATGTCTTTGAGGTTGAAAAATACAAGATCACAGACCATAAGTCCAGCGTGCCTATTCGATTAGTGAGATGTTTGAAATGCGGCTTGATCTATGCAAATCCAAGGCCGCCTGTTGATGTCTTGTCTAGTGATTACGAGGTTATGTCGGATGACGCCTATATCCAGGAAGAAGCAGGCCGACGGCATTCAGCGCGTTCGATTCTTTTGGTTTTAAAAAAGTTTAAGAAAAGGGGTGGTCGGCTTTTGGATATCGGCTGTTCTGCCGGTTTTTTGCTGGATGAGGCTAAAAAAGACGATTGGGAAGTATTCGGAGTTGAGCTTTCCAAATGGGCGGTTGATTTTTCAAAGAATAAACTTGGGTTGAATAATATTTTTCAAGGTTCTTTAAAGAAAGCTAATTTTGCGGCTAATTATTTTGATGCCGTAGTTTTACAGGATACTATCGAACATTTGCCTGATCCTAAAGAAACCTTGATCGAGATACGCCGTATTATGAAGCCTTCGGGGATTCTGTGTATTAATACGCCTAATATCGATAGCATTGCAAGCCGGATCCTTAAGGCTAAATGGTGGGGGGTGAAGCAGCATCATCTGATCTATTTTACCCCTAAGACATTATTTAAAATGCTGGAAGTGACGGGTTTTAAATCGATGAAGCTGCGGTCTCGTGCTCGTACATTCAGGGTTAAATATTGGCTGGAAAGGCTTCGTGGATATACGGGTGCCTTAAATAGATTTTTTTCTTTTGTGGATAAAAATAAAAAAATGGGCGCAAGGCTTGTGACAATTAACTTAGGGGATCAGATGGAAGTTTTCGCCCGCAAGAGTCGTAAGCTTGAATTTTTGGATGAGCTTGAGACGCCGCAGGAGACTCTTGAGAGAGAAAAGGGAAAAGTTATTGCGGTTTTGCCGGCTTATAATGCGGCTGAAACGCTTGCGTTAACCATCAAGGATATTCCTAAAGACTGGGTTGATGAAATTATTTTAGTGGACGATGTCAGTTGTGATAAGACTGTTCAAATCGCTCAAAAGATGGGTTTGCGTGTTTTTGAGCATAAAAAAAATACGGGTTATGGGGGTAACCAGAAGACTTGTTACACCAAGGCTTTGGAATCAGGGGCTGATATTATTGTCATGGTTCATCCGGACTATCAATACGATCCTAAGGTTATTCCTGAGTTGATTGCACCACTTCAAAAAGGCGTTGCAGACGCCGTATTTGGATCCCGCATGATGAAACGGGGCGCTTTAGAAGGTGGTATGCCTTTGTGGAAACACAATGCCAATATTCTTCTCACCGCGTTTGAGAATGTTGTCTTGGGGACTTATCTGACGGAGTATCATTCGGGTTTTCGGGCCTATAGCGCCAAATATTTGAGGAATGTCAAATTCACGAGAAACTCCGATGGTTTTATTTTTGATACCGAGATCATCGTCCAGGGATTATTAAAAAATATGCGTATCGAAGAAGTGCCTATCCGGACTCGTTATTTTGATGAGGCCTCAACTATTAAATTCTGGCCTTCTGTGAAATATGGGCTTGGGATATTGTGGACCTTGTTGAAATATGTTTTACACCAGCAGGGCATTATCCGTTTTAAACAATTTGAATGATCGAAGGATTCCTTATGAGGATCTTGGTTCAGCGGGTTAAGCAGGCGCGTGTGGTTGTTGATAAAAATGAAGTTGCTTGTATCGGCCCGGGGATGTTGTTATTGGTGGGAGTGGCTAAAGATGATAATGAAAAAGACGCAGTTTTATTGGCAAAGAAGATTGTTTTTTTAAGAATTTTTGAGGATAACGAGGAAAAGATGAATCTCAATATCCTTCAGGTTCAAGGGGCGATTTTGAGCGTGCCCCAGTTTACTCTTTATGCCGATACAAGCCGGGGCCACAGGCCGGGTTTTGATCAGGCAGCAGAACCTTCAAAGGCGATTGTTCTGTGGAATAAATTGAATCAGTTGATCGCAGACAATGGCGTCTGTGTTTCACAGGGTGTTTTTGGGGCAACGATGGACGTCCAATTGACAAATGACGGTCCCGTGACCTTGTGGCTTGATTCAAAAAACATTTGCTAGAACTCTATTTTTAAAACTTATTTTTTAATAACAAATCCGGGTGGCTAAAAACTTAAAAGATGTTTATGAAGAGAACTCAAGTTTTTATGGTTGGTTTTCTTCCTTTGATCGTAATCGGAGGATTATTTTTTCCATTATTGGGGTATCTGGTTGTTGCAATGATGGTTTTCTTTTTGGTTCTTTCTTTTTTTAAAGGCAGGTTTTGGTGTTGGAATCTTTGTCCGCGGGGAGCTTTTTTGGATCTTTTTTTATCCAAGGTGAGCGGGCAGCGTTCAGTGCCGAAAATTTTTATGAAGCCGTGGTTTCGCTGGTTGATTTTTGTCGTTTTTATAAGCTTTGTCGTTATGCGTATTCTCCAAAGTGGCGGTAGTCTTATTGCCCTTGGCGCTGTTTTTGTGACAATGTGCGTTTTAACGACTGTGATCGCGATTATTTTGGGGATTCCCATGAAACATCGAAGCTGGTGTATGATCTGCCCTATGGGTACGCTTCAGGAATATTTAGGACGCATAAAAGAAAAAAAAGAATAATAGTTTTTAATGATTCGAAGAGCGTGCAATGGATAAAAGGTTTATGCGTCTGGCTTTGAAAGAAGCCAGAAAAAATTTTAAATCATTTAACGGAGGGCCTTTTGGGGCTGTAATAGTAAAAAATGGGGTTGTGCTGGCAGTGGCTAGAAACACGGTTTTAAAAAACGACGCCACGTGTCACGCGGAGATCAATGCGATCCGTTTGGCTTCACGTAGAATGAGGACCTTTGATTTAACGGGCGCGGTTATTTATTCGACCACAGAGCCTTGCCCTATGTGTTTTACCGCTATTCATTGGTCTAGGATAGGTAAGATTATTTACGGTACCGGGATAAAAGACGCGGCAGAGATTGGGTTTAATGAAATTAAGATCAGTAACCGGGTTTTAAAAAAGATGGGTAAGGTGTCTGTGCGGCTTGTCGGCGGCTTTCTCTATGATGAATGCCGAGAATTACTGAAGGATTGGGGTAAGCTGGCAAACAAGAACCTGTATTGAGCGAGCTTTTTGAAGCAGGGTTTTTGTGTTATAATTTAACATTGTTTAAATAAGGAGCTAGCTAGAAGAAATGAAAAATATATCTCAAACATCACAGAAAAAAAGTAAGCATCGCCTCTTCCTATATATCTATATAGGTTTTTTTTGTTTGTCTGTCATTATTATGGTCGGGGCTATTTTGTTTTCATTAAGAGATGAAGCTGCGCAGACCAAATGGGGTGTACGTAAAAATTTATTTAATTTGCAACAGAAGTTTATCGAGAGTTCCGGTAGTTTCTTGCGTCTTTCCGGAGAAGAGTTGATCCGCTTGAAAGGGGATCAAGTAGCCCAGCAAATCAGTACTTACCTTACGAACCATCCTGATATGAAGCTCTCTGATTTAAGAGAGAATGATGAATTCTCTTTGATCGCTGTTCAACCGGTCGGCAAGACGGGCGCTACCTCTGTTTATGAAGCCGAAACCAAGATCAGCCGTTTCAACAATAATCCAAAATTAATTGATGTTTCTTTAATTACCTGGGGCCAGCCGTTCCCTGATTTTTTAAAAATTATTGAATCGACTAATAAAGGCGTCGCAAAAGGGGGTCTGTATAAAAGTCTGGATGATAGAGGGGCTCTTCGAGAAAAATATATGTGGCTGGCCCCTGTGGCTCACCCTACGGCGGACGGCATCCATCTTATGGTTCTATCTACGGCTCTGATGCAGGATTTCTTGCAGCCCATCAAACAACTCTATGTCAGTTTGAGTTCTCAGGTGGAAGAGATCTCCAAAAAAATAAATGATACAAACAGGATGGCCCAGAACAGGACGTTTGGCATTATCTTTGTTTTTATCATTTTTACCGTTTCCATTACATTAATGGCTTTACAGTTGTTCTATGGTTATGAAAGAATCTCTGAGGAGGTTAAAGAGCGTAAGGTTGTTGAGGCTCAGTTAAAAGTGGCGAATCGTTTGTTGGTTGTTTTAGGGGAGATCAACCTGGCTGTGATCCGTTTCAAGGATCAGGAGTCTTTGTTCAAGTCTATGTGTAAGATTTCTGTTGAAGTGGGCGGATTCCGCATGGCATGGATTGGATTGAATGATGAAAAAAACAATCGTGTTCAGCCTGTTTCTTCTTTCGGTGGAGATAAAGGCTTCTTGCAGGATGTGTCCAGCGATTCAGGTGTTAATTTAGTTGAAGGAGGTTCGTTCCAAAAGGCTTTTAATGAAAAGAGGATTGTGACAATTCGCGATACCCAGGAAGATGGGGTGCGGGATCTTTGGTGCGCAAAAGCTTTGAAGTTCGGTTATCGTTCTTTTGTTGTTATTCCATTTGCCTGTAAAGGAAAGATTATTGGGATATTAAGTATTTTTTCAGAAAAAACAGATTCATTTTCAAAAGAAGACGAATGGTTATTTCAGGAGATAAGCAAAAATATCTCTTTTGCGCTTGAGGCCATGGAAGAATCTGTTGTGCGCAGGGAAGTTGAGGAAGCTCTCCGGGGTAGTGAAGAACAGTTTCAGTATTTTGCCTTAAACCTTCCAGGCATTGCTTATAAAATGAAGAGGAGCCCGGAAGGTAAGTACAGTTTTTCGTATGTCAGCAAGGGAAGCGAAAAACTTTTTGGTGTCTCTCCGGAAGACGCGATGAAAGATGTGTCACTTATTTTTGCGAAGGTGCATCCTGAGGATTTTAACAAACTTTTAAAATCGATGGAAGAATCCGCCATCCAAAAAGCGCGGTGGAATTGCGAGTTCAGGTATTTGTTATCGAGTGATGAAACAAAGTGGATTTACGGATCATCGTTGCCCGTGCTCCAGGAAGACGCAAGCATTCTTTGGAACGGGATCCTCTTGGATATTTCAGAACAGAAAAAAGCGCAAGATGGACTCAAAGAGAAAGAACAGGCCATAAGTTCGATTGTCGAGAATTCGGCCATCGCGACTTTTGTTATTGATCCTAATCATAAAGTTCTTTATTGGAATAAGGCTTGTGAGGAAATCTCTCAATGGAAGGCTAAGGATATGGTCGGCACCAACAATCACGGCAAGGCTTTTTATGGTGCCAATCGTCCCTGTCTTTCGGACATGATCGTTGATGGTAATTTTGACGAATTAAACAATCTTTATAGGATTCATGATAAATCTAAGTCTGTGCCAGGTGGGTTGCACGCGGAAGGCTGGTATCAATTGGGAGGCAAAGATAAATACGTCCTTCTTGATGCAGCGCCTATTTATGGGCCTGACAAAAAATTATTCGCTGTGATAGAGACAACACAGGACATCACGCAGCATAAGATGGTGGAGAGTAAGTTATTGGAAAATGAACAACGTTTGCAAATGGCTGAGAAAATGGCCAGGATCGGGCATTGGTATTTTGACGTAAAAAACAACGCATTGATGTGGTCCGATACGATGTATGAGATTTTTGGAGTCACAAAAACTAATTTTATCGTTTCTTTTGAGAAATTCATGGATCTTGTCCATCCTGATGATCGCGCGGCCGCTGACCGGATTATAGAAAAGGCTAAAAAAGACGGGCAGGCGGAATTTGAGTACCGTATTAGACGAAAAGACGGGAAGGTTCGCTATATACGCGGGATAACTCAGACTTTAAGTCCTGGAATGGATGAGTCTGATATTCTTTTTGGTATTGTTGCCGATGTTACGGAACAGAAACAAATGGAGGATCAGCTTAAGGAAAGTGAATCACGTTATCGTATGCTGGCGGAAAATATTACGGATACTATATGGCTGACGGATTTGAATTTGCGATTTCAGTATGTTAGCCCATCTGTGAAAAAAATGATCGGGTATGCGCCTGAGGAAGTCTCAAGGATGACCATGGATCAAGTCCTCATCCCTAGTTCTTTTGAATTTGCCGATAAAGTATTAACCAACGAACTCGCGTCCGAAGGAACACCCGGCAAAGATTTGAGCGTGATTAAGACTCTTGAGCTGGAACATCGTCGTAAGGATGGTTCGACGATATGGGTTGAAGTGACTGTGCGTTTTTTAAGGGATAAGACCGGAAAGATCACGCATCTATTGGGGGTGTCTCGGGACATTACGGAACGCAAAGCTGTTGAGGTTCAGCTTAAGAATAGTTTTGAAAAATTACAAAATGTTATAGGCGGGGTTATCAATGTGATCGCCTCAACCGTCGAATCGCGGGATCCTTATACCGCGGGCCATCAGAGACGCGTGTCTGATCTGGCGTGCGCTATTGCAAAGAAAATGAATTTAACGGCCAAACAGGTAGATGGTGTTCGTATGGCGGGCTTAATACATGATTTGGGCAAGATCTCTATTCCTGCTGAAATACTGACCTTGCCCCGCGAATTGACGGAACATGAATACGGTCTTGTTAAATTTCATCCTGAGTCGGGTTATGCTATCTTGAAGAATATTGATTTTCCCTGGCCCATAGGAGAAATTATTTATGAGCATCATGAACGTTTGGATGGTTCTGGTTATCCGCGGGGCTTAAAAGGGGACCAGATACTTCTTGAGGCGAAAATCATTGCGGTGGCTGACGTTGTCGAATCCATGGTTTCGTATCGTCCGTACAGGGCGGCATTGGGCTTAGACGTGGCACTCAATGAGATTGTTTCAAAAAAAGGCGTCTTTTATGACCCTGCGGTGGTCGAGGCGTGTGTGAAAGTTTTTAAAGAAGACGGATATAAGATTGAAGGCTTTGGCGAACCTCCCTTTTTGTTTTCCTAAATTTTTTTAATCCTCCGCAGAAATCCTTAGGCTTTTTTAAGCCAGGGATTGTTTTTGTTTGTCTTATTTTTAAAGAGAAGGAAGAGATTTCAACGGCACAAAGAAAGGGAGAAGGATTCAAGGAGTTGTTAAAAGACACTTTAAATCCTTATTAAAAAATATGTCAAAAGAATATGAAATTGGTGATAGTGCGATTGATGATTTAATTTTTAAACTTACTCAAACAGCTTGTTCGTTTGAGACTAAAGATTTACTGCGCGAAATATTGACGACTGCGGTTAAGCTGGGCAAGGAATGCGCGGACCGTGGAGACCTTAAGCTCGTGAATAACACGCTTAAAGAGCTGAGGTATTCTTTTAAAATATTTTTGCCTTACAGAGACATTCAAAAGGTCGTCATTTTTGGTTCAGCGAGATCAAAAAGAACATCAGCCGAATACAAGATGGCAGAGGAATTCGCGCGAAAACTCACTTCAAAAGGATATATGATTGTGACCGGCGGCGGTTCTGGAGTTATGGAGGCTGGCAACAAAGGTTCTCTGGCGGGTAAAGAGTTCGCGCTTAATATTCGGCTTCCTTTTGAACAAAAGCCTAATCCGTATATCGACGAAAAAGATAAAATAATCAACTTTAAGTATTTTTTTACAAGAAAGCTTATCTTCATTAAAGAGACCGACGCGACTGCGCTTTTTCCCGGAGGATTTGGTACGAATGATGAGGGATTTGAAATGCTCACCTTGGTCCAGACCGGAAAATCAAAACCCAGACCCATCGTTTTGATGGAGCCGAAAGGCTCGACGTATTGGGCTGTATGGAAACGTTTTATAGCTAGCGAGATGGCGCGAAAAGGATTTATAAATAGTGAGGATTTCAGCCTTTTTCACATTTCAAAAACTGTCGATGACGCGGTCCGTTATATTGAAAATTTTTACAGAGTGTATCATTCGCTTCGTTATGTTTCAGGACAGACCGTCATAAGATTGAAAAGAGAAATATCTAAAAAAACCCTTATTTTTATAAATAAAAAATTTAAGGATATTTTAAAGTCAGGTATTATTAGACCCGCGCTCATAACAGAAAAAGAGACTCAAGCTCAAGAATATCCTGATTTACAGAGATTAATCATGAATTTTAATATGTGTGATTATGGCAGGCTCTATGAAATGATTGATATTATTAACAAAGATTAAACAACATGGAATTTAAACTAAAGAGTGATTTTATTGAGTTGGATAATTTATTGAAGGCCTTAGATCTTGTTGCTAGCGGCGCTGTAGCTAGACAGGCGATACAGGCCGGCGTTGTTAAGGTGAATGGGCTTGTTGAATCACGCATCCGCCGCAAACTCCGTTCAGGAGATTTTATTGAGGTTGAAGGATACGCGGTTCAAATTGTGAAGGGTGAGGGTAATAATGGTTAATCATGAATAAGAAAATATATCTTCGAACTTTTGGCTGACCGATGGGTGCAGTTCTGTACTACGGCAGTGCCGTTCTTAAAAGAGAGAAATGATGAGAAAGTATGAATAATTGTAATCTGATGCAACTTTTCAGAATATTATTAATTGTTTCGTTTTCATTAGGCTCTATGTTAAGTATCGGCCGAGCCGAAATGGCCAAAAAGTACGAACCCCAAATTATAAAATTACAAAATTGGCTATTTAAAAATAGTGATTTAGCTACAGGATTGCCTCATAGTCATGTAGGAGATGAGAGATTCGAAAATTGGGCCATTACTTATGATTCTGCAGTTGTTGTCCTTGCCTATGTTGCGACCGGGAGAATAAAAGAAGCAAAGAAGGTGCTTGATTTTTATATTAATACACCCAATGTCTGGAGATTAGGAGGGATCATTGAGGCAGTAAATCCTACCAATCCTGTTTTGGGAGAGGATTGGTCTGTAAGGACAGGTTCAAACCTTTGGATGGGCATTGCCAGTTTCCACTTTTATAAAGCAACTGGTGAAACAAGATATTTAGATTTTGCTAAAAAATTGGCAGATCTTGCGATATCTCTCCAGAATACCACTAAAAATGATTCTAATTTTGGCGGGATACGCTTAGGTCCTCAGGGCGGTCCGAATGTGGCAAGCGACCAGCACCTTGGTTATGACAAGAATCAACCAAGTTTTTACGATGTGTTTGCCACAGAGCTCAGCATTGATGCTTATACGTTATTTAATATGCTTTATCAAGAAACAAAAGATACGAAATATAGCAAAGCAAGGTCTATGGCATTAAATTGGTTAAAGCGTGTGGCTTATAACAAAGAAGAACATAGGTTTAATCGTGGCTATGTGCATGGAGTAGATCCTACTGTAGCAACAGATATACATTCTTGGGGAATATCTGCTTTGGGGGTAGACATATTAGATACTTTTGAACCTGGGTTCGCTGAGAAGATGTCTGAGTTTGTTGGAAAAAATTGTGTGTCAGAAGTTTCTTATACGAAGCCCAATGGCAAGAAAATCAACGTCAAAGGAGCGGACTTTGTAGATTATAAAACAGCTGCAAATCTAGGAAGAGAACCTCTTGTATCTCCTGAGTGGACCTTTCAGTTAATTAATGCTTATAGAAAATTAGGATTAGATTTTACGAAACGCAAAAATAGCAAAAAGGCATCCGAATATCAAAAGAAACAAGAAGAATTGATAGATAATATGTTAAGTTTATCCATCAAGCAAGACGATACACTAGCTTATCCTTATGCGACTCGGTCAGAAGCGATCATAGGACATGAATATAATACGCCAAGAGAAAATAATTACAGTTGTATTGGTGTCGCATATGCGATCCTCGTTCTGTCAAATTTTGATCCTCTGGAGAATTTAAATGAGCGTTAAAAAGGTTTATTTTAATTTTTGAAATGTAGTTTATGAAAAAGCGTAAGAAAAGAAAATTCAAAAGGAGCGGGAAATTTTGGGTTTACATTGTGCAATGCAGTAATAAAGCATTCTATACAGGCTATACGCCTAACCTAAAAAAACGCATTGAATTGCATAATGCCGGTAAGGGGGCAAAGTATACACGGGACAGAAGGCCGGTAAAGTTGGTGTGGAGTAAGAAATATAAAAAATTTAAGCCGGCGTTTAAGCTTGAAAAAATAATTAAACAGTTAACCAGATTGGAAAAAGAGTCATTGGTTAATGGCAAGGGCTTGGATAAAGTGTTGTTTGACGCAGGGATTAAAGGAAAATGCGAACACGCCAACCAAGAGTTTTCTTGAAAACATTTAGCTGGTCGATAGCGTGAGCCTGTCCGCCAATTATAGTTGGCAGCTACTTGATAGGTGTCAGTTTTTGTTAGATAAAATTGATATTTAAAATATAATTGGTAACGTGTTGTTACCTAACAACATTGTATGTTTGATAGATTGTTGGGTAATTTGCTTTGTTGACATTTGTTACCTAACAAGTTATATTATAGTATACTTTGTTAGGTAACGGGAGGATTTATGAGAGGCGTTATAAAAGGAGTATTGGCTGAAGAGCTTGAGAATTCTCTTCGAATGAAAAAAGAGTATGAAGAGGCATTGGGTAAATTACCTAAAGGGTGCCTTGCTATAAGAAAAATACGAGGCCGCGAGTATTGTTACCTGGTAAAGAGAGTGGATAAAAAAGTAAAGTATATTTACAAAGGCAAACTTTCTGTAGAAGAAAAGAAACAGTATAAAGAGGCCAAAGAATTAAGGGCTAAATACCGAAAATTACTGTCTCAAGTCAAAAAACAAATAAGATTTTTAAGGAGCTCATTGCGTGGAAAAGAAGCAATCTGATTTATGTCTTGAAATTCTAAGAAGGTTCCATAAGACCGGTATCCTGGATGATTTAATCCTCATAGGCAGTTGGTGTGTGTATTTTTATAAGGACTATTTTTCCAGCATTCCATACATAGATCAAGCTACCATCAAAACTAGAGATATCGATTTCCTGGTTGATTCTCCATCCAAGATAAAGAAAGATGTAAATATCCCGGAACTTCTGAAGGATTTAGGATTTGTTACTATCTATAGAGGCAACAGAGGATTTATCAAGTTAGATCACCCGGATCTTATCTTGGAATTTTTGGTTCCAGAAAAAGGAAGAGGAACTGATAAGCCTGTCCCATTGTCCAAATTTGGCCTTAATGCTGTTGCCTTGAGATTTTTAACTTTTCTTTCTAAGAATACCATCAAAGTTAAAGTAGGGGATTTCTACGTTACCTTACCACATCCTGCCAATTTCGCTCTCCATAAATTAATCATTTTTCAACGAAGAACCAAAAAAGAGAAAGCTGAAAAAGATAAAAATACAGCAGTCGAAATATTAAAAGCGCTAATCCAGAAAGGCGATGCAGCTGTTATTAGGCTGGTTTTCAATTCTGTGCCGCTGAAATGGCAGAAGAAAGTTATAAGAGGATTGGAAGAGGCAGGGGACGGAGAAATATTAAATATATTAGATTCAGATAGAAGCATGGGAGGCTAATATGTCAGATAATCTACTTGGTAGAGAAGTAAGATATGCAAGTAAGCTGCTTAAGAAATACCCATTTTTAAGAAAGATGTGGCAAGAAAGAGAGAAAGTCTTTGATGGGGCGCACAGGAAGGAAGTATTAATAAAGAAGAAATACAATAAAATCGCCCAAAAAGCTGGTTTAAAAAGTGTTAAATTCGCCTATAGCGAAATACTGTTTTGGCATAGATATCAACGATGTTGATGCACATGGCACGAATTTAAAAGCAAAGAGATTGCTTATTCACGATATGGCACTAGAGAGAGAATGAGCAAAAAGTTGATCAAAGATAAAAATATTCTATACATTATGGCAAAGTTAGAAAGATTCGGTCATCCCAAATTGCCCTTTGTGATTATCAAAGAGAAACAAAGTTATGTCGTTGGTCATAAGCGAAAACGTTTCTTTGATGGTAGCGAATATATCGATAAGGCCTGTAAAATCACATACGTCAAAAGCAGCAATAACTGGAAACTCTACTGGATGCGCGCGGATTTAAAATGGCATCTCTATGATGAATATCCTACTTTAGACGAATTGCTCTGGGAAGTCAAAACAGACCCGAATGGATGTTTTTGGGGATGAGGTGAATTGTGGGAAAAATTATTTTTGCGGTTCTTGTATTTTTAAGTATAAATAATTTAGCTTATCCTGATGTAAATCCTCCGCACAAAATGATCGAGCGGGCTTATTTTAAATGTGAGGCATCAAAAAATCTTGAAGGCGGAATATACGGCAAAGGGCCGTTCAAACGTTTTGGGCCAGAAGCGTCTGCCTGTTCAAATCAAGATTGGGTAAGAATAAGTCACGAAGAATTTAAAGCTCTCGCCACTCAATGGTATGGCGTGAATTGGGATAATGAAATCCCATGGTGGAATCGTGAATTAATAAATGATCCTGCACAAAGAATGGATTCGCCTTGGGCTAAAAAGGCCCCCTATCCTTACGAAAATAAAGACAGTTTATTAGTTAGAAATTCTTATAAAGAGAAGTGGTTTGAATCATCTCAAGAAAAAAACCCTGAAGCTCTACAGAAAGCTAAACAAGTACTAGAAGAATGGGGGCAGAATCCAGAAAGATACGAATACGAAAGGAAACAGTATGATTATAAAATTTCTGTTTCTGAAAGTAAAAATTTTATTTCTGTGGTTTTTCTGCCCATTGCGTTAAATAAAACATGTCAACAGGTCGAAATCAGAATGTCAAAGAATGATTATGTCGTTTTATCTATATTGCCTGGAAGTTGATTTTTTTCAAAAAAAGTCAATGGGCGGAGAGAATAAATTATAGGTCGGGAAAGGCGGTACGTAATGATTCAAAAGGCGTTGAAGTTTTTATTGCCAAAGGATTTATTCCAAAAAATCGAGCATGAGTCTAGGAAGTGGTTTATTAAATGCCCTTCATGTGGTTTCTCGAGATCTTATTGGGAAGCAGGTGGGGTAAGGGTGGCTTTTGATTTTAGTAAAAGGAAGGTAATTTTCGGCCGTTGTCCGCAGTGCAAGGAATTAAAATTATTTAAAGTAACACGAAAAGATTAAAAAGGACAAGAAAGTCCCAGTGAAAATTTGCTTAAAAACTTATGCTTGACCAATTGTTACTGTGGCGAGGGATGATTTTGATGATTCTAAAGAAGTTAAATGGTTGTTAGTAATAGGGTTGTGCAAAAATAAGTCGTAATTTCAATAATTGAATTTATAGTTGACATCTTCTTGATAGATGTCAACTTTCAGCATATGGACTTGACAACATAACCAAAATGGTATATACTCCAAATTAGTAATACTAATACGGAGGATAATTCGAATGAAAAATATAGTAAGAATGCTTGATATGAAGCTACCTGATAAACAGTCTGCTTTTTTATGGGGAGCCAGAAAAACAGGCAAGAGCACATACCTGAGGGAAAAATTTCCGGATAGTATTGTATATGATTTCTTGAAAACAGACTTATTTTTTGAGCTATCAAAAAACCCATCGCTTTTACGAGAGCGGTTGCTGGCGAAAGAAGCCTCTGAGCTCAAAAAGCCAATAATACTGGATGAGGTGCAAAAAGTACCTCAACTGCTCGATGAGGTGCATTGGCTTATGGAAAACAAGGGCTTGAGGTTTGTGCTTTGCGGCTCAAGCGCAAGAAAGCTTAAAAAAGGACATGTAAATCTATTGGGCGGAAGGGCATGGCGGTATGAGTTATTCCCGTTTGTAAGTCATGAAATAGGGCAATTTGATCTGCTGCGTGTCTTAAATCATGGCTTGATACCTCTTCATTACCTACAAAACGATGAGGCTTGCAAAAAATCATTGACAGCATACGTCCAAGATTATCTACGAGAAGAAGTTTTTGCCGAGGGATTAACCCGCAATATACCCGCGTTTTCAAGGTTCTTTGACGCTTTCGGATATTCTCATGGTGAAATGACCAACTATTGCAACATCGCCCGCGAATGTGGCGTTGATTCTAAAACAGTTAAGGAATATTATCAAATACTTATAGATACGCTATTGGCGATAAGAATAGAGCCCTATAAGAAGAGACAGTCACGCCAAGTCATAACAAAGGCTTCGAAATATTATTTATTTGATGTTGGGGTTGCCGGTTATCTGACCAAAAGGCATATAGCCGAACAAAAAGGCGCAGAATTCGGAAAAGCGTTCGAGCATTTTTTGCTTATGGAGATAATCGCTTACAGGTCTTACGCGGGTAAGGATTTTTCTGTAAACTTCTGGAGAACAAAGTCGGGGATTGAGGTCGATTTCGTGCTGGGCAAAGGAGAAGTGGCAATAGAAATAAAAGGATCCAGTCATGTTGATAAAAGGGACATATACGGGCTGAACGCTTTCACCGAAGCATTTTCGCCAAAGAAAAGCATTCTTGTCTGTAACGAAAAAGAAAAAAGAATACAGGGCAAGATAGTGATAATCCCATGGGGAGTATTTTTGCACGAACTTTGGGCTGGAAAGATATTATAAAAAATCGGCAGAGAGCAAGTAGCTGACGTTTAAACGTCAGCTACGTTGTGGATAACTTTATGAAGAAAATATTTATTAAGACATTCGGATGACCGTTGGTGTAAGTGTCGCGAGATGATTTTAGGTATATTAAATGGGTTAAGTAATTGTGAATGATGAGGAGACAAAAGATGAAGATTTTATTCTTATATCAATATGAATTTATCGAGCCACTTGGCCTTATGGCTTTGTCCGCCTTTTTAAAACAGGCTCGCCATGAGTGTGATTTTGTTGATCTGGCTTTTGAGAAGAATTACCTAAAAAAAATACAAGAGATTCACCCGGATATTATTGCGTATTCCACAACAACAGGTAAGCACACTTTTTATCAGCGTCTTAATATTGAATTAAAGAAAAATTTATCTTTTTTCTCAGTTTTTGGCGGCCCGCATTCAACTTTTTTTCCTGAATTCGTGGAAGAAGAAGGAGTTGATGCCATTTGTCGAGGGGAGGGTGAGTATCCTTTGCTCGAGCTAGCTGAGGCTTTAGGATCGGGGCAGGATCATCTTCGAGTACAGAATCTTTGGATTAAGCATGATGGTAAGATATACCGCAACGAAGTGCGCCCACTCATTGAAGATCTTGATTCACTACCTTTTCCTGATCGTGAATTAGTTAATAAGTACGCTCACTATAAGAAATTACATCGAAGAATGATTTTAAGCGGTCGAGGATGTCCTTATAACTGTTCTTATTGTTTCAATCATTCTTTAAACAAGCTGTATGAAGGTAAAGGGAAGATGATACGGAAGCGCAGCGTTGATAATGTTATAAAAGAGTTGAAGGAAATTCGCGAAAAGTATGCCCCGCAACGGTTCCAATTCATCGATGATATTTTTATTTTAGATGCACAGTGGTGTTTTAGCTTTTGCAAACGTTATGAAGAGGAAATACGCACCCCTTTTATTGCATATACACGAGTTAATCTTGTCACAGATGAAATAATCAAGAGCCTAAAACGCGCTGGTTGTATTACTATTCTCTACGCAATCGAGAGCGGAAATGATTACATTAGGAATAAAGTTTTAAATCGAAATATCAGCGAGAAGCAAATTATAGATGCGGTACATATTTATAAGAAATATAAACTAAAGACATATGCGCAGAATATGGTAGGAATTCCAGATGAAACATTGGATATGGCTTTTGAGACCCTTCGTTTGAATGCGCGGTGCAAACCGGATTATGCATGGTGCTCAATCTTTACACCGTATCCCCGGACAGACTTATGGACTTATTGCAAGAATAAAGGTTATTTAACCACTAAAGATTTCGGCGAATATTTTTATAAAAAAAGCATCCTGAGAATTAAAAATAAAAAGGAAATGGAAAATTTGCATCACCTTTTTTCCATAACCGTAGCATTTCCATTTCTTTTGCCTTTGACTAGATTATTAGTAAAATTGCCATTTAGCGAATTTTACTTCTTTGTTTGGCAATTACACCGCGCATGGTGTTATTTCTTCAAGGTGAAGTGGATTGATATCAGCGAGATATTTCTTAAAGAATAAAAAGATGGGCATTAGCCCTCACGCTAAATTATGGTAAAAAAAGTGTATATAAAGACGTTCGGATGTCAGATGAACGTGCGGGATAGTGAGGTTGTTAAGGGCCTGCTTTTGGCCGAAGGTTATAAGCTTACAGACGATGAGAAAAAAGCGGATATTGTCCTTTTTAATACATGTTCTGTACGTCAGCATGCTGAAGATAAAGTTTGGAGCGCACTCGGCAATATCGGCCGAAGTCACAAGTCACAGGTCACAAGTCACAAGTTAAAAAAAATCGAAACCATTGACACGGGTAAGAAAGTTATCGGGATTATCGGTTGCATGGCGCAGAATTATAAAAAGAAAGTTTTTCAGCGCGCGCCGAATGTTGATTTTATCGTCGGACCGTCTGATATTAATAAAATTCCTGATATAATTGAGAAAATCGTCCATCGTCCATCGTCCATCGTCCATCGGACTTTTTGTGAAGTGAATGATGTAAGGCCAGAGGAGATCTATCACACAGGTTTTCGAGAGGATAAAAAACACGCGTATGTGGTGATCTCTGAAGGGTGCGATAATTACTGCACTTATTGTGTCGTGCCTTATGTGCGCGGGAGATTGCGTCATAGGCCTTTTAAGGAGATTTTGCGCGAGATCAGGGAAGCGGTTGACTGTGGGATTACGTGCATCACTCTGCTTGGCCAAAATGTTAACAGTTACCATGATGCAGGCAGGAATATTAATTTTGTTGGATTGTTAAGGGATATCGCCTGTGTTTGCGGGATAAAAGAGCTTACATTTCTTACATGTCATCCCAAAGATACGACAAAAGAGCTTTTTGAAGCGATACGAGATATCCCCGTGATTAAAAAGAGCCTGCATTTGCCTTTACAGTCTGGATCGGATAAAATTTTAAAACTCATGAATCGCGGGTATACGGCAAAAAGATATTTAGAGATTGTAGACCAGTATCGCTCGATTGTGTATAATGGGCAAATAAGCACGGATATTATTGTGGGTTTTCCGGGTGAAACAGAAGAAGATTTTAAAAAGACTTTTGAGTTATTTAGGGATATTTCTTTTAACGGCGCGTTTCTTTTTAAATATTCTCCACGTCCGAATACCCAAGCGATTGAGTTAAAGGATGACGTAGCGCTTGAAGTCAAAAAAAGAAGGCACGCAGAGCTTTTAAAGTTTCAAAGAGAAGTGTCAAAAAAGAAAGAAAATAGAAGATAGAAGGTAGAAAAGAGAAGATGGAAGATGGAAAATAGAAGATGGAAGTTGGGTGTAGAAAACAGAACAAAATGCAGCGTGTTTTACATTTTATTTTTCTATTTTCTGTTCTCTATTTTCTATTCTCCTTTTTCATTCGCGCAGGAGCCGATGAAGCAGGCCAAGATCCTGTTTTTAAAACACCAGTATTGGCAGACGATCCAGACATGTGCAATGCTTATGCGTGATCATTCGGATAATATTGAGCTTATGGCAGAGGCGAGTTATTTTACAGGCGCCAGCTATGCCAACTTATTCGATTTTTTGATTGCTAAGAAGAATTTTAAGGAAGTTGTCGAGAAATATAAAGGTTCTTCTTATTATGAAGATGCCTATATCGGTTTGGGAGAGGTTGAGTTTTTACTCGAGAATTATAAAGAGGCCTTAAGGATCTATGTGGAATTTTGTAATGCGAATCCATCTTTAAAGCGCATGGCCACGTTGTATTTTCGATTAGCTGAGGTCAATTTAAAGCTTGGGAATAAGGATGAATATAAAAAGTATCTTAAATTGCTTAAAACTGAATTTCCTAAGTCTTTTGAAGCCAGAGATGCTTCGCGCCTTGTAGAAGCGGATAGTTTTTATACGGTGCAGGTAGGGGCTTTCACGAATTATGAAAATGCCGAAAAATTTATAACAGATTTGAAAGCTAAAGGTTACGAGGTATATTCGGTTCTTTGTTTGCTGGCGGATAAAAAACTTTGCCGTATCCGTATCGGTCGATTTAAAACATCCCAAGAAGCTGAAGAATTGAAACAAAAGCTAGAAACAGAAGGTTATTTTGCGAAAGTTTTTCCTTTTGAATGATGTTAGGCAGCACTTATTTTCCATTTATAAATGAAATCATCTCAACAAAAAGTCATAGGTATTGTTGGCCCTACTGGGGTTGGCAAGACTGAACTCGGCTTAAAACTCTCCAAGATTATCCCCGTTGAATTCATCTCCGCAGATTCCATGCAGATCTATAAAGGCATGGATATCATAACGGACAAATTGCCACGAGATGTGCAGAAGAGTTTTCCGACCCATCTGGTGGATGTTGTTGCACCGACTAAAGTTTTCAATGTGGCTGATTTTTGTTTGAAAGCGAAGAATGCTGTTGAGGAGATTTTAAAAAATGGGAAATATCCTGTCCTTATCGGTGGCACAGGGTTGTATGTTAACAGTTTCTTGTATGGGATTTTTGAAGGTGTGACTAAGGATGAGGATTTAAGGAAAAGATTGGAGGCAGAGTCGCTTAGAGATGGCCAGGAGGCGTTTTATAGGCGCTTAAAAGATATTGATCCTGAAGCAGCGCTCAAGATCAATCCTCATGATAAAAAGCGTGTTGTTCGCGCCTTGGAAGTGTTCGAGCTGACAAAAAATAAGATCTCCTCATTACAAAAAAAGCGCCATGGATTAGTGGATGAATATAAGGTATACCTTTTTGGCCTTAGGCGCTCAAGACAAGAGCTTTACAGGCGCATTGACCAGCGTGTTGATTTTATGGTGAATGCGGGTTTATTGGATGAAGTGCGCTGCCTTTTAAAAAAGAAGTTAAGCCGTACGGCCAGCATGTGCATTGGGATCAGGGAAATGGAAGAGGTTTTGAAGGGAGGAACGTCTCTCGATGAAGCTGTTTTATTAATGAAGAGAAATTCCCGTCATTTCGCCAAGCGTCAGTTAACCTGGTTTAATAAAAATAAAGATATTGAGTGGTTTGACATAGAAGAGGGTCAGGATTTATCCGGGTTTGCAAAAACGATATTTAAAAAGGTCAGTTCAACGAGTTGACGAGTTTTACGAGTTCGACGAGCTATAATTAAAAAAGAATGAGCTTGGTTTTTATTAGAGCGCATGTTGATTTTAGGCAAAGCAGGTTTTGAGCTCAAAGGAATCCCGACATTGTCGGGACAGCGAGGATGTCTGAGGTCCGACATTCAGTCGGACCGAGTTCCGCAGCTGCTGAAGCTCAAAAGATCTTTGACGTTAAGAAATCAACCTAAGCGATAAAAAACCAAGAGAAAGAGAGCATGGAACGCACCTTATTGGTAACAGTAAAGTTGGAATACGATAAAACAACTTGGGATGTGGTTGAGCGCGAGCAGGAACTCCGCGAGCTTGCAAAGACCGCAGGTGCTCTTGTTGTGGCTGAAGAAATTTGTCAGCGTCAGGACGTGATGTCAGATCTCTATATAGGTAAGGGCAAGGCTGAAGAACTGGCGGCGCTTGTTTTTGAAAAAAGAGCCGCGTGTGTCATATTTAATAATGATCTTAGCGGTACCCAGCATAGAAATCTTGAGAAGGTGTTAGAAACTAAAGTGATTGATCGCACGCAGTTGATCCTGGATATTTTTGCCAGGCGCGCCAAAAGCCCTGAAGGTAAGTCTCAGGTGGAATTGGCTCAACTGGAGTATCAACTGCCGCGCTTGAGCGGCAAAGGTGTTGAGCTGTCACGCTTGGGTGGTGGTATCGGAACGCGTGGGCCAGGAGAACAAAAGCTTGAGATTGACAGGCGCAGTATCCGTGAACGGATACTGAGGCTTAAAAAAGATTTAAAAGATTTAGAACGCCGCCGGGCCACGGCCAGAGCTCAAAGGGGTGAATTTTCCCTGCCGACCGTTGTGTTCGTTGGATATACCAGCGCCGGTAAATCTACTCTTTTTAATACGCTAACTAAGAGCCATCAAACGGTTTCCAAAGGGTTGTTTACGACTCTTGATCCTTTGACCCGATCTTTGGCGTTGCCAAATAATCAAAAAGTTATTTTATTAGACACTGTCGGGTTTATTCGGGAATTGCCCCATCATTTGATCGAAGCATTTAAAGCTACCCTGGAAGAGGTGGTTGAAGCCGACCTACTTGTTCACGTTATAGATGTCAGCGCTCCAAAAGTCCAGGGGCGCTATGATTCGGTCAAGGCTGTTTTAAAAGAATTAGGGGCGGATGAAAAGAAGACGATTCTTGCTCTTAATAAGATCGATCTTTGTGAAGATAAGGAAGGTTTTTTAAGATGTGAAAAAGAAAATGATGAAAGCGTCGCTATATCCGCGCTTAAAGGAGAGAATCTTGATAAGCTTCTTACGAAAATCGAAACCATGCTTGCTTCGTACGTGGCCGATGTGATCTTAGAGATTCCGATAAAGAATCGAAAATTGGTAGATTACATTTATCGGGAGGGCAAAGTGAAAGATATCCGCTATACGGAAAAGTTTATTCATGTTGAGGCGAAATTACCTGCTACAACGGCAAAAAAATTAAAGGAGTATTGTAAATAGACTATAGTTAAGAGAAGTTAAAATATCATCCGAACTTGTTTTTCTTATAAACTAATTGCAATGAGATGACTTAATTATTTTAATTAAATCATTTGACAAATATAGTTATATATGTTAAATTTTAATTGAGGCGCAGAAGGCGCCGAAATTATCCCGCAGAGTACCGTAAAAATATTCTGCATCGCATAGCCGGTCAGGAAATTTTTCGATAGTTTACGAGGCGGGGATCGCTCCTTAAATTGGGAGCACTTATGAAAAAGAAGCCTATTAAGATCAGCCCGAAAGACCCGGTCTATGCTATAGGCATTGTCAGTAAACTTTTGCAAATGCCTGAATGGACGCTGCGCTCTTTAGAAAAAGAGGGGCTTGTGCGTCCCAAGAGGGCTAATAAAAAGATCAGGTTTTATTCGATGGAAGATATAAAGAAAATTGAGCATATTCAATATCTCATGGATGAAAAAGGAGTTAATGTTCATGGGATCAGGGTTATTTATGAAATGAAGCAAACTTTTTGGAAATAAAATTTTTTTATCCATTTCTTAGCGCTCGTCTTCATTGAGTGCTAAATGTGAATTAAAAGTGAGGCATACATGAAACTTGATAAGTTAACCGTAAAATCGCGAGAAGCGTTGGAACAGGCTCTTGTTTTGGCCAAACAATACGGACATCAGCAGGTTGATAATCCGCATGTTCTCTTAAGCTTATTCCGCCAAGTTGATGGCGTGGTTCCACTTTTGTTAGATAAGGTAAAACTCCCTGTTTTTTCGCTCATCAAAAAAGTAGAAGGTGACCTTGAGGGCGTTTATCAGGTGCATGGCGCACGTGGTGAGGCGCATTTTTCAAATAACTTGAATCAGGTTTTGGCTCAGGCAGAAAATTATATGAAAGAAATGGGGGATAGCTTTGTTTCAGTTGAGCATTTGTTTTTAGCGTTGTTGGATAATTATGAACTCTTAAAAAAAGAGTTTCGCGCGCAGGGAATTGTTAAAGAAAATGTCTTAGATGTTTTAAAAGAAATCCGGGGGAGTCAGCGTATAACAGATGAGAATCCTGAAGATAAATTCCAACCTTTGGAAAAGTATGGACGCGATTTGACTGAGTTGGCGAATCGTGGAAAACTCGATCCTGTGATCGGCAGGGATGAAGAGATTCGGCGTTTGACTCAGGTGCTTTCTCGAAGGACAAAAAACAATCCGGTTTTAATTGGAGATCCTGGCGTTGGAAAAACAGCTATTGTGGAAGGTCTGGCTCAGCGCATGGCTTCAGGTGATGTCCCTAGCAGCTTGAAAGATAAGAAACTGATTGTTTTGGATATCGCATCAGTTGTTGCGGGTTCAAAATTTAGGGGAGAGTTTGAAGACCGGTTAAAAGCTATTTTAAAAGAAATACAATCCAAAGAAGGACAGGTTATTATTTTTATCGATGAGCTTCACACAATTGTCGGGGCGGGCGCGGCCGAAGGCGCGATGGATGCCTCTAATATTTTAAAGCCTGCGTTAGCGCGCGGAGAGCTGCATTGCATCGGCGCGACAACACTCGACGAATACCGTAAACATATAGAAAAAGACAAGGCCCTTGAGCGAAGGTTTCAGCCGATTACGATTGGGGAGCCGTCGTTAGAAGATACCATCGCGATTTTGCGAGGGCTTAAAGAAAGATACGAGGTGCATCACGGGGTGCGCATTAAGGATTCGGCGATTATCGCCGCTGCGACGTTATCTCAGAGGTATATCACGGAGAGATTTTTACCCGACAAAGCGATTGATTTGATCGATGAAGCGGCTTCCGGAATACGCATGGAAATCGATAGCTTACCCCAGGAGCTTGACGAAGTGAAGCGCCGTATTTTGCAATTAGAGATTGAGCGCCAGGCCTTAAAAAAAGAAAAAGACGAACATTCAAAAGGCCGACTTTTAAAGATTGAAAAAGAACTCGAAGGTCTAAAGAGAGAAAATGAGGAATTGACCAAACACTGGGATAAAGAAAAAGAAGCTATTTCTAAGATTCGATCCATTAAGCATAAGATGGATGAAGCCAAATTAGAAGAAAAAAAGGCAGAGCGAAACGGCGATTTGGATAGAGTGGCTGAAATCCGTTATGGCGTGCTTTCGGAGCTTTCTAAGAATATCGAGCAAGCGAATCAGGAACTCATCCACTTACAGAAAGAAAAAGCCATGCTTAAAGAAGAAGTGGATGAGGAGGATATTGCGAATGTTGTCTCAAGATGGACACGGATCCCTCTTTCAAAACTTCTTGAGGGAGAGACAGAAAAACTGATCCATATGGAAGAGCGCTTAAGAGAGCACGTTATAGGTCAGGATGAAGCGCTTGGATTGGTTTCTAATTGTATTCGGCGTGCTAGGACGGGCTTGAGTGATCAAAACAGGCCTTTGGGGTCATTCATTTTTATTGGCCCTACGGGTGTTGGTAAGACAGAACTCGCAAAAAGCCTGGCCTGGTTTTTATTTGATGATGAGAATGCGCTCGTCCGTATCGATATGTCGGAATATATGGAGAAACATTCTGTGTCACGCCTGATTGGCGCGCCGCCGGGATATGTGGGATACGAGGAAGGCGGCCAGCTGAGCGAACGGGTACGGCGCAGGCCCTATAGCGTTGTTCTGTTTGATGAGATCGAAAAGGCCCATCCAGACGTTTTTAATGTATTGCTACAGATATTAGATGACGGCCGCTTGACAGATGGCCAGGGCCGGGTGGTTAATTTTAAAAATACTTTAGTTATTATGACGTCTAATATTGGAACAGAGCTCGTCATTTCCGGGGACGATAAAAATAAGACCAAAGATGCAATTTTTGATAAGCTTAAATCCTATTTTAGGCCAGAATTTTTAAATAGAGTGGATGAAGTTGTTGTTTTTCGTACTTTGGCAGAGAATGATATTTTGCGCATCGTAGATATTCAATTAAATGTTCTGCAAAAAAGACTTGAAGACAAACACATTTTGATTTCTGTTTCTAAAGATGCTAAACTGTACCTTTCTCA
The DNA here is from genome assembly GCA_020052645.1 of Candidatus Omnitrophota bacterium. Lineage (GTDB taxonomy): Bacteria > Omnitrophota > Gorgyraeia > Velamenicoccales > Velamenicoccaceae > JAGVOQ01. The sequence goes on from JAGVOQ010000032.1 coordinate 45,018, forward strand.
ACAGGGGTTTGATCCTGTTTATGGGGCAAGACCCTTGAAACGAGTCATTCAGAAGATGGTTCAGGATCCTATTGCCTCAGGACTTCTTAGAGGTGATTTTAAAGAGAACAAAAAGATTTCTATCAGTTTAGGAAAGAACGGTTTAGAACTTAAATAAGGAAAAGAAACTCATTATAGGCAAATATTGAATTATTCCTTGTTTAACCCAAAAAGGGTAGTCCTACCGCAGAAAGCGCACCTTTCCTATACGGAAAGGAAAGTGCGTCACTACTGTGACGGCATACACCGCAGAAAGCGGTGTACTTGCCTCTCAATTTAGGCAAGGTACCAGCCTCTCCATAAAGGCCGGGTATGGAAAGGTTCCATATAAGGGTAGGGACTAAACGCTTGAAAATATTCTTACCAGGGCAATCCGGAAGAATATTTTTTACGCAAACTGCGGAGTTGATTTTGTAATCCAGAAGGGATAGTCCTTCCTGGTTCCACATAAAGGAAGGGACTAAGGAAAAAGTACCATTGTATAGGCAAAATGATCCTTTGTCTGAACGCTTGAAAATCTTCCTCGCCCAGCATAGCGGGCAGGGAACATTTTCTACGCAGACTTTAGGATTAACTTTGTAGGGAAAAGAAACTCATTATAGGCAAAGTTAAGAGAGGAGAATATGAAGACGACATTTTCAACGAGGCATTTGGAAGATAATGATATTTTTAAGAATCACTTTGAAGAAAAAGCTTTGAAATTAGGAAAACATTTAGAGAGGTTTCATGGGGATTTGGTTTTTCTCCATGGAACATTAGAGAAGAATCCTCATAGGGAAGAATTCTATGCGACTTTAAGCTTATTTTTACCAACGATTGCTTTGCATTGTCGTGAGGCCGGAGAGGATTTTTCTTCAGCCATCAATCTTGCTTTTTTAGATATGGGGCGTCAGATTGAAAAACATAAGTCTAAGTTGATCAGGGAGAAGAGACGTAGGCCACGTTAGTTTCTGCAGTTATTGACAAAAAATAGGAATGTGATAACATTATGACTTTGGCAATCAGGCTATATGAGTGCTAAGGAGTATTCTTTAAGGAGAAATAATGGCGCGTTCAGCTGACCATGAAGAACGGAGAAAGAGGATCTTGGAAGTAACGATTGAGCTTTATTTGAACTCGGCTCAGCCTGTTTCTTCTGATTCTTTGCTTAAGAGCCGTAAGATAGGCTTAAGCTCTGCCAGCGTGCGCAATGTTTTTTCGGAACTGGAAGAACTAGGGTTGTTGACGCATCCTCATACATCGGCCGGAAGAATTCCAACGGATGAGGGGTATCGATTTTATCTCAATGTGCTGATGGAGAAGAAAAGGCTTAAAAAAGATGAGGGTGATTTTATCGATAAGATTTATGAATTAAAAGTCAACGAGTTGGATGATTTGTTATTTGAAACATCCAAGCTTATGTCTGATTTTACGCATTATGCCAGTATTGTTTATTTAGATGATGATGACAAGACGTATTTTCAGGGCTTGCGGTATATTTTGGAGCATCCGGAGTTTAAAGATGTTCAGAGGGCTCATGAAGTATTGGAAGCGCTGGAAACCCGTGCAGAGCTCTTGGATCTGGTTAAGCAGAGTTTTTCTGATCGAACACACGTTTATATCGGAAAAGAAAGTCATTGTTCGCAAATGGAATATTGTTCGGTCGTTGTTTCAAAATACAGTTCTGCCGATAAAAAAGACGGTCGCCTGGCTTTGATAGGCCCTAAGAGAATGGCCTATGATAAAGTGATCCCTTTGATGGATTACATCGCGCAAGTGATGCAGGACAATATTGAGAAATATTGATTTACGTTTAAAAAGGTAAGTTTTAAAAAGATGAATAAAGATTCTCACTCAGATAAAAATAAAGACAATCAGGCTCAAGAGCTAAATGAAAAAAAAGAGACTGTTGTTATTTCAAAAGAAGAGTTTGAGCAGTTAAGGGCAGACGCCGATAAGGCTAAAGAACATTGGGATAGGCTGCTGCGACAACAAGCCGATTTTGACAATACTCGCAAGCGCCTGGATAAAGAAAAACAGGATTTTGTTCGATTTGCCAACGAGGAGTTGATCTTTGAATTGTTGACAGTTTTAGATGATCTTGAACGCACTGTAGGATTGGCTCAGGAAAAACACGAAGATTTGTCGGCATTCCTGAAAGGCGTTGAGATGATTTTAGCTCATTTGTATGATTTACTGAAAAAATTCGGCGTTAAACCTATTGAGGCGGAAGGTAAAATATTTGATCCACATTTTCACGAAGCTTTGATGCAGGTTGAAAATAAGGATTTACCGGAGCATACAGTCGTCGAAGAATTGCAAAAAGGGTATTTATTAAATGATCGGGTGATACGTACAACAAAGGCAAAAGTTTCTAAAAAAACAATGAATAATCTTTCGTCGATAGATGATGACGGTGATGATTCAGGTGAGAAAAAATAAAAAGGATGAGGAAAGCATTTACTCCTCGTTTAACCCAAAAAGGGTAGTCCTACCCAATTCCATATAAGGGTAGGGACTAAGCACTTGTAAACTTCGGAGCTAATTTTGCAGAGAAAGTACCTTTAATATACAAAATCAGGGAGGTTTATTATGGCAAAAGTTATCGGAATCGATTTAGGAACGTCAAATTCAGCAGCAGCGGTGATGGAAGGTGGCAGGCCTGTTATTATTCCTTCAGCCGAAGGAGCGGGTGTTGCTTCGGGAAAGGCATTTCCTTCTTTTGTAGCTTTCACAAAAGACGGCCAGAAGTTGGTGGGTGAGCCGGCGCGCCGGCAGGCATCGATAAATGCCGAAGGCACGATTTTTGCCGCTAAACGTAAAATGGGTTCGGACCATAAATTTAAGGTCTACGGTAAAGAATATACGCCTCAGCAGATATCATCTTTTATTTTGCAAAAAGTTAAACAGGATGCCGAGGCTTATTTAGGAGATAAGGTTGAAGAGGTTGTCATTACATGCCCTGCTTATTTTGACGATAATCAGCGAACAGCGACGAAAGATGCCGGCGAGATTGCGGGTTTAAAGGTTTTAAGAATCATCAATGAACCGACCGCGGCGTGTCTTGCTTATGGGTTAGAAAAGGCTGGAAAAGAATTAAAGATCCTTGTGTTTGATTTTGGCGGTGGTACGCTCGATGTCACCATTATGGAGATGTGGAAAGAAGGCGGATTCAAAGTTATGTCGACCTCTGGTGATACACAGCTGGGCGGTACGGATATGGATAACGTTTTGATCGATTATATCGCTAAAGAATTTAAAAGGGAATCAGGGATTGATTTAAAGAACGATAAGATGGCGATGCAGCGTTTGCGTGAAGCCGCTGAAAAGGCGAAAGTAGAACTTTCCAGTACTTTAAGCACAGATATTAATCTCCCCTTTATTACAGCGGATGCGACAGGGCCTAAGCATTTAACAATGGCGATCAATCGGGCTAAACTCGAAGAATTAATTGGCCCTATCATTGATCGATGCCGCGGGCCATTGGAACAGGCCTTAAAAGATGCCAAGTCCTCTTTTGAAAAAGAAGGAGCGTCTTTTAGTGATCAAGGCGTGGATAAGATCATCATGGTCGGCGGTCCAACGCGTATGCCTATTGTCCAGAAATTTGTCGAGGATTATTTTGGAAAAAAGATCGAGCGTGGCGTTGATCCGATGGAGTGCGTGGCCATGGGAGCTGCGATTCAGGCTGCTATCATTAAAGGTGAAGTGAAAGATGTTTTGCTTTTGGATGTGACGCCACTTTCTTTAGGTATTGAAACTTTAGGAGGCGTTAACACCAAGCTTATCGATAGAAATACGACGATCCCATCGAGGAAAAGTCAGGTTTTTTCGACCGCTGCCGATAATCAGACAGCGGTGACTATCCGTGTTATTCAGGGAGAGCGGACGATAGCCGATGCCGAAGGCAATGTCGAATTAGGCCGTTTTGATTTGGTGGGTATTCCTGCAGCACCGCGGGGTGTTCCGCAGGTTGAAGTGGCTTTTGATATCGACGCCAATGGCATTGTGCACGTTTCCGCGAAAGACTTAGGCACCGGCAAAGAGCAATCGATCCGTATTACGGCGCCAAAGAAACTTTCTAAAGAAGAAATTGACAAGATGGTTAAGGACGCTGAAAAATTCGCGGCTGAAGACGCTAAGAGAAAAGAAGAAGTTGAAACGATCAATCAGGCGGATAATCTTGTTTACGCGACGGAAAAGTCTTTAAAGGATTATGGCGATAAGGTTTCTTCCGGTGAGCGCGCGGATATTGAAGTCAAAATCAATGATTTAAAAACAGCAATTAAAGATAAAAATATCGAGCATATCAAACGAGGCGTGGAAGATCTTACCAAGGCTTCGCATAAATTAGCGGAAGAAATTTATAAGGCTGCATCTCAACAGAAAGCTCAAAGCGATGGGGCGCAAGCCGCTGGCAAGGAAAAAGCGCAAGAGTCTCAGGAACAAAGCGGAACTGAAAAAAAAGAAGAAGATATTATTGACGCCGAATATCGTGAAGAAGACGGAAAAGACAAAGGAAAATAAGCGCAGAGCGTAAAGCGTAGAGCGCATAGAAAAACATTTAGAACTAAGCGCTATAGGCTAACCGCTAAACGCTAAAATACCATGACAACAAATCGTGATTATTATGAAATTTTAGGGTTGAAAAAGGGCGCGTCGGTTGATGAGATTAAAAGTTCTTATCGTACGCTCGTTATGAAGCATCATCCTGATCGCGTGCCGCATGAACAAAAGAAAGAAGCTGAAGAAAAATTTAAAGAAATTTCTGAGGCTTACGCGGTTCTCTCTGATGAAAAGAAGCGCGCTCTTTACGATCAATATGGACATTCGGGCATTGACCAGAAATATTCTACGGAGGATATTTTCCGCGGAGCTGATTTCTCAAATATTTTTGAAGAGATTTTTGGCGGCGGGGGCGGCGGTGGTTTTGGCGGCAGTATTTTTGAAAATATTTTTAGCGCGCAAGGAGAAGGTTTTGACAGCGGCGGTCGCACGCGACGCACGCGTCGTGGAAGGGATCTTGAGGTTAGCGTCGAAATAAGTTTGGAAGACGCTGTTTTTGGTGTTGAAAAAACAATTCAGATCGCGCGCTATGAGTTATGTCCTGTATGCAGTGGGACAGGCGCTCGGCCTGGCAGTAAGCCGACGCTGTGTCCTCAGTGTAAAGGCCATGGGCAGGTGAGCGTTTCGCATGGGTTTTTTCATCTTACGCAGACGTGTCCAAAATGCGGCGGTGAAGGCAAGGTGATATCGACCCCTTGTTCAAAATGTGCCGGGCAAGGGCGTGAAAAGGTTACCAAAAAAATTTCCATTAAAATTCCCGCTGGTGTTGATTCGGATTCTCACCTTCGGATCCGAGGAGAAGGTGAAGAAACAGGGGGTGGTAAGGGCGATCTTTTTGTCTTGGTGCATGTACGTCATCATTCTGTTTTTGAACGACACGGCAATGATCTTTTATGCGAAGTTCACGTGGACGTGGCACAGGCGATTTTAGGCAGTGAAATTGAAGTGCCTACGTTAAACGGAAGCGTCAAGATGAAAATTCCATCAGGCACCCAGGTGGGCAAAATTTTCAGACTTCGCGAAAAAGGGGCTCCGGATTTAAAGTCAAGAGCTAAGGGGGATGAATTGGTCCGTGTGATTGTGGATATCCCTGAAGTTTTAAACGCCAACGAAAAGAAACTTATGCAGGAGTTCGCGCGTTTGCGCGGTGTTAAAGTATGATGTTTAGTTTTTAATTGTTCATTGTTCATTTTTAATTGTTTCAGCCGTAGGCTGATCCGCCTTCGGCGGAATTTTTCTTGGAGGAATGAATGCCAACATATGAATATGAATGCAAAGCTTGCGGTCATCGTTTTGAAGAAGCTCAGTCTATGACCGCTGTACCTTTAAAGAAGTGTCCGAAATGCAAAAAAAACAAAGTGAGTCGCTTGATTTCTTCTGGCTCAGGTTTTATTTTTAAAGGTTCAGGGTTTTATGCGACGGATTATCGAAAAGGCAGCGCGCCGTCATGTCCTTCGTCAGGAAGCAAACCGGGTTGTTCGGCGTGTCCTAAGGGCTCGCATTGACAATGGCTTCTAAATTATTTCGATATTGGTTGCCAGTTTTTCTTTATGCAGCTTTGATTTTTTATTTTTCATCTTTGTCTGGCAGTTTGATTCCATCTTTATTTGCAGGGTTTGATAAAGTTGCTCATTTTTTTGAGTATTTGCCTTTAGGGTTCCTGGCCTCCAGGGCACTTGAAACCCTAACAGAAAAAAATATCTTTTTAATAACCCTTGGACTGGTTTTTTTATATGGTTTAAGCGATGAATTCCATCAGCTTTTTATTGCAACGAGACAATTTTCATTGATGGACTTAACTTTTGATATAATAGGCGCATCTGCCGGAAGCTATCTTTTTATAAAAAAATGGCAAAAATAGAATCTTTTAACAGCATTCATTACAGTCCTGACGCTATCGACGAAGTCGCTAAAGTTCTGTGTCCGCCTTATGACATAATTGATGCAAAGGAGCAGGAGGAACTTTATCAGCGGCATCCTTATAACTATATTCGGCTTATTTTGGGTAAAGATTTTGCGGGCGATGCAGAGGTAGAAAATAAGTACAAAAGGGCTTCCGGTTATATTGAAGAGTGGTTACGCCGCAGCATCCTGATTCAAGAGGCGCAACCGGGTATTTATTTTTACGAGCAGGTGTTTACGCTCGAAGGCAAGCGCAAGACCCGCCTGGGGTTTATGGCCCTTATGCGTTTGGATGAAGAAGGCCAAAATAAGACGATCTATCCCCATGAACATACGCACCAGGCTCCCAAAGAAGATCGTTTTAAGTTAATGAAATGCGTTGAAGCGAACCTAAGCCCTATCTTTACTATTTTTTCAGACCCCGAAAAGTTCACTCACGGCATTTTTGAAAAGAAGGTGAAGCCGGCTTTAAAGCCTTTGTTTGATGTTACGGATTGGATGGGAATTGAACATCGTCTTTGGAGTGTCAATGAGAAAGCTCTGACGGAGGAGATCAAGGAATTCATGAAGGACAAGGATATATTTATTGCCGATGGTCATCATCGTTATGAAGTTGCTAAGTGGTTTCGTGATTATAAACGGCAGAATAGTCAGGCCGCTTTTAAAGATTCCTATAATTATATCATGACGTTTTTTACGCCCTTGGAAGATGAGGGCCTTTGCGTCCTGCCGACCCATCGGCTCATTAAGAATGTTCATTTTAATCCGGAATCTCTAAGTTCCTGTTTTTTGATCAAAGAAATGGAATCCAAAGAGGCGCTTGTGAAAGAGATGGAAGAGAAAAAGGACGAAGTCGGGGTCTTTGGTTTATACCAGAATAATAAGTTTTATCTTTTAAAAATCAGCGAAAAACGCGAATGTAACCGGTTTATTCAGGAAGGCCCCAAGGAATACAAAAATCTTGATGTGGTGATCCTGCATAAAGTGATTTTTGATAATTTCCTAAAAATTCAATTGTCTCAAATCCAGTATGAAGTGAATTTGGATACGGCCGTTGCCAGCGTCGATCAAAAAGTTCACGATTGTTTGTTTATTTTAAACCCGACGAAAATTGAACAGATAAAATCCATCGCGCTGGGTGGTGAGGTTATGCCTCAGAAATCCACTTATTTTTATCCTAAGCTCATGAGCGGGTTTTTGATCCATAAGTTTTGAAAGGTTGTTGTGCAGAGAGAAGCTTTGCAGACTAAACTCCGGGGGAGATTCAGCTTGAGTCATGAGGTCGTGTATTAAAACACTAAATTCAAAATTCTAAACTCTAAACAAATTTTAAACACAAAACCACAAAAATTGTAGATGTTTTGATCCTTTGGATTTTTAGTTTATTTTGGATTTAGAGTTTAGGGTTTAGGATTTTTAAGATAGAACTTTAAAAATTGAGGTCAAGATGCCTTTGTTTGGAAAGCCCAAGTATACGGTTGTAAAAATCAGAAAACGTGAAATCCCCGAAGGCCTGTGGACAAAATGTCCTTCCTGTAACGAACCGCTTTATAGAAAAGTTCTCGAAGAAAATCTAAAAGTTTGCCCGAAGTGTGCGTATCATTTTACAATGACGGCTCCTGAACGATTGGCCTTGATCGTTGATAGTGATACTTTTAAAGAATTTGATGCTGAACTCACAAGTATGGATCCCTTAGAATTCAAAGGGATAAAATCTTATAAGCAGAAAATTTCCGAGGATCAAAAATTAACCTCTTTAAAAGAAGCTGTGATAACAGGTTCGGGAGAGATTTTTGGTAAGCGTGCGATGTTGGCTATTACAGACTCGCGTTTTATCATGGGATCTATGGGTTCAGTTGTGGGTGAGAGAATCACCAGGGTTATCGAAGCTGCTATCGATAAAAAACTTCCCTTGGTGATTGTTTCTGGTTCTGGTGGAGGCGCGCGAATGTATGAAGGTATTTTTAGCCTCATGCAAATGGCTAAAACTTCCGGAGCCCTTCAAAAACTTCATGAGGCAGGGCTTTTGTTCATTTCTATTTTGACGAATCCGACCATGGGGGGCGTCATGGCTTCATTCGCCGGCCTTGGGGATGTCATTATTGCAGAGCCTAAGGCCTTGATTGGATTTGCGGGTCCCCGGGTTATTGAGCAGACCACTCGGCAGAAACTTCCCGAAGGATTTCAGAAATCAGAATTTATGCTTGAACACGGGCTCCTGGACATGATCATCAATAGAAAAGCTTTAAAAGAGACGTTGCATCAATTAATTGATTATTTAGGTTGACAGATAAGTTGATTCGTTATAATATTTTCAGATATCTTTAGTCTTTAATTGTTCATTGTTCATTTTTCATTGTTAATTTACCTATGGCTCAAGTCAGTTTAAAAAATGTTTCAAAGATTTACGGGGGCGGTGTTCGTGCCGTTGACCGGGTTAATCTTGGTGTTGAGAACAAAGAATTTTTAGTGCTTGTCGGGCCTTCGGGTTGCGGAAAGTCAACAACTCTGCGTATGGTGGCGGGCCTGGAAGAAGTTTCAGAAGGTTCAATTTATATCGGTGATCGCATGGTCAACGATACCCCTGCCAAAGACCGCGATATCGCGATGGTTTTTCAGAATTACGCGCTTTATCCCCACATGACTGTTTTTGAGAATATGGCCTTTGGGCTGATGCTTAAGAAATATCCGAAATCTGAAATTGTGCGCCGTGTTAATGAAGCCGCCGATATTTTGGGTATTAAGAATTATCTGGATCGAAAGCCTCGCGAACTCTCCGGTGGTGAGCGTCAGCGCGTGGCCGTAGGCCGTGCGATTGTTCGTAAACCTCTTGTATTTTTGTTTGATGAGCCTTTAAGCAATCTCGATGCTAAACTGCGTGTGCAGATGCGCACGGAGATCCATAAACTACATTTAAAGCTGCAGACGACGATGATCTATGTCACGCATGATCAGACAGAGGCGATGACTATGGGGGATCGTATTGCGGTTATGAAGGACGGGATCATCCAACAGATCACGGACCCGATCACTATTTATGATAAACCTGTTAATAAATTTGTAGCAAGTTTTATCGGAAGTCCTCCGATGAATTTTATGACCGGCAGAATCGTTAAATCAAACGGGCATATACTTTTTGATGAAGGGCGTTTGCGTGTTCGTATCGTTGAAGAGATGAAGTCGAAATTGGCTTCTTACGTTGACAAGAAAGTTATTTTTGGGATCCGTTCAGAAGATATTTACGATAAGCTTTTTGTTTCTGAAGCTCCTGCGGGCAATATTGTCAAGGCTACTTGTGAAGTTGTTGAGCCCATGGGGTCGGAAGTCTATCTGTATTTGAATACGGGAAAGCATTCGTTCATCGCGCGTGTCGGTGCCCACAACAGGCCTGCCGTCAACGCGGATATGGATGTTGTTTTTGACATGAGCAAAGTCCATTTTTTTAACGCAGATACTGAAGAGACCATTGTGTAAGAAAATCTCGTCATTCACTTTTCTTTTTATTCTCCTTACTTTTTTTAGCCTTCCTATCCTATTTTTTCAGCTCAAAAATTCTTTTCTTCTGTTTTTTTCCTTTTTCGGTTACGTTATCTTTTTTCTTCTTGTCTATGGAATCTACTATAGAGAACGTAGGCTTTCCATCGTCGAAAACCTTATCCAGCAAGAATTGAACGAGCGGCACAATATCCTTGAGAAGGAAAAAAAACATCTTTTGGAGCTGGATCGCGCTTTAAAATTAAAAATAAAGAATTATGCGCGTTTAGAAAAATTTACTGAAGACTTAAATCATGAAACGTCATTGGACCGTAGCTCTGATTTGATTGTTCGTGAAGTATCTGAATTATTCGGAAGTAGGGGAAACGTTCTTTTGTATCTCATTAATGAAAAAAGCCGTAAACTTGAGCTGCGTTCAATCAACAAAGAAAATGAATCCCAGAAGTTTAAGGAAAAAACGGGAGATCTTTTTGACCACTGGGTTTTGAGGCATAACCAACCCTTGCTTGTAGAGGACGTTGCTAATGATTTCCGTTTTGACCCTGATCGTATTCGCCAGGAAGTGGTGCGCCCGTTGGGATCATTGATTTGCCTGCCACTTGAAACTCCGACGAATTCACTGGGGATCCTGCGCCTGGATGCGCCTGTCCCCGATTTTTATCATGCCGATGACCTGCGTTTTCTATCCGTTATCGCTGATATCGTTGAACTTTCATTAGAAAATGCCTTATATTTTTCTCATATGCAGGAACTCTCTATTACGGATGGCCTCACTGGTATTTATTTGAGGCGTTATGCGCTCGAAAGATTAAAAGAGGAGTTTTTAAGGGCCGAGCGGGAGAAAACTCCTTTTTCTTTTCTCATGGTTGATATTGATCATTTCAAGAAAATTAATGATAGCTACGGTCATATGGCCGGGGATGTTGTTTTAAAGAAAGTGGCTCGAATGCTCAAAGAGAGTTTTCATCTTCCCGGTGGCGTGGTGGGGCGTTTCGGAGGCGAAGAGTTTTGTGTTGTTTTGCCCTATATCTTAAAAGCAGAAGCTTTAAAATTGGCAGAAAATTTTTGCCGTATTTTAAGCGGTAGGGAAATTATTCTACGACGTGAGAAAGTGAATGTTACGGTTTCTATCGGTGTCGCGTCATTTCCACTTGATGCGCAAAAAGAGGAAGATCTTATTCGTTTGGCCGATGAGGCTCTTTTTAAAGCCAAGAGGGGCGGAAGGAATAGGGCATGTTAGTTTTAGGGGTTATTCTTTTTTTATTTTGTGCCGTGCTTGTTTTAATAATCTTTAAAAGTTTATTGAAAGAGAGACGGCTCACGCTTGTTTCTGAAAATGCTAAAATTAGAGAGGCATTGTCTTTGCTTGAATCTCAAAAAAGAAATGTTGAAGCAGAGCTCTCGCATGCTAATTTTAATTTGACTAAGACTGTTAAGATCTATGAGGCAGCGCGGGATATCTGCGCTTCTTTGGAAGAAGGGGACCTTTTCGAGCGTTTTAAGGAAGATTTAAAGAAAATGATGGATTACGAGAATTGTCGGCTTTTACCCAGAGAGGTTTTTGACGCGACATTTGTTCAGGGATCTGCTGTTTTTCCTCTTGTCGTTCAGGATGTATGTCTTGGCTATCTGGTGATCAACGGCGTTTCTTTAGACGAACAGCCCTTTTTGGGGATTTTGGCAGCTCAGTTTGCTTTAGGGTTAAAAAGAGCGCGATTATATAAAATGATTCAGGAGCTTGCCATAACGGATAGCGTGACCGGTTTATATACAAGGCGCTATGCGATGGATCGCTTAAGCGAAGAATTTTTGCGTTCCCAGGAACATCATTTATCTTTGTCGATTTTAATGATCGACGCGGATAATTTTAAAGAATGTAATGATAAGTTCGGCCATTTGGTGGGAGATATGGTTTTAAACGAGATAGGCCGCCGTATTAAAGAAAATGTCCGCGAAGTGGATATGGTCTCAAGGTTTGGAGGGGAGGAATTTCTCGTGTTCGCTCCTAATACTTCGAAAGAGAGCGCCACCCTGTTTGCCGAACGTATCCGTAGATCCATTGAGGGTTCTTTTATCCGCGCCTATGACGAAAAAGTGCATTTAACGGTCAGCGTCGGAGTGGCTTCGTATCCTGAAGATACCGCCCATTGTCAGGATCTAATAGGAAAGTCGGACCAGGCCTTGTACCAGGCAAAAAAATCAGGAAAAAATAAGGTGTGCGTTTTTTAAGTCATCCTTATGGATAATCCTCAAGCGCAAACGGTTTCGTTTCTGCCTTGTCCTTGGACATTGAAGGATGTTTTGATTGCTTCGGTCTATGCTTTTTTATTTTTTCTTATTTTTCTCTTTTGGCCGACAGCAATTTATTTTTTGATCAAATTCTTTTTTAAATCCTTCACCTTTGGCGTAGAGTCTTTTAAGACGATACCTCCATTTTGGATCCTGCCGCTTTTTTACGTCGCACTTTTTATAGCTTTAAAAGAAAAAATTTTTAAAAAATACAAAATTTCAGAATTTGATTTTTTTGTTCGTCAGGATCGTATTAAACAGGATATAGCTTATGGCTTGTGGGCTTATGCTAAGTTTTTAGGTGTGGTGCTTTTATTGGGTCTCTTGGTTATGTTGGTGTCTTCGATGTGGGATATGGTCTTTCAGACAGAGGTGATGGAAAAAATCAACATGTTGTTTATGAAATCTCAGATCGAGAAGAAGACTTTTGAAATGCGCATCGATGAAATGGGGATCGTTGCGATCGTCTTATTCCTTGTCGTAGCGCCTTTTTTTGAAGAGCTTTTTTTCAGAGGTTGTTTTTACACGGCGTTGCGCCTGAAATTTTCTTTTGTTTTTTCGAACGTTTCGAGCAGTTTTATTTTTTCTTTACTTCACGGTTATTCCTGGTTTTTCGGCTACGTTTTTTTTGTGGGTTTATTGCTTGCCAGCATTTACGAAAAGCGCCGATCCCTTGTGGCTCCCTTGACCTTCCACATGCTCAACAACCTAACCGTTATCGTGCTGTTTTTTCTTTAAAGACTATTTTTTTAAGCCTCTAATATCTTCCTTGAATTCTAACGTAACTTACGATAGAATAATAATTTAATAATCTAAAATAAACTCTAAATCAATATTTTTATGCGAAAAATATATTGTGGGATCGACGTTGGAGGGACATTCACCAAAATGTGCCTCATGGATGAAAGATGTGGCTTGATCATAAGAGAAAAATTTTCATCAGATAATTTCTGTGATAAATCCAGTTTTAGGAAAATTATTCTTAAGAATTTTTCGCATCTTTTGGCATTTTCAAATATCCATCCAAAAGAAGTTAGGGCTGTAGGTATCGGTTTGCCGGGGCCTATCGATGCAACGCGAGGCGTTGTTTTGAGTCTTACCAATATCCCCGGATGGGATAATTTCCCCCTTGTCTCTTTTTTAAAAAAAGATTTTAATGTTCCTCTTTCTGTTGAGAATGATGCCAATTGTATGGCCTTGGCTGAGGTGCGCTTGGGTGCGGCCCTTGGGGCCTCTTATGCGCTTTGCATAACTTTAGGGACAGGTGTGGGTGGCGGCCTTATCCTTGACGGAAAAATTTATCGTAGTCCTTATTTTTTGGGGGGCGAGATAGGGCATATCCCTATTGATGCCAATGGCCCTGAGTGTGATTGCGGGGGCAAAGGGTGTCTTGAGCGTTATGTAGGCAATCGGGCTCTCTTACGTAAAGCCAGAACCGTTTTTAAAAGGGACATGGCTTTGGAAGAAGTGAGTATATTGGCTGCCTCTGGGAATAAGAAAGCTCGGGAATTTTGGGAAGATGTGGGTTGTGATATTGGCCTGGCTCTTTCATCTGTTGTGAATATTTTTAATCCTTCTGTTATTGTAGTCGGTGGGGGCGTGGCTGATGCAGGGGATTTTCTTTTAAAGGCGATCCAGCATACGGTGCGCATTCACGCGATGAAACAACTTAAAAACAAAATTAAGGTCGTCAAGGCATCCTTAGGGGGCGATGCGGGAGTTTTGGGGGCCGCTCTTTTAGCTAAAGAAAGGATCAAGGCAGGATTTTGAAGCACTTTATTTTTTTAAAAATAATTCTTTTATTAAGCTTGTTTTGGTTTCCTTTAAATTTTTCTTGGGCCGAGACTAAAAAGCAGCCTGTCACGGTTAACGGCGATATGGTCGAGTTTATATCCGAGGGAAGCGAAGTGGTGGCAGAAGGTCATGTTGAGATCGTCCAGGAAGGCTCGACGTTGACCTGTGATAAGGTTAAGGTTTATATGGATGAAAAAATTGCCATTGCTGAAGGGCATGTTAAGCTTGTCAAGTCGGATCAGGAAGAGCTTCAGGGCGCAATGATTGTTTATGATTTTTCTGAGCAGACAGGGACTATCATTGAGCCTGTTATTAGAATGGCTCCTTACTATGGTAAGGCTCAGGTAATGGAAAAGATTTCGGATTCTGAATTTTTAATGAGCGGGGCTGAGATCTCAACCTGTGACCTGCCTCATCCGCATTATAAATTGGGTTGTCGTGAAGTTGAGATGAAGCCTGGGCGCGTGATGAAAGCTAAAGGTATTAAATTTTCTTTAATGGATGACATGACCTTGATGTATCTTCCTGTTTATTCTCAGCGCCTTCAGGATCACAAGCCTCGTTTTATGATCACTCCGGGTTACAGAAAGAATTACGGCGCAGAGTTCTTTGCGGCGTATCGTTATTACTTAAATGAAAATGCTCAAGGAGTCCTTCATCTGGATGAGTATCAAAAGAAAGGTTTAGCGGAAGGTATTGATCTTAATTATAATACGAAGTTTATGGGCGTTGGTAATTTAAAATATTATCGTATTGATGAAAAAGATACGCGTCCTGAAATTCCTGACGAAGATAAAAGGGACAAGCAGCGTTCTAGGGTTGAGTTAAGGCATCGCTGGGATATAAGCCCTGCGGATCAGGTGGTTGTCGAGTTTTTCAAACAGTCAGATCCTATTTTTCGAAAAGATTATTTTTACAGAGAATACGAAAAAGAGACAAGCCCTGCAAGCTTCTTTTTGTATTCCCATGCTTTTCCTAATGCTACATTAAGCGTCATGGAACAGCCTCGTGTTAATAAATTCGATACCGTTCTTCAGAAGTTGCCTGAAATAAAACTCGAAACCATCAACCAAAAGATCGCCCAGACCCCCTGGTATTTTAAAAATATAACTACTGCGGCTCAGCTATCTTCAGCAACCGCTAATGTTGCTGCGACTCAGGATGTTTCACGTGTTGATATGGTGAACCAGATTTCTTACCTTTTTCAATGGAAAGGGATCGCACTCAGTCCTTATGTCGGTTACGAGGATACGTTTTACAGCCGAGGGCTTGACGCCAAGACGGAATACATGAGGGGTATGTTTTATACGGGCTTGGATATGAGCACAAAGTTTTTTAAGACATTTGATGTGACAACGAATGTCGCGCATTTGGATATTAATAAAATCAGGCATATCGTGACGCCGTCGATCCAATATCGTTATCAGGCGGATCCAACAGTGAGTGCGGGGCGTCTTTTAGCTTTGGATAGCATCGATACTCTTGACCGCAGCGATAAGGTTACTTTAAGTTTGGAGAATAAGCTCCAGACAAAGCGGGGTGATAATGTTGTCGATTTGGCGGATCTTCTTATTTCGACGGATTATAATGTTCAGAGCAGCGATACTCAAGGTAAGAGTTTTCAGAACGTCAAATATAAGATGGCGATAAAGCCGTATTCATGGTGGGAGCTTGATTCTGAGGCAGAATACGATACGGTTGGAAAGCATTTTAATGAATTAACGGCTGATGCATGGGCTCATTGGAATAAAGATTTTTCAACCGGCCTGGGTTATCGCGCTGGAAAAGGCATGAGCAATCAGATTACGTTGGGAATCGGTTATCAGATGAATCCATTTTGGAGATTGGATATTTATGAGCGTTTTGAATTAAAGTCAGGGGAAACAACGGAGCACGAGTATCGGCTTACCCGCGATATGCATTGCTGGCTCATGGAGTTTATTGTTAACCAGCGCGAAGGCAATGGGATAACATTTATGGTGGCTTTTACGCTTAAGGCGTTTCCTGATTTCGGCATAAACGGAGAAGCAAGCTTTAATTCCCCGCGCCAGCAAGGAGAATAATTTAGTTGTTTAGGATTATTTTATAAAAAATTTAAAACAAGGAAGATGACTTTATGAATATTGCGGTTGTAGGTGCAGGATATGTGGGCTTGGTGACAAGCGCTTGTTTCGCGGAGTTGGGCAACCAGGTCATTTGTATCGATAACGATGAGGTAAAGATCAAGGCGCTCAAAAGGCTGAAAATCCCTATTTATGAGCCGGGGTTGGAAGAGCTGGTTAAAAGAAACTATAAAAATGGTCGTCTTTCATTTACGACCAATATCGTTGATGCGGTCCGCAAGTCTCTTGTTATTTTTATCGCGGTGGGCACGCCTCCGAAAGAAAACGGTGAAGCGGATTTGACTGGTATTGAGCATGTGGCTTGTTCTATCGCGAAGGCGATGACGTCGTATCATTTGGTTGTGGAAAAATCGACAGTGCCTGTTGAAACAGGGCATTGGGTAAAGCATACGATAGAGATCAATAAGAAAAAGAGCGTTTCATTCGACGTTGCCTCTAACCCTGAATTTTTAAGAGAAGGACAGGCGCTTAAAGATTTTATGCATCCGGATCGGATTGTCATCGGCGTTGAATCTAAAAAGGCAGAAAATATTTTAAAAGAATTGTATTCCGGCATCAATGCCCCGATCCTTGTGACAGATATTAAATCCGCGGAGCTTATTAAACACGCTTCGAATTCATTCTTAGCCTTAAAAATTTCTTTTATCAATGCTGTTTCAAGGATTTGCGATTTGTCTGGAGCTGATATCGAGCGTGTGGCTCTCGGTTTAGGCATGGATGCACGCGTGGGCCGGACATTCTTAGATGCGGGGATCGGGTTTGGCGGTTTTTGTCTGCCTAAAGACCTGGATGCTTTTATTACAATAGCTTCTAAACTGGGGTACAGTTTTGATCTTTTAAAAGAGGTGAAGAAGATCAATGAGCTCCAGCGGCGGGATTTTATCCAGAAGATTGAAAGCCATTTATGGAATATAAAGAATAAAACCATCGGTGTCCTGGGCTTGGCTTTTAAGCCGGATACGGATGATATGCGTTTTGCGCCTTCGATTGAGATTGTCAATACCTTGGAAGGGCTTGGGGCTCATGTAAAAGTTTATGATCCTCAAAGCATGACGAAGGCCCGTAAAATTTTTAGAAACGTGAAATTCTGCTCAGATGCCTATACGGTCGCAAAAGGGAGTGATTGTCTGGTTATTCTGACGGAATGGAATGAATTTAAAGAATTGGATTTAAAGCGGATGAAGAAACTTTTGCGGCAACCGCTGGTTATCGACGGAAGAAATATTTATCTTCCAGAAAAGATGAAAGAGCTGGGTTTTAAATATATATCTGTTGGACGAAAATAAGGCAAAAAAATTTCCATGAAAACAGTTTTAATTACAGGAGGCGCCGGGTTTATAGGATCGCATCTGTGTGACCTCTTTCTATCGAAAAATTATAAAGTGATATGTTTGGATAATTTGATCACGGGGCGTCTTGAGAACATAAGGCATTTAAAATCGAATAAATGTTTTAAATTCATTAAATATGATATTTCGCGCCCCATACATTTTGACGGTAAAATCGATATGATCCTGGATTTTGCGTCTCCGGCAAGTCCTGTGGATTACTTGAAGTATCCCATCCAAACACTTAAGGTCGGCTCCCTCGGGACACACAACTGCCTTGGGCTCGCCAAAGTAAAAAAAGCCAGATTTTTATTAGCTTCGACGTCTGAAATTTACGGTGACCCGCTCATCCATCCTCAAGAAGAAGGCTATTGGGGCAATGTGAACCCTATCGGTATCCGCAGCGTCTATGATGAAGCTAAGCGTTTTTCAGAAGCGATCACTATGGCTTATCATAGGGTTCACGGAGTGAATACAAAAATTGTCCGTATTTTTAATACGTATGGCCCTCGAATGAAATTGAACGATGGCCGCGTGGTGCCGAATTTTATTGCTCAGGCATTAAAAAATAAACCCCTGACGATCTATGGCGATGGTTCCCAGACCAGGTCGTTTTGTTTTGTGACGGATTTAATTGATGGTATTTATAGATGCGCTCATTCCGGTCTTAATGATCCTGTGAATTTAGGAAATCCCGAAGAATTCACGATTTTGGAATTTGCAGAGTTGATCATTCAGCTGACGCATAGTAAGAGCAGACTTGAATTTAAAGCGTTACCTAAAGATGATCCTAAAAAGAGGAAGCCTAATATTGCGCGAGCCAAAAAAGAACTTAAGTGGCTTCCTGAGATCAGCGTGCGGGAAGGCCTTAAAGCCACCATCGACTACTTCAAAAAGATATCGAGTGAATAGAAGTCCTAACGTTTTATCTCGCAATAGCTCAAGTCAAAATCAGATAAGAAATTCAGAAAACCGGCAGTTCTTTAACTTGTGACTTTGTGACATTGTGACCTTAAGACCAAATCAGTTTATATTAAGTTTATGCACATCGATTTTCATATACATTCCAGGTATTCTTTTGATTCATTTTTAGAGCCTAGAACAATCATTTCTCTGGCCCGTTCGAATGGTCTTGACGGGATCGCCGTGACGGATCACGACACTATGGCCGGCGTTGAAGAGTTTCGAAGACTTGCATCGGGTCTTTATATTATCGCTGGCCAGGAGGTTTCAACAGCTTCCGGCGATATTTTAGGTTTATTTTTAAAAGAGAGCATCCGGTCGACTGAAGGTGATGCGGTGATCAAAGAGATCCGAAGCCAGGGCGGCCTGGCTGTTTTGGCGCATCCATTTAAATGGCCGCATTTGTCAAGGACTGATGAATTTCTGAAGAAATTTGATTGTATAGAAGTTTTTAATGCCCGCAACAATATTCCTGCACCACTTCTGGAAAATCATTTGGCCAAAAAATCCGTCGATCGACTTAAGCTGTCTTTTTTGGCTGGCAGTGATGTCCATGAGGGTTTTGAAATCGGTTGTGCCCGGACGATCTTTAATTTTTCACCTCAAGACGCCGATGACCTAAAGATCAAAGACGCGATTTTAAAACGAGAGGTTCGTGTCGAAGGGCGCGAAGTTTCTCTCACGCGCGAGGTTGTCAGTCATTTCTCAAGAAATATAAGAGCTTCAATAAAAAAATGAATATTTTTGATAAAGGAAAAATGCTTGTGCGTCTTTTGGCTGATAATCGTCATCCAAAAGTATTTTCTTTTCATGATTCCTTGCCGGATGTGTTTTCTTCTTATTTAGAGCTTTTGATGATTAAGCGATTTCGTATTTTAAGCGCTCAGGAATTAATGGAACGCTTAAGCCTGAATCGAACGGATGAAAAAAATAGAACCAAGGAAGCGGTTTTGACCTTTGACGACGGTCGCAGGAATTGTTGGACAGTAATTTTTCCGTTACTTAAGAAATATAAAATTAAAGCTATTTTTTTTGTGATCCCGGAGCGTATCCAGGAGGCTCATGAAACTTATCCTAATCTGGAAGATTACTGGAAGGGTAAGGTTTCTTGGGAGAATCTTTATTTAACGCATCGAAAAATTCCATATTTAACTTGGAAGGAATTAGAGATTATGCAGCAAAGCGGGCTGGTTGAAGTTTTTTCTCATAGCATGAGTCATGAGGTGGTTCCGGTCAGTACCCGTGTTATCGATTTTCAGCATCCCGGTGTTTATGAAATGCCCGTTTATTTCGATGAATGGTTTCAGAATAGAATGCCGTCTTTGGAGTGTGTTTGGGGTGCGCCTATTTATGAGCGCTCCTGGGCACCTTTGACATCGAACGCCTATGTGCCTAATGCTTCAGCGGACGTTTTTATGAATGAGTTTGTCAAAAAAAATGGTGATTATCTGTTTTTTAAAAAGAAAGATTGGCGCAAATTATTATTTGAATTTTACGAAATCAACAAAAAGAAATTTTCTCTAGGTCATTTTCGGCGTTTAGACAATAAAGAAGACGCCTATGCTTCTGTCGTTGAGTCGAAAAAAATAATCGAAAAAAAATTATCGAGATCATGTTTTTGTTTTTCGTTGCCTTTGTATCAGTCTAACCTTGAGCTATTTACGTTGTTAAAGGAGGCAGGATATAAAATTATTTTTGACGGGCCTGAAAGAAAAAAAATTACTTCTGTAAAGTTGTTTCTTTTGAATCGGTTCCCGAGCTTTTGGATTAAATTTCTCGCTTACATTTAGGGGAGAAATGATGTTTTTTATGTTTTTTTGTTCGCTTAAACCCAAGCCCTGAAATAGTATATAACTGTTTATTCGATCTCAAGTTAGGGACTTAAAAAAATATTTTAAAAAAAAGCTTGACAGAAAGCAATAATTTTAATAAAATCAACACTTTACATGTATGCCCCTGTAGCTCAGCCGGTAGAGCACGTCCTTGGTAAGGACGGGGTCACCGGTTCAATCCCGGTCGGGGGCTTGATTTTCTGACAAAAAAAGTTATATGAGAGAGCATATATTATTAGAATGTCCGGTGTGCAAGAATCGGTTGTATTCTTCGACGAAAAATAAAAAGAAGCATACAGAAAGACTTGAGTTAAGCAAATTTTGTAAGGCTTGCCGCAAGCACGAGATGCATAAAGAAGTGAAGTAATTTGGAAACGACAGCACTTTGTTCTTCTTGCCAGAGGGCGTCAATCAAGGTTAGGAGCGTCGGTTAGTGGTAAACCACCGGTCTCCAAAACCGGAACTGCAGGTTCGATTCCTGCCGCTCCTGTTCGTATCGCTTCAGGAAGCTACGAATTACCACAATGTGAAAAAAAATCATGGCGAATTTTTTGTCTAAAATTCCGGTATTTTTTCAAGAAGTTAAAGGTGAATTGGTTAAAGTGTCTTGGCCCAGCCGTAAAGATCTCATTGGGGCAACATGGATCGTATTCATCGCCACAGCAATTTTGACAATGTATATTGGCGCTTTGGATTTTATTTTATCTAAAGGCGTCTCAATGGTATTGAAATGAATCCCGTTAGATCTTGCGGGAAAACGAAATGCAAAAGAAGTAAAGCAGCGATTGTAAAAGTCGCTTTTTTTGAAATCAATCGCGATGAGCGGGAGATCTAACGGGATGAAAAAGTGGTATGTTGTTCATACGCAGACGGGTTCGGAAGATAAAGTCAAGAAAAGCCTTGAAGGCCGTATTGCGACGAGCGGCTTAAAAGACTTTATGGGTCAGATTCTTATTCCGACTGAGCAGGTTTCTGAAGTCCGGTCTGGTAAGAAAAAAATATCACAGAGAAAATTTTTCCCTGGCTATCTCTTGGTTGAGATGGAATTAAATGAGAATACGTGGCTTTTGGTGCGCACGACTCCTGGCGCAACAGGTTTTATCGGAATGGGTAAGCAACCGTCATCTTTGACGGCGGTTGAAGTTGATAATATCATGAAGCGTACCGTTGAAACCAAGTCTAAGCCCAGCCCTAAGGTTCATTTTGAAAAGGGAGAAGCGGTGCGGATCATCGAAGGTCCATTTTTGAATTTTAACGGTTCTATTGAAGAAGTAAATTCCGAGAAACAGAAAATTAAAGTTAGTGTATCAATTTTTGGCAGGTCAACGCCCGTTGAATTAGAATTTTGGCAAGTGGAGAAGGTGTAAAATGGCGAAAAAAGTTATAGCCCAGATTAAACTTTATGTACCGGCCGGTCAGGCCAACCCAGCGCCGCCCGTAGGGCCTGCGCTTGGTCAGCATGGTGTTAACATCATGCAATTTTGTAAGTCATTCAACGAACAGACGAAAGATAAAGACGGTATCAAGCTGCCTGTCATTATCAGCGTTTATGAAGATAAAAAATTTGATTTTATAATTAAAACACCTCCTTGTTCCGTTTTGCTTAAACGCGCGGCTAACCTTGCGAAGGCTTCAGGAACGGCAGGAAAAGAGAAAATTGGAACTGTGACGATTAAGCAGGTGGAAGAGATCGCCAAGCTGAAGATGGTGGATCTTAACACGGTAGATTTGGAAGTAGCTAAAAAAACAGTTAAGGGAACCGCCCGCAGTATGGGAATTGAGGTTTTGGAGTAGCCATGAGCCATAAAAGTAAACATCCTAGCAAAAGATTTAAAGCCGCGAACGCGTTGGTCGATAAGGTTAAGCTTTATACGTTAAAAGAAGCGATTAATATTTTGAAGTCCGCTCCTAAAACAAAATTCGATCAATCGGTTGAGTTGGCGATTCATTTAAAAATAGACACAAAAAAATCAGATCATATGGTCCGCGGAACTGTTGTTTTGCCACACGGTACTGGAAAAAAAGTGCGTGTGGCTGTTTTTTGTCGTGGTGAGGCTGAAAAACAGGCTCAAGAGGCCGGTGCCGATTACATTGGTGCTCAGGAGTTGATTGATAAGGTCGCCGGTGGCTGGATGGATTTTGATTGCGTGGTGGCAACACCGGATATGATGAGAGATTTGAGTAAGCTCGGTAAAGTGTTGGGTCCACGTGGATTAATGCCAAGCCCAAAAACGGGAACCGTGACGCCTAACGTGGGTCAAGCGATTAAAGATGTAAAAGCAGGTAAAGTGGAGTTTAAAGTTGATAAACAGGGCGGAATTCATGTTGCGGTGGGTAAGATTTCATTTAATGAGGATCAAATCAACGAGAATGCCATTACTTTAATAGAGGCGCTTAAGGCTTCACGTCCGGCTTCTTTAAAGGGTGAATTTATAAAATCGATTTGTGTCGCAAGCTCCATGGGGCCTGGGATAATGGTGAACGCATGACAACAGTCTTAGCAAAAAAGATTGGTGATTTTTACAGAGAATTGGTTTCTTTGGAAGTTAAGCGTCGTTTGAATAGTTGTTCGGACGTTGTTTTGTTGAATTATCATAAAATTTCTTCGGTTGAGATGACTGTTTTAAGAAAGTCTTTAAAGACTGTTGATGCGTCGGTCCTAGTTACGAAAAACAGCTTTATTAAAAAGATATTAGAAGAGGCTAAAAAACCAGCCGGTGCGATCTCGCTGGTTGAAGGCGAGACAGCTTTGGTGTTCGTCAAAAATAATCCCATTGAAGTTTCCCAGGTTATTGTCAAATTTTCTAAAGAGCATGAAGCCTTAAAAATACGCGGTGGATTTTTAGCGGACCAGGTGATCACGGAAGAACATATAAAAACGATTTCTAAGCTTGGTTCCAGACAGTCTCTTTATCAGCAGGTTGCATCGGCCTTGAACGCGCCTATGGGCAAATTGGCCATGAGTTTGAATCAGATAATCGCTAAGCTTGCTTACGCGTTAAAAGCAATCAGTGATAAGAAGAAATAAGCTTACCTATATATAGTAGAGAGAAAAAGAAAAATATATTACTCCTGGCTTAACGCAGAAAGCGTAGGCCTACCTAACACCACATAAAGGTAAAGTTAAGGAAAGAAAACATGATCCCTTGTCTTTACGCTTGAAAATTTATGACGCTTCGCGTCTAATATTTTCTGCGCAGACTTCGGGATTAAATTTGTAAGGAATATAAACCTGTTATAGACAAATTTAAGGAGGAAACAAATGGCGAAGATTGAAGACATGATTAAAGAAATTGAGACAATGACCGTCTTAGAACTTTCTGATCTGGTGAAGGCTATTGAGGAAAAGTTCGGAGTAACAGCCGCAGCGCCTGTCGCGGCTATGGGGGCTGGTGTTGCCGGTGCAGCTGCTGCCGCACCTGCAGAGGAAAAGACTGTGTTTAGCGTTGTTTTGATAAACGCAGGCGCGAATAAGATCAATGTCATTAAAGAAGTTCGTACGATGACAAGCTTGGGCCTTAAGGAAGCTAAGGATTTAGTTGATGGCGCGCCGAAATCTGTCAAAGAGAGTGTTCCGAAAGCAGAAGCTGAAGAATTGAAGAAGAAGCTTGAAGCGGCTGGTGCCACGGTCGAATTGAAGTAAAAGTTTCCTAACGTTCCTTAAGGTTCCGTAGGGTTGCTTAAGGATTTTCAAAGTAACATAAAGAAACATCAAGTAACTTAAAGAAACTTTAAGAAACCTTTTTTGTTGAATGGAGTAGTGATGATAAAGAGAAAGAGTTTTGCGAAACTCAAAGAAATTTATCCAATGCCGCATCTCTTGGATATTCAGTTGGAGTCTTTTAAGGAGTTTTTACAAAGAGACATTCCGATGAGCGAACGGCAAGCGGTTGGTTTACAGGAAGCTTTCGTGGAAGTATTTCCTATTGAAAGTTTTGATAAGCGATTCCGTTTGGAGTTTGTCAGCTACACGCTAGGGAAACCGAAATACCATATAGAAGAATGCCGTCGCCGTGGAATGACCTACGCAGCACCTTTACGAGCCAATCTTCGCCTGATTACACCCGTAGACGTGAAAGTGCAGGAAGTTTATTTCGGTGAGATTCCTTTAATGACGCCGACAGCGAGTTTTATCATTAACGGTGATGAGCGTGTGGTGGTGAGTCAATTACAGCGTTCCCCCGGTGTCTGCTTTGAAGATGAACAGCATCCTACAGGAAAAAAGATTTTTTACGGCCGCATCATTCCTTATCGCGGCGCGTGGCTTGAATTTAAATATGATTTGAATGAAGTGCTTTTAGCTTATGTTGACCGCCGTCGCAGTTTTCCCGCCACTCAGCTTTTACGCATCATCGGATTTTCAACGGACGAGGATATTCAAAAAGCTTTTGGAAAAGAAATTCCCGAGATTGCGAACACTTTAAAAAAAGATTTTACTAAAAACAAAGAAGAAGCCTTGATCGATTTTTACCGTAAGATGAGACCAACGGAGCCCGTAACCCTGGAGGCGGCCGAAGATCTTTTTTGTCGTTTATTCTTTGATCCGAAACGCTATGATTTATCCCGCGCGGGCCGTTTTATTTTAAACAGAAAACTTAATATGAACGTCTCGGTCGATAAGCGTATTATCGACGCGGAAATGGTGATCAAGGTCATTCAGTATTTGGTTGGTTTAAAGAAGGGTGAAGGGGAGATCGATGATATCGATCATTTAGGCAATCGCCGGGTCAAGTCTGTCGGCGAATTGATCCAGAACCAAGCGCGTATTGGTTTGGCGCGTTTGGAGCGTTCTATTCGCGAAAGACTCGCCATTCTTTCCGATGCGGATGCTGTCATGATCTACCATCTTATTAATTCAAAATTATTTTCAAGTCAAATCCGCGATTTCTTCGGTCGCAGCCAGTTGTCGCAATTCATGGATCAGGTTAATCCTTTGGCTGAGTTGACGCATAAGAGACGCTTGAGTGCTTTAGGTCCTGGCGGTTTGTCACGCGAACGGGCCGGCTTTGAAGTCCGCGATATTCATCAATCTCATTACGGCCGTATTTGTCCTATTGAAACACCTGAAGGTCCGAATATCGGTTTGATCGCGTCGCTCACCACTTTTGCGCGCGTGAATATTCTTGGTTATTTGGAGACGCCTTATCGTAAGAGTGAAGACGGACGCGTGACTAAGAGAATCGATTATATCACTGCGGATGTTGAGCAAAATAAACTTGTAGCACAAGCCAACAGCCCTTTGGATGAAGAAGGATATTTCCAGGAAAAAGATGTTACCTGCCGTTTCCGAGGGGATTTCCCAAAAGTAGCTCCCAAAAAAGTTGATTACATGGATGTGAGTCCTAAGCAGCTGGTTTCTCTGGCCGCGTCACTCATTCCATTTTTAGAGCATGATGATGCGAACCGTGCTTTGATGGGTTCTAACATGCAACGTCAGGCTGTGCCTTTATTGACAACAGAGCGTCCTTTTGTTGGCAC
>JAGVOQ010000051.1 GCA_020052645.1 Candidatus Omnitrophota bacterium
AACGAAATCCCGCTAACGCTACAATAATTTCTTAATTTAACGTTGCGGGAAATCGAACCCCGCTTTTATCTTAACTATTTTGTCTCAAGCGAGCGATGGGAATCGAACCCACATAACCAGCTTGGGAAGCTGGTGTTCTGCCACTGAACTACGCTCGCAAACCAATGCAAACCTATTAGCTTGGTACTTCGCTCAACGGCAGCGCTTGTCGCGCTGCAACGTTCGCTTTAGTATCTTCAGAATTTTGCTTGCCGCAAAATTCTTTCGAGAAGCTGGTGTTCTGCCACTGCCCGCCACTAGAAATCGGCGGGTTCGCCAAAGCACTAATGGCGGAAACTACGCTCGCAAAATTACATTACTAAATCCTTCGACACGCTCACTTTGTTCGCTTGCTCAGGATGGTTCGACTTGTGGTGAGCAAGGCTGAAAGCCGCGTCGAACCACTACGCTCGCAAAATTCCAGTCTCTCTTACCACATCAGGCAACCTTAAAATAGATTTTTCTCTTGAGAGCAAGATGATAATTTTACCACTCTTATTGATGTTTTGTCAAACATTCATCAATAAGTTTGATTGAACAGAATTCTCCACACATAGTGCAGACATTTTTGACTTTTGGATGCGAAGAAGCCTTGTATCTTTCCGCTTTCCAGGGATCGATGGCCAGCTGGATCTGCTTGGGCCAATCCCTTTTTTTGCGCGCTTCTGACATTTGTTTATCCCAAAGTGTGGCATTTTTGATGCCTTTGGCAATATCTGCTGCGTGTGCAGCGATCTTTGAAGCAACGAGTCCTTCCCTTGTGTCTTCAAGGGATGGATGACGGATGTGCTCCGCAGGAGTCAAAAAGCATAGGAAATCAGCTCCATAGGTTGCAGCCAAAGCCCCACCGATTGCGCCAGTGATATGATCATATCCAACGCCTATGTCTGTAACAAGCGGGCCTAAGACGTAGAAAGGAGCTCCATGACAGATCAATTTTTGCAATTCTATATTTTTTTGTATCTGATTTAAAGGAACATGTCCCGGGCCTTCGATAATGACTTGAACACCGGCGGCTTGAGCTCTTTGGGTAAGTTTTCCTAGTTCTTCAAGTTCGCTGATTTGTGTTTTATCGGTTGCGTCTAATATGGAACCAGGACGCATACCGTCGCCCAAGCTTAAAGTGACATTGTATTTTTTGGCGATCTTTAAGCAGTCATCGAAATACTCATAGAGCGGATTTTCTTTTTTATTTTTTTGCATCCAGTTGATGAGGAGTGCCCCACCCCGGCTGACTACATCAAGGATACGCTTGTTTTTTAAAAAAACATTCAAGCTTGTTCTGTTAATGCCGCAGTGTAAGGTAAAAAAATCAACTCCGTCTCTTGCCTGCGATTCCAGGGTGTCTAAAATGTCATCTTTTTCTAATTTTAAAAAAGTTTTTCGTTTTTTTTGGACATTCATCGCTGCTTCATAAATAGGGACAGTTCCAACAGGCACGCTTGAATGCTCAATGATGGAGCACCGAATAGCCTTAAGGTCTCCTCCGATACTTAGGTCCATTACCGTATCAGTGCCCAAGGCGATGGCACATTTAAGCTTTTTTATTTCAGTTTTGACGTTTGTTTTATCTGTTGAAGTGCCTAAATTTACGTTTACCTTAGTGCATAGGTTTTTACCGATAGCACAAGGATTGGATATTTTTTTCGTATTGTTGAGCGGAATGACGCATGTACCTTTAGTGATGCTCTGGGTCAGCTCTTTGAAATTAACGTTTTCTTTTTTCGCCAGTTTCTTTATAACGTCTGAAAAATCTCTATTTTTTACAAGATTCTTTAATGCCTGAGACATGAGTTAACCCATCCTTTATTTTTTTTACCTTTTCTTGGATATTTTTTGCACGACAGATATCTCTGCAGATAGCGAACTGAATATTTTTGATGTTTTCAAATTGAATAAGATTTTTTTCAGTGATCCCGCCTATGGCAAAAACAGGTTTTTTTGCATTTTTTAAAAATTCTTGTAATCTTTTTTTTCCCTTTGCGTGGACCTGTGGTTTTGTTTTCGTTGCAAAAACGGGGCCAAATCCGTAATAATCGACTGTATCTTTTTGCGCGGATTTTAGGTCTTTCAGATTATGGCACGAGTAGCCGATAATTTTTTTTGTTCCGAGAATTGCTCGTGCAACAGCGGGTGACACATCGTCTTGTCCAATATGAACACCGTCAGCATCAATTGATTTAGCAACCTCACAGTTATCGTTGATAACGAACAGAATTGAGTGTTTTCTGGCTATTTTTAATAACTTACGCGCTTCTTGAATCATATCCTTGCAAGAAGATGTCTTGTCGCGGTATTGAACCATATCGATGCCACCGCGGATAGCTTCACGCAAAAGAACATTCATTTTTCTTTTGCCGGCAACTTCCCTGTCAAGGATCAAGTAGACCCGGGCATTTTTCAACAGCTTTTTTTTCGAGGTCATAAAATAAAAAACGAAGTTTCTGTACATCCTGGCTTGATGACTTTTTTGTTATTTTTAAAAATTCTTCCAGGACTCTCAAGGATTCCTTGACGCGTTGAGCATTGGCCATAAAAATACCACGAAATGATTTACGGTTCTTGCCGCCTTTAAAATTTTTTCCTAAATCTTCCCTGGAATTACGGCAGGCAAAAAGCTCATTTTGTTTGATCCCAGAATTCTTAACGATGGTGGTAAGATGATGTCTTAAGAGGCGTAATTTTTTTGTGATTTGAGCTTCACGCAAATGAAAACGTGTGATTTCTTCACAAACGCGCAAACCTTCTTTAGCTCGGTTGAGATTTGCGTCCAAGATGCGATAAAAATCCGGCCCTAACGATTCCTGAGTATGATGGCAACACGTATGGGGGCACATGAAATTAGCAAGTTTTAAAGATTTTTTTAATGATGTTTGAGGTCGAGCGGTTTTTAACGATTGGTATGGTTAATACTTTTCCGCCACAAGCTAAAACAATATCCCGGCCAACGATCTTGTCTTTTGACCAATCGCCACCCTTGATTAAAACATTTGGTTTTATGGTTTGAATAAGGCGATAAGGGGTAGAATCATTAAAAACGACGATAAAATCAACACATGTTAAAGCTGCCAGTACTTTTGCCCGGTCTTGTTCACAGTTGAGCGGCCTGTTTTTTCCTTTAAGCTTTTTAACAGATTGGTCAGAGTTTAGGCCGATGATCAGGACATCGCCCTTTGCTTTGGCCTGCGTTAAGTAATGAACATGGCCAACATGAAGGATATCAAAACAACCGTTCGTAAAGACAATTTTTTTGTCTTTGAGCTTAGTTTTAAGAATTGTTGAAAGCTTTTTTAAAGATACGAACTTTTGTGTTTTCATTTAAGCTTGCGCCTCTTCGACAATTTCACAGATAATATGGATAAGTAAGCCATGGATTTCCTGGATTCGTGCGGTGACCTTTGACGGAGCATTAAGGACAATATCAACTAAGCCCCCAAGCTTTCCGGACGGTTGGCCTGTAAAGCCGATTGTCTTGAGTCCCATCGCTTTCGCCTGCCTTATTCCGGCTAAAACATTTTTCGAATTTCCGCTGGTTGAAAGACCGATCGCGATATCACGAGAAGTTGCTAAGGCCTCTAGTTGTCTTTTAAAGATTAGATTAAAGGAATAATCATTGGCCAGTGAAGTTAAGATTGATGTATCAGTCGTCAGGCTGCAGGCAGCTAAGCCTTTGCGTTCTTTTTGAAATCTGCCGACCAATTCAGCCGCAAAGTGTTGGCTGTCAGCGGCACTTCCTCCGTTGCCAAAGACAAAAATCTTTCCGCCACGTTTTAAAGTCGATTTGATCAATTCAGCGGTTTTGCGGATTTTTTTGATCAAAGACTCATCATAAAGTAACAACATTTTGGTTGTGATCGCTTCTTTAATGATCTCTTTTATTCTGTCTTCCATCTGAATATTCCTTTTTCTAGATGTTGTTATCCGAAGAATTCCTTGGCGACATCGTAAATTTCCATATCCACGGTTCTTAGTTTTTCAACGGCGCTGGATAGCGGAACAGCTACGATTTTTGTGCCACTCAGGCTGACCATATGGCCAAACTGTTTCTTTTCAACCAGTTCAACAGCTTTTATGCCGAATCTTGTCCCGAGTATTCTATCGGCAGCTGTTGGGGATCCTCCGCGCTGAATATGGCCAAATACGCTGACGCGAGTTTCAAAACCGGTACGTTTTTCAATCTCTTTGGCCAAGAAATCACCTATTCCGCCTAATTTTACATGTCCAAATTCATCAAGGCTCTGATCTTGAAGGATATCGGATTGTTTGAGTTGAGCGCCCTCAGCGACAACAACAATGCTAAAATCACGACCGCGTGCTTTTCTTTTTTTAAGAATTGCGCAGACATCATCTAAATCAATGGGTAATTCCGGGATCAATACAACATCAGCGCCGCCTGCAATCCCGGCATAAGTCGCGATCCATCCGGCATGACGACCCATAACTTCAGCTACAAGGATGCGGTGGTGGCTTGCAGCAGTCGTATGCAATCGATCAATACATTCCATGGCGATATTAATGGCTGTATCAAAACCAAAAGTATAGTCTGTTGCGTTTAAATCGTTATCAATTGTTTTCGGCACTCCGACAACGTTCAATCCATCTTTCACAAGTTTATTAGCAACGCCAAGCGTATCTTCTCCGCCAATGGCGATAAGGGCATCAAGTTTGAATTTTTTAAAACTTTCTTTGACTTTATTGACATCTTCGGGCTTTTTATAAGGATTTGTCCTGCTCGTGCCTAAGATCGTGCCGCCTTTGGGCAATATGCCGCATACGGCATTCAGGTCGAGGGGTGTTGTTGTGCCCTCAATAATGCCTTTCCAGCCGTTTAAAAAACCGATAACTTCGTGGCCGTCATTTGTGGCCTTACGCACAATTCCGCGAATTACCGGATTTAATCCTGGACAATCTCCTCCGCCTGTAAGAACACCGATCTTCATTTAAGTTGCCTCCTTTAATGAGCAGAAACTTTATGGAGTAAAACGAACATAAAGTTTAGTGGTTTGTTGATTTATTTTTTTTGTTGATTTATTTTTTAATGACGTCTGCGAATTAAATCCTTGACATTTTATTCGAAATGTCAAGGATGAGTTCGGATATTATAAGTTATGTCGTTAAGACTCCATAACTTATATCCTCGCTCATATTTTTATTCCGTGATAAGGAATCTGGATGTCTTCTTGTGATTTTTCGTTTTGTTTTTTGTTTTTCTCTTCCGTTGTTACGATTTTGGCTACATGGATGCGGACGTTAATGGGTTCATCGATGCCAAAAACTTCTTGGATGCGGCTGGCGATGATGTCTTGTAACTTCGCCGTAAAATCCGGGATATTTGTTTCTGAACGCAGAACGACGCGCATGCGCACATCGATGCCTTTTTTTGTTGCTTTAACAATCGCTTTGGCATCTTTGATCTCTTTTAACTGAAAGCTTAAGCGCTTGATAAGGTCTTCCACAGCAGATAGGGTTACAGTAACCTGACCGTTGGGGTTTGAAAAGGCTATTGTTTTTTCTCTTTGAATTTTTCCTGATATAACCTGGGCTGTGCCAAAACCTAGTAAGATAAAAATAAGACCACTAGATCCTATGACGATGCGCATTCTTAAATCATTAAAACAATATGTCAGGCGGATGATGATTTCATTCAAGTCAATTAAATGAGACGCAAAAGCTAAAGCAAGCGTTCCTATGAAAATTAAAATAATTGTATAAAAGATTACGCTGAGCGTTGTTCTCATTAAATCCTCCTTCATGAGTCAGCTATTGCTTCAACGGCTGACGAGTGAACTCTTGATTCCTGTATTTTTACAGGAATCAACTCCATACCTTCCTTCATTAATGTTATTTACAGAGAAGATGTGGAGCAAAACATCTACATTAATTCTCTAGGGTAGCCCCTTTCTTTATAAGGATAAGAAAGGGCACCCTTTCTGGGTAGGACCCTTCCTTTGTATGGAATTAGTAAGGTCCATCCCCTTGGGGATTGTAAAATACGGAGTAAAGTTTCTTTTCCTTTAATAACCCCGCCATTGCTTCAATGGCGAACGAGTGAACTCTTGATTCCTGTGTTTTTACAGGAATCAACTCCAAATCTTCCCTCATTAAAGTTAGTCCTAAAAGAAGATGTGGAGCAAAAAAATTTCTTTTATTCAGCCCAATCCTTTAGGCCATTTACTATTTCTTACAAAATGAAACTATCTGTCAACGCCTTTAATTTTAATAATAATATCCTTGGGTGTCACATCCGTTGCATCCTCAATTGCCAATTTTATGCGTTCCTGGACTTTTAAGGCAACCTCAGGGATATTATAGCCGTATTTGACGATTAAGGGGATAATAACAGAAATGCTTTCGCCCCTTGTCCTGACGTCGATAGCTCCGCTTTTTGTTTTTTTTCCGATAAAATTTAAAGCCTTTGATTTAACATCATCACAAATCCTTGAAACTCCGTCGATTTCAAGTGCCGCAAGATAAGCAATGGAAGCAATGACGTTGTTGTGTATTTTGATAAGGCCAAGATCAGATTTGTCTTCGTCGGTCATGCTCGCTCCCCTTCTTTTTCTTTATGCTCTGTCTCTGTCTTTGCGAGATTTTCAACAAGGTGCGTGGATACTTCCCCTTTTTTAAACGATGGATTTTCCATTAGTGTTCTATGGAAAGGCACTGTTGTTTTTATTGGGCCGATTATAAATTCATCCAGCGCGCGACTCATGGTTTTAATGGCTTCTTGCCTGTTCTCGCGGTGCACAATCAACTTGGCCACTAGGGAATCATAATAGGGACTGATTTGGTAACCTTGATAAACATGTGTATCAAGGCGGATGTTCGGGCCACCGGGTAAACTTAAAGTTTCTATGCGCCCCGGGCATGGCATAAAATTATTCGCTGGGTCTTCAGCATTGATACGGCATTCAATGGCCGCACCTGTCATTTTAATATCATCTTGATGGAGTTTAAGTTTTTCACCGTTCGCGATCTTAATTTGCTGTTTAACGATGTCGATGCCTGTAATCATTTCGGTCACGGGATGTTCAACCTGAATTCGAGTGTTCATCTCCATAAAATAAAAATTTTGATTCTTATCGAGTAAAAACTCAACAGTCCCGACATTTCGATAGCCGGCCGCCTTAACGCCTTTAATGACCAAATCGCCGATTTTTTTGCGTAATTTGTTGTCTAGGGCAGGTGATGGCGATTCCTCTAGAAGCTTCTGGTGTCTGCGCTGAATGCTACAATCTCTTTCGCCTAAATGAACGACATTGCCATAATGGTCAGCCATAACCTGAAATTCGATATGACGGGGTTCCTCGATATATTTTTCGATGTAAACATCCGGGACACCAAAGGCTGTTTCTGCTTCTGCCTGGGCGGTCATAAGAGCACTGATCAAACGCACATCATTATGACAGATGCGCATACCCCTGCCTCCGCCGCCAGCTGTAGCTTTGATAATTACAGGATATTTGATGCGACGGGCTATTTTAATTGCTTCATCTTTTGATTTAACAATAGTTGTACTTCCCGGTGTAATAGGCAGCCCTGCTCGATGCATGGTGTCTTTAGCAGCCATTTTATCACCAAGGAGCCTGATGTTTTGAGGAGAAGGTCCTATAAAAGTAATTTGGCAGGATTCACAAATTTCTGCAAAATGAGCGTTTTCCGCTAAAAAACCATAGCCGGGATGAATGGCGTCAACGTCTGTGATTTCCGCAGCACTGATAATGGCTGGAATATTGAGATAACTGGTTGCTGGAGATGCCGCGCCGATACAAACAGCTTCATCGGCCAGGCGGACATGAAGCGATTCCCTGTCTACCTGTGAATAAACAGCCACTGTGCGAATTCCCATTTCTTTACAGGCACGGATAATGCGCAGTGCGATTTCACCACGATTAGCAATCAAGATTTTTGAAAACATATATCCTTGAATGTTTATTTATAAGGTTAATTTTAAGCAGGCTCAATCAAAAACAGGGGCTGACCGAATTCCACAGGTTCTGCGTTATCAACCAAGATGTCAACGATCTTTCCCTTGATTTCAGATTTAATTTCATTCATCAATTTCATAGCTTCAATAATGCAGATGACCTGTCCGACTTCGATTTCCTGATTGATCTCAACGAACGAAGGTGATTCCGGAGAAGGCGCGCGATAAAATGTTCCGACCATAGGCGCCTTGATTTCTACAGTTTTAGACGACCCCTTTTTTTCCGCCGGTGTTTCTTTGGATACTTGAGGAGACCCTTGATAAACCATATGCTCAGGCAACGGCTGCGAAAAAACCATCTTACTTTTAGGGCTTTCAACGGCGATTTCGCCGTTTAAGCCTTTTTTAAGACAAATACGCATCCCGTCTTTTTCAATCTCAAGCTCACTGAGGTTGTTCTCATTCATGAGATTAATCATTTCTTTAATCTCTTTGATATTCATGCTAAAAACCTCCTTCATGAGCCCTGTTCCTTTAAAATTAATTCAAACAGGGCGAGTGAACTCCGGATCTTCCCTCCTTAATGTCATTCTTAAAAGAAGATATGGAGCAAAACTGTTATCTTAATTTCATAAGAAGTCGTCTCGTTTTACGCTGATCTTTCAATATATTCACCTGTTCGTGTATCAACTTTAATTCTTGTACCAACATCGATAAAAAGAGGCACATGAACGGTGGCGCCTGATTCGATCGTTGCAGGCTTAGTACCGCTTTTAGCTGTATCACCTTTGATTCCGGGTTCTGTATGGGTAATGGTATAAACGATAAAATTAGGAAGGTTAATAGTAATTAATTCATTTTTATAATAAAGGGCCATGACTTCGAGATTATCTTTTAAGAATTTGTCTGCATCGTGAAGTTTTTTTTTCTCGATCGTTAAGTCTTCATATGTCTCAACGTCGATAAAATGAAAAAATTCTCCAGAATGGTAAGAGTATTGAAGATTTTTTTCCTCGATATAAGCTTCTTCGATTTTATCGTCTGAACGAAACGTCCTGTCTAGGATAGATTCATCTTTTAAGCTTTTAAGTTTTGTCCTGACAAAAGCTCCGCCCTTGCCGGGTTTGACATGTTCAACATTAACGATTGTATAGGCAAAGCCAGCTATGTCTATTGTTACGCCGACTTTCATTTGGTTAATCCCTAGCGTTCCCACTGATTACCTCCGCTCCATTAGATGTGACTAAAACAATGTCTTCTATTCGTATTCCGTATTCCTCAGTTTTATAAATTCCCGGCTCTATAGTAAACACAGAACCTGTTTCAAGAAGGTTTTTGTTTCTTTTATTGATTGAAGGAGATTCGTGGACTTCCAGGCCTATGCCATGCCCAAGCGCGTGGCCGAAGAATTTTCCGAACCCTTTTTGTTCTATGTAATTACGCGCCGCTTCATCGACACTCTTAATGCTAACACCTGGTCGAATCGCCTTAATGGCGCGCTGTTGAGCCTCGCGCACAATTTTGTAAGCCTCTTTGACAATGCCGTTAATTCTACCCAAAAACAAAGTTCGTGTCAAGTCGCTTTTGTATCCTTTGAAATCAACCCCCATATCGATCACAACATTTTCATTATCCTGGATGATGCGGTTTGTGATGGACGCATGTGGATAAGATGAATTAGGGCCTGAGGCGACAATGATGTCAAAGGCTGAGGTGGAGGCGCCTTTGAGCCTGATCGCACGTTCGATTTCTGCGGCTACCTGAAGCTCTGTGGCGCCAGGCTTACAAATGGAGGGAATCATCTCAAAAATGTCGAGAGTAATTTTTGTGGCTTCACGAATGATAGAGATCTCTTTGCTATCCTTGATTTGTCTTAATGGCTCAATCGTTTCTTTAAGAGGAATAAATGAAACATCTTTAGGTAGTGCTTTGTGAAAGGCTTCACATTCGGCAAATGTTAAATGCCTAGATTCAAATCCGATTTTTTTTAAAAAACGCTTTTTAATCAGATCAACAATCGTTTTATAAAACGTCCCCTCGATCTCAATAATTTTGACTGGCGCTTGAGCCTTTTTCTTAAAATCAGCCATATAGCGAAAGTCAGTTATTAAGATGATTTCGTTTTGAGTTATCAAGCTGTACGTGTCAGGGGCAAAAAAGGTAGCGCTGTAGCTGACATTAGGTTCAAAATTTAAAAGAATAGCATCAAGTTTATATGTTTTTAAAGAATCAAAAATTTTTTCAAAACGGGATAAAGCATGACTGGGGATATTCGAAGATTTAGGTATCGCCATGGATTTTATTATTAATTTTTTTGTATTTTTAAAAGAGATAATACTGCGGAAAATGCTAAGTAGTAGCTTTCGGCTCCGAATCCAGAAATAGAACCAACGCAAACAGGCGCGACAAGAGAATTTTGACGGAATTCTTCGCGCGCGTAGATGTTCGAAAGGTGCACTTCGATAGTTTTAACGGCAGCTGCCGCGATGGCATCGCGGATAGCCACGCTTGTATGCGTGTAGGCTGCGGGGTTAATGATCAAGGCGTCGTAAGAACTGCGTGAATTTCCAATCGCATCAACAATTTCGCCTTCATGATTGGACTGCATGATCGTTAAAGACACTTTGGCTTTTTTAGCCAGGTCTTTCAAGTCTTTATTTATTTTTTCTAGGGTTTGTTTTCCGTAAATCCCGGGTTCACGTTTACCTAAAAGGCTTAAGTTGGGTCCATGTATGACTAAAATTTTTTTCATTTGAGAAAGTCCTTTCCTCTAAAAATTATTTTTTTCTTCTTTTAAATCCCTGGATTTTTCAATTAACAAAATCGGGATTCCACACTCAACAGGAAACGCCTTCTGGCAACGACAACAGATCAATTCATCATTGACGTATTCGAAATCATTTTTGCATACAGGGCAAGCCAAGATGTCTAATAACTTTTTATCGAACATCTTACTTTTTTTCCATAGTTTTGTTGACGTAGGCTAAGCGTAATTCATATAAAAGATGCTCAGAAAGCTCGCTTTCTTCTTTTGTTAGGTTTCCTTTTGTTTTTCCTTCAAGCATCTCGATGGTATCAATAATAAATTTAGCTTGATCGATGTTCTCATCAGTCTTTTGAGTTACAGGATTCGGGATTAACCCTAGGCCAATCCAGGCCTGCATGGCCAGAGTCGTTAAGAAAAAATTAAAATCAGGCTTTGGCATTTTTGGTGTTTCGTTTTTTAATTCTTCAGCTGGAATTTCGTTTTTTGCTTTGTCTTTCCAACTTTCGTCAACTTTTTTCTGAATGTCTTCGCTCATAAACCCCTCTTTTTTTATTGTATGACAATGCCCGCGTATCCGACAACGGCCTGGTAATCTTTTGTCACATCGCCGCTCGTCTCGTAGGCGATCAGTTTTGCGTTTTTTGCCCCCAAAAGTTTCGAGGCCATAATGGTTACAACCGCCGGCATGTAACCACACATAGAAATAGAATATTTATCAATTTTTTCTAAAAGATCTTTTTCGTTAAGTTCCAATATCGCTTCGATCGCCGCTTTATCTTTTTTAGCAGCACTCATTTGGGTCTCGTAGTGCGTCATGTCAGAACTGGCGATGATTGTAACATCTTTCTTGAAAGCGCGTACGCTTAAATATATAGCGTTCGCAATATCTTTATACACTAAATCATCCGCCGATGCAAGAATAATGGGGACGAAAGTGAAGTCCTCTTTCGAAATTTCCTGGATGAGTGGAAGTTGGACTTCGATGGAGTGTTCAGTTGCATGCGCCCGTGCATCGTCTTCGAGATATTTCGAATTTTTTAAAATTAATTGGGCAAGTTCGGAATTGATCTTAACATTACCATAAGGAGTCTCCCACGCACCTTCGCACATAATGCTTTGAGGAACGCCGTATCCGGTATGGTTGGGGCCTAGGATGATGCAGGTGTCAGCGATTAATGAGGCATTGAGCACGCTCGATGCAACTTTTCCGGAATAAATATATCCTGCATGCGGCAAGAGACAGGCAAAGATTTTTTCCTTTTTCGTAACTTTTTTTAATCCGAAGGACTGGACGATCTTTCTGATTTTTTCAGGGCTATCCGGATAAAACTGTCCTAGAACGGCAGGGTTCCTAAGCACGGAATACCTCCTCTAAAAACTTAACTGAATCTTTTACATCCTGAGGACTTGCCTTGCTGTGCGCTTCAATAACTTTAATCGTATCAGGCTTAACAAACGATTTTAATTTATAAAAATCAAAATCTCCGCTAGCGGGAGCTTGATGATCATCTAAATTCTTTACATTGTGCAAATGAAAGCCTATAAGGAATTTTCCGTAGTTTTGTAATAACCCTCCTTCGTTCATAAGTCCTAGCTGTTCGTGGATAAAGGCATGTCCTACGTCATGCCAATAACCGACATTCTTGGCGTTGAATTTATGGAAAATAACGGCAAATTCGTCTATTGAAGGGATTTCTCTGTAATAAAAACGGTTCTCAATGCCTAACATAATGTCCGTTTTAACCGCAAGCGCCGAAAGTTCATTCAGGCTCTTTAAAATCTGATTGAAGTAATCGCTTGATTTTTTCTTTCGTTCCTGGACGAAATCTTCGCGCATATCCAGAAAGATTGAGTTTTTTGATTTTCCGTCATTGTAGAGCGCAATAAGCTTACGGGTCTTGTCTTCCATTTCCACACGACCGCTATGCAATACGACAGCCTGTGCCGAAAACTTCTTGGCAGTTGCCAGCGTTATTTTTGTATATTCAACGGCTTTTTTTCGTTCATTTTCATCTGCTGAGGAAAGTGAAAAACAATCAGGAAGCGCGATTTCGCGTTTAAGTTCTTTGGGGTAAGGGCAATAGTTGTGAAGACTCGTGACAGTCAGGCCTTTCTCTGTGCAAAACTGAAATATTTCTTCAACCGTTTTTTCGGATAAAGAAAAATTTAGTTCGAGATTTTTAAGGCCGAGGTTAGAGATTTCTTCCGCTATTTGTCTGCCGTTTTGGGTCTTATCGGCATTCCAAGCAGTGGAAAGAGAGAATTCCATTTAGAATTTTCTGCGGGCTTTCTTTCTCTTTTTTTCGCTGGGTTTCTCGTAGTGCTTACGTTCCTTTATTTCTTTTAAGATGCCTTCACGTTCAATCTTTCTTTTGAAACGCCGAAGCGCTGATTCAAAGGACTCGTCTTTTCTGACTTCAACTTCTGACATGTGTGCTCACTCCCTTTTGTAAAATAATAGAAATATTTTGCATGCTATATTGTGTAACATATTAACACTTAAAAAGTTAAGTGTCAACTTTTCATTTGTGCAGTCACTCTCCGCTTTTTAATGCCGCACCAGATAATAAGCCAGAGCTGATATGGCGGCTGAGCAAGGAATTGTTAATATCCAGGCCCAGATGATCCGTCCTGCAACGCCCCATTTCACGGCACTAAGGCGTTTTAATGAACCTATGCCCATAATAGAACCTGTAATTGTATGCGTAGTACTCACAGGGATACCGAATGCAGAAGAAACGAATAGCATGATGGCAGCTCCGGATTCCGCGCAAAAACCATCTACAGGCTTAAGTTTGGCCACTTTCTGTCCCATGGTCTTAACAATGCGCCACCCTCCTGACATAGTTCCAAGAGCAATAGCCGCATGGCATATAATAACGATCCAAAAAGGAATATGGAATGTTTTTCCGAGAAGTCCGGCGCTAAATAAAAGACTTGCGATAATGCCCATTGTTTTTTGTGCGTCATTGCCTCCGTGGCCCATGCTATAAAGCGCGGCTGAGATAAGCTGCCCTTTTCTAAAAATGTGATCAACTTTAAATGGCGCATTTTTTCTATTCAACCAATAAACAACGATTCCAAAAACAAGGCCTAAGATAAAACCCAAGATGGGTGAAATAATGATGAATGAGACTGTTTTTCCAATGCCAGGCCAGAGAAGCGATTTTGTTCCGGTTTTGACTAATGCCGCACCGATCATGCCGCCGATCAGTGCATGAGAAGAACTGGTAGGAAGGCCAAAATACCAGGTAATAATATTCCAGCCGCAAGCGCCTATCAAAGTCCCGAAAATAATACCATTATCTACAATAGAAATATCTATGATACCTTTTCCGATTGTGTTGGCAACATGCAACCCAAAAAAAAGAAATGCTATAAAATTAAAGAATGCGGCCCAAAGAATGGCCCAGCGGGGTGAAAGGACGCGCGTAGAAACGATTGTCGCGATAGAATTAGCTGAATCATGAAAACCGTTTAAAAAATCAAAAAGAAGCGCAAGGATGATAAGAAAAGCAATGCTAAAAGTCATGGATTAGGCTTGTTTCATAAGGATAGACTCGACCACGTGGGCAACATCCTCGCAAATATCGAGGATGGTTTCCGCGTCTTCGTAAACTTCCTTCCATTTAATAACAGAAATAGGATTTTTTTCAGTTTCAAAGAGTTCGGAAAGCACTTTATCTCTCATGGAATCACCGACATTTTCGAGCCGGTTTATTTCAACGCATGATTCCATAATCGCTTTCGAGTTTTTCATTGAACGCATCCCTTTAACGACGCATTCAAGCGCGTTTACGGATTGTTCAATCACTAAAGCAAAATCCACCATATGCTTGTTAACGCCGTGTAAATTATAAACATTCAATCGGCTAACGATTGTATTGATCATATCGATAACATCGTCAAGTTCTTTAGCTAAGGCATGGATATCTTCTCTGTCAAAAGGAGTGATAAAAGTTTTATTCAGTTGGTCTAAGATCGCGTGAGCCGCTTCGTCACCCTGATGTTCTATATTTTGCATTTTTTCGATGGCTATGTTATCCACAGAACCCTTGGCAACTAATTCTTTAAAATGTTTTGCGGCCAAAACAGCGTATTCAACCTGTTTATCCAAGAGATCAAAAAAATTAAATTCTTTTGGCAAAAAATTAAAAAGCATCGTTCAACTCCTTTTTATAATTTAATTCAATTTGGCGAGGCTAACAAACATTTTAATGCTACATCATTTGCTAGGAGATGTCAACTTATGAATTACCATAGGTGATATACATCACGCTATTTGATTTCAAAAGATATAATGACGTTAAAAGTGAGTTTTTTATTATTTTTTAGTTTCTCCGGAAACGGCGGATACGGAGCTGACCCTTCAACACTCTCAAGTGCGATAGTCGCTAAATACTCACTCGGAGTCGATTTCTCTTTTTTTAATTCAACAGCCAGAAGTTCACCTGAAGAATCAATAACAAATGTCATAAAAACTTCACCTTCGTAGAGTTTTTTGTAATTCCTGTACGCGAGTTTTTTGATTCTATCACGTATGATCTGGTAATAGCTTTTATATGCTGGGGAACGCGCGATTTCTCCTGGCACATTGGGCAGATTGATCACTCTTTTGACATTCGTCTCCCCTTCTTTTGATAGTGGTTTCTCAGCATAAGAAATCTTTTTATCATCATCCAGCGCATCTTTACGTTCTAAGGCGCCACTAGGAACAATTTTTTTTGAAAAAGCATCCTTTGTCTTATTAACAGCTAAAGGGAGTCTATTTTTCTCAAAAAGCGGCCATGGGGTATTTTGAGGTCTTGTCAGATCCTTTAACTTTGTTTCTGGCTCGTAAACGACCTCAGCAATTTTTTCTTGCGCCAAGGCTTTTGATAAATGGAAAGGCACAAGAAGAAGACAAGTTGCATGGAACAATAATGAAGAAAAAAACGAAAAGATAAAAAGTCTATTTTTAAACATAGTCATATTTTAGCAGAACAAATTAAAAAATAAAATCTTACTTTGATAAAATGTAGTCACCTAAGACCAATAAATCCATTGAGCTGTTTTGAAAAGTATGATAGGCGTCATCCGGGGTACAAACGATAGGTTCGCCTTTCAGGTTGAACGAGGTATTCAAAAGGACAGGAATACCCGTTTTCTTAAAAAAAAGTTCAATAAGCTGATAAAACAATGGATTGTCTTCTTTGTGAAGGACTTGCAAGCGGCCTGAACCGTCCACATGAGTCACCGCTGGTATAGCGCTTTTTCTTTTGACCGGAACCGTATAGAGCATGAATTTTAATGGAACCTGATTGTCAAATGGATCCATCTCAAAGAATTCATGGCAATGCTCAGCCAAAACTGTTGGCGCGAACGGACGGAATGGTTCACGGAACTTTATTTTAATATTAACCACATCCTTCATTTTTTCATCTCGAGGATCAGCCAAAATAGACCTATTGCCCAGGGCCCTGGGTCCCCACTCGCTCGGTCCCTGGAACCAGCCAATGACTTTGCCTTGAGTCAGAGACTCAGCTACGGTCTGGCAAAGAATATCATGATCCTCATGATATTGGGCGCGAATACCATTCTTATCTAAAAACTGCTTAATTTCTTCATTAGGAAAATCGGGTCCTAAAAAAACATCATTTAACTCAAAAATTCTTTTTTGTTGAAGCATGGAGTGATAACAATATAAAGCCGCACCCATAGCAGCACCTGAATCACCTGCTGCCGGTTGAATAAAAACTTCATCAAATCCTGACTCCTTTAAAATACGCGTGTTGGCCAGACAGTTCAGGCTTACACCGCCTGCAAGACAGAGTTTTTTCAAGCCCGTTTTTTTAAACAATGCCTTGCTCATATGGACTAAAATATCTTCCGTTACCTTTTGAATGCTTGAAGCAATGTCAGCATAATATTGATTGAGATCAATTTCTTTCTTGGTTGGTAAAATCACATCATCATATAAAGATGTTTGAGACGTAACAAAACGTGACTTAGGGTTTCGTGCCGGCCCAAAAAGATCGAGAAAGCGGCGATTAAAGCTCTTGTGCGTTGAATGATGAAATGAAAAATATTTCATGTCCAGCCAAAAGCTACCGTCTTCATGTATTTTTATGAGTGCGCGTATTTTATCCTTATATTTAGGCGTCCCAAAGGCAGCCATGCCCATAACTTTATATTCACCCTCGTTAACTTCAAAGCCTAGGAACGCGGTGAAAGCAGAATAAAAAAGTCCAAGAGAATGCGGGAATCTGATTTCTTTAAAAAGATCAATGTGGTTAAAACCTTGGTCTTTCCATGAGGCGTGCCCTATGCCGTATGTACACGTTGCCCATTCACCAACCCCATCGCATGTCAGGATGGCTGCTTCTTCGAAAGGCGAACAGTAAAATGAGCTCGCAGCATGCGATAGATGATGCTCGCAAAATTTAATCCTTTCTTTGGTTATATTAAGTTTTTCTTCAATCAGGCTTTTGATCCACAGCTTATCGGTCATCCATTCCAAGGCAACATTTTGAAATAATCTTAAAGACAAAGGAGCCGTTTGAGCGATTGTTTTGATAAGCCTCTCAAATTTTAAAAAAGGTTTTTCATGAAAAACAACAAAGTCAATATCAGAAGATTGAAGTTTTGCGGATTTTAAACAAAAATCAATTGAGGCTTGAGGAAATGAACGGTCGTGCTTGATCCGGCTGAATCGTTCTTCCTCGGAGGCTGCGACAACGACGCCGTTTTTTAGAAGACAGGCGGCTGCGTCATGATAGAAACAACTGATACCTAAGATAACCATTTATTGAAGGGTCATGTATTTTTCGACAGATTCGATTTTTGGCCGCGAATCCCAGTTTTTGGTTTCACTTTTTATTTTTAGGAAATCGTATTTTAAACGAACAAAAATAAAAAAAGGAAAAAGTAAGAAATAAACACACATGAGAAAAAAACGCGCCAAGACTGTAAAAAGAATTTTTGCTGAAGTTTTAAGGATATATATGATTTTTTTCATCAGAATAAAGTATAGATGAATGGGGCTAAGGCTGGACTCTGCGTAAAAAATATCAGAAATCCAAGCAGGATAAAGAAAAATACCACCGGGATCATCCACCAAAGCTTATGAGCCCATAGATAAGAAAATAATTCACGAAGAACAATCAATCTTGAGCCGATTTTTTTAAATAAATTCATCTTAAAGACTCTCTTTCTTTACCAATGGGACAAAACGTACTGAGATAATATTTTTTTTGACGATACTCCCATCTGCGTTCTTGACAAAAAGAAATAAGTCTTGAAAAACTTCCCCTAAGGGAATTATAAGACGACCCCCTGTTTTTAACTGTTTCAATAATTCTTCGGGCACTTCTTTTGCGCAAGCCGTAACGAGAATAGCATCAAATGGGGCGTTTTCAGGCCATCCTGCGTAACCATCAGCGCAGCGGGTTTGAATATTTTTGTATCCTAATTTTTTAAGACGCTCTCTTGCTTTGACGCAGAGTCCATTGATAATTTCAACGCTATATACCTGTCTGGCGATTTCGGCCAAAACCGCTGCCTGATATCCCGAGCCTGTGCCGATTTCAAGCACTGTATCGTCAGAGCCAAGGACAGCCAGTTCTGTCATAAGAGCTACAATATAGGGCTGCGAAATGGTTTGATTTTCTTCAATGGGCAACGCGCTATCGCCGTAGGCATATTTTATGTCGTCGATAAGAACGAAAAGATGGCGTTTTACCTTTCGCATGGCCCTAAGCACGCTTAAGTCTTTGACTCCGCGTGCCTCGATTTGTTCCCTGACCATGACATCTCTTAGTTTATCAAAAACGAAATCGTTGGATGCATTGCTTGATTCTTTGAAGCTTAAAAAACATGAAAAAAACATAAAACCCACCAAGCTAAAAAAAAGGATTTTTATAGTTTTATTTTTTGACATCCAGGTTTCAACGTTTTTCTTTCATTCCATAGCTGTTGAAAGAAGAAATCTCTTCTAAGGGCTTGCGGATTTTTTCTCTTAAAGTTTCATTGGAAAACCCGAGAGAAATCACGGAATCGATTTTGCGATCCTTAGGAATATTCAAGATTTTTTTTGCACTTGCTTCATTAAACCATCCCAACCAACAAGAGCTTAATCCGAGTTCAGCAGCAGCAAGTATAAAATGTTCGATAGCGGCACCGATGTCCAAAAGATAAAATTCAGTTCCTCGGAAATAACCGCCGATTTTAGCCATAAAAGAAGATTTTTCAGAAACGACGATCGCGAGTACAGGAGCTTGGCATGCAAAAGCATTCATAACATAAGGGCCGCTGAACAAGGCAGATGCCAGTTTTGTTTTTAAGTCTGGATCATCCACGATGATGAAATGCCAGGGTTGGGAATTGCATGCCGAAGGGGCTTTTTGCGCTGCCTCAAGACATTTCAGAATATCTTCTCTTGCCACAGGCG
This sequence comes from Candidatus Omnitrophota bacterium, assembly GCA_020052645.1. GTDB lineage: Bacteria > Omnitrophota > Gorgyraeia > Velamenicoccales > Velamenicoccaceae > JAGVOQ01. The sequence continues at coordinate 19,162 of JAGVOQ010000051.1, forward strand.
TGGGCAAATAACTTCTTGCGCTTTGGCGCTTAGTGATCAGATCTTTAAACATTTTTATGATTGGTTAAATAGATGAAAGCAACGTTAAAAATATATTCCTATTCTATCATTTTTTTTGGATTGTTCGAGTGAAATCTTAAAAACGAGTGAATAAATCAGTGCGGGGATCAAATCGAAGCTCAGAAATCCTTAAGACTTTAAGCCTAAGGATGAAGTCGAGAATGATATCCCGTATGAGTGTCGTAAAAAATATCGGAGAGATTTTTTTAGATATTTTATCCTCTGCCATTCGGAGAATGGCGAGGACTTTACCCCTGAAATTGCTTTGCAATTTCTAGGGGCGAAGCTTAGATCATCTAAGAAAAGAACCACGTGTCTTTAACTGTAGAGATTCATTTAAATAGTAAGTATGAGTTTACCTCGTTAGAGAAAGCCGCCGTCTTTAGTCGGCGGTTATACAGCGATAAAGTTGACGGTGGTTTAAGACATCAGTTGAGCGCAGACCGTTAGAAAACGAAGTTCTCTAACGGGGTTTATTGGTGCGTATTTTGAGGAGCTGGGGAAAGATCAATCTTAAGCGTATGGCAAAATGTGATATAAAAATATTTCTGTTTTGATAAACAATAGATGCTGCCTTTCATTTTTATCTGAAGTTTTTCTGTTTTCACGTGTGTGTCGCGATGCTTAATCACGTATATCTCAGGCTGTTGTGTAGGACGGACGTCTTCTTTTTTTGACTCTTTAACAATAAAAATAAGGTACTTATGGATTTTGGTTAAGATGCCATCTTCGGTGATGGTTTCCGAGGCCCATAAGACTTTCCGTCTTTTATCCAGTGAAGTTAGATTTTTAAACACTAGGTCGCGCATGATTGATGCCTTCCTCAAAAGACTCAAACCGAGCAGCCTTTTGAAATTTTTTTTTTTTTGGCGGCTCGGCTTTTGAAAAAAAGTTAAACAAAACTCTCTACTTTCAAAGTAAATATAACAGGTAAAACTTTGAAAAACAATGAGTTAGGAAATTATTTAGAAAGCGTTTTCTTGAAGATCTTCATGAAGAAAGACCGGGGGTTGAAGCGATGTTCTTTTTTCCGCAATATCCTCAAAATATTGGGTTTATGTTTAAATAGTGAGAATAGTGTTAAAACCCAAAAAAAGAAGAAAATTTCTCTTGGAAGAGAAAAAATAACCGAACATAATGGTAGGCATAGAGATGTGACAACAGATGCTAAAGAAACATAACCGGAAACAATAAAAACAATGATCCAAAGGGCAACAACGCACAAAACAAGATAGGTAAACTTAGGGATAATGATGGAAAAAGCAATCAAGACGCCCAGGCTCGTGGCAATGCCCTTCCCTCCTTTAAACTTTAAAAATATAGTCCAATTATGACCGCAAACAGCGCAAAGAGCAGAAATGCACAAGTAAAATTCAGGAGAAATGCCCGAGGTGTGAGAATAGGATAATTTTTTAGCCAAAAGAACAGCTAAGGTGCCTTTTAAGATATCTATGAGCAATACAATGATGCCCATGCGTTTTCCGAGCACCCTAAAGGCGTTGGTCGCGCCAAGATTCCCTGAGCCATGATGTCGCAGGTCTAGCCCTCGGGAAATTTTTCCAAAAAGATAAGCTGTTGGAATTGAACCCAACAGATAGCTAATTATGAGCCCTAGTGCTAGTTTTAGCATAATTTTAATTGTGGTCTAATGCATTGAGCATATTGATTCCGCGGCGAACGTAATCGATCCCGGAAATAATACTAAAAAAAGCCGCAAGCCACCAGATAACGGGAGAAATATTCAGTTCTAGGATGATACAGACAATGGTCATCATTTGAAAAAAAGTAGTAAACTTCCCCCAGCGCGTCGGTATGATTTGTATGTCATGGTGCGTTGACAAAATAATGCCGCAGCCTACCAGAATAATAATGTCTCGGCTGATAACGATCAAAAGTAACCATAAGGGCAATGGAAAGGCAAAATACATTTTACTGACGTGAAAAAGAAAAATAAAAGCCGATAAAAGAAGTGCCTTATCAGCCAACGGATCCAAGATCGCCCCTGCCCGGGTTTTCTGCCGTTGCGTCCGGGCGATATAGCCATCAATAACATCCGAAACAATAGCCAATAAAAAAATAGAAAGGGCTATATATTTTAAATATTCTTTTTGAGGAGAATAAAAAATTAGTGTAGCGACAAAAAATGGGATCGTTATAATTCGGAATAGAGTTATTTTGTTGGCAAATGTCATCATAAAATCAATTAACAATTTAAAATGAACAATGAATAATTATGATAATGTCAGAAAATGAAAGATTCAAACATTTTTAACTTTATCTATTTTAAAAGCCTGATCCTGTTCAAAGGCCAATAAATTAAAAGCGCCTTACCAATGATATATTTATCTTCTAAAAAACCCCAATACCGAGAGTCCTTGGAAGACGCGCTGTTGTCTCCTAAGGCAAAATAAGCATGAGCGGGTATTTTTACGATTTCTCCTTCTTTAGCATAATCTCCGCGATTATAATAATAAATAGAATTAATGGGGAAGTTTTTTATCGGATTGCCATTAATCCAGACTTCTCCATTTTTAATTTCTAGATTATCTTTAGGCATGCCGAGGCAGCGCTTGATAAACGCGCGCTTTGTATCTTCAGGATAGTTGAAAACAAAAATATCACCTCTTTGGGGCGATTTAAACCTTATGATCCGATTAAAAGTAAAAGGGATCCTGAACCCATAGATGAATCGAGATACAAGAATGCGGTCTCCCGGCATGAGTGTTGATTCCATGGAGCCTGTTGGGATCTTAAAGGGCTGAAGAATAAAAGTGCGAATGATGAGCGCCAATATCAGGGCAGTAGCCACGCTATCAAAAGTCTCTTTTATAAATGCTTTTTTATTATCGTCTATTTTGAAAGCCATAGTTATTTTCCTCTTTTCTTGCTTAAATTTTAAGAGCGGCCAAGAATGCCTCTTGCGGGATCTCAACATTGCCCACTTGTTTCAAGCGTTTTTTACCTTCTTTTTGCTTTTCCCAAAGTTTCCTTTTACGCGTGATATCGCCGCCATAACATTTCGCGGTGACATTTTTTCCGACGGGTCTGACTTTTTCCGAAGCGAGGATCGTCCCTCCAATAGCGGCCTGAAGACTAATGATAAATAATTGACGTGGAATCAATTCTTTGAGTTTTTCAACCAGCATGCGGCCTTTTGTTTGGGCCTTATCTTTATAGATAAGGCAAGAGAACGCATCGCAGATCTTTCCATTTATTAAAATATCCAGTCGAACGAGCTTGGTCGGACGATAGCCTTCAAATTCATAATCCAGTGATCCGTATCCACGGGTTACGGATTTTATTTTGTCATAAAAATCGACAATAATCTCAGCTAACGGCATTTCAAAAATGATCTTAACGCGATCTTCACCTAGATAATCATTAGCTTTGAATTCTCCTCGTCTTTGCTTGGTGAGTTCGCAAACTTCTTCAATCGATGATGTGGGAATGATCATAAAAACACGCACAAAAGGTTCTTCAGCGAGTTTGATTTGCGTTGGATCAGGTAGTTTCGCCGGATTGTCAATTTCAATCACTTTATCGTCGCGCGTAGTAATGCGATAAACGACGTTGGGAGTGGTTAAAACCAGATTAAGGTTATACTCACGCTCAAGCCTTTCTTGGGCTATTTCCATATGAAGAAGCCCTAAAAAGCCGCAGCGAAATCCATACCCGAATGACTGAGATGATTCTGGTTCATATATAAACGAAGAGTCATTAAGACTCAGTTTTTCTATGGCAACTTTTAAATCAGGGAAATCTTTTGAGTTGACCGGATAGATGCCACAAAATACAAGAGGCTTGACTTTCTTATAACCAGGCAAAGGTTCAAGAGCCGGATTATTAACAAGAGTCACTGTATCGCCGATTATTATTTCTTTAGGGTCGCGAATGTTGGCTGTGATATAACCAACCTCACCGCAGGTCAGCATTTTGGCTTGAACCATTTGTGGCTTGAAAACACCTATTTCTTCGATTGTGCAAACTTTATCACCATTCATCATCTTTATCGAATCTCCAAGGCTGATCTGGCCGTTAAAAAGCCGGCAATAGATGATAACCCCTTTATAAATGTCAAAATTTGAATCAAAGATCAGGGCCTGTAACGGATTATCTTTGTTCCCTTTAGGTTCCGGGATCACCTGGACAATTCGCTCCAGAATTTCATTAATACCAAGGCCTTCCTTGGCGGATGCCAAAAGAATGTCTTCCTCTTCCAATCTTAAAATATCGACAATTTGCTGCTTGACAGCATCAATGTCAATGCCGGCGATATCAATCTTATTGATCACGGGGATGATCTTTAAATTATGCTCACGGGCCAAAAAGAAGTTAGCTACGGTTTGCGCCTCAATGCCCTGAGACGCATCAATCAAAAGAAGAGCCCCTTCGCAGGCCGCTAAAGATTTTGAAACTTCGTACGTAAAATCAACATGCCCCGGAGTATCGATGAGATTTAGCGTATACGTATTTTTATCTAGAGCGGTATAAGAAATTGTGACTGCAGAGGCTTTGATGGTGATGCCTCTTTCTTGTTCAATGTCCATGTCGTCCAAAAGCTGATTATGAAAACGCCTGCGGTCAATCGCCCCTGTGAATTCCAGTATCCTATCTGCCAGGGTTGATTTACCGTGGTCAATATGTGCTATGATTGAAAAATTTCTAATCAGGTGTTGATTCATGGTTTTTTTTGTATCTCTTTTAGGACGCGACAAACAACCTCATCGATAGATAAATGCGTCGTGTCGATATATATAGCGTCTTGAGCACGCTTTAAAGGCGCATGTTCGCGTGTCGAATCGGTTTTGTCCCGAAAGGTTATGTCTTTTTGAACAATCGCTTCATCAACAGCAATTTTCTTATCCTTAAGCTCCAAAAAACGACGCTTAATACGTTCCTCTGGATCCGCGTCTAGGTAGAATTTTTTATAGGCATCGGGAAACACAACGGTTGTTATATCCCGTCCCTCAAGAATGGCATTTTTGCCTTCGGCCATTTTTCTTTGCAAAAGCACCATCTGTTCCCGTACTTCCTTGATCTTTGCGATCGTAGAAACATGTTCCGTGATGGAGGGTTTTCTTATTTCTTCGGAAACATCTTTACCATCTAAAAATACTGTAAGTTTAGATGAGGCGGCTTCATACTTAAGCTCAATATTTATATTTTTTGAAATCTTAACGATTGCTACATTGTTTTCGGGATCAATGCCTAAATGTTTAGCCTTAAGCGCTAAGGCTCGATACATGGCACCCGTATCAATGTAAAAAAGATCGCATTTTTTTGCGATACGTTTAGCGATAGTGCTCTTGCCAGAACCGGCAGGACCGTCGATAGCAATGATGGGTTTTAGCTGAGTCATGATTTAGCAACTAGACCTAAACGTCTTTTCTGGCAGGCCTTAAGGTGAGACACAAGGTTTTCTCTTTTGTTTTTGGCTAAGAGTTGCTCTAAGATCATCAATTCTTTTTTAAAACCGCAGATCGCCGTGATTAATTCTTTCTTATTGGATAAAAAAATATCCGACCATAATTCAGGGCTTGAAAGCGCAATTCGTGTTGTATCCTTGAGCCCTCCAGCCGAAAATTTAGCATAAGAGTCAGGAATAGAATGAATCAGAGAAAAGGCAATTGCATGAGGCAGGTGACTCACGAATGCTAAAAGATGATCGTGTTTTTCTGGCGTCATCACGCAAGTCCTGGCGCCAAAAGATGCCCAAAAATTTTTTAAAACTTTTAAAGCGGGTTGATTTTTTTTGCCTTGCGGCGTTAAAACACAAAGCGCATTATTAAAAAGATCTTTTCTGGCGTGGTGCATGCCGCTATGTTCTGAACCCGCAAGAGGATGAGATCCGATAAAATTCATTCCTCTCGCAGCTTCTACAATTTTCTTTTTAGTGCTGCCCGTATCAGTCACAAGAGTTTTACAGGAACAATTCTTTTTGATAATCTCAAGCTTTAAAATGATGTCTCGAACAGGAGAACATAGAAAAATTAAATCACTGTCCTCGATTGCTTTAATAAAATCAGTCGTCCCTTCATCCACAAAACCGTTCTGAATACCAAAAGCTAACTTTTCTTTATCCCTGAAATAACCGACAACCTTATCTGAAAGTTTTTGTTCTTTGATCGACAATCCCAAAGAACCGCCTATCAATCCAACGCCGACTATGGTGATTTTCTTGAAATGAATTTTAGTATCATTCATATTATATATCTCTGCCGATTGCATGTGCGATCTTTTTCAAATCCTGCATCAATTCTACTAAACGCTCAGGTAATAATGATTGAGCGCCATCAGAAAGGGCTTCTGCGGGTTTTGTGTGAACTTCAATGATTAAACCATCGGTTCCAGCAGCCAAAGCTGCCTTTGATAAAGGAGCAACATAAGACCAAACACCTGCCGCGTGGCTTGGATCCGCGATAACAGGCAAATGCGACAATTGCTTGATGACAGGAATAGCGCTGACATCAAAAGTATTGCGTGTCATTTCCTCGAAAGTGCGGATTCCGCGTTCGCAAAGCATGACATTATGATTGCCACTGGCCATAACATATTCTGCGGACATTAATAATTCCTTAATTGTTGAAGAAAGGCCGCGTTTTAAAAGAACGGGTTTTTTTGTAGAACCCACTTCTTTCAAAAGATTAAAATTTTGCATATTTCTGGCTCCTACCTGTAAAATATCTGTGTGTTGAGCCACAATTTCTACATCCCGCGGATCCATGACTTCTGTGATAGTCGGTATATTCAATTTTTTACTGACTCGGGAAAGTATCTTGAGCCCTTCAACACCCAGCCCTTGAAAAGCATAAGGTGATGTCCTGGGTTTATAGGCGCCTGCTCGTAAGATCGAGGCTCCTGCGGCTTTAACTTTTTCGCCGATTTCAAGGAGAAGCGCTTCATTTTCGATAGCACAAGGCCCAGCCATAACAACAACTTTATTTCCTCCGATAGTTAAGTGATCGTTAATAGGGATAACCGTATTTTCCTTTTTAAACTCGCGTGAGACGAGCTTATAAGGCGCTAAGATCGGTATAACTTTTTCAACGCCCGGAAAAGCTTCTAAAGGAATAGCTCGAAGACCATCCTCAGAGCCTATCAGACCAATAATGGTCCTCTCTGTCCCTTGAGAAATATGTGGCGTTAACCCAAGCTTCTCAGCACGATCAATAATGTATTTCAAGTCTTCCTGGCTCGCATCAGGACGAAGAACAATAATCATCGATACTCCTCCTTTGTTTCTTTTAATGCCCGGATAAGCCTTAAGTTTTGGCTTCTTGTGCCAATGGT
>JAGVOQ010000035.1 GCA_020052645.1 Candidatus Omnitrophota bacterium
CAATTTAAGGGCTGACTTTATAAGACAATTGCCTGAGGGAGAATATGTGGATTACTTCAAGAATCTCTCCTTATCAGGATTTAAGAGGATTGTGGAGAAAGTAAGTTCGCCGGTGGCTGGGAATGAACAGACACAGTATGGATCTATTTTAGAAGAAAAAATAGTTGATCTTTTGGTTAAGCAGCCGCTTGTTGGAAAGGAATTATTAAACTTATTTCCAGACGAAGATCCTATAAAAATATGGCAAATTTGTATGCGCTCTGAAAAGATTGCAGTGGAATTCAGTGGCAGATATTACTTACGCATTGAAAAAGACGATAGAGGGAATCTTTATCCAATGTTGTCGCCTAAATTCTTTAGGGCTTTCCATAGTTTTTCTGTGGTAGGTTTAAAGGACGACAAAAGAATTAAAGATTTTATTGCTGCGCAAAAGAGGGAGAGAGAATTTGTCAATTACAAAAAGAAGTCGTTTGTGTTTGATATATTGCGATATGTGCCAAATCCGTCCCGCGGCGCATGTTTCCTGTTGACTGGAGATATTGCAGTAGGCATGGGTCATGTTGAGGCAAGATATAATTCCATTTCTAAACAAAAAATGCCAGGTTCGGATCTGGATATCGTCATGATCTATGACGAGGGAGTAGTTTCCGATGATATCGTTAATACGGTGAACGCTCGCTTTATGTTTGGGGAAGATGTGCTACCGGCAGAAGAAAGAGTGGAGGTTGATTTAGATATTATAAGTCTTAAGAAGATCAGATCGTTTGATCTCAATGAACATGAGGATGTTTGGTATACAAAAAACCTTCTTTTGAATAGTTTGTTTTTGTCTGGAGACGAAGAGGTGCTGAAGGTTGCCAGGCGATTGTTGGAAACGAAGGGGATGAGAGAGAGGCTGAATGATTTGCAAGAGACGGCCTGCATGTTGAGAGATAAGAAGACCAAGGAGTTTTTGAGTAAAAAACCATGTGAATTTACAGCGGAAGAAAGATTTATATTCTTCGGTAACGAAGGCATGCCGTTTATCGATGGTAAGCAGTATTATAGGGAAAAGACAGGTAGCTCACCAGTGGATAAGCGTCGTGAAGAAGCGCAAGCGCTGAAGATTTTAACGGCCTATCCTGCATTGATCAAAAAAACAATCTTTAAAATCTTTGGCGCAGATATAGCAGAGATTCATATCCAGGATATGCAGATTGAATTTATTAAAAAAGGCTCATTCAAAAAGGTATTTAAAATAGTGGTTAATGATAGATACGTTTTCGCTCTAAAAATTATGGATCAAGAAGGCCGCGATCTCTTTAAGGCCTCGTTTGGTGAAGAGGAGACTCTCCAGGGTTATGCATATGTGGTGAATGCGGCTGTTTCAGATTATCTTGTTTCCCAAGGGGCTAAAGAGATCGTTGATATTGGACCTGAGAGTTTTACTGTGGAAACACAGTTATTGGCTGATGTTATTGATATCAATGTGCTTAATGAAGAAGAAATCTATGCTGTTATTAAAGAAATTGTCAGGGCTTATTTTGTAACATGCGGCATTAATGAAGAGTCATTTGATGGCCGCAAGGCAAAAGGATGCAATAGCTTTGTATTTCCTGTTGATGTGAGATTTTCTAATGTCGGCTTTTGTAAAATCGATGGTCAAAGGGTGGTGCGTATTTTGGATATTGATTTGGGCAGGGTCTGCACTCCATGGAAAATTATTCGTGATTTAAGAAACTTAATTATTGGGGAGTATAAGTCTTGCGCTGAAAAAGTATTTGAAGGAATCTGTTTGGCTATGGGAGATCAAGGCGCGGATAAATTTATCCGCGAGGCCTATGAAGAATTCCAGGCTATATCCAAAAACCCGAAAAACACTCTGAGAGAGCATGGGGCTATTTTAGAAATTAAAGAAGAGGTTGGCCATTGTTCATATTTAGTGTCAGAGCTTCCTTTGAGCATGATAGACGCTTTGAACTCTTTTGGCCAAAAGGGAGAGTTAGAAGAGAAGCAATCTTTGAAGGTTACGAAAACAACCGCTGAGGAAGCCTTTAAGCCCGCGTTATCTCAAGATATAAATGGCGCTGTTTCATCCAGCGCTGTGCTTACCAGAGAGCAAGAAGAAGACAGGGTTTTACATATTCTAAAGCTGAATCCAAAAATTATTGAAAGAACCATTTTAAAAATATTTGGCGTTAGCCTAAAAGGAAGCGATTCTTATGCTGAGGTTATGCATTGGTCTAGTGGTGGGTTTTCAAGCGTTTTTAAGGTTAGTGTTGATAATAAATTTGTTTTTGTCTTGAAGATTGTTGATGGAAAAGGAAGAAATAATTATGCTAATGAGTTTGATGAGCGTCATCCCGTTCATGGTTATATCAGAGAGATGCATAAAACTATTAGAGATTATATGGTTATTGATGGTGTTCAGGAGACGATAGAGCATCAGGGAGAATATTTTGAAATTGAGACTAAAGAAATGGCTCGTTTGATTGATAAGAACAGGCTTTCTTCAGAGGAAGCTTATGTTGTTATCAGAGATGCTGTGAAGGCGTATCTATTAACCTCAGGTATTAATCAAGAGTCATGGCAGCAGAGTTTAAAGAACAATTATGGCATGATGGTTTTCCCAATAGATGTAAAACTGAGTAATTTTGGATTCGTTTTAAGAGAAGGTAAAGAAGTTTTAGGGATTTTTGATATTGATTTAGCCAGAGAGTACTCGTCTTTAAATATTCTCGTTCAACTTTCAAATTTATCCATTAAGCAGTGTGATTCGTGGGCGGAGGCTATTTTTGAAGGTGTTTTAAGTGCTTTGGGTGATGAAACAGGGCGTCAATTTATTGAGCATGCCCGTAGCGAATATTATAGTTTTCTTAATAAAGATTCTATTCAGTTTTGTAAATATGATGATTTTTATCATCAGATAAGTATTCAACTGTATGCTAATTATTTTTATTCGTATTATATTCCAACAGCCATCATGAATGCGTTGGCGGCTTATCCTGTCCAATCTGATGTTGAGGCAATCACGAAAGAGAGTGTTGCTTCCTCGAGTATTAAAGAAAAGGAAGGGCTCGCCAGAGGGCTTTTAAAACAATATCCAGGTTTAATCAAGGCAACAATCAGGGAAATTTTTAATATTTCTCTGGAAGGTCCGTATAACAAGGTCGAGGTTTCTCATATAGGTCGCGGGACTTATTCAGATGTCTTTAAGGTTGTTGTTAATGGCCGATATTCCTTTGCGTTAAAAATACGAGATTTTTTTGCTATTTCAGCTTTTAACGAAGAACTTCTTGATTATAGTCCTGCTGACGGAGAGATGATTCAGATCAATACGGTTAACAAGAGACATCTCGTTAGGCATGGGTTTGCTATAACATTGGACTACGATTTTCATCGTTATGTGGTTGAAACCCAGGCTTTGCTCTCTGCTATTGATATAGCGCATTTTACCAAGAGCGAGATTTATTCTCTTGTGGGAGGTATAGTCAGGGCTTATTTTGATACTCTGGGAATTGACAGAGCAGCTTGGAATGAAGCGAGCAAGAGAGGATTGTATAGATTTTTATTCCCTGTGGATGTTCGATTTGACAATGTTGGTTTAAATGAAGTAAACGAGGTTAAGATTTTTGATATCGATTTAGGCAGGGAATTTACGCCTTTTGGAATTATTCTTAAATTAGGGAATTTAGAAGTTAGAAAACATTCTTTTTGGGCCAAAACTGTTTTAAGAAGCATAGTAGCTGTTATGGGTAAAGATGCTGGCAATAAGTTTATTGGGAAAGCCCGTGAAGAATATATGCAGATGTTGGAAAGCAATAATTGCGTTATCACTCTTAGGGCAAATGTTATTGAAATCATGGAGAATATTTATCCGACATATTCAAGAATTCTGTTGATACCGACTAAATTAGTTGAGTCAATGAATGCATGGGTGTCGCTGGAAGTTTCTTCGCCTATTTTATTTGAGGCTAGAGAACGCGCCTTGAGATATTTGATTGATCTCAAAGAAAAAAATAACCAAGGAGTTGGGTCGTATCGTAGGAATCCATATCTATGGCTCGTTGATTATTTGATTGAAAATGGCGCTGTGGGGAATGTTGTAAGCGATTTGTTCCAGAGTGCAGAATACAAGGGTGTTAATGAGACACCTTATCTTACACCATCAGCCATTGATGGCGAGATGTTAGAGGATACTTTTGATGGATATTTGTTCGATGTGGCGATGCTTAGGGAGGATATTTTAGATGAGCGTCAGGAGGGCGTCAGTGTGTTCTCAGATAAGATCAATCTCGGCAATTCTTTAATTGTAGAGTTCCTTAATCAAGTTGCTTCGCGCATCATCACTCTTCGCATGAGCAGGGAAGAAATATCAAATTTAATCGGTGTTTTCATGGATGCAGAGCTCTTGCAGTATCTCAATAAGCGCCAATACAGGGCATTTTTGAGGCTTGTTCCTTATTTATTAAAAGCAGAGCGCGATCTTGGAATCTTAACGGATATCCATAGGGATTCTTTAGTAGAATCTGCAGCAGATTTGATTATTCAGTTAGAGAATAAATATAAAGATTCAAATGGTTTTAGGCCTTATAAGGAATATGAACAGCTGATAATAGATGAACAAAAAGATTTTTCTTCTCTTGCGGATGCTTATACATTGGCACGCGGAAAGAATAGCGCGCAGGTTTCTTCCAGCGCTATCGAAGAATATTTAATGATGAATGAAAGCAAGATTTTTTGTGGAGAATCTTTTAATATTTTGAATAATTTCTTGAAAAGTGAATGGTATTTTATGACCGCTTTTCAGAAACATGGGCTTGCGCTGCAAAGATCAGGAGAATTTTATCGTCATGATTTAATTCGTTCAAAAGCCTTTGTGAACAAGGTGATAGGAGTCGGAATCTATCAGGATATTAAGAAGGTTATGGTTGTTGGTACAGGTTTAACTATGTTGCCATATTTGTTGGCGTTGATGAAAAAAGATGTAACTTTTATTGATAATCAGGCCGGCGTAGATGCTGAGCGGTTATATCCTTTTGTTAAAGATTGGTTGCGCGCGAACGTTATTAATGCAGAGCTGGATATTAATTTTATTACAGGTGTCCAAGAGTTGGGAGAGCTCGATCTTGCAGGCCAAGGTATCGCACCGCATACGTTTGATATGGTTACGTTGATTGATCTTGTGGGGTCAGAAGGAACTATTCAAGGGGATCCCAAACTGTGGATTTCCAAGACAAAACAGTTATTAAAACCCGAGGGTTTTTTATATATAGACGATAGATTTTGCGGAGAAGTAAGCCTGATAAAGAATATTGCAGAATTATTCTCAACTCACGAAATAGTCTTTAAGGGTGAGTTCGGCATGTATGATTTTGGGAAGGGTATTGCTAATTCTTTGGTGCGCGTGGCGACTTCTTTGCCGGTATCAAGCCCTATCATAGAGGATGATTTAAGTGATGCAGTTAGGGAATCGCGGGATAAGTGGATTGAAATGGTAAATATTTCTGCCGGTCGTCATGAGTATACTTGGGCAAGTCATATTTATAATGAATATTGTAATTCTGAAGATGATGCAGTGAAAGAGAGTATTGAATTGGCCTTAGAAGATTTGCTTCTTTCCGACAATTGGGATGTGCGCCGGGGGGCTGCATGGGTTATTGCCAAAGAGGAATTCCTAGGGCCGGTTATCCATCCTTATATCAGCGATTGGCGCGATCGCTCTATCTTAAACGTTATGGCGTATGTTGAAGGCGAAGAAGGCGAGCGCATGATCAGGGAATTTTATGGTGTGATTCTACATGAGCAGGACTTGTCGATAAAACAACGAAAACAATATTGGTTTAACGTACTTTTATTGAGTGCAAAATTAAAAGGCGTTGCTTTTGGAAATATAGGGCAGTATCGCGCCACAAAGCTGTTAGAAGAAATTATTCTAATGAATGAGGGGACATTAAAAGAAGTTCCTGCATGGATTGACTCATGGCTTTCTTTGGCGCAGCATAATGAGCAGGTTTCAAAATCCATGAGGGAGGCTATTAACAAAACCCTCGATATAGATCTTTCGCCGTTGAACCGAGTTCGGCATGAATTCCTGCCGGATGTTTTGTACCGCCAGGCATTTTTGACGCGTGACGAAGGCAAAAATATTGTCACGCATGAAGATCCTTTTACTGTGAGAGTAAAGCATAAAACGTTTAAGAATAAAATCAGTTTGCCGCTATGGCTTCGTTTCAAAGATGGCGGTAAGCAGCTTTTTGATGTTGATCTTAATGATACGGCAAAAGTCGATATAAGAGAGACATACGAGCGTATTTATTCTTATCATGTTGATCCTCGTTGTGCTAACGAAACACTTGAGATAGAGCTTTTGCTGAAACAAGGCGAGAATGAGTTTATGCTCGAGAGAAGGGCGTACAGTGTTAAAAATAAAATTAAACCGAACGATGTTTCTGATGCATCATTTGTCTATCCTGTTGTAGAGTCGTTAAGAAATCAAAATATCTGTTTGGCCGATGGTTCTACGGCGGAGAAGCCTGTTTCTGTGGCTGTGTTTGCTGCTGAGGCAACCATGTCGAGATACGGCTTAGAGGGTGCCATGGGCGGCGGCCTTGGCATTTTAATCGGAGGTTATTTACGAGGTTTGCCTTATAACGGCGCCCGTTATTGTTTCCCGTTATTAAAATATCCGCGGGGGATTCACCAATCCATGGAGAATAAAAAATTCCATTTGTTCGAAATTGAGGAACGTCTTTCTTCGGATGAAGTTGCCGCCAGGATACACGGATTAATGAACGGATATTTGGTTCCGCAGCCGATGAAGGGCAGAATGTTGGCTATTGCCGAGGGCCTTAACCCTGAAGAGGATGTCAGAGATGCGGTTAATTATGTCAGGCAAATTGTTTATCTGGGGAGCGGTGAATTGGATAAGCTTTTGCCGATCGGCACAGGGAGAAGGGTTTTGATTATCCTTGAAGAAAAAGAAGATAGCCCTGAAGATATCAAAGCCCTTGCGGATGTTATTACACATTCTTGCGATCAGGGAGCAGAATGCGGCATTAAAAATATTGTTTCTTTCGTCGATACCGTTAAAACCCCCCGATTAGATAAGAATGTGCTGCTTGATTGGGATGTATTACTTCACGGAGATGAAAACGAATCTTGTAGTCGTTTCGATAGAAATATTGAGGTTGAATTTCCTCTCTATGGTAAGCGTATTAAAACAGAGGTTGAGATTTGGCACTTAAGGGTTAAGGATTCTCCTGGTTTTGCCATTGTCCCATTAATTCATGTGACCGATGATGTTGCTCAAGTTTTATATCCAGAGGGCGCTGATAGCTATGCGCGGCTTGCGCAGACTATGTATTATGGCCGCGCTGCATTTAAGACGATGGAGGCGATAGGATTTGAAGCTGATGTATTCCAGGTTCATGAATCAGCTATGGGCGTTGCTTTCCCGGATCTTTTCTTTAATCCAGAATTTAAAGATATTTCTGTGCTTCAGAAGGGCAAGAAGAACATTATGGGTTTTGCGCATACTGTTGTGAAAGCGGCGTTTCCAAAATTCAAAGATTTAGGTGCTCTGATGCATGTGTCAGGCTGGAGCTGGCAAGTATTACGCGACATTGTTGGGAGCTCTTTCCTTTATGATCCATGGTATTTTATTTGCGAAAAGGCCTCGTGTATTGGAACGGTAGGTGTTGAAAACCAGGAAGTTATGGAGAAAGACGAATCTTATTTTGGTAAATTCAAAGAAAAATATTTCTATATAGAAGATTCAATCTGGCCGTTGTTCTGGATGCTGCCGGAACAGCTGGAACTTCAGGGGCAGAGGAGACTTAGTAAAGAAGAATTATGGGAAGCTAAAAAACGTGCGGCGGATAAGTTTATTTCTTGGATGAATAAAGAGTGGGGCATTGGTCTGGAACAGGGGTTTGTTTTTGTTCAAGCGCGTCGCAACACAGATTATAAATACATAAAATTCATTACTCTTATGCCTGGAAAGAGCGTGGATGGAAAAACTTTGCGCGGCCTTGAATATTTGTGCACTCCAGCAAGCAAGGGTGGATTGGAATTTGTTGGTTTTATGGCCGGCAAGGCTCACGAAAGTGATGCGCTGTGTCAGCTCTGGGGTTATCAGATGTCTGCTTACAGCAGAATGCTTAAAGGAAGATTTATATTTGCCCCATGGAATGTTCCTATCTCTACACTGGCCATACCTGCTACGTCTGTTGCCGGTCAATGGTCTATCCCGCCGCTTGAAGCCGCGGGCATGGCGGATAAAAAGTTCATGGTTGTTGCCGCCATTATAGTTTCAAGTTATACCGGAGCTCCGCCGCAGCAGATTTTAAATGTTTGGATACCTCATTGGGAAAAATTAACAGGAAAGACATTTTACGATCCTCTAGAAGGTAACGGGTATATGTTCGAATCTTATTCTCCTAAATATCTTCAGGAGTGTTTTGAAGACGCGTCAGCGCGCCTCCATGCGTATAAATATTTTAAAGATAAGAGTGTTTCGATAGAAGATTTGAAGAATAAGGACAAATTCCCCAATAGGGCGTGGGCTGAATTGGTTATGAAATATATGACCGAATGCCCGGAGGGAATACTAGACATTATGTATAACGCCACTCGCATGCTGCCTGTTGTGGATGTCAGGACCGCGGCCATAAAGTTTGCATTTATTTATGGTTGGATGATGGGCTTTGATGTTGATAGCGTTTCTTTCCCTGAACCGCTAAAAGGTTTGATTGGCGAGTGGAGAAAAAATCAGAAAATTCTTGGAAGTAAAAATCCCAATAACGCAGAGTGTTCTAAAGAATCAGAGAAAACTGCAAGCAGCCCGGTTGTTGAATGGCATGAAAAATCAAGCTTTAGGGTGGAGACAGCATCTCAAAATAGATTAGCTTCTAATACGTCCGTTGACTATTTGAATTCTCAGAATGATATTTTTGGACTTAAAAAGAAAACGCTTTCCAGCTCTCTTGATTTTATCGTCAGCTCGCCAATTACGTCTTTTGATGTTGAGAAAATATATAATGAATTTTTACCGAATGGCATTCCAATAGTAGAGGATCTTTCAGTGGGATGGGATAGTATTTTTAAGGAGATCTATGGTGGTTTAACACAGTATGGCATGGTTTACTTTGATATGAGATTGGCTAGTTTCTTAGTTAGGCATATTCCGGTTTCTAAAGGGGACAGGGCGCTTGATTTTGGAACAGATACTGGAGTAATAGCCTTGTATTTAGCTAAAAAAGGCGCAGACCACGTAGTAGCTTTAGATGTTGATGAGAGGTCTTACCATTTAGCGCGTTACAATGTTGTTAAATTTGATCTTTGGCATAAGATTAAAGTTGTCCAAAGCAATGGATACGAGGCTTTGAGCGAGGAAGAAAAGTTTAATACAATAGTATTTTTTGCGCCACCGTTTACTGAAGATATAAACGAAACAGATGTTGCAGTGCGTGATTATAAAGGAAAAATAATTAAGATGTTTTTAACAGGAGCTGCGAAACGTCTCCTTCCGCAAGGTAACGCCATACTTGTATATCCGAATAATGTTTCTTCTGTCCAGAGGATAAAAATCTGGGGGTTGGATGCGGGATTGCTTATTACACACCGCAGAGATTGGGGCAATGGGGACAGTTTGAGGACTTTCTACACTATGGCAATCAATAAAGCAGAAGCTAAAGATTTAGATATTGAAACTTTACGGGAAAATATGTTTAAGAACGGATACTTCCCATGGTCAATTTTTACTTTGCAGAGATTAGAAGATTTGAGAGAGCAGTCTAGTTCTCCAATTTCACAGAAAGAACGTCAGTCGTCGGTTAAGGCAGGGGATAAGGTTAAGGGTGCGTGGTATAGAGTAAATCTCAGATCTCAAATGTCAAATGTCGAAAATATATTGTCTCGAGAAAACAGACAGTTTATTTCTAGGTATTTAAGCATTGCTTTTAATGCGACCTTAGGCGGAATAAGGGCGATTCTTGGTCTTGCTGCGCATTCAGTACGCAGCCAGGCAATAAAAGCGATATTCGGCCGCAGCCCGGTTGTCGAATATCAACAGAAGTTGGGCTTAGTCTTCAAAACACTCCTCTGCATTTCTAGCAAAATCAATTCTACTTTTATATCCAACCTCATTTCTTTATTATGGTACACAGCTTTAGTAGATCTCAAGGTAAATGGTGGTTCCATAACGTCTGTAATTGAATTTAAGGGCGGAGTTAGGGTTCCTGTCAACAATTTCTCGCTAATGAGGTTTATTTTAAAGCACAAGAAAGCCATAGAAAGAGCCTTCACAAATAAGATGGTTAGGATAGTAGTCAGAAAGAGTTTTGAAAGTCCAGATGTTGTCGAGCATATTTCTGAAAATTACATAAAGGGCGCAAAGTTATTCAATAGCGGTACAAGTTTCAGACATGGTTCTTACAGAGATCCATATGATGGTGCTATGGTTTATTTCGTTGAGGCGAGAGACGAGGTTGAGCGCGTAGACGACAAGGGCTTAAAGATTTTTGTTGAATCATTGAGCTTTGAACCGGCAAAGGCAGAGAGGCAGATGGTCAGGTTATTTTCGAATCATAAAGCCAGGCTTGAACTTGAAAGAGACTTAGAAGGGTCTGTGGTCAATGGGGCTTTTGAGGGTTTTGCCGGTGCCGTAGAAAGGGCAGTAAAAACGAAGCTTGCAAAAGAGGACATTGCTTATCTTATAACGGTCGTTCTTAATCATGTTGATGAAAACCGGCGCAAGAGGGTTTTGTCGAGCCTTTTTGCTCGGGTTGAGGAAAATCCAGCATTAGCCTTAAAGCCTTATTTCTTGCAAGAATGGAAAGATGAAATAGATAAGAGTGTCTCCAGTCCTGTGATTCTCACAGGACGTACCCTTGCGGGTAGGCTTCGCACTCAGAATCAGAATGTATTAAACCTGGATGTTTTGGCTGATTCCTCCAGTCCTTCGATGTTGAAGTCGTCAGTCGTCAGTCGTCAGTCTTCAGCAAAAGAAGAAAATATTTCCTCCAGCCCTGCGGTTCGCGCAGGACGGCGGAGCCAGAAGGAAACTAACCTAAATGCTTTGGCTGGTTCCTCCAGCCCTATAGATTTAAAGAATGAGCCGTCGTTTAGGAAGATGCTAGGCATATTTGAGAAGATAAATACAGAACTTCTACGATATTATAGTTATAGCTTACCGAAAGACGTATACATAGGAGCACTCAAGGCGCTCTATGAGCTTAAGCCTAATGATTCCCGCGCTAATTTTAATGAAGCTTCTTCTAAAATGCGGCTTTACTTTAATTGTTGGTATAATTTCGTTAAGGAGTCCAGTAGGGCCGAAGAGATTAATAACGATCTTGATAAAAAGGAATTGTTAGAACATGTAACTATAATTAACTTGCAAATGAATGTCGTTTTTAACTTTAAGTTATACGCCTTCTTGTTTAATAAGGTTAAGATCCTTGGAAAAATAGCTGAGAAAACTGACATTGATGAGTCTAAACCTACAGATTCCATGGTTAATTTTGATGAAACTGTTTCTGAAATGTTACAGGTTTATAAGAAGTTCATTATGCAATACGGGGTGATCGAGGATATCGCGAGAAATATTATAAACGTGCAACTTTCAAAATTCTGGCACATGTTTGCTATTTTTAGCCAGGGGTCATACGTTCTGCCCTCTGATAATGACAAGATTCTTGAAATAGATGCAGAATCTGATCCTGGTGCAATTTCGTATCGTGTAAAAGTAGGCAAAACAAGGTTCACTTATGTTATTGAAAAGGATTGGAGTGATTTAGATTATATCTATAATGTTAATTTATATCTAAGTTATCTTGAATTGAAAGTTAATTGGTGGCTTGCGAGCTTAGAGTTAGATAGAAGTGCGCCGAATCGGGAATTGTTGTTTTCTTCTAAATTCAATCCGACGCATCTTAAAAAATACTGTGATACTTTAGGTGTGCTGCTTAGGTTAATGCAGATTAAACATCTTTTGCCTGAAGAAAATTTCTGGTGGACGTATGAGAAAAATAATGGGCAAGAGAAGAAGATTGCAGAAGCATCCAGCAGTCCGATTTGTAGTAATCGGCATTTGTCGTTGAAGATGTATTTAACAAAAGCTAAAGCCATTGTTGTAGATAGTATTAGTGGCTTGGTTATTAATAAAGCCTCTTTGGCTGAACAGGAGTATGAAGAGTATCTTTCAAAAGCAAGAAGAGGGTATTCTGAGATTGATGCTTTGTTCAGAGCCTGCAGCTTGTTAGAGATAGAAGATATTTTTGAGCAGATGATAATAAGCCGTGGTTTTAATCTCTTGGATTATTCAAAAGCCGCTGCCCAGAGATTTGTTTTCGCGGAGTTGAACAAGGATAAGAATTTTAAACGGCTTAAAACATTAGCGGACGCGATGAAGATTCTTTATGAGAAGTATCCAAAAACCTTCAAGCTTTGCGTTTGGGCTATTGATTACTTCGAATATGACCCAAAAAGAGTGGCTGGCCGTTATATGGTCGTGTCGGCAAAAGAATCTCTCCATAGGATTGTTTATTACGGGGAGGATTTAGACATGCAGAAAAATGTTTTTGCCATACCGCATGAAGCTGTTCATTGTATTTTGGATCGCTTGCTTATGCCGTCTGGTGGCGTTATCGGTGAAGCGATTGCAATCCATTTCGAGGATGCCATTAAAAAGGCGCAAGGGTATGGTTCTTCCGATTTTCGTTCGCACAAAGAAGCTGTTAACAGGGAGCATTGGGGCACATGGCAGGATTTGTATTATTCAGAACAAAAGCAGCTCTGGGGCGGCAGTTTGAAGCGGCTTGATCCGCGCAAGAAGAATGAAATCATGAATGGATTTAAGTTCAGATTTTTACAGAATGAGATCGGAAGAAGGCTCAATGATTTAGAAAAATTAAAATCTGTTTTAGATTCTTTTCTTGAAGCGTTGAATTGTCCTTTTGGATTCCAGCCGTCTGATTTAAGACTTCGGGATCTGTATGAGGAGATGATTGAATTTTTTAATCATGAAGTTTCCGATTATTTGTGGATTTTATTTTCCAAAAACGGCGTTAACGCAAAGATTCTGACAGAACTATCCCTTGGTTTCTTTGAGGAAGAATTGGAGAAGGAAAATCTTCAATTGTTGAGGGATATTTATGGGGATATCGATGTTCAAAAAAGATTGGTCGGAAAGAAGGATGTGTTGAGGCAAGCGGCTTTCAGGGCGTTATTGGAGGAAAAGCAAAGCGCCTTGAGATTTGCGGATTCCGATGCGGCAGAATCTGATGCTCGGCCTGTGGGCGCGCGCAACCATCGGCAGTCCGGCCAAGGGAAGATATCTAAAAAGTCTCAAGTCTTGGAAACAATATCCAGCAAAAATAAGCCGGATAAAAGTAGCAGTCCTGCAGTTGCTGGTGATGTTTTGGGTGTTTTCGACATGCAAGAGAGGTTAAAAATTTCTGCTGGAGTGGGGTGTGTTAACGTAGCTAGGGCTGTGATGGAGATGTCCGGCAGTATCCCAACTGTCGGCCATCGTGAAGCGGGCAATTTCACTCATCTGCAACACAAAATTTTAAACCCCAATCCAATCTCTAAGAAAATAACACAGGGATTCTCCAGTTCTCCGATCGAGTATTCACGAAGAGATTTCTTAAAAATAGCAGCGGCCGCAGCCGGAGCCACAGCTGTTACTATCACGCAGAAAAACTTTGAGGCTTTTGCTGCCACTATCACGCCTTCAAGCGATGTCTTCAATGTGCAACTCTTGGTGAACGGCAGGCCGTTTCAAATCCGCGGCTTGACGTATTCACCTGCTCCTAAAGGCGGGACCTATAAAAATATCACCTTTGATTACGCGACAGTTGTTAGGGATATCGCGCTGATGAAACAAATGCATATTAATACGATTCGAACTTATTTTCCAATCACTGACACAAGAGTTTTAGACGCGTTTTGGGCAGCCGGCATTATGGTGATTATGGGATATGCTTATTATGATAACAGAAGTATTCCAGGCCCGGACATTGCCTCTGGTTCTTATAAGCAGCATATTCAGGCGACAAAGAATCATCCGGCAATTCTAATGCGTTGTTTTGGTAATGAATGTAATTTTCATCCGGAGTGGTTTAATAATGATATTCAAAAATGGTATGCGGCGCTGGAAGAAGCTTCAAGACAGGCTCATATTCTTGATTCGGCGCATCCGGTTGCTTCAACCGCTCATTATGAAATGCCCTTAAAAGATGTTTTAACAGCTTGTCCATCCGTAGATATCTGGGGTATTAATGCGTATCGTTGGGATTCTTTAAGCGCTTTGTTTGATGAATGGCGCAGCTTGACAGGCGGGAATAAGCTGATGTTTGTTTCTGAAACAGGAGCTGACTCTTTTAATAATACAACGCAATCTGAAGATGAGGCTGCTCAGGCAAGGGCCGTAGCAAATATTTGGGATGATGTGGCAGCTGCTTCTGATGTTTGTGCGGGTGTAACATTCATGGAATTTAAAGATGAATGGTGGAAAGCAGGTAATCCGACGGTTCAGGATAATGGCGGGTTCGCTAATAATAAGATGCCTTACGACAGTTTTTCTAATGAAGAATATTGGGGTTTCGTTGATATCGATGGAACACCTAAGCAGGCTGCTGGCACATTAGCTAATCTTTGGCCTTATTTAGATGCTGAGGATGTTCCCGCGAACTTGTCTGTAAAAATAAACGATCAGGGAATGATTGAAGCGGACTGGGATTCTGTTTCCGGCGCAAGCTACTATGAAGTTCAGTTGGCTTCAAACACGGACTTTTTTGATCCTTTGGTGCATTTTGTCGATGTTAACACTATTAGTATCAGTGGTTTTAATGGAGCGTCTTTGTATTGCCGCGTCAGAACATGGGTGGATGATATGGTTTCGGATTGGGTAAGTTACGGAGATGAGGGCGAGGACCCAGGGGTTGTTTCTTTAAAAGCCCCGGAAAATTTTACAACAGAGAGCGTTAGCGATTCAGGGACATACTCGATGTTTTGGCGTGCCGTAGCAGGAGCGGATTATTATGAGATTCAAGAGGCTACGAACAGGGAGTTTACAATTGACCTTGTGACGTATCAGTCGGATACAGCGACTTATTTAGTTCAGGATAAGTTAATGGATACATTTTTCTATCGAGTTCGCGCAATGACTCACAAAGGGGATGTTTCACCTTGGAGCGATATAAAATCGACTGTTGTCACGGCAACGAAGCCTTATGTGCCTCCATCGTCAGGTGACAGCGGCGGTGGATGTTTTGTCGCTGCAGCTCGCTCTGAATTATCATTGGGTAGCTTGCGTTCAGTTTTATTTTCTCTTATTGCTTATTTCATACATATTTATAATGAATTCGTTGCAGCAACTACCAGGCCTGTGGTTCGTTCAGCAAAAGTTTCTGAAATTCCTAAGATTCGGATTGCAAGAAAGACAACAATTTCAAGCAGCCCTGTTGGATCCGTCGATGGCCGCATGAGTCAAAAAACACCAGAAAATATTTTAGAAATCCAAATTAATAAAAATAATCAACTGCTCCCATCGGACCAAACCGTGGCGGTTTCGATACCGATTGCTCGAGGAAATAATCCAGAGGCAAAGGGGGCAGTTGATGAAAATATCGGAGAACGCAGGAGTTCTCCTTTAAAAATAAATGAGTTCATGAGTTTTTCGGAGAGCAGGAATTTTTGGAATCGGAACTTAACCGCAGGAACCAGGGCCGCTCAATGCGGCAAGGAGGATGTATCATGGTTAAACCTCGTTTCAGTTTCTTTATCACGCAGAGTGACGGAACTATTTTTGGGTCTGCCGTCGATCCTGAAAACAACGACCGTCTGGCCTATGTTATTGCAAAAGATGGAGGCGTTTCAGCGCGTCGGGAACGCACCTGGTATGATCTTCCCCAGGATGAAGCGGCTTTTATCAGAGTTCTCGTGGGCCAAGTCTATCGCACGTCTACCAATTATCTCACCAAGCGCGTTATGTTCTAAAGTAAGTTTAGTCGAAGCTCAAAAAAATCAGGATGTTGTGTTATCCCTCAGTCATAAGATTGAGGGGATGGTTGGCCAAGATTCTTTTATTGGCTTTGAAAAGAAAGCGCTTGCCAGCTCGCCGGTGGTTTTGGTTAGTCGGTTGCCGGTTAGTCAGTTGGATAGCTTGGATTTTAACCGGAAAACTGTAAAACTGGAAAACAGGCCGACTGCTGGCAAAGCCAGCACAAGCTCGCCGGTTGATTTTGAGAAACAATGGCTTGTTGTCAAAGATATGGTTTGTGTTGAAAGTGACTTGGGATCTGTTGAACAATTACTTAGAGAAATAACGTCTTATAAGAAGATTCCTTTTGAGCCTTATGGAATATCAGGGTCATTTGATTTGGCTGATTCATTGAAAAATAAAACTATAACGATTGCTCAAGGTAAAAAAGATGACAGTATTAATACAGGGTTTGACTTTTTGATTGATGATGATGGCAATATTACTATAGAAGCGGGTACTTATAGGGATCTTTCATCTTATTACTATGATCTTATGGTTTATGGAATTGTTAGGCAACTTTTGCCTTTTGAACTCAAACAAGCCGCAATAGCGCAAGAAAAAATTGATGCGATTCTTATCGGCCACTTTGGAAAAAGTTCTGTTTTAGCTGACGGTTTCTTGACCCGTCATGATGATGATTTGCGCTTATTTCTTGCGGATAAATATGAAGCCAGGCATACAGATAAGATATCTTTAGAAATTATTTCTCGAAGGAATAATTTATTGAGGGAAAAATCTAGGCAGCTTATTAAGGAACTTGGTGGTTTGGAAGTGATGAATAGCTTATTGATAAAAGAGTTTGTGGTGAGACTGGAAAATGTTAGCGGGTACAAAATTGTAGAAATAGAAGAGCATCAAGTTTGGAGCTTTCTTTCTCACCTGAGCAGAAAGGGCTGTGATGATAAAATGCTCAGTAGAGCGCTAATGTTGTTTCCAATTGAAAATTTTATGCTCTCTTGGAATGAGCATGGTTTTCAGGATGCTTTATCGATATATGGCGAAGAGGCCTTGGTTATTTTAGGAATAAAGCCTGACAGTAGGATTATGTTTGTTAAAAAATATATTGAGGATAGGCTCGGATTTATAAAAACATCTTTTTATCATGAGGCTTTGGAAAATATTAGCTTAGATAATCAATTGCTGGATCCTTTGTGTTTTGACGTTTCGCATCATTGTAATTTAGCTGTTATTAAAGAGACAATATGGGTTGCACATCATATGCATGAATTACATGCAGCTTTATGTGGAATCGGCCAGGGAGGGGAATCCTATTATGCATCTAACAAAAGGATGTTTGGGTCTATTAAGGATTTTTTTGCAAAAGTACAAAATAGAACTTTGTCTCAGGGTTGGTATGATGGGAATGTTTCTATGCTTTCCAGCTCGCCGGTGAGTTTTGAAAAAATTCTTGCGCTTGAGAAGACAGGGGTAACCTTACCTGTTGAAGGGGCCATATTAAAACGTTATGAAAAACAAGTTCAGTGGTTTATCGACCGCCTTGGAAAATCCACCGCAGGGGTACGCGGCAGCACAATGGCTGTGAACGATACTCAGTGGGAAAATGAATTCTCTAAAATGACCGCAGAGGCGCGTGTTGAACATCTCAAGGAACATTATCAGAAAGTTCAGTTGGGTGCAGAGGAAGCAATTCAGTTGCATCCTTTTGTGGTGGCATTTTTTACTCAGGCCTATGCCAATTATATTAAAAAGAATTTTGATTCTCAGCAACAAGGTATGTTTATTGGTTATGATGAAAGATATTTTTCAAAACAATATGCTGATATTATTACCAGGGTGCTGGTGGGCAACGGTTTAAAAGTCTTGCGCGATAGCGACGGTTCGACTGCGACTCCGGTCAGTTCTTATATGGGGTATCATCACGGGCTTGCCGGGTCAATGGAGGTGACTTCCAGCCATAACCCGCCTTATCAGAATGGAATGAAATCTGCGACGTTCTATGGCGGTGTCGATACAGATGATATTTCAGAAAAAATAGCCCGGGAAGTCAGTGTTTTATACAATGAAGGTAAGGGGAGCGGATTTATTCATTTTGGTTCATTGGAAGATGCAAGCGTAAGTTATATTGACGCAAAAGAAATTTATTTCGATAACTATGTCGTTAAGCTATATCCTCCTTCGGCTGTGGCAATAATGAAGCGCGCTATGGATAGAGGAGCCAAGTTCATTTTTGACGGTATCTGTGGTGTCGGCGGGAAAACAATGCGCTATTACTTGGATCGCTTGTTCGGGGATTATCATTGGCAGGAAAATATCATGATCATCAACGAAAATCCTGATCCTGCGATGAAAGGTATTTTAAAACCGGATCCGGGCATTGTTGCTACCTTAATGCACTCCGGCGCTCTTGCAGCATTGTCTTTAAATCTTGATGTTCTTGTGAGCGTTACCGCGGATATGGACGCGGATAGAATCGGAACAGGCGTGATTGTTCCGATTGAATACGTAGCTGTCGCTAAAAAATACGGCTTGGTCGTTAAACAAGAAGGCGATGTTAATATTGTTTGCTTTACCGCGAACCAGATATTTTCTTTAATCGCCTATGAAAGAATATTGCAGTTTTTTGAAAGAGAATCAGGAACTCGGGATATTCAGGAGATTAAAACAAAAATTGCGAACGGGGAGATTGATCCAAAGCGTTTGCATCTCATGACGTCAATTCCTACTTCAAAGATTGCTAAGACCATGATCGAAGCATTTGGCGGTATCGCGCATCTTTCGAATGTAGGATTTAAAAATTTAGGTAAGGAGGCTTATGAGGTTGAGCGCAGGGAAAAAGACGCCGAAATCATTATGTTGATGGAAGAATCCGGCGGCGGTCAGATCGGTGGGCACAAAGATAAAGATACGTGCGTATCGGCTTTGGCTTTATATGTCGCGGCCTCAAGATTATTTTTAGAAGAAAATAGAAATCTCGTTGATTTTTATATCGATATGGCCAAGAACTTAGGCGGATTATTCTATTATGAGAGGGTTGATGTGGAGCTTGGCAATGATCGGACAGGGGCTGAAAGGAAGCAATTTATACAAGACAGGGTTGAGGCATTGGAGCGCCGCGAGAATCAAAAGATTTTGTTTGATCTTTTTGAAAAACGTGAAGGCCGAGGCGAAGCGATTGTTATTTCGAATACATTGTTATTGCAGAAAGATAACCTGGGCCGTTGGTCTATGGTTCAGCCGATGGGGACGCGTTATTATTTTGACGATCAAGAATCGCTGGAGATTTATTTTGCGGGCGAAGGTCTTATGATCGCTTTATACGACGTAAGGAATATTTTGAAAGGTTGGACATTCGTGAGGCCTTCCGGCACAGAAAATACCGTGCGTGTTTATCTCGAAGTGTTTGAAAATTTTGACAATCCTTGCCCGCAACATCTTTATGGCTATTTTGAAAATTTCATGGCGTATTTAGGATTAAATCAACCGCCTAAAACAGGAGAGAAAAATTATATTGATAAATTAAAAGCCGTGGTCGCGGAAAAATATATTTCCAGCTCGCCGGTGGGTTTGGTTGGCCGGTCAGCCAGTTCATTGGTCAGCCGGTTCGATAACAGGTTAACAGGAAAACAGGTTAACTTGATAACCGATTTTTCTAGCTCGTTGGCCAATGGTGGGGATGAAAAAATAAAGAATATCAGCCACGGGTCTTCACCCATCAACGTTAAGGAGATTGGTTGGCTCGGGCAGTATTTTCCGAGAACCATTATTTTTTCTCATCCATCTCTCAAGGAGAGCTTCAAGGAGATGATTAAGGCGGGTCTATTGCCGGCCGACAGCCCGTATCTTGTGTCGAAACATGTCCACGATGACGCTCTTTATCAAGACTGTGTAACCTATGTTTTTAAAGATGGTTCTTTTATTAATCAGAAAAAAGACGAGGATTACAGGTTGTTGTATCAAGGCGCAATTATTAATGAGCGGGGGGTCAAGGAAGGAAGAGGGCTGATTTATTATCGGAAAGATCATAAAGCTCAGGCGATCTATATTTTTCTCAATAGTGAAACGGAAAATGACTTGATTCCGGGAACAGGCGAATCAAAAAGATCGAGCGGATGGGAGAAGGCAGAGCTTATGATCCAGCTGGATGAAAAATTCATGGTAAAACGTGTTTCTTGTAAAGAAACGTTTATGGCGCTTACGCGGTCCGCGATTGCTATCTTGCTTAAAACAGCCAAAATTAATGAGACCTTGCCTCTTTTGTGGGATGTCTTAAATTATTTCTTTGTTTTTCCGAATGTGGATGGATATTTAAGGGAAAAGGAAGTGATTAGCTCTTGTGAAGTTCCTATGGGTCGTGTAGCTTCTATGACTGATATTCATGAAATATTCCGTTTATTGAAATATAAGTCGAAGACGATCAGGACAACTGCTTTGCATCGATTGCAGGTTTTGGCTGAACAGGGAACGGTCAGCCTTGAGGCAGTCGAGGAATTCAGAGAAAGGGATCTTAGGGAGAATATCGTAGAAGATATTTTCACGATGGAGCGTATTTTTAAGAATGATCCTGTGGTTCTGGTAGACGCGCTAAAGAATTTATACGGCCTTTTGGAAGTTGCGCCTGCCGATATCGATAAGGTGACGCTGGAGGAACTGGTGGGGGCAGGAAATAACAAACAGGTCTACAGGGGTTGGATTTCGGTAAAAGGTAAAAAGTATGAAGTGGCCTTTAGCAGTATCCGATTTGGTGAAATCGGTGAATTTAACGAAGAGACGATAACAAGAAGCATGAAACTTTGGCTGACTGCCGCTGAGAAATACCAAAAAGTCGTTAAGTTGGGAAGTTTTGTTTCTACCAGAGATTATCGACCGAAAATCAGCGATGTCAGGCTTGGATTTGTAAGTGAATGGGATGGCTCTTTGGACAAGGGGAAGCTGATCCATAATAACATTCTCTTTGTTGTCCGGGAATTTGCAAAAGGCCGTGATGCCGCGCAGATTTTAAAAGAGAATGTGTTGTCGATTGATTCTAAAAAAGCTTTGTATGATGAGATTCTGGATGTTTATTCCGGGCTGCACGCCGCGACAAAACAGGCGGACGGAGAAGGTTTGTATATCGGCGATTCCACCTTGTTGAATATTGTTCTAGAAGAGGCGAATGGTGTTTATCGAGGCAAGATTATAGACGTGGAGGGCATCCATTTAGGGACTGAGGAGACATTGCGGTTTGCTTTGGAACCCATTTCTTCAACCAGGGAGAATTTGAAAGACGATGCTGTTTCTTCTTCTGATGTCGAGAACGTGACAAAGGATGAGCGAAGATCAAGTTCGCCGGCGTTATCAGCCGATAGACGATGGTCAATAGTCAATAGTAAGAACAAAAAATCAAGTCCATCGACTATGGTCTATTGTCCATGGACTGCTGGCAAAGCCAGCATCAGCTCGCCGGTGAGGGACGAAAGAGGAGAAAGAACAGAAAATAGAAGGCCGATAGCGCGTCATCGCGGATGGCAACGGACGATGTATGATGGCCAGGGAAAAAGGATTGAAGAGGATAGAAGCTCAAAAGGCGAAGATGAAAGAGTGAGCGGGACAGCTATTGATTATCGCGCTACGGAAGAGGGTATAGCGGCTATTGAAAATACTAGCGCCCATGCTGTTCGTAGCCCGGCCATAGCGATTGTGGCTGCTGGCAATCCGATCGCGTCCTTATGGGCGCAGGCCAGTTGTCAGAATATTGAAAGTTCCATCAGTAATCCTGCAATAGTTAGCTCTCCTGTAAGCCGTAAAAAAACAACTATAGTAAAAACAACTGAATGTCGCGATAAAGTTTTAAGAAAACAGAGACGCCAGGAAGAGCGCCAGGCTTTAAAGGCTGGTAGCCGTGATGAGGCAAAAGATGGCGTAAGTAAATCGGCAATTTTTAAAAAACCCATAGTCATTTTTGTTGCTGCAGCTGCTTTTGTTCTTGGGGGTATCAGTTATTTCCTGACCGGTTCAGGCAATGTGGCCGGGATACCGTCTGCATCTAAATATCTTGCCATGAGCCAAAAAGATCAGGTAGCATTTTCTAAAAAATTCGAGGAAAGATTGTATGGCATC
Source organism: Candidatus Omnitrophota bacterium (assembly GCA_020052645.1). GTDB lineage: Bacteria > Omnitrophota > Gorgyraeia > Velamenicoccales > Velamenicoccaceae > JAGVOQ01. The sequence goes on from JAGVOQ010000035.1 coordinate 22,088, forward strand.
TTTTATGGTTTGTCTAAAAAATTTGAGGCAGCAGGTTATTTTAGTTACTTAAAAGAAGATGACCGCAATGAGATAAAAGGAATTATTGGTGGGATCTATGAAAATAAAAATATCAGGGTTTCCTGGGATCCGCAGATGCTTGCGGCTGCTACAGTCTATTCTAACGGTGTTTTTGTAATCAATGGGCTTCTTTTTTGCGGCATTGATGATATTGAAATAGAAGCGATATTGTTGCATGAGGCCGTGCATAAGCTCAAGCGTCAACAGGATTTATTGAAAATGGCTCAGGCGATTTACGATAATCTTCCTTCAAATATGGCCGGGATTATTTTCGATTCGACTCATCGCGAGTCCTTTAAGAGGTATGTGGCCATAAAGATCGAAAATGAACGCGAAGCCTATAATGCTGAACTCGCTTATAGAAAAGTCGCTGGGATTGATGACTTGGCCGGTTATTTTAAAAAATTGTCCGCTAAAACCGATCAGATGGTTTTAAAGATGACTTATTCGGCATTGGGAAGCGTTGCTTTAAATGGTCCTATTGATCAGGATGCGTTGAGGAGAATGGTTTTCAATTCACAAAGCGCTGTATCGAGACAAGAGATGAAGTTGTTAGGCGCTATTTATGGTTTTGAAATAGGCCGCAGGGTATCAAGTGAAGAAGAATTATTCCAGTGGGCTCTTTCCTGGATAAAAGAAAACGGTCGTCAAAATTCAAGCAGCCCGATTTCGGATGAAGATTTTGCGCGTGTTGAACAATACTGGACAGGACTTCCGGAGTCAAGCAAGGACGTGCTTCGCGACGTCATGTTTTATACCTCCCTTGTTAAGTCCGGAAAGGTTGTTCTTGGTCGAGACAGCTTTGTTTCGGTTGATGATAAGAAAGCCTTTGGGCATAAATTTTATATGTTTGAGACTACGGTGCCGTCAATCGCAGATGCGTTGGGTATAGGTCTTGAGGATTATATCAATATTGTCAGTCGATTGGCTGAAGAAGAGCGCCTTGTTAATGCAGTAGTCAACTTTTCCTTAGTTGATTTTTTTGATATTTCCAGCTCGCCGGTGGACGCGTTAATCAAATCAGTCCTTTCTAATATCTTTAGACACCAAGCCAGTTCTCCTTTGCGAGGAGGCGAGAAAGGATCCAATATAAAGGATTCAAAAATTTCAGATGTCAAAACAAGAGTTATTTATGTAGTGCTTGGTATCGGTATGTTTGTCGCAAGTGTATTTTTATTAAATCAATTCGTTGTTGCTGCAAATGTATTTTCGGGAAAAAGCCTTTTTGGAATTTATGTCGAATTGTACGGCCGTCACAAATTTTTGGTTGCAGGTTTAACCGCCGCTATTGAAGGCGCGGTGGCTGAATTGGTCGGTTACTATCTGGCTCGGAATAAAGATGAAAAAATTAGGACCTGGATTTCCAGTATTCGTTTTACAGGTGTTTTATTGTTTAGACTTTCGATATTAGGCCCCACGGCAAGTTTAATAGACAGCTTTATTGATTATGTTCTTCCTTTAGTTAAACATTCTGGCCCCTTTACTTTAAGCCTGCGCGTTCTATTGTCTTTAGTGCATGGTATTTTAATGAGCAGCATCGTTAATTTTATTGCCCCTTATTGCAGTTTTAGGCTTGAGGCGAAGTTGCGGCATAAAGAAGGAAAGGTGGAAGAAGCCCGTACACTAGAGAACAAGTATACTGCAAAGCTGCAGTTTGAGCGGGTCATGAATTCCATACGAATGCGCATAGCCCCAGTCGTTATTCAACAAGATATCATCCAGAACATTTTTGGATATGAGGCGGCTTATAAAATTTTATCGAGATTTGGTTTAGGATTTATTAGCTCCACATTCAGGAGCTGGGTGACGAACCGCAGCACTAGAGTGGCCGATAAATTTAGCCTCACCTTTACCTTAATTGTGTCTTTGATAAGTTTTACTTGGGGAACAAAGGCTTTGGGGGTGTTAGCCATTGGACTGGAGTTGGCGATTATCTCTTTTAAATGGGCTAAGAACAGAAGGACTCTAAAATTTGATTTGGCTTATGAGAGATATCTTTCCGGTAACAACAGTGAAGTATTCAGTGATGACGTTATTAAGAGAGTCGCTAAAGACATTTCCAGTAAAAGGCGTATTGGGAAAATTTTTGTAGTGGCCGAAGATGGTAATTCAGGGGCATTCAAGACAACCACCGCAGATGAGATTGTTAAGGTGTTGAAAGAATTGGGCATTAAGGCCGTGGCAATAAGCCGTGATTGGTTTATTGATAGCAGGGAAAATAGACATAAGAAGCAAGATGAAGAATTAGCGCAACATAAAGTCAGCTTACGAGATAACGAAATATCTTTGAGGATTGATAAATTTGTTATGGATGTATTGGAACCATTGCAAAAATTCAGGAACAGCGGAGAAGAAAAAATAACTCTTCAGCTGGAAGATCTTTATGATAAATACAAAGGGGGTAGGTTCACTCGTAAAGAAACAATCGAAATTGACAGCGATACGGTTGTCATCATCGAAGGTAATTATCTTTTGATTAAGGAGTGGGAAAAGTATTTTGATCTAAAAGTTTTATTGTTAGCTAAGCCATCTGTTGGGATTTTAAGGCGTTTGATGAGAGATACTTTGCATTCGCAATCAAAAAGGATTGCCAAGATATTTTGGAGGATCAATACGCCTTCCTACGTGCACCATCTTAAAAACAATATTATTGCGCCTGATTGGATTATAACTACGGACCATATCGGGATTTCTTCCGTAAAAGGGCAAATCAAGGGAATGGATCACTCCAGCTCGCCGATTGAGGCAGGACAGAAGGCGGTTGCAGAAGTTGGCTTATCTAACATTAACCCTACCACAGCCTCAGCCTGGAAAAAACTCAAAGCGCTCTATCAAGTCATGAAAAGTAAGCGCATGAGCGATATGTTTGCCGCAGACCCAGAGCGCTTCAACAAGTATTCCGTCCGCTTCAAGGATGAGTCCGCAGATATTCTTTTTGATTATTCCAAAAACCGGATC
>JAGVOQ010000026.1 GCA_020052645.1 Candidatus Omnitrophota bacterium
ATTATTCTCTCTGATTGTTTGAAAGAAAAAAGGAGCCCCGGACTTTAGTCCCTTCCTTTATGATGATTAGGAAGGACTACCCTTTCTGGGTTAGCCCGGAGGATTCCACTCGAAGCTCAGAAATCCTTAGGCTTTTAGTCCGTGGAGATTCATTTATGTCAAAAATCAATTCACAGCTTAAAGCTAAAATGAAGAAGATTAAAATTCTTCTTCTTGACGTTGATGGTGTCCTGACCGACGGACGTATTGTTTATGACAGCCGGGGAGTGGATGCCAAGTTTTATGACGTCCATGACGGACTCGGGGTGTATCTTTTGGGACGCATGGGGATCAAAACGATTTTAATTACAGCTAAAGGTTCTAAATCGATCCGTCCCCGCGCTAAAGATATGCGGATAGAGGCTGTCTATGAGAACATTTTGCCTAAGGTAAAAGTATATGAGAAGATCCGTAAGAAATTCGGCTTAAAAGATGAAGAGGTTTGTTTTGTAGGGGATGATCTCGTGGATTTAAGTGTTTTGAAAAAAGCCGGTGTGTCGATCGCCACCCGTAACGCGTGTCACGAAGTCCAACAGGCGTCTATTTATGTTACGGAAAAGAACGGCGGCCGTGGCGCTGTCCGTGAAGTTGCTGAGCTCATTTTAAAGTCTAAAGGTCTCTGGAATAAAGCGCTTGCCCTTTATTATTAAACGGCGTCAATCTGATTCTCAAAAAAAAAGATCTCTGGCGGACTTTGCTTGACAGAATGTCCCTCTTACATAATAATAAGTATCTTGTCTAAAAGGGGATTATGAAGATATTTGTTTTTTCGGGTGTGTTCATGTTGTTAATTTTTACGGGGCCCGTTTTTTCCGCGGAGCCGAGCGGGACAAGTGTTTCTCCGATGGGTTCTTCTGAACCGCAGCAGATGTTGGATTTTAATCTTGCCGGTTATGGCGCCAAAGGCCAAAAGACCTGGGAAGTTCAGGGCGGTTCAATGGACATGCAGGGCAATGATGTCAAAATCAACGATATCACTGCGCATATGTATGGAGTAAAAGATAGTATGGTGGTGACCGCTGATCATGGCTCAATGGATAAAGCGAATGGCATTGTGTATCTGACGGATAATGTGCGCGCTGTTGCCGATAGCGGGGCCGAGATGAATACGGATTCTCTTTCTTGGGCGCAGAAAGAACAGCGTATATCGACGGATGATCAGGTTCATATTACTAAAGATAACATGACGGCCAGCGCCAAAGGTCTTGAGGCCAATCCTGATTTTAAAGTCGCTAAATTTGGAAAAGACGTCCAGGTTACTTTGGACGACAAGAAGGAGAAAGTTAAAAAAGACAGCTCTCAAAGTCCTGGCATTGGGTTTGGCACCGGGCGCGTTGTGATCACCTGTGAAGGACCAATGGAGCTTAATTATGAAAAGAACACAGCTGTTTTTGAAAAGAATGTTAAGGTTGAAGGAGACAGCGGGCAAGGGACGATGTTTGCTGATAAGATGACCATCATTTTTAGTTCTGAGGCGAAACAGATCGATAAACTTGTTGCTCAAGGGAATGTCAAGATCGTGCGTGGAGAAAATACTTCTTATAGCGATGGCCTTATTTTTACCGGGGCGGATAAACGCCTGGTGTTGACAGGCCGGCCAAAACTGGTCATGTTCCCCCAAGAAGCCAAAGAGGAGGAAAAAAATGTTTCTCCTTGAGGCCAAGGGTCTGGTGAAAACCTATCATCATCGTCGCGTTGTCGACGGCGTGGATTTAGAGGTTAAGCGGGGTGAGATCGTCGGTCTCCTGGGGCCTAACGGCGCCGGTAAAACAACGACTTTTTATATGATCGTTGGCATCATTCCCCCGGAGAAGGGTAAGATAGTTTTTGATAATAACGAGATCACGCGTATGCCCATTCATGACAGGGCGCATTGCGGCATAGGATATCTCGCGCAGGAAAGTTCTGTGTTTAGAAAACTTACCGTTGAAGAGAATATCATGTCGATTTTAGAAACGCTGCCTATTTCTTATCGGGAGCGCAAAAAAAGATTGAATAATTTGTTGGAAGAATTAAAAATCGCGCATTTAAGGAAACACAGGGCTTATACGTTGTCAGGTGGGGAACGCCGCAGGCTTGAGATCACAAGGGCCTTGGTGACAAACCCTTCATTCATTCTTTTGGATGAGCCATTTTCCGGTATCGATCCCATTGTCGTTGCGGACGCGCAGGAGATTATTCGTGATTTAAAAGAAAAAGGGCTTGGTGTTCTTTTAACGGATCACAATGTCCGCGAAACTCTTTCAATTACGGATCGCGCTTATCTGATCGCGAACGGGAAAATTTTGATTCATGGCAGTGCGTCTGATTTGATCAATGACCCTAAGACAAGAGAGATTTATTTGGGAGAGAAATTTAGCATGTGAATGAGGCCATGACTTATGACGTTGGAAACGTCATAAGTCATCTGGCCGAATTCACCCAGCACTTATTTTATATAAAATAAGTGCTGGGTTGAATCACGAAAACAAGTTATAAGCATTACTAACAGAGGAGCTTTTCTAATGAAAGTTACAGCGACGAGATCCAAAGAAAACAAAATGATCCTTGATGTTGAAGTTCCTTCAGACAGGGTCAAGAAAAAATTTGACGAAATCTATGAAAAGATCGGTCAGGACGTTAAGATCCCTGGATTTAGGCCTGGTAAAGCCCCGCGTCATGTGCTTGAGCAGCATCATTCTAAACTTGCCCGCGAAGAGGTTATGAAAAATTTGATTTCTGAGACCTATTCCGAGAGCGTGAAGTCTGAATCTGTCGACGTCATCGATGTTCCAGAGATAGCTGAGGTAAAACTTGAAAGTGATATCTTGACGTATAGAGCAACGGTAGAGATCAAGCCTGAAATCAAGATCAAGCAGTACAAAGGCTTAAAGCTTAAAAAAAATGAAATTAAGATCGAGCCGTCTGAAATAGAAGAGACCTTGAAACAACTGAAGAAGACGCGGCCGGATGTGGATGATGCGCGATTGGCAAAAGGTTTGGGGTATCGTACAAAAGAAGAGCTTTTTGATTGTCTGAATAAACAGTTGTATCTAAAAAAAGAAAATGAAGAGAGGGCGCGCCTGGAGAGGGATCTCATCAATCAGCTTGTGTCTTTAAGTTCTTTTGTCGCTCCGGCTTCATTGGTTGCAAAAAGACTGCATGAATTGAAGCATCAGGCCGAGCATCAGATGGCTGAGTATGGTTTGGCTGAAGATAATATTAAAAAACGCCTGGAGGAATTCGAGCCTAAATTTAAGACGGAGGCTGAAGAGCAGGTTAAGGTTTTTTTGATTTTGGAAGAGATCGGAAAATGTGAAAAAATGCAGGCTGACGATCAATTGGTGAACCGCGTGATCGAATTTTTATTTGCCGAAGCAGAATGGAACTAAAAAAGAATTAACAATTAACAATGAAGAATGAACAATTGATGAAAAAAAGAAAAACAAATATAATTATTCTTCACGATTTTATATTTTTAATAGATTTTTTGTAATTGTTCATTGTTAATTATTCATTGTTCATTTTTTTAAAAACTGGAGGAGATTATGCCACAGAATCAAGTTTTGGTCCCTATGGTGATTGAGCAGACCGGACGCGCCGAACGGGCTTATGACATTTACTCGCGTCTATTGAAAGATCGCATTGTTTTTATCGGCACGCCCATTGATGACAATGTGGCCAACCTTATTATCGCCCAGCTTTTATTTTTACAGATGGAAGATGTCAACAGGGATATCAGCGTCTATGTTAATACGCCCGGTGGATCGGTGACGAGCGGCTTGGCTATCTATGATACCATGCAATTTGTTAAGTGTGATGTGGCCACTTATTGTATGGGCCAGGCGGCCAGCATGGGTTCGCTTCTTTTGGCAGCGGGTACAAAAGGCAAGCGATACGCGCTTCCGAATTCTCGGATCATGATCCACCAGCCATGGGGTGGTGTTCAAGGGGCAGCGTCGGATATATCGATTCAGGCAAATGAGATTTTAAGAATGCGTGATACCTTAGAACAGGTCTTATCTAAGCACACAGGTCAGACATTGGAACGAATAAAAAAAGATTCTGATCGTGATTATTTTATGTCGTCGCATGAAGCTAAAGAATACGGGATTATCGACGAAGTGATCGTGGCAAAGGAGATTAAGAAATAAACGATAAAGCAAATAAGTGTGTCCCTCGTTTAGATACTCTAAAAATTTCTTGCCTAGCGCACACGGGGTGAGAAATTTTTTAGTCCACAAAGGACAGACCTTTCTAGCTCCACATAAAAGAAGGGTCCTACTCAGCAGGGGATGAACCTTGCTAATTCCGAATAAGGAAGGGGCTAATCCCAGAGGGGATAGTCCTTCCTGGTTCCAAATAGAGGAAGGGACTAAGGAATAAAAACCATTGTATAGGCAAAAACTATCCCTTATCTTAACGCTTGAAAATATTCTTGCCAGGGCAATTGGGTGAGAATATTTTCTACGCAGATCTCGGGATTAATTTTCAATCCAGAAAGGATTGTCCTTTTCGATCCTTGTAAGAAAAGGGGGTAGGGAAAAGAAACTCATTATAGGCAAGATGATCCTTTGTCTAAACGCTTGAAAATCTTCCTAAAGGAACATTTTCTACGCAGACTTCAGGATTAACTTTGTAGGGAAAAGAAACCA
>JAGVOQ010000005.1 GCA_020052645.1 Candidatus Omnitrophota bacterium
CGGCGCCTCCGTCATTCCAGAAGACGAATATTGCTCAACTTATAGATGATATCTTAGAGTTCTTGAACAGCGAGTTCCTCAAACACCATATTGTGATAGAGAAAAGCTACGAGAATCAGGATTCAGAGATTAAAATAGACCCTTCCCAGATCAAGCAGGTCCTCTTAAACATCCTCTTAAACGCTATAGAAGCCATGCCTAAAGGCGGTAAGATCACAGTTAAGACAATAACTGGTTCAGATGGCACCCTTGAGATTGATATTGCAGACACTGGCTCAGGTATCTCCAAAGAACACTTGAAGCACATCTTTGACCCCTTCTTTACCACCAAAGACTCAGGATCAGGCTTAGGGCTATCCATTGTGCATCAGATTATTCAGAATCATGGGGGGAAGATTACAGCAGAGAGTGAGATCGGGAACGGGAGTGTGTTTAGGATAAAGATACCGCTGACATAAATATCAAGATATCTGAGAAAAAAGGAAAGTTTCTAACATTTAAACACTTTCCCCTCAATTTGTGCGAGACAATCAACTCAAACGACTAAAAACCTTGCCATAAACTTCCTTCCTATGGACAATTTTTAAAATAATTATCAGATTCCCAGAAACCTTATGAATAACCCGATAATCTCCAACGCGTAGCTTTCGATAACCTTTAAGGTTTTTCCGTAAAGGAACCCCAAACGAAACAGGATCTTTTAGCAGTCTTTCTTCAATAGCTCGTTTTATTATTTCTTTGATATTCTTTGAGATTTTAGGCAGGTCTTCACTTACTATATTTGGGTGATAAATAAGCCTATATTCCATCTATCATCCCCAAACTTGCTTATGAGATAAGCCGGATTTCTTCGAAAAAGTCTTTTCACGAACTTCGGCAATCTTGTTCCAGTGGACATCTTCGTAAGATTCGAGTGCCTCACGGATCAAATCGCGAGCCTTTAAAGACAAAGAAACATGATCTTTTTTTGCAAGATGCTCTACCGCGGCATACAAAGGGGTTTCAAGTACAATATTTAATCTTGGATGCTTAGTCGCCATTTTTTACCTCCGCATAAAGTGTAGCATAAGTGATACACTTTGTCAACTTTATGCTTGCACTTAGACGTATGTATATACAGCTACTACCTTATTACACAGTTTTATTATTGAAAGGTTCATGATTCAGCGGAAGTTCAATAAGAAAATGAGTTCCTTTCTCAAGAACAGAACCTACTGTTATTGTGCCATTGTGAGCTGAAATGATTTTTTTTATAACATAAAGGCCTAGCCCTGTGCCCTTCTTAGCTGTAGCCTTGGTTGTAAAAAACGGCGTAAACATTTTCTTTTTATCCAAGTCTTTAACACCCATTCCGTTATCAATAACATTGATTTCGATGCTATTCTTTTCATTAACCCTGGCAATAACCTCTATTCTTCCCTTGTAATCCTTTTCATTTAAAGTCAACTTTCGCTCTCTCGTCGCATCATAAGCGTTATCAATCAAATTAAAAAATACCTCTTGAAGCTGAGTCAGATTGCCGTGTATCTTGGGCAAATCTGGGATGATTTTTTCAAGGAAATCAATTTCAACAAGCTTAATTTTATACTGCACCATATCTAAAGAACCTTTTAAAACATCTTTAAAATCTACTGGCTCAAAGCCACTATCTCCAGGCCTCGAATACTTGAGCAAACCTTTTACAACCTCACCCCCTTGCAAAACATTGTTTTGAATTTTCTGTAACGCATCTTTGACATCAGCCACAAGTTGTTTAACTTCAGCACTAGCACCCGACAAATCAGAAGTATTTAGCACATCTAAAGCATCACCAGAAATCAAAGAAAGCGCATGAAATCTATTATTTATTTGATGAGACAAGCCATCTGCCATAGTACCAATGGTCGCCATTTTTTCTGCCTGAAACAATTGCTCATGAGTTTGTTTTATCTCATCATAAAACTGAGCATTTTCGATTGCCAAGGCTGCCTGGTTAGCCAAAACTGAAAAAACATTCATATCATCTTGGCTGTAGAGCTTCTTAGAAACTTTCTCTCCTAACGCAATAAAACCAATCAACCTATCATCAACAAAACTAGGAACAACTAAGTCTGCTTTTAATTTAAGCAATTGTTCAGTTAATTTTAACAAGCCAATATTCTCCTGCTCATCGTTTAAGCGCATTGTTTCTTCTTCAGTAACAACTAAACTTCTCCTATCTGTCATTGTCCAAATCAAAGGAGAACCTGCATCAACAACATGATCAACTTGTTTGGTGATACCATCTCCCCTGATTGCCTGTAGTGCGTAAGTATTATTTTCTCTATCTAATAAATAGATAGCAGCATTTCTGATTCTGACAGTTTTTGTCACAACGTGAACAATAAGATTCAAAAGTTTGCCAAGATCTTTAATTCTTATCATTCCACTCGAAGCATTTCTTAGAATATTCTGATAACCTCGTTGTTCTTTTAATAATCTATCTTGTGTTCTTTTGTCAAAATACAGATAAACAAAAGGACCGATAGTAGCTAAAATTGTTGAACTAACAAGAGGCCCCAACCACCAATTATTATGGAGAATAGATGTTAAAAAAAGCTGAAATTTATAACCTATAAAAAATGGAATTCCAAGAATTAGTGAATACACAGCGACAAAAATTCCAGCCTTTGTAAAAACAATACTCATGTCCAAAAGACGATAGCGTATAATTCCATATCCAATAATCAAAGGATAAATTACTATAAAGAAGTTAGAAAATGGAAAAATATTAAAACCCAAAGCAATTAAAAAAAGTCCATGTGGTCCTAGCCAACCAACGATTGAACCAACAATAAAATATTTTAATTGATATGATTTAATACCTGAGGATCTAAAAAATTCTTTAACAAGCAGTAGAAAAGAATAGGAAAGTAAAAGCCAGTAGAAGCCTAAGTAAAAAATATAAAAAACAATACTTTTGTTTAGGTATTTAGATGGTCGATACCAATAAAATTCATTAAAAACAAATCTTAAATCACCTAAGAAAAATTCTTTTTTAAAAAAAACATAAAATAAAAAAATGAAAAAAAAGCTATAAATTATAAAAAAAAGAAATCTATTTTTTAAATCAAGAAGGATATGAACAAAAGTTGTATAAAAAATAGGGGTTGCTATTATACTTATAAAAGAAATTTGCCACCATAAAAAAGCATTATCATAGGATGCGCATCTTGAAATATTATAGCTGCCCACACCCCATAGCGCCGCCATCAAACAAAACCAACCCCAGGTATGACTAAGTTTCTTATTTTTCCCTTGTTTAAAAACTAAAATAGACATTGATAAACTGGTTATTATTATGAGGATAGCTGAAAAGGAAAAAATATTCATTTTAAGATTATAAAAAAGTTTTTGAATAAGTTCAATTTTTTATTAATTTCTAGCAAAATAACCTCAACACCCTTTCTACTTGAAACAGCAACACTCTATATTCCAGCATGGCCCATTCTACAGGTAGTCAGGAGACACAGTAAGAACAAAATCGCGTATAAATGATTTTCGAAACACAAGATTTGATCTAATTTGACTAACTGTATGTAAAGTACTACTTCGCATATCTCAATCTGTTCATCATTTAAATCCGATAGAATTTTATTTATTTTCAATCTTTTATTCGATAAAAAATCTACACTTCCCCCAAAATTATGAGTTCTGCATGGCGCATTTATATAAACCCATATTTATTTGTTTTGTTAAATTAAAGTGGATGAATACTCAAAAGAACCCAGGCCTCAAAAAGCAGCCATTGTGAAAAACAATCACCAAATAATATTATATTTTATCTTTACTTGTACTTATGCAAAAAGTCACCAAAAAAATGTTTGAAAAAAAATAAAAATGTGGAAAGAGTAAAAAAACTTATCATTGCTATTTCACATTTTAATTAAGCCATAAGGCCAAATTTTACCTAATTTTGTCAAAACTAATTCTGCAGCTTTTCTGCCAGAAATCGCAACTCCAGGAACTCCGCATTGCCCTAAACCACTCGTAGCCCAATGTCCAGTCAAATACAACCCCTTAACTTCGGTCGTAACAGGAGAAGTATGAGATTTAATCTGATCCAACGAAGTTTCCCAGCCATAAGCGGCTCCATCTCTATTGCTTGTATATTTTTCATAGGTAACCGGAGTAGCAGATTCAAAAACAACAACTTCATTAACTAGGCCACCTAAATATTTCTTAATCAATTTAAACATTTTGTTGGAATATTTTTCTCTATTCAAACTCCAAAATTCTTTTGATATATAAGGAACTAAAGAATGCGCTGTCAAAGAAAGCTTATTACCAGTTTTTTCTTCTGAAAAAAATGGAAAAGTAATTAAAATAAAACTGAAATCATCAAAATCACTTTGATTATTTTTTAAGAAATGTTTTTTTGAATCCATAGAAGAGCAAATTAATAAATTTTCTAATTTATTTTTAATTGTATTTAAATCTTTCGTAATCAAACCAACGAAGAGAGAAAAAACTGATAAAGAGGGTTTTAAAGTACTAATTTTAATTGACATATCAGTTTTGTAATCCAAAAGATTAGAAAATGTTGAAGTCGCATCGACATTTGAGATAATATTATTTGAAAGGTATTTTCTTCCATCTTTAAGTAAGATTGAATCAACGGATTTATCTTTTGTTAAAATCTTAGCAACCTCACTGGAAAATAAAATCTTTCCACCATTTCTTTTAAATTCCTTAACTAAAAAATCAGCGAATTCTTGAGAACCATCTTTCATAGAATATCCCAATTTAAAAATATATTGTCTGAATAGAGCAATCGCGGAAAGAGCAGACACCTGGTCTGAAGATAATCCAATATTTGCTAAAAGAATATTAAAAATTGCTTTTAATCGCTCATCTAAAAAATACTTATCAAGTAATTTTTTAAAAGTACAATGCTTAATTTCTGAATATAATTCAACAAAATTTTCCTTCAAAATATAGTCAAAGAAAAGTTTTAGATTATTCTTTTCTTGTTTAAAGACATTACTAAATTCTTTTAAAGTATCAAACTGGTTAGAATAAACCCTAATCGATAAATCTGACATAATAATTCTTAGAGGCGGCTCTATAAACTTAACTTTCAAGTTTTCTAAAATATCTAATTCGGATAATATTTTTTCTAAAGATCCACCTTTTATACCACCGAAATAATGAACCCCCGTATCGAAATAAAATTCTCCCCTCTTGAATCCAGAACAACAACCTCCTGCTCTTGGATTCTTTTCAGTAATCAAAACATTTAAACCTGCTTTCGATAAATAGCAGCCACAAACTAATCCTCCAATCCCAGCTCCAATTATAATAACATCATATTTATTATTCATTATTTTTGCATTTGATGAAACCAGACATTTTGCAAAAAGCAAAAAGTCTGCAATAAAAGTCTTCTGACATAACCGGATACGAAAAATTAACCTGCTTTAACTTGGCCTCTGTTTTAGAAGCTTTAAATAAAACCTTATAATTAAAATAAGGTATAAAAGGCTCTAAAATTTTTTTTTGAATTATAGTTAATCGATTAAATCTAAATTTTTTTAATGGAATAAACTTAGGGTTGCAATATCCAAAAAAATTACTTGCTTTTTTTAAAAAATTTAAAAATAACCCATTATTGGGATTAATAATATGATAAACATTTTCTTGAGTCTCATTTTCAGCTAAATAGAAAATTGCTTTAGCAGCTATATCAACAGCTATCATATTATGCTCAACATTAACATCCAGAGGAACGTTTTTAAATAATTCTAATGAAAAAAAATGTAGAAATTCATAGAACATTTGGAAATTAGTTGTTCTACCCGATAGATATTCACCAGCCAAAATGCTTGGCCTAAAAATAGTAATACTCAATCCAGCGTTTTTATATTTCTTAATTAACAATTCAGCTTCGTATTTACTTTGTTCATATGTATTATTAAAACAACGACTCAAGCTCTCTATTTTTTTATTATCGTCAAAAATACATCTATCTTCCCCTGCAATAAAAACAGTACTTATATAATTTATTTTTTTCAATTTTTTTAACTTTTTTGAAAATTCTAAAATATTTTTAGTGCCTACAACATTTATTCTTCTAGCATCATCCAATGGCACCCTGAAACCAATATTAGCAGCACAATGATATATTTCATTAATTTTATTATATAAAGCATTGAAATCCGATCTTCTTATACCTAAATCATCTTCATATAAATCCCCTTCGATAATTCGAATCCTTCTTAATAAATCTAAAGAATAATCTTTACCATAAAAATATTTTAGAAAAACATAAAAACGTTTTTCTGCGTTAAGAAATTTATTTTTTCTAATCAAAAGATACAGATTATAATCTTTCCTATTCTTTAATATTTGTTGCATGATATGAGAACCTAAGAAACCATTTGCACCAGTAATAAAAATATTTTTTTTCATTTTTAAGCGAGACTTTTAATTACCATGCTTGCGTTATTTCCACCAAACGCACAGGCATTATTCAGCGCTACCTTTACGTTCTTTAGCTTTTTTGCTTTGTTTGGAACGCAATCAATATCACAATCTTCATCAAGAGTTTCATAATTTATTGTCGGAGGTACGATACTGTCTCTTATAGCTAAACAACACGTAATAGCTTCTATGGCTGAAGCTGCTCCCATAGTATGGCCAAGTATGGATTTAATAGAACTGCAGGGAATAGTTTTAGTCTTATCACCAAAAACTTTTTTTAAAGCTCCGCATTCAGCTTTATCGTTTTGGGGAGTCCCTGTGCCATGCATACTGATATAATCCACTTTATCTTTCAAAATGCCTGATTCTTTTATAGCTTTTTCAATACATTTGGCAATACCCTCTTCAGAAGGCTGGGTCATGTGGTGCGCATCACAACTTAAGCCATAACCCATGACTTCTGCATAAATCTTAGCTCCTCTTTTTTGAGCATGTTCTAAAGACTCTAAAATCAAAACACCAGCCCCTTCACCCAACATCATGCCTTTTCTATTCTTATCAAATGGTTGGCATCTTTCAGATGCCATGGCATAAAGACGATTGAAACCAGCAAAGGCAACTTTAGAGAAAGCATCAACGCCACCACAAATAAATACCTCCCCATCACCGGCAATTATAGAATCAAATCCATAGCCTATGGCATAATTACCTGAAGCGCAGGCAGTTGGAATAACAGCATTGATATTTGTAGACGAAAAGAAACCCGCAACATTAACAGAAATATTGTTACTCGTATAAGTTGGAATCAACTTTAGATCAATTTTTTCATCTCCTTCATGAACCCAGGCCTTATCCATCATCTCCATAACCTGTGTTTCACCCATAGTTGTGCCAAATAAAACTCCGGCATTCTCAATAGAATTTTTATCAATGCCTGCATTATCTATAGCTAACTTTGTTGCTGCTATGGCCAATTGTGAAGCACGACCAAGATGTTTTAGTTTACGTTTATCGATGAATTGTTCAGGCTTGAATTTTTTGACTTCGCCGCCTTTATGGATGGGATATTGGGAGGTATCAAATGCTTCTATTTCAGAAATGCCGGACTTGCCGGCAATGAGGTTTTTCCAGAATTCTTCAACACCAATGCCTATAGAAGAAACAACGCCGAGGCCTGTTACGACGACTCGGCGTTTGCTTTGTATTTTTTTATTCATTTAGGACAAAATTTGTAATCATTCGTGTTCAATTCGTGATTATTCATGCTAAATATTATTTCTATGCTTTAGCGTCCTGAGTCCCAAACGCGATCTCTGCTTCAGCAACCTTGTCACTTCCTACTGTTGCGACAGCCTTAAAAATGCCCATTTTAGAGAGAAACTTAACAGGCGTTGCTTCAATGCGTAACTGATCGCCAGGGCAAACAGGCTTAAAAAATCTCGCCTTAACAGATACCAAAAATAAAGTTTTCTCTGTATCATGTTTCTGCCTAAAAAGAACAATTCCTGTCTGCGCCATAGCCTCAGTGATCAAAACCCCGGGCATGACTTTTTGATCAGGAAAATGGCCTTGAAAAAAATGTTCATTAACCGAAACATTTTTTAAAGCAACGACCTTTTCAGGGCTTGCCTCAATCACGCGGTCTATCATCAGAAAAGGAAAACGCTGAGGAATAAGCTTTTTTATGTCTTCGATGTTGTAGCAGACTTTATTCATAAATTTTCGAAAATAGAAGATTGAATCCAGGCTACTAACCCCAGCACTAATTTTTACAGTTGTAAAGATCCTTTCAATCTGCTTTTTAAATGAGTTCTTGCTTGACCGTAATGCTTAAGCTTTCGTTCTCTTTCTCTTGCATCTAATTCTGCTTTATAACCTTCACACCCAACAAGCTCCCACTCCCCATCGCGAGCATGTTCCTTGATTCGTCTTTCTAAATCATTGGTATATCCGTAATAAAGTTCGTCATTTTTTTGATTCTTTAGAATATATACCAGTACATTTTAAAATTAGTGCTGGGTCAAATTCGGCCTTATAATTTACGTTCCTGCTTGCCAGAGGCAAGCGTCCGTAAATTATGGCCTTATTTGACTTTCTTCTTTAACGAACTTTCAGCTAATTCAATAATCTTGTTTAACGTAGTTAAATCTTTCAGCTTCTCTTCAGGAATAATGATCTTGTACTTTTTTTCCAGGGCTGCAAGGATTTCAAGCGCCATCATGGAATCAGCGCCAATATCCTGCACCAAGTGAGCATCTGGAGGGATCTGGTCAGGCGCCTTCTCAATCACCATTGAAACAATTGCAAGCACTTCTTTTCTGACGTCGGCCATAAGTTAGCTTTCTCCTTTAATGAGCAGACGACTTACAGATTTACTACGACGTAAGTCGTAGGTCTTTGACCGTCTGTGAATTAAACCCTTGACATTTTGATTTTGGAAAACTTTCTACCAGCTTTTGTATCGTCGTTCTACGCGTTTTACCATTCTTAAAACTCATTTCTGTCTTAAAAGCTTCAGAACGCGTAGAACACTCTTTAAAATAAACTAATTTTGGATGTTTATTTCTTGTAAACCTAACACGACCTTGACCATGATCTTTCAAACGCTTAGCTAAATCATTCGTATGACCGTAATATTTACAATTATCGCTACATTGCAGAATATAAGCGCAATACTTATTCATACGTTCAAAATGTCAAGGGTCATGTTCAGCCAAAAGACTTACGCACACTCCTCTTGGTCGTTCCGTAAGTCTTAGCCTCACCATGATGTATGCAAACCACCGTCCACTTTAATGACTTGTCCTGTAATATAATTTGAATCTTCGCTCAATAAAAATGAAACAACTTTCGCGATTTCCTTCACTTTTCCAAAACGGCCAAAAGGAATGGATTCAATCGCTTTCTGCTTAACGTCATCTTTCAAAAAACTCGTCATGTCTGTTTCAACATAACCCGGCGCCACGCAGTTAACGCGGATTTTATAAGGCGCAACCTCTTTTGCCAATGCTTTTGTTAAGCCTATTATACCAGCTTTTGACGCTGAATAGTTAACTTGTCTTGCAATCCCACTGATGCCGCTGATAGATGAAATATTAACAATACTGCCGCTTTTTTGTTTTAAAAAAGTCACAATAACTGAACGCGACATATTAAAATATCCAGTTAAATTCGTATCAATAACATCCTGCCACTCTTCTTTATCCATGAGCATGAATGCCTTATCACTGGTTTTTCCGGCATTGTTGACTAAAAAATCAAGGCTGCCAAAGTAATTCCTTACCTGCTCCACAAACTCACGACACGTTTGATAATCTTTGACATTTCCTTTAAAACTCAAGCCCTGTGAACCAAGCCTCTCTATCTCCTCCAAAAGCAGCCTTGCTTCATCCTGGCTTATAAGATAATTAAAAGCAACCTTAGCCCCTAAACCTGCGAGTTCTAAGGCTATAGCGCGGCCTATGCCCCTTGTCGCGCCTGTTACAATTGCCACTTTATCTTTAAAAATTTTATCTTCCATTTTTTTCTATAGACTATAGACCATCGACTATCGACTTATCTTGTCTATTTAGACAAGATAATACAATTATTCGTGCCGCTTGGGCCAAAACAACTGATCAAAACATTGGAAAGCTTTGCTTTTCTTGATTTATTAGGCACATAATCCAAATCACAATCCGCATCTTTTTCTTCATAATTGATTGTGGGCGGAATAAACTGATTTTCCAATGAACCAATGCCTGCAGCCATCTGCATAGCGCCTGAAGCGCTGAAAGTCTCACCAATCATGGATTTTATAGCACTTACGGGGAGTTTTTTAGCCTTATCGCCAAATACATCGCAAATAGCCTCTGTCTCAATCACATCAGCTTCTTTAGTTGAATTAGCATTAGCGCTAATATAATCAATATCACCCATGACTAATCCGGCCTCGTCTAAAGCTTTTTTTAATGCCTGACGGATTCCGGGGCCGCGGCGGTTATACTTATTCACGCGAAACGGATCAAACGCGTAGCCGATAGACTTAACCTCACAATAAATCTTAGCTCCCCGTTTTTTCGCGCTCTCTTCGTCTTCAATTAAAAACATGCCCGACCCTTCGCCAAAAATAATACCGTTGCGTCTTTTGTCAAACGGACACGACAATTCAATTCCGCCATTTTTTGATGCAGCCGAAAAACCAAGCTTATAAAAACCTAAATACGTCTGAATACACATCTCTTCAACACCGCCAACCAAAACAGCCTTGGCGCGTCCGAGTTGAATAAAATCACAGGCATATTTAAGCGCATCCAAGCTTGATGTAAAGCCTGTCGCAATAGTTGTATTAAATCCCGTAATGCCAAATCGTATTGAAATCTGGCTGGCAGGAGAATTGATCACAGTATTAGGAAAAAGAGCGGGATTCACATACCTGGGCCCTTCGCGCAAAGCCTGCTTATCAAATTCGCTGATACTCCAAACACTGCCTAAGGTCGTGCCTAAAACTACGCCCACTTCATCCGCGTTATCTTTAGTAACTGAAAAATTGGCGTCATCCAAGGCTAATTTTGCCGCCACATTGACAAGGATGGTACTTCTGTCTAAAAGCCTTAGACCTTTTTCACCCAAATAGGGCTTTGGGTCAAAATCTTTTATTTCTCCGGCGAGCTTTGATTTTAACGCTGTTGTTTCAAAGAGCGAAACTTCTTTGATCCCTGAGACCCCTTTTTCCAAAGCATTCCAAAAAGCCTCTTTACCGATAGCATTGGATGCCAAAATACCAACGCCGGTAATCACGATCTTTTTTTTCATAATAAGTTTTAAATGATCTGCACCCCACTTCGCCAAGCAGCTTCGCGGGGTTATTACGTTTTATCCTATTCTTACCTTATGGTGAAAACGTAATAAAGAACCCCTTGACCGTCATGGACAAGGGGTTTATCGACCCTTTGATACAAAAAAATTATAAAACTTTTTAAATTTTGTTAAAGTTTTAAACATATGAAGTATGACTTTTCGCCCTTAATCCTCCAAACAAATTTAATCTGCGAAATTATGCAATCTCTTTATAACTTTATATTTTAAAACAAGATACAGATAAAATGTAATCCAACTCTGTATATAATTTATCAAGAGACAGACGAAAAGTCAATACTTTTTAAACCCCTTCCCCCTCTGCTGGGCTATTTCCACCTGTTTCTTCTTCTATTGTAGCCAAAACGCTCCCCACCTCCACCACATCGCCTTCATGAGCCATAATTTCAACGATTGCTCCGGAACATGGCGCAGGCACATTAAATGTCGCTTTATCTGTAGTCATTTCAACCAAATCATTACCCTCAACGACCGACATCCCCTCTTCAAAATACCAATAAGACACAGTTGCCTTCGTGATATTTTCCCCTAATTCCGGCAAATAAACTTTAATCATGCGAGATTCCTTTCATACACAGATTACCCATACACAGATCAACACAGATTGTTTTTTAAAACCTAACTTTCACAGAACAGCACAGATGAAATTAACACAGATAAATTTAAAATTTAACAATTTCACAGATTTGCACAGATGTGAATTGACACAGATTGTTATGTATAAATACGTCTTTTTATGGTCAGCTTAGCAGTTCCAAAATTAGCTAAAAGAACAAGCTTATAATCCGTACCTTTAATGTAATAAAATATTTGGTCAAACATGGCTTTTGTTAATATCGGAACAGCCTTGAGTTCTAAAATAACTTTATCTTCGATAATGAAATCCGGCTTATAGCTGCCAACCTTCTGACCTTTATACTCGACGGGGAGAAACTTCTCTTCTTCAAAACCAATCTTTCTATTTTTTAGTTCTACCGCAATAGCCTTATGGTAAATATTCTCTTTATGCACCGAACCAAGTTCATTATGAACTTCATAAAGAGCACCTATAATTTTATAAGTTAGCTCTTTATACAATCCTTCTTGTTTTTCATATACGCTTTTTTCTGTGCTCATCTTGTGTAATATTATCTGCGCCCATCCATAGTTTCAATTTAAATGGCATTCAAAAATATCCTGTATACTTTTAAGCAGCATCAGGCGAACAGTTTCAAGCGAGACATCATCATCAAAAAAATCATTGATGGAAGCGATCTTAACATCAGGCAATCCACAAGGCTTGATCAGATTATAAAATTTCTTATCTGTGCGCACATTAAGCGATAGCCCATGATAGGTAACCCAATGACTGACACCGATGCCGATAGAAGCAACTTTATAAGGGCCGACCCAAACGCCTGTTAAGCCGCTTTTGCGATAGGCGTTAAGCCCAAAATTATTCCTTAAAGCCCTGATCACGACTTCTTCCAAGTTTCTTAAAAATATATGCAGGTCTTTTTTATCCTCTTTCAAATTAAAAATAGGATACAGAACAATTTGCCCCGGCCCATGATAGGTCACATCACCGCCGCGGTCCGTCCAACAAATCCCAACTCCAAGTTTTTTCAACTCTTCGCAAGAAACAAGAATATTTTCTTTTTTTGCCAGGCGGCTCAAGGTAATCACATGCGGATGCTGACAGGTGATCAATGTATCCGAAACTTCTCCGTCAATGACCTTTTTGACAATCTTCTTCTGCAGGTCAAGCGACTTTTGATACTCGATCATCCCCAAATCAACGACGTGACATTTAGGTTTAAGATACATATTTACCCCGTTAGAGATAACCGCCAACTTTAGTCTGCGGTTATCCAGTGATAAAGCCGACAATAGTTTAAAACCACCATCAGCGCAAACCGTTAGTAAACCCCGTTCTCTAACGGGGTTTACTCCAAAACCTTTGCCACTTCAGCGATTATTTCAGAGATACTCGGATGCGCGAAAATAGTCTTTCTTAAATCTTGGATGGTTAAGTTATTTTTTATCATAATTGAAAAAATATTGACGAGCTCCGTTGCCTCGAGGCCTATAATGTTTGCGCCTAAAATACGGCCGGATCTTGTCCCAACGATAACTTTAACAAACCCTTGAGTATCACCAAATATATGCGCCATACCGATAGACAGGTAATTAACCGTCGCTATTCTATATTCTTCAACAGAAAGCTTGGTTTTTTCTTCACTGATCCCGACAGAGGCGATCTCAGGAGACGTAAATATGCTTACAGGCACAACAGAATAATCTTTTTTCTCACGCTCAGAGAACATATTCTTAACCGCGAGTTCTCCTTCGTAAGAAGCCACATGCGCCAGCATATAGCCGCCGATACAATCCCCTGCGGCAAAGATATTGGGAATATTCGTTTTCAACTCATGGTCTACAACAATGCTATCTTTTTCTGTTCTTATATAACCACTGTCCTCCCACAATCCGTCCAACGAAGACTTGCGTCCTACAGACAAAAGAATTTTCTCAAAATTATTCAAATCAATCTCACCGTGCTTTTTTTGAAGCTCGATTTTAATACCTGCTTTTTGAAACACTTGAGCGATTTTTTTTGAAAGCTGTCCATCAATCCCAGGCAAAAGCTGAGATTCAATTTCAAGAATAGTCACCTCAACACCCAAGCGCTTAAAAATTGTGGCAAATTCACACCCTATAACGCCGCCACCGATAATGAGGAGATTTTTCGGGAGTTGCTCCCAGGAAAGAATATCATCCGTAGAATTAATCTTCTGATGATCAAATTTCAAATCCGGCAATTCACGCGGGGTCGAACCCGTCGCGATCAAAATAAATTTTGCCTTGATCTCTTGATCCTCACCTACACGCACCGTATCGCAGGATACAATTTTTGCTTTCCCGTTGATATAATCGATGGCCCGACTTTTAAGCACAAACTGCATACCTTGACGCAGGCGTTCAATGATCTGACTTGCTTTTGTTTGTATATCAGGGAAAGAATAATTTTGTTTGGAATAGGCCACCCAGGCCTTGGTAGGAATACAGCCCCGGTTTAGGCAAGTCCCGCCGATCTCTTTGTCTTCGATCAAGCAGACTTTCTTACCGAGTTTTGAAGCGCGCTGGGCCGCATTAAATCCAGCCCAACCTCCTCCGATAACGCACAAATCGTACTTCATATTTTTAATCACAGATTTGCACAGATTCAATTTACACAAAATTACCGCAAGATAAAATTCAAAAACTTATAATACTTAGAATGCTTAAAAATAACACGAACTATACATTCAGGAATTTTATAGATTCTTTGATAGCCTGCGCAGATTGTTGGAATGCCTGTTTTTCCGACAAAGTAAGATCGATTTCAATAATTTTTTCAATACCGCTTAAACCGATTTTCGTTAAAACGCCGATACTCACCTCGCGACAATCATACTCACCATCCAAAACAGCACTAACCGGAATCTCTTTAGCGTGACCACTTAGAATCGTTTTGACAATCTCAAAAATCGCGGCTGACGGTGAATAATAAGCGCTGCCAGCGCCATAAAGAGAAACAATCTCAGCTCCTCTTTTTTTTGTCGCCTCCACTAAAGACGCGACTTCAACCTCGCTTAATAAATCCACCAAGGGCTTATTCCCGACTTTTGTGGCCCTTGGCAACGGCAACATCGTCTCTCCGTGGCTTCCGATCACCAGTGCATTGATTTTTTCTACTTCTACGCCAAGTTTTTTTGCTATCAGATTAGCAAAGCGCGAGGAATCCAGATTAACGCCCATACCAAAAATCTTATGCTTAGGAATCCCTGTTTTTTTAAACGCCAGATACGTCATCGCGTCCAAAGGATTACTGACGATAATAACAATAGCGTCTTTGGCATACCGCGTGATATGACCGCAAACATCCGTCATGATTGCGGCATTTTTTGAAAGCAGGTCTTCCCGCGTCATGCCAGGCTTTCTGGGGAACCCTGCGGTCACAACAACAATGTCAGAATCGCTCAGCGCGCTAAAATCGTTCGTGCCCTTAATATGGGTATCACACTTTAGAGCGTAACGAGCATCTTCAATATCTAAGGCTTTAGCCTTAGTCATATTCTCGGCAATATCGATCAAAGCAACTTGCGCTAAGCCGCTTTCAGCAATACGCATCGCTGTTGTTCCGCCAACATTTCCAGCACCAATAACAGAGACCTTTTTCATTTTACGAGCAGACGACTTACGGAGTTATAACGACATAAGTCGTAGGCCTTTGGCCGTCTGCGAGTTAAACCCTTGACATTTTGATTTTGGAAAACTTTCTACCAACTTCTGTATCGTCGTTCTACGCGTTTCACCATTCTTAAAACTCATCTCTGTCTTAAAAGCTTCAGAACGCGTAAGACACTCTTTGAAATAAACTAATTGCGGACACTTATTCCTTGTAAACCTAACACGGCCACTGCTATGATCTTTCAAACGCTTAGCTAAATTATTCGTATGACCATAATATTTACGATTATCATTACATTGCAAAATATATGCGTAATGCTTATTCATACGTTCAAAATGTCAAGGGTCAAATTCGGCCTTATAATTTACGTTCCTCTTGCCAAAGGCAAGTGTCCGTAAATTATGGCCTCATTTGATTTTCTCTATAATCGCATCCGCCATCGCACTCGTCGTAGCCGCGGACGGATCATTGCGGTCTTTTTTTAAATCGTAGGTGACAGACTTGCCTTCTTTGATGACATCTTTAACAGCCTGTTCTAATTTTTTAGCGGCTTTGAGTTCTCCGAGATATTCCAGCATCATAACACCGGAAAGAATAGTCGCCGTAGGATTAACTTTATTTTGGCCTGTATATTTGGGCGCCGAACCATGCACCGGTTCAAAAAGAGCGATACCGTCGCCGATATTGGCCCCAGGGGCGATCCCTAACCCTCCGATCAACCCAGCGCACAGATCAGAAATAATATCACCATATAAATTAGGAAGGACCAACACATCAAAATTTTGGGGTTTCGTCACCAATTGCATGCTTGTATTATCAACAATGGCGTCATTGAACTCAATTTTTCCGGCATATTCCTGCGCCACTTCGCGGGCAATTTTTAAAAAAAGGCCATCTGTGTACTTCATAATGTTAGCCTTGTGAACACACGTAACTTTTTTACGGTTGTTTTTAAGCGCGTATTCGAAAGCAAATTTAACAATGCGGCGGCTCCCAAAAATTGAAATAGGCTTAATAGAAATTCCTGAATCAGGCCTTATCTTTTTTGGGCTTAAAGTATTAATAGCGTCTATCAAATGATGCGTCTCCATAGCCCCTTCAGGAAACTCTATGCCCATATACAAATCTTCGCTGTTTTCCCTGACAATCACGAGATCAATGTTTTTAAAAGGAGAAGAGACGCCCTCGATACTTTTGGCAGGCCTTAAACAAGCGTAGAGATCCAACGCGTGGCGCAGCTGAACGTTTACTGAACGAAAACCCGTTCCCACAGGCGTCACAATCGGCCCTTTGATGGCCACTTTGTTCTTTTTAACGGACTCAATGACATTTTCCGGTAAGGGTGTTCCGAATTTCTTGAGAGCCTCTTCTCCGGCGATAAACTCTTCCCATTTAATATCAACGCCGGTCGCCTCAATACAGCGCTTGGCCGCAAGGCTCACCTCAGGACCAATGCCATCTCCAGGAATCAATGTAACGGTATATTTCATTTTTTTAAGTAAAATGCACAGATCTGCACAGATGTGTAATCATTTATAATTTAATGCCGTTATTTTTTTTGAAATGCTCAACCAAACCGCCGTCGGCAAGTAGCTTGCGCATCACGTGAGGCAAAGGATTAATTCTAACTTCTTTCTTTTTTGTAAGATTTTTTAAAACGCCTTTTTCAAGGTCAATCTCCAAAAGGTCGCTTTCTGCGATATTGCTCGTATCCGCCTCAATCAAAGGCAAACCGATATTAATAGCGTTACGATAGAATATCCTGGCAAAACTCTTAGCCACAACGCCCACGATGCCGGCTTCTTTGATGACGAGAGGTGCCTGCTCACGGCTTGAACCCATGCCGAAATTTTTTCCTGCAACCAAAAAAGATGCCCCGGGTTTTAATCTCGAATAAAAAGTCGGATCAATATCTTCCATGATATGCTTCGCCAGCTCTTTCATATCGCTGATAGCAAATTTATAGCGGCCGGAAATAACATAATCCGTGTTGATATCATCACCTATCTTATATGAAGCGCCTTTTAGAATCATATTACATCCTTTTAAAAAATCATCTTTCAGAGATCAGGGATCGGGCATCAGGTATCAGCGAACTTTCTTTATGCTTTCTGTTGCCCGTTACCTATTCCCAGTTGCCTATTCTGTTACAGATTCTTAAACTCTTCAATGTGTTTGGCTTTGGCCAATGCCGTCTCATACGTGATAGCGCCGGCTTTATAAAGCTCTTTTAAAGTCTTGTCCATGGTGTGCATGCCGAACTGATGGCCGGTTTGGATAAGCGTTGGGATCTGCTCAATTTCCTGTTCGCGAATCAAATTTCTGATGGCCGGTGTTCCTATCATGACTTCCGTTGCTACGATTCGACCCACGCCGCTGGCCCTGGGCAAAAGCAACTGAGAGATAACTCCCTGCAAACAGTCTGCCAACTGCAATTTAACCTGCTGCTGCTGATAAGGAGGAAATACATCGATGATCCTCTCAACTGTCTGAGGCGCATCAGGCGTATGCAATGTCGCTAAAACCAAATGGCCTGTTTCAGCAGCTGTCAAAGCCGTTGAAATTGTCTCTAAGTCTCTCATTTCACCGACGAAAATGATGTCAGGATCCTGACGTAATGAATGGCGAAGCGCTTCGGCAAAACACTTTGTGTCCGAATAGACTTCTCTTTGTTTGATAATACTTTTTTTATTGCTATGAAGAAATTCAATAGGATCTTCAATCGAAATAATCATATCCGCCCGCTCTGTGTTGATCAGGTCGATCATAGCGGCCATGGTCGTTGTTTTTCCCACCCCCGTAGGCCCGGTCACAAGCACTAAACCATTCGGTCTTCTGGCTAAATCAGCCGCAACCGCGGGAAGGCCCAAATCTGCGAGCCTTGGAATTTCTAAAGGAATTCTTCTAAAAGCCGCCTCAACGCTGCCACGCTGAATGTGGACGTTGACACGGAAACGATCCATCCCTTGCATGGCAACGGAAAGATCCAACTCCCAGTTTTTTTCGAACATCTCTTTCTGATCAGTGGTCAGGATCGTATAAATCAGACGCTTTGTATCTTCTTTGGATAATTTAGGAAAGTCCGTTACGGTCAGGCGGCCGTCAATTCTTAAGATAGGCGGCGTATTCTCCGTCAAATGCAAATCAGAAGCCTTCTTCGTGATCGTTAGCATTAACAGTTCTTTTAACTCAACCATTTGAGCTCCTTCATGAGCCCTGCTCCTTTAAAATTAAATTAAGCGGGGCGAGTGAACTTCGAATTTTCTTCCTTAATTTCTCTTATCTAGAAAAATACGAAGTAAGCATTTTCTAGTGTTAAGTATCCATAATTGTGTGAATTTACTTATGTCCTCAAATATTTCCTTGGATCAGCAATATAACCTTCTATGGCCGATGCCGCAACAGTTGCCGGTGATGCCAAATAAATAGAAGCATCGGGATTTCCCATGCGTCCTTTAAAATTTCTATTGGCTGTCGAAATAACCGCTTCTCCGACAGAAGGAACGCCGTTATGTGTTCCAACACACGGACCACAACCCGGAGTAACAACACTGGCCCCAGCCTCTATAAAAATAGCAAGAAGGCCCTGTTTCATGGCTTCCAGATAGATAGACCTTGAAGCCGGCGCCACAATAAAACGAACATGTTTATGGACTTTTTTATTTTTGAGGATCTTGGCGGCAATGGTCAAATCTTCCAATCGGCCGTTGGTGCATGTTCCAAGAAAAGCTTCATCGATATGCGTTCCTTCAACCTCTTCAATCATTGCATTATTATCAACCGTGTGAGGCTTGGCGACTTGCGGGCTTAGCTGTGAAATATCATACTCCTTAACAACCGAATAGACAGCATCTTTGTCTGCCGCGACAAGAACCGGTTGACGCAAGCCTGCGCCATTGCGCCTGGCCTCTAAATTCGTCAACCAGGACAATGTCACTTTATCGGCCGGTATAATTGCGAACTTCGCCCCTAATTCTACACCCATATTACAAATAGTAAAACGGCTATCCATGGATAAAGATGAGATCGCAGGACCGTAAAATTCAACAGATTTATAAGTGCCTCCGTCAGCGCCGAGATCCCCGATAACTCTCAAAATCAAGTCTTTCGAAAAAACACCCTTAGGAAGTTTTCCTTTAATGATGATCTTAATGGACTCCGGAACCTTAAACCAATTCTTACCACTGGCTAAGCTAATGGCTAGATCCGTTGAACCAACGCCTGTAGACAAAGCCCCTAAAGCGCCATAGGTGCACGTATGCGAATCAGCACCCAACACTAGATCACCAGGTACAACATGACCCATTTCTGGAATAATCTGATGACAAACACCACAGCCGATATCATAAAGCAATAATCCCTTTTCATCAGCAAACTCACGAAGTTTTTTGTGCACTGCCGAAACACCCATGTTAGGCGACGGCGCGCTATGATCAATCACAATAGCGAACCTATTCTTATCAAAAACATGCGCAATACCCAACGCTTTAAAACGATCGATAATAATACCACTGGTGCCATCCTGCCCAAAACAAAAATCGATAGGACAAACAGCAAAATCGCCGGCCCTTAAATCCTGACCGGCATGCTGACTCAATATTTTTTCTGCTATTGTTTTTCCCATAATAAAAACAATTAAAAATTTCCGCCGTAGGCGGATCAGCCTTCGGCTGAAAAAATGAACAAAAAACAATGAACAATTAACAATGAAGAGCGTAGTTTAAAAAAATCTAAATCTATTCATTCTTCATTGCGTTTTTTTGATCCACTCTTCAATTCTATCAAAACCTTTTTTTATCTTTTCCATGCTGGTCGCAAAGCTGACACGGATATAATCATCACAGCCAAATGGTGCCCCGGGAATCACCGCAACAAGTGCTTCTTCAAGCAAGCGTTTTGAAAAAGTAAAAGAATCGAGCCCTGTTTTTGAAATATTAACAAAAATATAAAAAGCCCCATCGGGTTTTTTATAACTTAAAAATTCTTTCAAGCCGTCTAAACGCTTGATGATATAATCACGCCTCTCCTGAAATTTAGCGCAGATATCGTTGAAATAATCATCCTGCAACGAAAAAGCCATTACGGCTGCTTTCTGAACAAAAGATGTCGGATTGGATGTCGAGTGATCCTGCAGATTAGAGACGGCGCTCACAATTTCAGGCTCAGCCACGCAATAACCCAGGCGCCAGCCTGTCATTGCATAAGATTTTGAAAATCCGTTAACCGTAACAGTCAACTTCTTGATTTTATCATTAAGGGACGCTATAGAAACCGGCTTAAATCCATCAAAGACTATTTTTTCATAAATCTCATCACTGATGCAAATGATATTATTTTTAACGCAAAAATCCGCGATCTTCTCTAAATCCTGACGATCATAAACCACCCCGCACGGATTCGAAGGAGAATTCAAGATCAATATCCTTGTCTTCTTCGTCAAATATTGCGATAACGCATTAACATCAATCTTAAAATCATTTTCTTTTTTAGTCTGGACAAAAACAGGCGTGCCTCCGGCGAGTTTTACCATCTCAGGATAACTGACCCAATACGGCACAGGAATTAGAACTTCGTCCCCTTCGTCAATCAGAACTTGAATGATATTATAGAGTGAATGCTTGGCTCCGCAGGAAACAACAACAGAAGATGCCGGATAATCTAAGGCATTCTCTGTTTTTAACTTTTTTGAAATGAGGTCTTTTAGATCGACGATTCCCGTCGTTGGCGTGTATTTCGTAAACCCGGACTGGATGGCTTTAATGGCTTCCTGCTTAATGACTTCAGGGGTATCAAAATCAGGCTCACCGGCGCCAAAGGCAACGACATCCTTACCCTCCTTGACCATGCGATTTGCTGCCGCCGTGATCTGGAGCGTTGCTGAAGGACTGACTTCTTTGGCTCTTCTGGAAAGCGACATGCGGATATTTATACTCGAAATAAACTAAATACTTCAACAAAAAGTGGAATCCCCATCCCGGGGATTCCCTCCCAAAGGCAACCTGCATTCATCCCCGGCCTAAAGGCCGGGAAATCCTGCCGTGGGATTAATTTTTAAAAGAACTACAAAGAATCCCGTTCCGCCTTAAACATTTTTCCGAAACCACCCAAAATCTGCCTAGAAGGTTTCTTGTTATCTTTATCTTTTTTGTGTTTATCTTTTTGAGGAGGAGCGACAACCTTCTGCCCTTCTTTGCTCGACGCTTCCTGAGCCTGTTCAGACGCTCGTTCCTTCTTCTCTTTTAACCCTGCCTTAACGATATCGCTTTCAGCTTTTTTAGATTCCTTCTTTTCAGGAACTGAATGCGCGATGACTTTTTGTTTGGAAAGCTCTAAAACAACAAGCTCCGCATTATCACCGCGTCTTCTCTTATAGGGAATGATTCTCGTATAGCCACCTTCTATCTTAGCGAACATGGGCGCGATCTCAGAAAAAAGTTTTTTCACCAGTCCATGGTCACCTAAGACCGCAAAAGCCCTACGACGAGCCGCCAGAGAATCGATATTTTTACCAAGCGTAATAAGCCGGTCTACATGTCGCCTGGCCAACTTCGCCCTCACTTTAGTCGTGACGATCTTTTGATTGATGATCACCGCGCGCGTCAATGATTGAATCGTTGCCTTAAAATAAGAGCTGAAGCGTGATAAATTCTGCGTATGCCGTTTATGTCTCATTATATTCCTTTAATTTTTCTTAGAAACTGTTTATCTTTATTTTTCTTTCTTCAATTTTTTATCATCAATCTGAAATCCAAGAGTCAGGCTCATGCCAACAATAAGCTCTTTTACCTCAGCCAACGATTTTTTACCAAAATTTCTTAAACCTAAAAGCTCGCTCTCAGATCTTCTAACCAAATCGGCGATAATCTTGATATCGGCTTCTCGAAGACAATTGGAACTACGCACAGATAATTCAAGCTCCGAAATAGGGAGCCTTAGCTTTTCATATCTCTGGGCTTCCTCAGGAGACATGGATTCTTCCTCTTCCATCTCTTCCGGAATTTGGCCTAAATTCAAAAATACATCCAAGTGACCCCTTAAGATATTAGCGGCGTACAACATCGCTTCTTTCGGATCAATGGTACCGTTCGTATACACCTCGATCAAAAGACGATCGTAATCCGTTTTCTGGCCCACGCGGGTATTCTCAACCCGATACGTTACTTTTTTTATAGGCGAAAAAATAGAATCTATGGGAACAGCGCCAATAGCCTGATCTTCCCTCTTATTCATTTCTGAAGACACATATCCGCGACCACGGCCAACTTCAAGTTCAAGATTAAATTTCACGTCTTTGGTCAATGTCGCAATATGTAAATCAGGATTCAAGATCTCAACTGTTCCATCTGTAATAATATCACGGCCCGTCACTTCCCCTACCTTGTCTTTCTTAATATAAATCGTCTTGGCAGCGCGAGAGTGCGAACGAAGGATCAAATTCTTTATATTAAGCAACATATCCGTCACGTCCTCAAGAACCCCTTCAAGGGCGCTAAATTCATGAAGAGCACCACTGATCTTAACGGACGTCACAGCGCTTCCTTCAATAGAGGACAAAAGAACACGACGTAATGAATTCCCTAGTGTCACGCCGAAACCGCGTTCAAACGGCTCCGCGGTAAATTTCGCAAAGGTTGGCGTATGTGTCGCCTCATCTATCTCTAAAAACTTCGGCAATTGAAAATCTTTCCACTTAATTCCCATCTGTATTCCTCCTTAATTTTGCCTATGACAGGTACTTTTTCTTTACAAAATTAATCCCGAAATCTACGCAGAAAATATTCCTGCCCAGCTATGCTGGGCGTGGAAAATTTTCAAATGTTTAGATAAGGGATAACGCTCTTATTCCGCTTTTTAAAATTTCCACGTGGTCAAACAAGGAACAATTTTTATTTCTCCCGCAAGCTTCTCAAAAATCTAAAACGTGCTGGGTAAAACTCGTCATTATAACTTGTGAGCGCTAACGCTCCCTGCCTGCCGGCAGGCAGGTACAAGTTATTGACTCGTTTTATTTCGAATACAACTCAACGATCAGCTGTTCCTGGATCGGCATCTGAATATCATCACGATCCGGCAAACGTAAAACTTTACCTTTTAAATTTTCAAGATCACCCTCAAGCCATGGAGCAACGCCCCTGTCTTTTGACAATTCAATATTAGCTTTGATTATTTTGCGCGCTCCTTCACGGCCCTTGATTTCGATCATATCGCCTTCCTCAACAGAAAATGAAGGAATATTGACACGGCGACCATTCACATAAACAGCACCATGCCTAACGAGCTGCCTGGCCTGCATATGAGACATAGCAAAACAAAGCCTGAAAAGAACATTGTCAAGACGACGTTCTAATTGCTGCAAAAGGACTTTACCGGTAACACCTTTGGATTTCGCGGCAATTGCAAAATATCTCCTGAACTGGCGCTCCATAATGCCATAAATTCTTTTCACTTTTTGCTTTTCACGCAACTGAAGACCATAGTTGGAAAGCTTTGCTCCACGCTGTTGACCATGTTGTCCCGGTGGAAATGTACGGCGTGACACGCCACATTTTTCAGTATAGCAGCGCGTGCCCTTCAAGAAAAGCTTCATCATTTCTCGACGGCATAAGCGACAACGCGGACCTGTATATTTTGCCATTAAACCTCCCTAACCTTTCACCGCTTAAAAAGACTGTTCACCCTACACCCTTCTGCGTTTCGGTGGACGACATCCATTATGAGGAACCGGTGTTACATCTTTAATCAATTTAATTGTTAAGCCAGCTGCTGCCACGGCTCGTATGGCTGATTCTCTGCCTGAGCCAGGACCATTAACAAACACTTCAACCTCAACAAGCCCAGCATCTTTGGCCTTTTTAGCGGCATCTGTTGCAGCCACCTGAGCCGCGAAAGGCGTAGACTTCTTAGAACCTTTAAAACCGACAACGCCCGGGCTTGACCACGATATAACACCGCCCTGACGATCTGTAATCGTCACTATTGTATTGTTAAAACTTGCCTGAATATGCACAACACCGCTCGTTGACGTTAATACTTTTTTTCCTTTTCGTTTTGCTTTCTGAGCCATTTATTCTCCTTAAATTTAATGAGCGCTTCAGTTATGGAACAACGTGAACATAACTGATTTGCGCGAATTCAATCCAGCACTAATTTTTCATAAAAATTAGTGCTGGGTAAGTTCCGGCTAATAACTTACATCGCAAGAGCGCTGTAAGTTATGCCGTCACTTATTTCTTTGCTGCTGCGGCAGGCGCTTTCTTAGGCGCTGCTTCTGCAGCTTTAATAATACCGACATTCTTGCGAGGACCTTTACGCGTCCTGGCATTGGTTTTAGTTCTCTGCCCGCGCACAGGCAAAGATTTTTTGTGCCTAAAACCACGATAAGATCCGATATCCATGAGACGCTTGATATTCTGAGAAATCTCGCGCCTTAAATCACCTTCCACGCGGTATCCTTTTTGAATAACCGCCGTGATCCTTGATATTTCTTCTTCATTCAAATCTTTGGCTCTTTTGGCAGGGTCGATGCCGGCTTCTTTCAATATCTGAGCGGAATTCACTGCCCCGATTCCATAAAGATATCTTAAAGAGACATCTATTCTTTTTTCTTTCGGAACATCCACACCTATAAATCTTGGCATTTTTATACTCCTTCGTGAGCCCTCTACCCTTATGAAATATTTAGAGGGGCGAATGAACTCCTGATCTTCTTTCCTTGTAACTTTTTTAGATGAAGAGCAGGAGTTAAATTTTCTTGTTTTACCCCTTTCCCTAAAGGATGGGAAAGGATGATCCCTTTTTAATTATTTCTAACCTTGCCTCTGTTTATGTTTCGGGTTTGTGCAAATAACCCTTAATATTCCCTGTCTTTTAATAATTTTACAATGACTACAGATTCTTCTTACCGACGCTTTAACTTTCATATTTTTCCCTATTTTTTGCTCTTCTATCTTCCAACTTCACTCTTCGATCTTCGTTCTCTATTTGCACCTAAATGTAATCCTGCCGCGAGTCAGATCATAAGGTGATAACTCAATTTTAACTTTATCTCCGGGCAGTATCCTTATGAAATGCATTCTTATCTTGCCAGATACATGAGCTAAAATCTTATGTCCATTATCCAACTCGACGCGAAACATGGCGTTCGGTAAGGATTCCGTTATAACGCCTTCAACTTCTATCGCTTCTTCTTTGGCCATAATTTATTGGGTTAAAATCTTCGGACCATTTTTTAAAACAGCCACCGTATGCTCGAAATGAGCTGAAGGCTTTCTATCCTTCGTCACGGCCGTCCAGCCATCCTTAAGAACAACAACCTCCCAGCTTCCGGCGTTGATCATAGGTTCAATGGCTAAAACCATACCCGCCTGCAACACGGGGCCTGTATTCGGAATACCGTAATTAGGCACCTGGGGTTCTTCATGCAATTCCCGACCTATACCATGCCCGACAAAATTACGGACGACAGAAAATTTATTTGATTCCACGTACTTTTGCACAGCGTACGAAACATCAAAGAGCTTATTGCCCGGCTTCATTTTTTTGATGGCTTCATCCAAAGACCGGCTGGCCACTTCCATGAGACGCTCTTTTTGCGCATCAACTTTTCCTGCTGGAAAAGTTTTGGCCATATCCACAAAATAACCCTCAAGCTCGATACCGATATCAAGGCTGACGATATCGCCGGTTTCAATCTTACGCGATCCAGGAACACCATGGACAACTTCTTCATTCACTGAAACACAAATATTGCCCGGATAACCCTGATAATTTTTAAAGGCTGACTTCACTTTAAAACGGGCCATCGTTGAAACAGAGGCTTGATCCAAATCCTGTGTCGTAATTCCCGGCTTAACTAAAGAACTTAAAAGTTCCATGATCTCTGCTAAAATGCGGCCTGCTTTATGCATTTTGGCGATTTCATGTTCTTCCTTTATGGGGATCATTTTTTCAAAAGAGCAGGTAGTTTTTTTAAAACAATCTTTAAAACAACAAGGGCATCCTGATCGCCCGAGATATTTTCTAGCTTTCCCTGCTTTTTATAATAATTTAAAACAGAGCTCGATTCTTTCAAATAGACGCTTAGTCTATTTTTTACGGTCTCTTCTTTGTCATCCGGACGCTGAAATAAGGCGACCGAACACTTATCACACATCATATCTTTTTTCGGCGGCATATTCGTCAAATGATAATTCACGCCGCACGTGGGGCACACGCGACGACCCGAAAGACGCTGAACAACAACTTTCTCCGAAGTCTCCAAATAAAAAGCCGTATCGATGCCGCCATCTAAAATTGCATCCAAGGCCTTTGCCTGAGCTTCAGTCCTTGGAAAACCATCTAAAATAAAACCGTTCTTTAAATCCCCAGCGCTTAATCTTTTCTTTGTCATCTCCGTTACAAGGGCATCCGGAACCAATTTACCTGATTCCATATATCCTTTGGCTTCCTGGCCTAAAGGCGTATTATTTTTGACCTCTTGTCGTAAAATGTCTCCCGTAGAAATATGAGCCAACCCTGTTTTTTCGCTCAAAAGTTTTGCCTGTGTACCTTTGCCGGCTCCCGGAGGACCAAATAAAATAATCTTCATGATTAACGACGCCCTTTAAGTTTTGTAGACTTCAAAAATCCCTCATAATTTCTCATGAGGAGATGAGATTCGATCTGCTTAACGGTATCCAACACAACACCCACGACGATCAAAAGACCCGTGCCGCCGAAAAACGATGCCACCAGATACGGGATCTTAAGCCATGCCATAACGATGTCAGGAAAAATAGCAATGAACGCCATAAACATAGCACCAGCCAGCGTGATGCGTGTCATAACAAAATCTAAATATTCCGCCGAAGGACGACCGGGCCTAATGCCCGGGATAAACCCGCCATATTTCTTCATGTTTTCAGAAATATCCAACGGATTAAAAACGATCGCGGTGTAAAAATAACAAAAGAAAATAATCAAAAGTGAATAAACAATCGTGTAGACCCAATGGCCTCGCACGAGACTATTAGCAAAATTACGAAATCCTTCGCTCGGTATAAACGAAGCGATCGTTGCCGGAAATAAAATAATAGACTGCGCGAAGATGATCGCTATGATCCCCGACTGATCGATCTTTAAAGGGATATACGTGCTCTGTCCACCATACACTTTGCGACCCACAACACGACGTGCGTATTGAACAGGTATTTTTCTCTGCGACTGGATCACCATCGTGACCGCGAGAATGACCGCCGCCAATAAAATCAGCATGATCAAAAACACATACGGTTCAAGAGTTCTCTTGGATGGCGAATACGGAGAAAATAAAACCCATAATTGATAACCCGCTGAAGGAATTCTCGAAACGATACCTGCGGCGATGATCAAGGAAATCCCGTTACCAATGCCGCGCTCCTGGATTTGTTCGCCCAACCACATGATAAAGATGGTGCCCGTCGTCAATGTAACGACCGTCAACATCCTAAAACCCATTCCAGGAAATAAAACAATGTTCAATCCTTCAGCATGCCCGAGATTCTCCGCCCAGATAGCGATGAAGTAAGCCTGGACGAACGATAAAATTACCGTCCCGTAACGTGTTATCTGGTTGATCTTCTGATGGCCGGCTTTCCCTTCTTTAGCGATCTTTTCTAATGCAGGGATCACCGCTGTCAAAAGCTGCATAATGATGGAACATGAAATATATGGCATGATCCCAAGCGCGAATATCGTCATACGACTCATCGCGCCACCGGAAAACATGTTCATAATGCCAAAGAGCGCTCCACCTTCAGTGGATTGTAAACGTTTAAAAAGCTCAGCTAAAGCGGTTCCATTAATGCCCGGAGTCGGAACATAAGAACCAATGCGATAAACGGCCAAAAGAGCTAAGACCACAAAAATTCTTTTTTTTAATTCTGGTATTTTAAATGAATTTAATAACGCCGAAAGCATTTTCCCCTTAAGGCTTCAATATCTCAACCGTGCCGTCAGCTGCCTGAATCTTTTTTATAGCAGACTCTGTGGCCCTATGGACCTTCACGGTTAATGGTTTAGTCAAAGCTCCATCACCCAACAATTTCACTTTTCGATCTTTGTTTTTTATAAGTCCTTCTTCAAACAAATTATCCGGCGAAATCGTAGCCCCTTTGGAAAATTTATTTAAGTCACTTACATTGATAATCTGATAAGGATTTTCATTGCGGCTTGTAAAACCTCTCTTGGGCAAACGTCTGAAAAGCATCATCTGTCCGCCTTCAAACCCGGCACGAAAATGCCGCCCGGCGCGAGAACCTTGACCTTTATTGCCACGGCCGGAAGTCTTTCCACGGCCTGAACCAACGCCTCGGCCCAATGCCCTTTTCTTTTTATTGGCTCCTTTAGGAGCCCTGATATCAGTGATCAACATCTTCTTTTTCCGTTTTCTGCAACATGGCCTGCTGTCTTAATGAATAAATTTCCAAATCGCGATTAATTGATTTTAAACCCGAAAGCGTCGCCATAATAACGTTCATAGGATTGTTGCTCGTTATGCATTTTGTTAAAATATCTTTGATGCCGGCGGCTTCGCATACGGCACGCACAGGACCTGACGCGATGATACCCGTACCTTCAACAGCCGGTTTTAAAAGAACGCGCGCGGAACTAAACTCACCAACAACCTCATGAGGAATCGATGTCCCCTGAAGCGGCACGGTCATCATATTTTTCTTCGCCTGCGAAATTCCTTTTCGAATAGCATCAGCGACTTCGTTGGCTTTTCCTAAAGAAACGCCTACCCTGCCTTTCGTATTTCCAACAACCACAAGCGCGCTGAAAGAAAGTTTCTTGCCGCCTTTGGTCACTTTGGCCACACGGCTGATCTTAACAACCTTTTCTATCGCCTCTTTCGACTCTGACACTACAATAGGTTCTACTCTCATATTAAAATTGTAAGCCCCCCTTCCGTGCGGCTTCGGCAAATGCTTTTATTCTGCCGTGATAATCATAACCACCCCTGTCAAAAACAACCTGGGCGATATTTTTCTCTTTTGCTTTTGAAGCGACGATCTCTCCTAATAACGCAGCGGCCTTAACATTGCCACCATAGGCAAGTTTCGTCCTGAATTCCTTATCCGCTGAAGACGCGCTCACAAGAGTAAGGTTTTTAGAATCATCAATAATCTGAATAAATAAATTCTTGAGACTTCGGCGCACATTCAGCCGCGGCCGTTCAGTCGTCCCGATCACATGTTTTCTTATACGCGTATGTCTTTTTTCTCTTCCTGATATCTTAATCGTCATTTGAATAAATCCTTTTTGTTTCGGATGCGCCGTCTTTATTTCGTGACAGCTTTACCGACTTTTCTTCTGATACGTTCATCAGAATATCTGATACCTTTGCCTTTATAAGGTTCCGGAGGACAAATGCGGCGAATCTTGGCAGCAGCTTCTCCAACCTTTGCTTTATCAATACCCGTAATGGAAATCTCTACCTGCTTAGCAGCATCAATCTTAATGCCTTCAGGGATATTAAATTCCACGGGATGAGTAAAACCGACATTTAGTTTTAAAATCTTTCCTTGAGCCTGAGCCTTATAACCAACACCTTCTATGATCAAAACTTTAGTGTAACCTTTTGTAACACCTTCAATCATATTCACCGATAAGGCTCTCATTGTTCCTTGAAGCGCTAAATTCTTTTTCAACGTGTTATCCGCCTTAAAAAAGAGCTTTCCTTCTTTTTGCTCTACAGTTACCCCAATGGGCAACGGAAGATCCAGTTTTCCCTTAGGTCCTTCAACGCTCAAGAGTCTTTCTTTAAGCTCGACTTTAGCGTCTTTTACAATTTCAACAGGCTTATTTCCAAATTTAGACATAACTCCTCACCAGATATAACAAAGCACTTCTCCGCCCATATTGGCAGCCCTGGCCGCTTTGTCCGTCATAAGACCTTTAGACGTCGTTAAAATAACGAGACCCTTGCCGCGCAAAACTCTTGGGATATTTTTTGAACCTGCGTAAATCCGCAATCCCGGCCGAGAAACCCTTTTTAGATTAATGACAACCGATTTTTTATTAACGTACCTTAGATAAACCCTCAAAATTCCCTGCTTTGTCGCGTCTTTAATAACGCGGTAGTTATCAATATAGCCCTCTTCCTTCATAAGGTCGGCGATAGCCGTCAACATCTTGGAATGTGGAATATCCACTTTCTCAAGAAAGGCGCGAGAACCATTTCTAATCAAGGTCAACATGTTTGCAATTGGATCCGTCATCGACATCTTTTAATCTCCTTTAATGAGCACATAACTTATGGAACGCTTGTCGTAACATAAGTTATTCGTGCGAATTAAACCCTTGACAATTTCTGCGAAATTGTCAAGGATAAGCTCGGACCCATAAGTTATGTCATTTATTTTTTTTATCCCTATGCAAAATTTTTCCATAACTTATGTCCTCGCTTACCAGCTTGCTTTTTTCACGCCTGGAATCTCGCCTTTAGAAGCTAATTCTCTAAAACAAATACGGCACAACTGAAATCTTCGATAATAACCACCCGAGCGGCCGCAAAGCCGGCAACGATTGTATTTTCTGGTGGAAAATTTCGGTTTTTTCTTCCAGCGATTGATTTGTGAACGTTTTGCCACTGTTATCCTTT
Organism: Candidatus Omnitrophota bacterium; assembly: GCA_020052645.1. Classification (GTDB taxonomy): domain Bacteria; phylum Omnitrophota; class Gorgyraeia; order Velamenicoccales; family Velamenicoccaceae; genus JAGVOQ01. Next base: position 31,134 of record JAGVOQ010000005.1, read on the forward strand.
CTTAAATTTGCCTAATAATGGCACTCTTGCTCGAGCCTTGTTTATTCTTCCTTCGATGTTTTAAACGGAATACCTAAAAATTTTAAAAATTCAAAAGATTCCTGCTTAGACCTCGCGTTGATCACCAGTGTAACATCCATCCCCTGGACCCGCGTGATTTTGTCAGCATCAATTTCAGGAAAAATAGCCTGTTCCGTAATTCCAATCGTATAGTTACCGGCGGCGTCAAAAGAATTCGGATTAAGTCCACGGAAATCTCTGATACGCGGGAGTGCCACGCTGATGAAACGATCCAGGAACTCATACATCTTCTGCTTACGAAGCGTTACGCGACACCCGATAGGCTGATGTTCCTTGATCTTAAAGTTAGCGATGGCTTTTTTGGAACGCGTCATCACCGGCTTTTGGCCTGCGATCATCGCCAATTCTTCAACAGACTTTTCCAAAAATTTAATATCCGTGATGGCCTCACCAACGCCCATATTGATAACAACTTTTTTTAGGCGCGGGACCTGCATCGGGCTCTTGTACTTCATGAGCTTAATCATTTCCGGAACTATTTCATTTCTGTATTTTTCTAATAAACGGGGTGCCATTTTTTTCCTTGTAATTTGTTAAAGTGCCTCACGGCATTTTTTACAAATGCGTGTTTTTGTTTTATCTTTAAGAACTGAAAATCCTATTTTTGTTGGGACATTGCAACTCGTACAAACAACCGCCAGATTTGACAAAGCGATCGGAACCTCAATCTGGACGATCCCTGAATGCTGCTGATCCTGTTGAGTACGTCTTTTGTGCTTCTTGGCGAGATTAATGCCCTGGACCAAAGCTTTTCGGGTCTCCGGAAAAACATGCATGACCTTACCTTGCTTACCTCTATCCTTACCTGACAAGACAGCGATTGTATCGTCTTTTTTAATTTTCAACATTAGACAACCTCGGGTGCTAAAGAAACGATTTTCATAAAATTTCTATCTCTTAATTCTCTGGCCACCGGTCCGAACACACGCGTACCGCGTGGATTTGAGTCCTTATCGATCATAACAATAGCATTCGAATCAAACCGCACATAAGAACCATCTGCGCGACGCAATGGAAATTTCATACGCACCACTACCGCCTTGGCCACTTCACCTTTTTTAATAGCCGCATCAGGCGTTGATTGCTTGATATTAACGACAATGATATCCCCGATGGTCGCATCCAACTTGCCATGACGACCGATCACACCGATACAAGAAGCGATCTTCGCCCCTGTATTGTCCGCAACAACCAAAAGAGTCCGTTTATATATCATCGTGCCCCTCAACAATTTTAGCCTTCGTAATGATTTGAACTAAACGCCAACGCTTATCTTTCGACATTGGCCTTGTTTCCACAATTCGCACCCTGTCTCCGATATGCGCTTCATTCTTCTCGTCATGTGCTTTGAAATTCTCTTTCCGCTTAATAATTTTTGTGTACTGCCCATGGCTCACCAACCGCTCAACCGTGACCACAATCGTCTTTTTCATTTTGTCGCTTTTAACAATTCCGACAAATTCTTTTCTTTTTCCAGTTTTTTCCTGCTTTACGTCACTCATGGATTAACCCTTCTTCGATATATTTTTTTCGTTTAATAACGTCTTTATTCTGGCAATGTTCCTATGAAGTTCTTTAAACCGATGCGGCTTATCGACCTGACCAGCATGCTTCATATAATTCAACTTGCTCAGCTCTTCTTTAAAGCTTGCAACTTTCGCAATCAAATCTTCCTTACTTAAATTCCTTAATTCTTCACATTTCATGTTATTTAAATCCTTTTTTTAGACCGAAGTAGAACGGGAGATAAATTTTGTTCGAACAGGAAGCTTAAAAGCAGCTAGACGCATAGCAGTCCTTGCCACTTCCTCTGGAATCCCACCCAATTCAAAAAGCACAGCCCCGCGCTTCACCTGCGCCACCCAATAAGCCAAATCGCCTTTTCCCTTACCCTGACGCGTTTCCGCGGGCTTCTTTGTCATAGACTTATGAGGAAAAATCCTGATCCATACCTTGCCTGTCCCGCGCAATTGACGCGCTAAGAGCACGCGCACCGCCTCAATCTGCGTATTCTTGATCGTTCCATTAACCAGTGTTTTCAAACCGAATTCACCAAAACTTAAAGTCGATCCCTTAACAGCGATCCCGCGGTTTTTTCCGCGTTGAAATTTTCTATATTTAACTCTCCTAGGCATTAAGGGCATGACTTATTCCTTCTCCTGCTTAGCTTCTTCTTTTTTCTTTCTTTCTTCTCTCAATTTTTCCAATAAAGCATCTCCCTTATGGACCCAAACTTTAACACCGATAAGACCGAAGCGGGTATGGGCTTCATCAAAGCCATAATCAATGTCCGCACGGAATGTCTGCAAAGGAACGCTACCCCATTTATAAACCTGATTACGGGCAATTTCAGCACCACCGAGCCTACCGCTGACTTTGATCTTGATCCCTTTAGCACCTGCAGAAACAGCCTGATCCATAGATCTTTTAATAGCCCGTCTAAAAGCTACGCGCTTTTCCAACTGAAGAGCGATATTTTCGGAAATAAGCTGACCATCAATCGCGGGATTCTTAATTTCTTCTATATCCACAATGACTTCTTTATTTTTAACGATATCCCTGATCTCATTCGTAAGCTTCTCGATATCAGCGCCATGACGACCGATAATGACACCGGGTCTGGCCGAATGAATCCGGATTTTCACTTTTCCGGCAACGCGATCGATCACAACACGAGCCACAGCCGCAGATCTTAACTGTTTCTTAATATGACGACGGATCTTATAATCTTCTTCCAAGAAAAGCCCAAAATCACCGTGGCGCGCAAACCATCGCGAACTTGATTGTTTTATAAAACCCAACCTTATAGATATCGGATTAACCTTTTGACCCATTAATTTACCCCCTCAAAGCTTCTTGTCTGTAAATTGCCCTCTGTTTATTTAGCTATTTTTTAAACGAGGGACATTCCTTATTATTTCGCTTCTTTTACAAAATCTAATTCAACTGTTATATGACTCGTTCGTTTTAAAATCTCTGTCGCCCGGCCAAATCCCGCTGCCCTAAACCTCTTCCAACGCGGGCCATCGTCAGCCGTAATCTTAGAGATAACAAGCTTATCGACATCCAACCCCTTGATCTTGGCATTCGCAATGGCTGATTTCAAGACCTTACCTATATAATACGTAGGACGTTTTTCAACAAATTTTAAATAATCCAGCGCCTCGGCTGCATTCATGCCGCGGATAAGATCAACGACCTGTCTGACTTTCTTCCCCGATCCTCTGATAAACTTCCCTTGAGCTTTAGCTAGCATTAATGAACCCACAGTTTATGGAGCAAAGAGTGAACATAGACTGTTGGGCGAATTAACAAAAGCCCTATTTTACGAACCAGCTTATCTTCTGTACCTTTCGCGTAACTCACTCTTTATTCCTCGTTGATAATCCCAGCATTTTCGTAAAATTAGTGCTGGGTAAGCTCGACCCTGTAACTTTTGAAGCGAAGAACGCTTCATAAGTTACGGTCTCGCTTAGGTTAATTCTGTTGTCTTTTTAGCTTTAACGCCGCCATGTTTCCTGAAAACTCTCGTAAGAGCAAATTCTCCAAGCTTATGCCCTACCATATTTTCCGTGATGAAAACAGGAACATGCTTACGACCATCGTGAATAGCAATTGTCAAACCCACAAAATCAGGAGTGATCGTAGAACTCCTCGACCACGTCTTTATAGGAGTGCGCATACCTACTTTACGTGCCCTTTCAACTTTCTTTTCCAGCTTCGCGTCAATAAATGGACCTTTTTTTAATGAACGTGGCATTAACCGTTCCTTCCTTTAATAATATATTTATTTGAATACCTTTTATGTTTTCTTGTCTTTAAGCCTTTACACTTCTGACCCCATGGAGAAACCGGATGAGGATTACCCTGACCCGCTTTTCCTTCACCGCCACCATGAGGATGATCTATAGGATTCATCGCTGAACCGCGAACTGTGGGACGAATACCCAGCCAACGCTTTCTTCCGGCTTTACCGTGTGTAAGCGCCTCGTGTTCCACATGACCCACCTGACCAATGCTGGCCATGCAATCCAACTTTACAAGTCGGACTTCACCAGATGGCAACTTTACATGCGCAAACGTGCCTTCCTTAGCCGTAATCTGAGCGGCATTACCGGCGCTACGCGCTATCTGACCTCCACGACCTTTTGCCAATTCAACATTATGGATAAATGTTCCCAATGGTATATACCGCAACGGCATGGCATTGCCAACCTTTATTTCAGCATCCGGCCCTGTTGTCGCTAAAATATCCTCACCAACCTTTAAACCCAAAGGAGCTAAAATATAACGCTTTTCACCATCAACATAACTCAAAAGGGCGATACGGCAGGAACGATTAGGATCATATTCAATAGCCAAAACTTTTCCAGGCATATCGATTTTATCCCGTTTAAAATCAACCAATCTATAAAGACGCTTATGTCCACCGCCCACATGACGCGTGGTGATACGACCATTATTATTTCTACCGCCGGTCTTGTTAAGCGTCACACACAACGATTTCTCAGGAGTGTCCTTCGTAATCTCCTCAAAATCCGGCAAATAGGCCCATCGCATTCCAGGCGTTGTTGGTTTATATTTTTTTAATCCCATAGCTACTTCCTCGTTTCAAATCCCCTTGCCTCTTAGCAGGGTTATTTAACCTCTATTTTTTGGCCTTTAGCAAGTTTAACATAGGCCTTTTTCCAATCAGGCTTTTTCCCTAATTGTGTGCGCACGCGTTTCATTTTTCCGCGCACAATAATAGTATTGACGCTGACTACTTTTACTTTGTAAATTTTCTCAACAGCTCGAGCGATATCAATTTTTGTAGCACTAATCGCAACAGAAAATTGATAACAGCCATTCTCTTCCATGCGAGCACTTTTCTCGGAGTGAATTAAAGTGATGATGATATCATAAGGACTATACATTTTTCAACCGTTTTGTTAAATTTTTTAATGCATCCCGTGTTATAAGTATTTTATTTGTATTTAAAACATCAAAGGCATTTATGGATTGTGCATCCAAAATATGAACCTGACGAATATTCCTGGTGGAACGTTTGATATTTTCATTGACAGCATCGACAACGCAAAGGACGCTTACGCCCATGACCTTTAAGGCGCTCAAAAACTTGATGAAATCTTTTGTTTTCGGATGCATGATGTGAAGCTTTTCGACGCATATTAAATCTCCAGCCAAAACCTTAGCGTTCAGACTTGAACGCAAAGCTTCATCACGGATCTTCTGCGGCATCTTATAGCCGAAATCTCTCGGATGCGGCCCGAACACAACTCCACCATGACGCCACAACGGCGAACGAATAGAACCATGACGTGCCCGTCCTGTGCCTTTTTGTTTCCAGGGTTTTTTTCCACCACCAGAAACTTCTCCACGAGTTTTTGTCGCGGCTAATCCTTTTCTTTTATTGGCCCGAAAACCCACGATCGCCTGGTACATGGTTTTTTTACGAACCACGCCGTCAAACACATGCGACTCCAACTCGATCTCTTCAACCTTTTTGGCGTCCATGTCGTAAACAGGAATCACCATTCTTTCTTTTTTATTTTTCGTCGTTGTCGTCGTCATTGCTTTTCCAACCTTTTTTAGATAATCTTGGACACAACGTCAGAAAACTTAACTGCGTTGTTTTTTTTCTTCCTTATTTCAGCTTTTTGATGGCTTTACGAATTTCAAGAAGAGTGTTTGCGTGGCCAGGAACAGCTCCATTAACAATCAACAAGTTATTCGCCAAATCTACTTTTACGACTTTTAAGTTCTGGACAGTCACCTGATCAAGCCCCATGTGTCCAGCCATTGTCTTTCCTTTAAAAATACGCGAAGGATCAGAACTGGCGCCGACAGAACCTACGCGACGATGAGACATTGAACCATGCGTCATGGGCGTTCCCATCCAGTGCCAGCGTTTCATACCACCCTGAAACCCCTTGCCGATTGAGATGCCCGTAACATCCACATAATCCCCTTCTTTAAAAATATCTACTTTTATCTCATCGCCAACCTTAACATTCTCGCGATCCGCAATCCTTAATTCACGGATATACCTTTTGGGCGACAAATTCAATTTCTTGAATTCACCCAGTTGAGGCTTTTTAATTTTGTTCTCTTTGACGTCAGTAAAAGCGACTTTAATATTTTTCTCGGTTAATCCCATGACAAGACACGGGCCCGCCTCAATAGCCGTAACAGCGATCATTTTACCTTCAGGAGTAAAAACTTGAGTCATCCCGATTTTTTTACCAAGTATTTTTTTTGTAGTATTCAATATGCCCATGACTATTTACTTTCCTTAAAAAACAATTTTTGGTTTAAAAGAACTTAGCGAATTTCCACATCAACACCAGCCGGCAGATTAAGCTTTCTTAAAGCGTCAATCGTTTTAGCCGTTGGTTCGTGAAGTTCGAGAAGCCTCTTGTGCGTTGCCAACATAAACTGCTCACGAGATTTCTTGTCAATCACGACAGACCGGTTAACGGTGTAAATCTCTTTCTTCGTCGGCAAAGGAATCGGACCGGAAACTTTCGCCCCGCTCCTTTTGGCCGTCTCTACGATTTCACGCGTCGACTGGTCCAAGAGTCGATGATCATAAGCTTTTAAACGTATTCTTATTTTCTGTGACATTTTTTAAACCAACTTTTGTTGTCTATTGTTTAAGCGATAATCTCCGATACAACACCTGCGCCTACCGTATGGCCACCTTCGCGGATAGCAAAACGCAATTCTTTTTCCATAGCAATAGGAACGATCAACTCTGCTTCAACCATGACGTTATCACCAGGCATGATCATTTCCATGCCATCCGGAAGTTTAACGTTCCCTGTCACGTCGGTTGTTCTAAAATAAAACTGTGGCCTATACCCTGTGAAAAACGGCGTATGACGACCACCTTCTTCTTTTGTTAAGATGTAGACCTGCGCTTTAAATTTCGTATGAGGCGTAATAGAACCCGGAGCTGCCAGAACCTGGCCGCGCTGCAAAGAATCCTTATCTACACCTCTGAGCAAAAGCCCTAAGTTATCACCCGCTTGACCTTCATCTAAAAGCTTTCTAAACATTTCAATACCCGTAACAACGGTCTTGCCGACTTCAGGCTTCATCCCCACGATGTCAACGTTTTCATTAATCTTAACCTTGCCTCTTTCAACCCTGCCCGTACCGACGGTGCCACGACCAGAGATCGTAAAAACGTCTTCAATGGCCATCAAGAATGGTTTATCTAATTCTCTTTTTGGCATCGGAATGAAGTCATCGACGGCTTTCATCAATTGATGAATCGGGCCGCATTTCGGACATTCTTCTTTACCGCACATACACGAAGTAGCTTCGGTAGCGCTCCCCTTTACAATAGGAATCTTATCGCCAGGGAAATTATATTTTGTCAATAGATCTCTAACTTCCATTTCAACCAGATCAATCAACTCTTTATCCTGCACCATGTCAACTTTATTCAAGAAAACAACGATGGCCGGAACGTTCACCTGACGTGCAAGAAGAATATGTTCACGCGTCTGTGGCATCGGGCCGTCCGCTGCGGAAACAACAAGAATAGCACCATCCATCTGAGCGGCACCGGTGATCATGTTCTTAATGTAATCCGCGTGACCTGGGCAGTCGATATGCGCGTAGTGGCGCGTATCTGTCTGGTACTCAACGTGAGAAATATTGATGGTAACGCCTCTTTCTCTTTCTTCAGGAGCGTTATCAATAGACTCATAACTTCTGGCTTCCGCAAAACCCTTTTTAGCCAAAATCGACGTGATGGCCGATGTTAAGCTTGTCTTACCATGATCAACGTGACCGATCGTTCCGATATTTACATGTGGCTTAGTTCTTAGAAACTTTTCCTTTGACATCATCCACCTCCATTATACCCTTCCCTTATAAAGTAGCGGGAAGGTATATCCCCTTTTGGATTATTTTAACCCTAATACTTTATTGGCTATATCTCTAGGCACTTCCTGATAACAGAAAGGCTCCATTGTAAAAGACGCTCTTCCTTGAGTTAAAGACCGTATTATATTAGCATAATCAAAAACTTCTGCAAGAGGAACGTGACCACGAAGAACTCGCACGTTCCCTCGCTGCCCCATGGACATAAGCTTACCCCGACGAGAGTTAAAATCGCCGATGACTGTACCCATAAATTCTTCCGGCACAACGATCTCGATATCCATAATAGGCTCTAATAAAAACGATCCACCCTTTCTTAAACCATCCGTAAACGCAATGGAAGCAGCCATCTGAAAAGCGATTTCAGACGAATCCACTTCATGATACGAGCCATCAACCAGCGTCACCGCTACATCCGTAACCGGATAACTTCCCAGCACACCACTTTTCGCAGCCATAACGATTCCATTTTTTACCGACGGAATATATTCTCTTGGGATCGCGCCGCCTTTGAGCGTATCTTCAAAAGTAATACCAGCCCCGGGAACTTCCTGAGGCTCCATGGTTATAACAACATGGCCATACTGACCGCGTCCACCGGACTGCTGAATAAATTTACCGGTGATGTTAACTTTATTACGGATAGATTCACGATACGCTACTTGTGGTCTTCCGACAGTAGCCTCAACGTTAAATTCACGCAAAATTCTATCCACGGCAATTTCAAGATGCAATTGCCCCATCCCTGAAATAATTGTTTGCGCAGTCTCTGTGTTATATGTCACACGGAAAGACGGATCTTCATCCTGAAGTTTACGCAAAGCAAAAGCCAACTTTTCCTGATCCGCCTTTGTCTTTGTCTCAATAGCAAGGTCAACAACAGGCTCAGGAAATTTGATCGCTTCTAAAACAATAGGCTTATCTTCATGACACAAAGTATCGCCTGTTTTGGTTTCTTTCAAACCCACAAAAGCCACGATATCTCCGGCACATGCCACATCGACCGTCTCCTGTTTATTAGCGTGCATACGAACAATTTTAGAAAGTCGTTCATTTTCTCTTTTGGAAGAATTATAGATCGTCTCGCCCGCCTTAACTTTTCCTGAATAAATACGTACAAAATTAAGACGTCCAACATAAGGATCACTCATCAATTTAAAACAAAATCCGCAAAAAGGAGCGTCTTGCGAAACTTGTCTCTCTTCATATTCACCGGACTCCGGTTCGAAACCTTTGATCACCGGCATATCGAGCGGCGAAGGCAAATAATCACAGACGGCATCCAAAACCAGCTGTATCCCTTTATTTTTTAACGATGACCCGCATAATATAGGGACAAATTTATTGGCGATAACTGTCGCGCGAATAGCTCTTTTTAATTCTTCTTTTGATACAGGTTTCTCGTGAATATATAACTCCATAAGAGCATCGTCGCCTTCAGCAACCTTCTCAATTAAAAGATGTTTGGCCTGAGCGATTTTTTCCTTGTATTCCGCCGGCGCTGGACCGCGAACTATTTTCTCGCCCTTTTCACCTTCGAATGAAAATATTTCTTCTTCGATAATATCAATGATCGCGCTAAAATTTTCTTCCGCGCCAACAGGAATTTGAATTGCAGCCGCATTCGCTCCGAGCTTCTGATGCATATCATCCAAAACGTTTTTGAAATCCGCGCCGACGCGATCCATCTTATTGGCAAACGCCAATCGCGGAACAGAATATTTATCCGCCTGACGCCAGACTGTTTCCGACTGAGGCTGTACACCTGCCACGGCGCAAAAAACAATAACGGCACCATCTAAAACTTTTAGAGACCGCTCCACTTCGACCGTAAAATCCACGTGGCCGGGTGTATCAATGATATTGATCTGCAAATCATTCCAAAAACACGATGTTGCCGCTGACATGATCGTGATACCGCGCTCCTGCTCCTGTACCATAAAATCCATCGTCGCTGTTCCGTCGTGCACTTCACCAACCTTATGAATCTTTTTGGTGTAAAAAAGCATGCGCTCCGTCGTCGTAGTCTTGCCCGCATCTATATGTGCTATAATTCCGATATTTCTTAATTTTTCTAGATTCATTTCCTTAACCGTTGTTTGCATGCGTTTAAAATTACCATCTAAAATGAGCAAAAGCCTTATTCGCTTCCGCCATTTTATGGGTATCGTCTCTCTTCTTTATGGCCGCACCTTCGCCCTTATATCCCGCCAAAATCTCATCTGCGAGTCTATCCATCATGGGCTTTCCTTTTTTACTACGAGAATAATCTTTGATCCAGCGAAGCGCCAAAGAAATGCCGCGTTCCTGGGTCACTTCAATAGGAACCTGATATGTTGCGCCACCTACACGACGAGGCTTAACCTCTAATTTAGGCCTTATATTCTCTAATGCTTTGTTAAAAACCTTTAAAGGCTCATCTTCAGGCACCCGTGTTTTTAAAATGTCAAAAGCGCCGTAAACAATACCCTCTGCCAAGGATTTCTTACCCCGAGTCATGATGATATTGATAAGCTTTGCGACAACTTTATTGTTGTATTTAGGGTCTGGAAGAATCTGTCTTTTAACTGCTTGTCTTCGTCTCATGTATTTTCCTCTTTTTTTATTTTATCCAACACTAAAACTTCGTTGGATTTTTTTATCCAACACTAGAGCTTCGTCGGATAAATTGTTCTTAAAAATTTTAAGAACAATTTACTTCTTTCCGGCCTTAGGCCTCTTGGCTCCATACTTGGAACGAGATCTTCTGCGGTTAGCAACACCTGATGTATCCAAAGAACCTCGGACAATATGATAACGGACTCCCGGCAAATCTTTGACCCTGCCGCCACGCACAAGAACAATGGAATGCTCCTGCAAATTATGCCCTTCGCCGGGGATATAAGAAGTCACTTCGATGCCCGTCGTCAACCTGACCCTGGCAATTTTTCGAAGAGCTGAATTCGGTTTCTTCGGCGTCATTGTCTTTACCTGCAAACACACACCTCTGCGCTGAGGGCAACCCTTAAGCGCGGGCGATTTTGATTTTTTATCCTTATGGCTACGACTAAACCGAATGAGCTGCTGAATCGTCGGCATGTACTGCTTCTCCTTTTTGTGGAACTATCAATTCTTCTCTCGTTATTGTAATATCGCGATGGATCCTTAAACCCGTTCCCGCTGGGATCAAATGCCCAACAATGACGTTTTCTTTTAAACCAAAAAGCTCATCCCGTTTTCCAGAAGCCGCGGCATCTGTCAACACCTTGGTTGTCTCTTGAAAACTGGCGGCTGAAATAAAACTCTCAGTTGTAATAGAAGCTTTGGTGATACCTAATAATAACGGTGTCGCCGAAGCAGGCTTTCCGCCTTTTTTAATGACACGCTGATTTTCTTTCTGGAATCTCCAACGATCAATCTGCTGAGCGGATAAAAATTCCGTATCTCCAGAGTCTTCGATCTTCACTTTTTTAAGCATCTGGCGAATAATAACCTCAATGTGCTTATCATTGATACGCACTCCCTGAAGACGATAGACTTCCTGAACTTCATTCACCAGATATTCCTGCAGCACTTTATCACCGCAGACTCTTAAAATATCCTGTAAGACAACTGGCCCGTCGGTCAACTGCTGGCCAGCGCTTACGCGATCTCCTTTGTAAACATTGGGATGTTTGCCGTGAGGAATAACATATTCTCTCTTCATGCCTGTCGGAGAAACCACTAAAATCTGACGCTGGCCTTTTTTATTCTCACCGAATTCGACAAAGCCGTCAATTTCGGAAATGATAGCGGGATCTTTAGGACGACGCGCTTCAAATAATTCAGCCACTCGAGGCAAACCACCCGTGATATCTCTGGTCTTGCCACTAACACGCGGGATCTTGGCGATCAGTTCACCGGCGCCTATCTTCTGTCCGTCTTTCGACAAAATGTGCGCGCCGATAGGAATAGGATAAATCCCAACCACTTCTCCGGCGGTATCCAAAATAATGATCTGCGGATGAAAATCAATCTTATGTTCAACGATGACGCGCTCAGAAATACCCGTTGTCGGGTTAAGTTCTTCGCGCATGCTCACGTTCTCTTTAATATCTTCATAGCGCACAACACCCGCCACTTCCGTTAAAATAGGAGAAGTATACGGATCCCAACGCGCAAAAATAAAACTCTTCGCAACCTCGCCGCCTTCAGCGATCGAGATAACAGTACCCTGCGGGACAGCATAATGTTCCAATTCACGGCCTTGAGCGTCATTGATGCTGATCGCGCCGTTCCTATTCAATACAATAAAATCCTTATTCTTCTGAACAATCCTTAAAGAATGATATTTCAAGAATCCCTTATTCTTAGATTTAATAAATGATTGTTCAACGATTCTTGACGCGGTACCACCGATGTGGAATGTTCTCATGGTCAACTGCGTACCCGGCTCACCGATACTTTGCGCCGCGATAATACCGACGGCAGTCCCTTTTTCGACAAGACCGTCACGAGCCAGATCTTTACCATAGCATTTGGCGCAAATGCCGCGGTCCGATTCGCACGTTAAAACGCTGCGGATACGGATCTTTTCAATACCCATATGCTCAAGTATTTCAGCCTTTTCTTCCGTAATAAGTTCACCAGAAGCTACGACTGTTTCATCTGTAATGACATCCACGATATTATCCAAAGTCACGCGGCCAACAACCCTTTCTTTCAAAGAAACAACCACTTCATCGCCTTCAATAATCGATGAAAGAGAAATTCCATTCAAAGTCCCGCAATCATCTTCCGTGATAATAACTTCCTGCGCGACGTCGACAAGACGACGCGTCAGATATCCGGCATCGGCAGTCTTTAACGCCGTATCTGCCAAACCTTTTCTGGCGCCGTGAGTCGAAATAAAATATTCCAACACTGTCAACCCTTCGCGGAAACTTGCCGTAATCGGGTTTTCGATAATTTCACCTGAAGGTTTCGCCATCAAACCTCTCATACCAGCAAGCTGACGAACCTGTAAACGCGAACCACGCGCTCCTGAATCCGCCATCATGAAGATAGGATTGAATGAATCCATTTTCTTAAAAACAAGATCCGAGACCTTGTCGGTTGTATGCGTCCAAATATCGATGATCTTGTTATAACGTTCGCCGTCAGTAATAACACCTTTGCGGTATTGATCGTCTACTTTTGCCACTTCCTGCTTGGCTTCAGCAATACATTCTTTCTTCTCCTCGGGGATTTCCAAGTCATCGATAGCGATGGAAATACCGCCAAGCGTAGCATATTCAAACCCAAGCTCTTTTAAACTGTCCAAAAGCTTGATCGTCGTATCATGGCCAAAACGCTTGTAGCAGGAGGTCACGATCTGACCAACGTTTTTCTTGTTCAATTCCAAATTCACAAAACCAAATTCCTTAGGCAGTCTTAAATTAAAAAGAACACGGCCGGCCGTCGTTTCAATAAGCATGCGGCCCGGTTTATGTTCATTTTTTTCAAAATCAAAATAACTAGGAATACGAACTTTCATCCTGGCGTGAAGCCCCAGCATGCCGTCATCCAAAGCGCTCTGCACTTCATCTCCATCAGAAAAAATGCGGCCTTCTCCTTTATCTTTGGGTTTAATCTTTGATAAATAGTAAAGACCTAAAATGATATCCTGCGTAGGCGTTGTGATGGGCCTGCCGTCTGCCGGTGAGAACACGTTGTTGATCGAAAGCATCATCAGACGCGCTTCTAATTGCGCCTCCACACTCAAAGGCACGTGGACCGCCATCTGGTCACCGTCAAAGTCCGCGTTAAACGCCGTACATACTAAGGGATGGATACGAATAGCTTTTCCTTCAACCAGCACCGGCTCAAATGCCTGAACGCTCAAGCGATGCAATGTCGGTGCGCGGTTCAATAAAACAGGGTGATCTTTAATGACTTCGTCTAAAATATCCCAGACTTCGATCTTGGCGCGTTCAACCATTCTTTTGGCATGTTTGATGGTCTGTACAAAACCGCGCTCACGAAGTCTCTTAATAATAAAAGGCTCGAATAATTCTAATGCCATAAGTTTAGGCAAACCGCACTGATGGAGTTTGAGCTCCGGCCCAACGACGATAACGCTACGACCGGAATAATCCACGCGCTTACCCAATAAATTCTGTCTGAAGCGGCCTTGTTTACCTTTGAGCATATCCGAAAGAGATTTCAGCGGCCTGTTGCTAGAACCCAGGACAGGACGGCCATGGCGGCCATTATCTAAAATTGCATCCACCGCTTCCTGAAGCATTCTTTTTTCATTGCGGATGATGATCTCCGGTGCGTATAAATCTAAAAGTTTTTTAAGTCTGTTGTTACGGTTGATCACGCGTCTATAAAGATCGTTTAAATCAGAAGTCGCAAACCTTCCGCCGTCTAACGGCACCAAAGGTCTTAAATCCGGCGGAATGACTGGAAGGGCTTCCAAAATCATCCACTCAGGTTTATTGCCGGATTTCTTGAAATCTTCAACAATCTTTAAAGTTTTTAAAATACGACGCGCCGCCGTTCCTTCCTTGACTGTCTCGAGCTGTTTGTGCAACTTCTTCGACAGAAAATCAAGATCGATCTCTTTTAATAAATCCAAAACGGCCTCAGCGCCGATCTTGGCTTTAAACGCGGTCCCGTATTTTTCCAGTAATTCCTGGTATTGATCCTCAGGTAAAAGTTCACCTTTCTTTAAGCCCGTATCACCCGGATCAACAACAATATATTCTTCATAGTAAATAATTTTCTCTAAGTCGCGAAGGCTAATATCCAAAAGAGCGGAAATTCTGGAAGGGACAGCCTTAAAAAACCAGATGTGTGTGACAGGCGCAGCCAATTCAATGTGCCCCATGCGTTCACGACGCACACTGGACCGGGCCACTTCAACACCGCAACGATCGCAGACGATATTACGGAATTTGTTACCCTTATATTTTCCGCAATTACACTCCCAGTCCTTAACAGGTCCGAAAATCTTTTCACAAAAAAGACCGTCTTTCTCAGGCTTGAGTGTTCGGTAATTGATCGTTTCCGCTTTCCTCACTTCACCCTTAGACCAAGAACGTATGATCGTCGGTGAAGAAATCCGAATAGAAATACTATCAAACTGGGAAACTTCTTCGCTGGGATTTTTCGCTACATTTGTCTTTTTCATTTATTTTTGTTTCTCCATTTTGACGTCCAAACAGAGACCTTGTAATTCTTTAACCAAAACATTGAATGATTCAGGAATCCCTGGGGTTAAACGTTGCTCGCCCTTAACGATAGCTTCATAGATACGTGTTCGACCGGCCACATCATCAGACTTGACCGTCAACATTTCCTGTAAGCTGAACGCGGCACCATAAGCCTCCAGCGCCCAAACTTCCATCTCACCGAATCTCTGACCGCCGAATTGAGCTTTACCGCCTAAGGGCTGCTGCGTGACTAAAGAATACGGCCCAATGGAACGGGCATGAATCTTTTCGTCGACCAAATGAATAAGTTTTAACATATAGATATAACCGATGGTAACTTTTTGATCGAAACGATCTCCTGTATAACCATCGTATAAATGCACTTTACCGTCCTGAGGCAAACCAGCTTTTTTAAGCATTTCTTTAACTTCGATCTCTGAAGCACCATCAAAAACAGGAGTGGCTACATAAAGCCCAAGGACTTTAGCCGCCCAACCTAAATGGGTTTCCAAGATCTGACCGACGTTCATACGCGAAGGAACACCTAGAGGGTTTAAAACCAGTTCAACCGGTGTCCCGTCCTCTAAAAACGGCATGTCTTCTTCAGGCAATATCTTTGCGATAACACCTTTGTTCCCGTGCCGACCGGCCATTTTATCACCAACAGCGAGTTTACGCTTTGTGGCGATATAGACAACAGTCTTCTTTAAAACACCGGGAGAAAGTTCATCACCGCGTTTGATTTTTTCTATTTCCTGGTTTTCTTCCTGAGCTAATTCTTTTATCTGATCATCAAAAAATTTCGCCACATGCTTGGCCTCTTCATTGGAATCCA
>JAGVOQ010000041.1 GCA_020052645.1 Candidatus Omnitrophota bacterium
AAGCAGCTTCGTTTTAATTTAGTGCCGGGAAAGGGGGTCGAACCCTTACGCCTTACGGCATACGCCCCTCAAACGTATGTGTCTGCCAATTCCACCATCCCGGCGATTTATACAATCCTGGGTTCGTTGTCTCGTTCAAGAAATTTTTTATCCGACACCCAGGCCAGAGCAAGATCACGCGAAATCTTTCCTGTATCAACAAGCGGCCTCAAAGATTTTTCCATAGTCTGCATGCCGAGCTGCGCCCCTGTTTCGATTTCCGTTATAATCTGATGAGTTTTTTTATGCCGGATATGCTGCCGCACAGCTGTTGTTACACAAAGCACTTCACAACCCAAATACCGCCGAGTCCCGTCTTTAGACGGAATCAATACCTGCGATATAACCATTTCTAAAGCATCCGCCAACTCGACTCGGATCTGTTCCTGCTGATCCGCCGGAAAAATATCGATAATCCTGTCAATGGTCTGCGCAGCGCTACGCGTGTGAAGCGTGCCCAAAACCAGGTGTCCTGTTTCAGCAGCCGTGATAGCGATACTGATTGTCTCTAAGTCTCTCAACTCTCCCACTAAAATCACATCCGGGTCTTCGCGCATGGCGGCACGAAGCGCTTGAGAAAAAGATTTCGTCTCCCGACCCACTTCTCGTTGGTTAACAACGCTATTCCTGTGATTATGAACATACTCAATGGGATCTTCTATGGTAATGATATGCTCTGTCTTTTTGGTATTGATAAGGTCAATAACAGCCGCTAAGGTCGATGATTTACCGCTGCCGGTCGTACCCGTGACAAGGACTAAGCCGCGCTTCATATCCGCTATGCGTGCCACAGAATCAGGAACACCTAAGTCTTTTAAGGTCTTAATGGCTGTCGGGATCATACGAAACGCTGCGCACAATCCTTGACGATCGAAATAAACATTAAGCCTGAAACGGCCAACACTTTCTATTTCAACGCACAGATCCATTTCTTCGCCGGAAATAATCTGTTTTTCAGGAGGCAGTATCTTTTCCAACATGGATAAAAGCTCAGAATTCGTCAGGGCCTTATCCGTCATCTTCTCCAGCTTCCCGTGGAGCCGCATAATAGGAGGCACCCCAACGCTTAGATGCAAGTCAGAGGCATCTTTACCTACAATCATTTTTAATAATTCTTTGATATCCATAGCGCTAATTATACCCAAA
Source organism: Candidatus Omnitrophota bacterium (assembly GCA_020052645.1). GTDB lineage: Bacteria > Omnitrophota > Gorgyraeia > Velamenicoccales > Velamenicoccaceae > JAGVOQ01. The sequence continues at coordinate 1,186 of JAGVOQ010000041.1, forward strand.
CTTTCCAAAAAAACAAAATGATATTTTGTTGATAGTTTCTCTTTTGAATGCTAAAATTAATCGAAAAACACTAAGAGATTCTCCGCCATAAACCCTTTTTTGTCAAGAAAGGATTAGTTATGAAAACAAAAAATCTTTTTCTCATCTTTGTTATGAGTCTTTGGGGCCTCCTGTGTGCACCGCGATTATACGCAACGGATGAAATCCCAAGGATCAACTTACAAAGCGCCATACCTACCGCTGAAGTCGCCATGACTAAAGACGGCTTCGATAAAAACCAATATTACATATCTGCCGTGGCCTATAGCCGCGCTTCTTCAGGTTATTTCTGGGACTTTACGTTCAAACCGATGGATCCCTCTGATCGAAACTTGATTCGCGTAAGAGTTTACATGAATGCGGAAACAGAAGTCCTGGATCCAAGCGAACGACGGAGAAGGCGTTAATACTTTTCCTTAAAAGAAAAAATATTAAGAAACCAATATCTTTACCACCCTATCTACAATAGCGCCTATCCCTTCGCTTTTATTGATAAAACCGGTGGCCCCAGCCCTTAAAACTTCTTGCTCTTGCTCTTCCGTATAAAGACCCGATAACATAAAGATCTTTACTGTTTTATCAAAATCCCTGATTTGGCGAAGCACTTCAAATCCGTTAATGTCCGGCAAGCGTATATCAATAAGCGCGAGATCAGGTTTTTCATTTTTTGCCGCTTCTATTCCCTGTGCTCCATCCGCCGCGCCCACCGTTTCAAAACCTTTCTTTTTCAAAAAAAGCTCAAAGAGCTTGCGGATATCTTCTAAATCTTCAATAACCAGAATTTTAAATGGGGTCATGTCGCCTTTAAAGCCATGGGGAACAACAAAGTAAACGTTGTGCCCACGCCCAGGGTGGACTGAACTTCAATTTTTCCTTTATGCCTTGCGACGATCCCGTAGGCAATTGTTAATCCTAATCCTATGGCCTTACCCGATTCTTTAGTAGTAAAAAACGGCTCCGAAATTCTTTCAATCTGATCACGCTTGATACCGACGCCCGTATCGGATATCTCCACTTTCACCAACTCGTTGTCTAATAAAGATAACGTACGAATAATGAGTTTTCCTTTTTTCGGCATAGCATCAATAGCATTTAAAATCATAGCCACAAAAACTTCCTGAACCTGATCTTTATCCCCCATGATCATAGGAGATTGCGGCACAAACTCTTTCACGGTCTCTATGTCAGCCATCTTGCGGATGGGCAGCGTCAACTCAAGAGCGTCGTCAATAACGTGATGAAGGTCAACCTCAACAAATTTTTCTTTTGGTTTTTGCGAAAATTGCATAAGCTTGGCTAAAAGATCGACGCTGTTACGCTCAGCGTCTTTAATGTGTTTCAGGCCATCCACCATCATCCGCTGATCATCACCAGCAGGGCCCGAAGACGCTTTTTCTAAAAGGATCTCGACATAAGCCCGCATCGCCACCAAATGGTTGATGATATCATGCGCGATGCTGCCCACCAAATACCCGGCCGCCAAAAACTTATGCGTGTGACGCAACGACTCTTCCTGTTTTCTTCTCTCAAGCTGTTTAGCAAGCTGCGATGACCGCGCGCTAAAATACCCAAAAGCAAAAAGAAACGAAACGTGCCCCAAAAGAAGACTAAACAAATGCGGCAGCGGCATAACATAAGAAAAATGCGAGATGTGCGGAAAAATTCCAAAATGCCCTAAAATAATTACCGCCGTATACATGATAACAGACACGACAACAGCAAAAAATACCGCTGAAATATCCGAAACAACGCCAGCCCAAAGGATCACTACATAATAACCGATATTCACAATAGGGGCTTCAATCCCGCCCATATAATAGATCACCCAGGAGATGGACACAATGTCCACAAACATCTGATAAAACTGAAAACGATAAAGATTGACTCTTTTCAAGAAGAAATTATAGGGCTGGTTAAGGACGGCTTCCACGAAGATCAGGCTCACCAAAGCCGCGTTCAAATAAGAATACCCGCCCACCACCTTCATAAGCATGAGAAAAAGAAAAAGAAGGGTGAAGCATAAGAATCTGATCTTGCTCGCCCACTGATATTTGCGTATTAGGTCTTGCCTAGCCTCTGAATCCATCATGTGCCCCTTGGGTGGTTATTCTTTCTTTGGGTAAGTGTTTTTATTATAAGTTTACTGAGCAAACATTTCAATACAAATTGTCGTTCTTCTCCTCTGATGGAAAAATCATTTTTCTTAAGCTTTTTTGGTGCTATGATAAGTACAGTTTCCAATTTTTTATTAAAAATGAAAATCTTAGAAAAAAAGACTCTTGCAGATGTTTCGGGAATTCGGATCACCCGGATAAAAATCCTGGCGCCGGCGATCGCGGCCAAAGCCCAGGCAGGGATGTTTATTGTTTTAATGGTTACAGAGACGGCTGAACGCATCCCTTTGACGATTGTCGAGACCGATATCCTGAAAGGGACACTCACTTTGATTTTCCAGGAAATTGGGTTTTCCACAAAATTCTTAGGAACCCTAAACCCCGGGGACTCTCTTTTCGCCCTGGCAGGCCCTTTAGGCCACCCCACAGAAATAAAAAATTACGGGAAAGTCATTTTGGTCGGCGGCGGAGTCGGCATCGCAGAAATATACCCCGTAGCCCTCGCTTTTAAAAAAGCGGGAAACCACGTCACAACGATCATCGGCTCAAGAACCAAAGAGCTCTTGATTTTAGAACAAGAACTTAAAAATACGTCTGATACTTTTTTTGTAACGACGGATGACGGTTCTTACGGCCGCAAAGGTTTTACCATTGATATTTTAAACGAACTTCTTTTGAAAAGCACCTATGATATTGTTTATTGCGTAGGCCCCATTCCCATGATGAAACGGGCGGCGGCTGTCACTGAAAAATTTAAAGTGAAAACCCTTGTATCTTTGAATGCGCTCATGGTTGATGCCACTGGCATGTGCGGTTGCTGCCGCGTTACTGTCGACGGCAAAGTAAAATTCACCTGCGTAGATGGGCCCGAATTCAATGCCCATGGTGTGGATTGGCAAGAATTTGAAAAACGCAACAAGGTTTACTGTGAAAAAGAAAAACACATCTGCAATCTAATAATAAAAAATGGCTAAAAAAGAACCCGTTAAAGTCCAGGAATGCCCGGCCCAGGAACGAATTGCCTCATTCTGCGAAGTCGTCTTAGGCTATAACGAAGAAGAAGCCTTAAAAGAAGCAGCACGCTGCCTTCAGTGTAAAAACCCGGCCTGCATCCAGGGATGCCCTGTAAACATTGATATCAAAACATTCATTAATAAGCTCACTAAAAAAGATTACGCAGGGGCATATCTAACAATCAAAGAAAAAAATAATTTTCCCTCTATTTGCGGCCGCGTCTGCCCGGCAGAATATCAATGCCGCAAAGCGTGCGTTCTAACACCAAAAAATTCTCCTTTTGCTTCAGAGGCCGCCATCAATATTCATTTTTTAGAGCGTTTTGCCGGAGATTTTGGAAAAGACAAAGTTCTCTCCCTCTCAGAAAAAAAAGATCGGGAAAAATCATCTGCCTTCAGAGTTGCGGTGGTAGGTTCAGGACCGGCAGGCTTATGTTGCGCCGGCGAACTCGCCCGTCAAGGCGTCCATGTTACCATTTTTGAAGGATTACATAATTCCGGAGGCGTTCTTCGTTACGGCATCCCGCCATTCCGATTGCCCAGAAACATTCTTGATTTTGAAATCGATTATTTGAAAAAACTGGGCGTCAAAATTATCCTAAATTTCATCATCGGTAAAACAAAAACCCTGGATGAACTTTTTAAAGAGGGATTTGCCGCTATTTTCTTAGGCCTCGGCGCCGGTACCCCTTCATTTTTGGGGGTTCCGGGAAAGAATTTATGTAATATTTATTCGGCAAATGAATTTTTAACACGTGTTAACCTTATGAACGCTTTCCAATTCCCAAAATCACACACGCCGATCAATATCGGAAAAAAAATAATCGTGATCGGCGGCGGCAACACCGCCATGGATGCCGCGCGCGTGGCAACGCGTTTGCAGAAAATGAACGGTTTTGACGTTGATACAACCGTTTTTTACAGACGAACAGAAACCGAGATGCCTGCACGCAGGCTTGAAATCCAACACGCCAAAGAAGAAGGTATAAAATTTGAATTTCTGATGCAGCCGGTTGCTTTTAAGGGTGACGATAATGGATACGTGCACACCATGACGTGCCTGCGGTGCCAATTAGGTTCACCCGATGCCTCGGGACGCAGAAAATCCATCCCGATTGAACATAGTGCATTTGATACACCCTGCGATATTGCAATCATTGCCGTGGGCCTAGAGGCCAACACCCTTTTAACCCAAGCCGTCCCGGAATTAAAAACAAACAAATTTAAAAACCTCGTTGTAAACCTTAAAACAATGCAAACATCCATAAAGGGTGTTTATGCAGGAGGCGATATTGTAGGTGGCGAGGGCACCATTATTGAAGCCATGGGTATGGCCAAAAAAGCAACACAGGCCATCATAAAATATCTGGAATCCAGGCATTCCAAAAAAAATCTCAAACAGCAAATCCCAAATTCCAAATAAATTCCAATTTCCGAAATACCAAGTACCAAGTTCAATAATCAAAAACTCTGGAACATTTGGTCATTGGAATTTGGAGCTTATTTGAGATTTGGTGCTTGAGGCTTGAAATTTTTCTGCTTTGTGATTCGCCTGTCATTTTTACAAGGCAGGATTACCTATCCATAGACAGACGCAAAAGTGGGATAAAGAAATCTACATTTTTGGTAGAGCGGATTTTCCCATCAAATATTCATCGATCGCGTGCGCGGCACGACGGCCCTCTGCGATAGCCCAGACGACCAACGATTGGCCACGATGCATATCACCTGCTGTAAAAATACCCTTGATGTTTGTTTTAAATTTTCCATCGGCATCCACATTACCTTTGGCATCAAATGTAACGCCCATGTCCTCCAATAAGCCATGATGCTCAGGATGCAAAAATCCCAGAGCCAAAATCACGCAATCCGCATCAATATCAAATGCGGAGCGAGACACTTCTTTCATCACCGGCCAGCCATGTTCATCTTTTCCGGAAAAATCCACCTTAACACAAGAAAGCTTTTTAACATGCCCATTTTGACCGATGAATTTCTTCGTCAAAATAGACCAATGACGTTCCCCTCCCTCTTCATGGCTGCTCGAGGTTTTCAATAATCTTGGATACTTCGGCCATGGATCCTCTTCTGGTCTCTGTTCAGAAGGCTTAGGCAAAAGCTCTATTTGAACCACACACTTAGCTCCCTGGCGATGCGCGGTCCCGACACAATCAGCGCCTGTATCACCGCCGCCGATCACGACAACATTCAACTCCTTGGTGTCAATGCCCTGCACACCCCCACAAGGAATCCCAGCTGCTTTTTTATTCGATTGAACCAAGTAGTCCATGGCAAAATGAATGCCTTTTAAATGCCGGCCTTCAATGGATAAATCCCTGGGAACGCGTGAACCTCCGCAGAGGCACACCGCATCAAAATCTTTTTTTAATTTCGAAACCGAAAAAACCTTACCAACCTCAGTTGAAACCTGAAACACAATTCCTTCTTTTTCCAACAACTGCAGGCGGCGGTCCAAAATTCTTTTTTCCAATTTAAAATCCGGGATACCATAACGCAGGATACCACCGAGCTTATCGTCTTTCTCAAAAACAACCACATGATGACCTGCACGGTTCAACTGATCAGCACAGGCCAGGCCCGCGGGCCCTGAACCAACAACCGCTATTTTATTCTTTGTCCTTTTTTTTGGAGTCCGTGGCTTAATCAAACCATGCTCAAAAGCAAATTCAATAATAGCCAATTCATCTTCGCGAACCGTCACAGGTTCATCGTTAATTCCTAAAACACAAGCGTATTCACAAAGCGCCGGGCACAATCTCCCCGTGATCTCAGGCAGGTTGTTCGTCGCATCGAGCAAACGAAAAGCCTTTTCCCAGTAACCACCAAAAACAGCATCATTCCATTCGGGAATATAATTACCGATGGGGCAGCCCCAATGGCAAAATGGCGTTCCGCAATCCATGCAACGCGAAGCCTGGCTCTGAGATTGCGCCGTGGTGCGTAAAGCCGCTACCTCAGAAAAATCATTCAAGCGTTCACATACAGGCCTGTATTGCGCATATTCGCGCTTAACTTTTAAAAAACCTCTCACATCACCCATCAGACTCCTCGAGCAAATTAAGCTTCTCTTCCTGTTTTTTTGCTTCCAAGATCCGTTTATATTCTTTAGGCATAACCTTAATAAATTTTTTAAAATCCTGGCTGAAATTATCGAGTATTTTTTTAGCTAAAGGACTTTTGGTCAAAATAACGTGACGATTCAGCAAACGAACGATCGTATGTTTGTCTTCTTCATTAATGCCCTCCAACCCCACCATCTCCATATTGCACTTATCGGAAAAATTCTTTTCTTCATTATATACATAGGCAACACCGCCTGACATGCCTGCGGCAAAATTCCGCCCCGTTGTTCCAATGACAACAACCACGCCACCGGTCATATACTCGCAACCATGATCTCCAAGGCCTTCGACCACAGCCAATAAACCGGAGTTACGGATACAAAATCTTTCTCCAGCTACTCCGCGAATATATGCCTCACCCGCAATCGCTCCATAAAACGCAGTGTTGCCGATCAAAATATTCTCCTGAGCTTTATAAGTAACGCGCTTATCCGGAAAAATAATAATCTTCCCGCCGGAAATACCCTTGCCTACATAATCATTGGCCATGCCTTCCAGTTCAAATGTCACGCCGCGCGCGAGCCAGGCCCCAAAACTTTGGCCCGCAACCCCTTTTAACCTACAGCAAATCGTATCTTCCGGCAAACCGATTTCTCCAAAAACCCGACACACTTCGCCGCTTAACATCGCGCCTGCCGTACGATCTGTATTTTTTATTGACCGCTCTATTTCAACGGGCTTGCTCTCCTTCAATGCCTTTTGCGACAATGCAATCAGTTTTAAATCTAGAATATTATCAATCGCATGATGCTGAGGCTGATTGGCATAAACGCCAAATGTTTTAGGCACTTTGGGTTTATAAAGAATTTTTGAGAAATCAATTTTTTCAGCCTTCCATGGCAGGATATCGTCCTGAACTTCCAAAAGATCCGTGCGACCAATCAAATCATTTATTTTCTTAACCCCTAAAGAACTCATGATCTCACGCAGCTCTTCAGCGACGAACTTTAGATAATTCGTAATGTATTCAGGCCGACCTGCAAAACGCTGGCGCAAGAGGTCATCCTGCGTTGCGATACCAACGCTGCAATTATTAAGATTGCAATGCCTGAGCATCACGCATCCCATTACAATAAGAACAGCGGTACAAAATCCATATTCTTCGGCCCCTAGGAGCGCGGCGATAGCCACATCGCGTCCTGTGCGCATCTGGCCATCGGTCTGAAGTCGCACACGGCTTCGCAAATCATTCAAAAGCAACGTCTGATGCGTTTCAGAAATCCCTAATTCCCACGGCAACCCCGCATTCTTGATAGAACTTAAAGGCGATGCACCGGTACCACCATCGCCACCAGAGATTAAGATCATATCGGCGTGTCCTTTGGCCACACCGGCTGCGATTGTTCCGACACCGATTTCTGAAACAAGTTTTACGCTGATACGCGCCTTAGGATTAACGTTCTTTAAATCAAAGATAAGCTGAGCCAAGTCTTCAATGGAATAAATATCGTGGTGTGGCGGCGGAGAAATTAAGGTCACGCCCGGCGTGGTATAGCGAGTTTTGGCAATCGTAACACTAACCTTATGCCCTGGCAATTGACCGCCTTCTCCGGGTTTGGCCCCTTGAGCGATCTTAATCTGAAGCTCATCCGCATGAACCAAATAATTCGTCGTGACTCCGAAACGGCCTGAGGCAACCTGCTTAACAGAACTACGCGCCGAATCACCATTAGGCAGAGGCATAAAACGCGCAGGATCTTCTCCGCCCTCGCCGGTATTTGAACGGCCTTTCAGACGATTCATCGCGATCGCAATCGTCTCATGCGCCTCTTTGCTGATAGAACCAAAACTCATGGCGCCGGTAACGAATCTGCGCACAATTTCATCTACAGATTCTACCTTACTTAGAGGCACCGGCTTGGATTTTTTAAATTTCAAAAGCCCTCGCAGCGTTGTTGGATGAGCGGCCTGCTCATTGATAAGCTTAGCAAACTCTTTATACTTCTTTACGTCATTAAGTCGACTGGCCTGCTGCAGGGCCGAAATGCTCTCAGGACTCCAAAGATGAAATTCTCCGTCGCGCTTCCATTGATAGACCCCGCCGGAATTTAAAGGCGCATTCGATTCCTTTTGGCCAAAAGCCTCTTGATGACGTAATATCGCCTCACGGGCGATTGTCGTAAAACCAGCTCCGCCGATCCTTGAGACCGTGCCCGGAAAACTTTTTTCTATGACCTTAGGATCCAGGCCAAGCGCTTCGAAAATCTGGGCCCCGCGATAACTTTGGAGAGTCGAAATACCCATTTTAGAAAGAATTTTTAAGATCCCCTTATCAATAGCCTTACGGTAATTTTTTAATGCAGTTGCCTCATCCCCCTCAAGTTCTTTGTGCCGAACCAAAAATTGAACTGCCTGATAGGCAAGGTATGGGTTGATACAGTCTGCGCCATATCCAAAGAGAAGAGCGAAATGATGCACTTCGCGCGGTTCGGCGCTTTCGACAATAAGGCTGATCTGTGTTCTTAAAGATTGAGCGACAAGATGATGATGAACGGTCGCGGTTGCCAATAAGGCCGGAATCGCGGCATGTTTTTCATCCACGCCACGATCACTTAAAATAATGAATGTCGTTCCGCTTTTTAAAGCCTTAGTCGCCTCTAAACAAATATCTTTTAAAGTATCCACCATGTCTTTTTCGTCATTCGCCTTAAATACAATGGGGATGACTTTTGCCTTAAATCCGTTTTGACGAATATGCTTCAATTTTCTCAATTCGTCATTTGTCAAAACAGGACGCTGAATGCGCAACCGATGGCTATGGCCCGGGGATTCTTCAAGGAGATTTTTTTCAGGCCCCAGATATGTCTCAAGGCTCATAACCAATTCTTCACGGATAGGATCAATAGGAGGATTCGTCACCTGGGCGAATAATTGTTTAAAATAGCTGTAAAGAAGCTGCGGTTTCTCCGATAAAAGCGCATGAGGCGTATCACTACCCATGGAGCCGACAGGCTCAGTCCCTTTATCCGCCATGGGCTTAATAATCGTTTTCAGATCTTCTCTGCTGAAGCCAAAAGCCTTAAGGTGCGTCAAAATATCAAGGGAAGAAAATTTTTCTTCTTTAGCGTCGGGAATGCTTGAAAGCTCAACCATCCCCTCCTTGAGCCAGGTCCCGTAAGGCTTAGCCTGTGAAATTGTCTGCTTCAGCTCCTCGTCTTGAACAATAGCCCCACGCTGTGTATCGATAAACAGCATCTTCCCAGGTTCCAGGCGACCTGAATGAGCAATATCTGTGGCAGCAATATCCAAGACCCCGACCTCCGAGGCCATAACAACAATATCGTTTTTTGTAATAAGATAACGCGCCGGCCGCAAACCGTTTCTATCTAGGATGGCGCCAATCCTCGTCCCATCGGTAAAAGCCACAGCCGCAGGACCATCCCAAGGTTCTTGCATACACATATGAAATTTATAAAAATCTTTTAAAGAAGCCTGCATCGAATGATTCTGCTCCCAGGCGGCTGGAATCAACATCATCATGGCGTGCGCTAAAGAACGACCGGACAACATTAAAAGTTCCAGGGTATTGTCCAGCATCGCTGAATCGCTTCCGCCCGACACAATAATAGGAAAAATTTTCTTCAATTCTTTACCGAAAAATTTGCTTTCAAGCAAACCCTCGCGCGCCTTCATCCAATTGATGTTACCACGAAGCGTATTGATCTCCCCATTATGCGCTAAAAATCTAAAGGGCTGCGACAGATCCCATGTGGGAAACGTATTCGTGCTGTAGCGGGAATGCACCAGACAAAGCGCGCTCTGCACGTCTTTATCTTTAAAATCAACAAAGAAATTTTCTAGCTGATACGGCATCAATAAGCCCTTGTAGACAAAAGTGCGACACGAAAGATTGGTAATATAAAAAAATGATTTTTGCTTAAAGGCAGAAGAGCGAATGGTATTTTCTATTTTTTTCCGAATGATATAAAGACAACGTTCAAAATCCAATTCTTCTTTGATCTTAGAGTTGCGGGCAATAAAGACTTGTTCAATCACGGGTTCGGTCTCTTTAGCCGTAACACCGATATCCGAATTATCAACAGGAACGCGGCGCCACCCCAAAAGAACTTGGCCTTCCTGCTTTATAATCCTAGCGAATACATCTTTACACACGCGTCGCTCTTGCGCTTGGCGAGGCAAAAAGATAAGACCTGTGCCATAAAAACCCGCCTGCGGTAAATCGATTTTATTTTTTTGCGCGGCCTTAGCGAAAAAAACATGAGGCATCTGAATTAAGATACCCGCACCATCTCCTGTCTTAGGGTCAGCCCCTGTTGCGCCACGATGCGCCAAGGATTTTAAAACTTCTAATCCTTGCTGAACCATCGCATGAGAAGCGCGACCTTTAATATGACAGACAAAACCAACACCGCATGCATCATGCTCAAACTCAGGATGATAGAGTCCTTGTTGGACAGGACGCCTGTTATTTTTCATTTACAAAACCTTCCATTCTTTGATATCGATACCTAATTTTCGTATTTTGTGTCCTCATGGTATTGAGGTTAATGACAAGGATTTTTGAAGATCTCAACTAATTTCCGCTGTCAAACCCAAGATGCGCTCCATTATAGATTTTTTAATTGTCTCCAAAATTGACTTATAAATCAAGCCTTTTTTTCACGATACAAGGCTTCTTTCAGCTGAATCACCAACTCTCCCAAACAAGGATTTTTCTCCATAATGAGGGTCTTCCCCTGTTATTCGGGCTGCCTAAAAGTTAGGCAAGCAAAGATAAAAATGAAGCCCACCCGGGCTAAAATCCCGGGGTTTCTTTTTAAACAGAATGCCAAGCGACCAACCTTAATGTGATTATAGAAAGTCCTTCCATAGGCAGGTGCGCCCTTTTTAAGGGCGCGGTTTTAGGCCGCGGGGCATAAACACAAACAATCAGCCTTTCTCTATAACCCTTAAAAAGTTCAAAAAAAGCATATGCGCATGTTTTCTCACACCGTTATTCTCATCCCTTAGGCCTTTCCTGATAATATTAGAAATATTTTTTGTATCCGGGCTCGAGGCAAACGGCGCACTCCAGGCCTTGATCATTGGTGGCGTTGCTTCAAGATGAAATTGCAATCCATAAGCGCAAGGCCCCATGCGAAAAGCCTGATGAGGGCATGTTAAAGACGTTGCCATAAGTACGCCTTTACGCGGGATATCAAAAGTATCTTCATGCCATTGGAAAACTGTTAATTCATGAGAAAAACCAACCCACAAAGGATCAGCGACTCCCGACGGTGTCAACTGAATCCGATACCAGCCGATTTCTTTCACAGGGGCTTTTTTAACTTTAGCCCCGACTGCCTTGGCTAAAAGCTGAGCCCCCAAACAAATACCTAAAAAAGGAATTCTTTTTTCAAGGACCTTTTTAATAAAAATATCCTCTTGTTTTAAAAAAGGATATTTTTGTTCTTCGTAAACATTCATGGGGCCACCCAGAACGATAACCGCTTCCATCTGTTCTAAGGAATCAGGCAGCGGGTCTCCTTGGTACAAATGAATAATTTGCGATACCCTGGCCGCTTGTTGAAAAAAACTCTTTAGGCGTCCTGGCCCTTCGCTGACAATATGCTGAAGAATAATTATTTTTTTACGCTGCATACGAATATCGGCGTGCTCTATTCCGATTAATTAACTCTAAAATCAAGCCAACAGGATGCATTCAATCCACACCCTCATTTAATTTAAAGACTATTCTCATGAACCGGGTAAAAAATAAAAAAGCATCCATTCCAGACAAATGCTATGCCTGTCATGAACGCCGCTTTTCTTTGCCAACTTACCCTAATCAAACACTCCCTTATGCCCGATTCTCGTTCACTTGGTTTGCAAGTAAACTGCTATTTCAATCGGCTCCTAAAAATCCTTTCGCCTTAACCTATGGCGACAGAGCCACGTTCTTCCGTTCGGATACGAACGCACTCCTTAAGGTCAAGAACAAATATTTTTCCGTCTCCGGTCGTACCGGTTTTAGCCCCTTTGACGATGGCCTTGATCGTAAGA
>JAGVOQ010000050.1 GCA_020052645.1 Candidatus Omnitrophota bacterium
TCTTACGATCAAGGCCATCGTCAAAGGGGCTAAAACCGGTACGACCGGAGACGGAAAAATATTTGTTCTTGACCTTAAGGAGTGCGTTCGTATCCGAACAGAAGAACGCGGGCCTGTCGCCATAGGATAAGGTTAAAAAGGAGGGCAAAGATGAGTACTTATGGCGGGGGCATCATGATGTCTAATTATTTAGATCCCATAGCCAAGATGTGGGGGTGTGATTGTGAGACGATAGGTTTTGCAAAAGTAGGGCACGTTCCGAAGGACCTTTTAAAAAAAATCCAAGAGAAAGTTGAAGAAAAAAATCATTCTTAGCGTAGACTCTTTTTAGGCAACTTGCTATAATGCTTCTGCGCGCGATAGATGATGCGCGTCAAATTTTTAGAAGGTATTTTAGTAATTGTAAAAAGGGCCTATCTTCATGAAAGTCTTAAAAATTTTTATCGTTTTGCTAGGTGTCATTTTTTTATTTTCAATCTTTATGTCTTTTGCAACATTTTTTATTGTCAAAAATGTAAAGATCAAGGATTTGGTCGAGCGTGAGATCGAGGCTGAGCTGGGGATAAGTATCTCGATAAAAGCATTGAAGTATTCGCCGCTATTGACCTCTGTTGTTGCCGAAGGTGTCACTATTTATAATCCAGACGGATTCGATGAAAACGAGCTGGCCTATTTAAATTCTATTCGATTGGTTTGGGATTTAGGAGACCTGATCTTTTTAAAAAAACCAACCATATATCTGGCTGACGTAGATTTAGAGCGCCTCAATATCATCAAGAACAAAGAAGGCAAAGTTAATATAAAAGAGTTGATCCCGATTAAAGATCCTGAAAAATCCACTAAAGATGAAACGCCGTTTTCTTTTAATGTCTTAGTCTTAAGTATTGATAAGGTAAGCTATATCGAGTATACGGCTAAAGGCAAAAAATCCCACCTTTATAATATAGGTATGAAAAATCAATTTTTTGTTCATCTTGAAGATGAGGATCAGGTTGTAACGTTGATTATTCATCGCGCCATACAGAACACGGATATCGGGAAAATGGTTAATTTAACGATTAACCCGATCTTGGGCGGTGTTTCAGGCACGATGGATTCGGCCTGGGGCACGGCCAAAACCGGCGCTAAAAGCGCCTGGCAAATTGCCAGCCTTCCTTTTCATCTGATCTTCGGAAAATAGAGCATTTCTTTATCTTATATTAGAAAAGCCTCGCGAATCGGGGTTGGGGCTCGATTTTTGTTAAGAGATCGTATTTTTGATCTTGACAAGAGCAGATTATTTGTTATAATTTTTTTGATATAGAAAGACCATGAGATCTCTTCGCGGTGCCGCCCAGAGATTGTAAGTCTTTACGTTTAAGAAGACATAGACGTCTGTTTCCGTTTTTTATCTAAAGAACGGGAGCGGCGTCTTTTTTTGTCATATTTTTATACATTTGTGTAATCAGTTGAGTAAATAACAATGTTTTTCTTCGGATTTTTTTGAATAAGAGATTAAAGTAGAAAATCCGAAGTTCACTCGTTCCGACGGACCGTCTGAACTCATGAAGGAGCAAAAATGGTTGATACAGGAGACACAGCATTTGTTTTATTGTCTGCAGGACTTGTTATGTTGATGACCCCGGGCTTGGCGTTTTTCTATGGCGGTATGGTCAGGAGAAAAAACGTTTTGGGTGTTTTGATGCAATGCTTTGCGGCACTGTCTGTTTTAACTCTGCAGTGGATTTTTTTTGGGTATAGCTTATCATTTGCGCCAGGCTCAGGGTTTTGGGGTGGTTTGCAGTGGGGTTGTTTGCGTGGTGTGGGTTTTGCGCCATATGAGGCTTATGCGCCAACCGTACCCCATCAGGCATTTATGATTTATCAGGCGATGTTTGCTATTATTACGCCTGCGTTGATCATCGGCGCGTTTGCCGAACGAATGAAGTTTTCTTCATTTCTTCTCTTTACGTTGTTATGGGCGACGTTTGTGTACAATCCTATCTGTCATTGGGTGTGGGGTGTTGGCGGATGGTTAAAAAATTTAGGAGTTCTTGATTTTGCCGGAGGCATTGTTGTTCATATCAATGCAGGTATCGCAGCCTTGGTTACGGCCTTGGTCATTGGAAAACGTAAGAATTACCATCACAAGCATCCTATCCCGCCGCACAATATGCCTTTTGTGGTTTTAGGAACGGGGTTGCTGTGGTTTGGATGGTTTGGGTTTAATGCAGGTAGCGCATTAGCTGCGAACAATTTGGCGGTAAATGCTTTTGTCGTGACACAGGTCGCTGCTGCCGCAGGTGGTTTAAGTTGGGGTGCTATTGAATGGATTATAAACGGTAAGCCGACAATTTTTGGAACAGCGTCGGGTGCTGTAGCAGGCCTTGCTACCATTACACCGGCCGCGGGTTTTGTAGGGCCTATGTCAGCGGTGATCATTGGGTTACTCGCCAGTGTTTTTTGTTATACGGCTGTTGCGCTCATTAAGCCAAGATTAGGATATGATGATTCTTTGGACGCGTTTGGTGTTCACTGTGTAGGTGGGATTTTTGGGTCCTTAGCTATCGGGTTGTTTGCGTCAAAAGCTATCAATCCAGCCGGCGCTGATGGTCTATTTTTTGGGAATGGTCATCAGTTGTTGATACAGTCCATAGGAGTTTTGGCAACGGCGGCGTATTCATTTTTAGCCACCTTTGCTATTTATAAAATCGTTGATCTATTGGTTGGTGTTCGCGTAAGTGAAAAAGAAGAGGTTATCGGTCTTGATCTTGCCCAGCATCGCGAAGGGGCGTATACTGTGTTGGAGTAGGTGACGGCATGATTTATGGAGCATGAGCGACATAAATCATATGCCGGAGCCTACCCAGCACTAATTTTATATAAAATTAGTGCTGGGTTTAATTCGCCCAAACAATTTACGTTCATTGTGTTCCGTAAATTGTGGGCTCATTAAAGGAGGATATATGAAACTTATCATTGCAATCGTTCAGCCAAGTAA
>JAGVOQ010000046.1 GCA_020052645.1 Candidatus Omnitrophota bacterium
GGGTTTAGACGCGTCGCGTTTTTTCTTTTTGATGCGTAAGACCGATAGCCACTTGGATTTTGATCTGGAATTGGCTAAAAAACAGACATCGGAAAATCCGGTTTATTACATCCAGTACGCCCATGCGCGTATCGCAGGAATTCTTGCAGGCTCTAGGTCAGATAAATTAAACTATAAAAAAATAGATTTTTCTCTTTTAAAAAAGCCTCAAGAACGCGATTTGATGAGGACTATTTTAGAGTTTCCGTATTGTCTTGAGATGTGTGCCAATCAGCTCGATCCTTATAATTTAACCATTTATCTGCAAAGTCTGTCCGCGGCTTTTCATCGATTTTATGATTTACACAAAGTTTTGTCTGAAGATGAATCCTTGACGCAGGCAAGACTCTTTCTCATCCTGAGCGTCAAAATAGTCCTCGCCAATGGTTTAGGCATGATGGGTGTCAGTGCTCCTGAGCGTATGTAGCTTAAGGGTGTTTTTCATGCATCTTGCGAATAACGAAATTTCAATTCTTTTTAAGTGAATCAAATTTTTTTAATATAGAAAGTATTTAAAATCTAACGTCATTTTATACAAAGACAAAGGTTTTAAAAGGTCATGCAAAAAACCTGGAAATTTAAAGAACCCCAAATTGAACTCAAAGACATTTTATCCAAAAAATTGGGTCTAAGCAGCCTGTTTGTTCAGCTTTTGATCAGTCGCGGCATTACCGACGTCGAAAGCGCACAAAGTTTTTTAAAGAATCGGCTCGAGGATCTTTGCGATCCTTTTCTGATGGCTGATATGGATATTGTGGTCAGGCGTTTGAACGAGGCCTTGAAAAAAAAGGAGCCTATTTTTATTGCCACGGATTTTGATGTGGATGGGGTTACGTCATGCGCTATTCTGGAGACGGAATTAAAGCGGTTGGGGGGAATTGTTGAACATTACATGCCTCATCGTGTTCGTGATGGTTATGGCTTGAATGCCGAGGCAGTTTCTTTGTCTAAAGAAGCAGGGGCGAAGATTTTCATAAGCCTTGATTGCGGTATTACGGCTTTTGCCGAGATGCGGGCCATAAAAGAAGCGGGTATGGATGCTATTATTATTGACCATCATATGCCTTCTGAGATAGATCGGCCCGAAGCCCTGGCGATCTTAAATCCTAAACAGAAACGTTGTTTGTATCCTTTTAAAGAATTGGCAAGCGTCGGACTTGTTTATAAAGTTGTTTCGGCTCTTGCGCCTGAAAGTGCTAAGGAATATTTGGATCTGGTGGCTTTGGGCACGGTGGCTGATGTCGTTCCTCTGCGTGGAGAAAATAGGATATTTGTGACCCATGGGCTTGATGCTTTGAATAAAACAAAGCGCCAAGGGTTGTTGTCGCTTATTTCTGCGGCGGGAATCGGTGAAAAAAAGATATCGACGCATTCAATTAGTTTTATGCTGGCGCCGCGGCTGAATGCAAGCGGCCGGATCGATTCAGCGCACACGTCTCTGGATTTATTAATGGCAACGGATGAAGAGGCAGCGGATACCCTGGCTGAAAACCTCAATACGAATAATCGTCAAAGACAAAAAATCGAAGAACAGGTGGTTAGGGAGGCCATGGATTTGATTGAAAAAGAAGTTAATTTTAAAGAAGATTTCATCATTGTTCTTTCGAAAGAGGATTGGCATCCGGGGGTCTTGGGGATCGTTGCTTCAAAAATTGTCGATCGGTTTTATCGGCCCGCGGTTATCATATCTTTGCAGGACGGCCTTGGCCGCGGCTCTGCGCGGTCCATTCATAATTTTCATATTTATGAGGCCTTAGGACAGTGTGCATGTTTTTTAAAAGAGTTCGGCGGGCATAAATATGCCGCCGGCATAACTATTGACGGAAAAAATATCAAGGCTTTTAAAGACCTTTTGAATAAAGTTGCCCGCCAGGCTTTTAAGACGGATGTGCTGGCGCCTGTTTTAGAGATTGACGCTCAAATTCCTCTTTCGTTGATCAATGAAGAGCTTTTGTCCTCAATTGATTCTTTGAGCCCTTTTGGCGAAGGTAATCCTCGGCCTGTTTTTGTTTCTCGGGGGTTGTCAATAAAATCAAAGCCGGCTGTGGTTGGAAAGAACTCGCTGAAATTTTGGGTCAGTGATGGTGAATGTACGTATGAAGCGATTGGTTTTGGATTGGCTGATTTTTTAGGACTGGTCCAGGAAGCCAAAAGAATAGATATGGCGTATTGCCTGGGATGGGATACATGGAATGCCAACAATCCTATCCAGATTGAAATAAAGGATATAAGAGTTTGTGCGGATTCCTTTTAAGCCTTTTTAACTTTACCGGCCTTGAGGCATTTGGCGCAGACATAAGTTGTTGTCACGCGGCCGCTCGGCAATACGATGCGGATGCGCTGAAGGTTAGGTGAGAAAAGACGTTTGGAACGCCCGGTGATTTTGCGACCGGCACCACCCTTGATCCTGGCCATACCGCGCCGTGCGATGTGTCCGCCAACAGATTTGTGCTTATTGCATACAACGCAGACTTTAGACATTTTTTCCTCAGTGAAGCATTAAGACGGTTTTGAAGATTTTTTTCGTATTTTTATGATTAGATTAAAGATTAACAAATTATACTCAAGCAGCGTATTTTGTCAAGTTAAAGTTCCTCTATGGGAATAGAAGCGAAAGAATTAAGGATAGAGTGTACGAAAAGCAGCGGGCCAGGCGGCCAGCATAAGAACAAACGTTTTACCGCTGTGCGCATCACTCATTTGCCGACAGGTCTGGTGGCTGTGGCTAAGGGCGAACGTTCTCAGGCACAGAACAAAAAAGTTGCTCTAGAACAACTTAGGGCAAAATGGAGAGAAAAGTTTAAAGAGAGAAAAAAGCGGTTGGCTACGCGCAGGTCTTATGCAGCGCGCGAGCGAATATTGAAGGAAAAGAAAAGAAGAAGTCTGATTAAAGGAGCGCGCAGAGAAAAATTTAAGGCTGATGAATAAAGATTTGTTTTTTTAACGGAAGTTGTTAAAATTAATGGTATATATTATTTCTGATAGTGGCAAAAAAGAAGGAGGGCGCCATGAAGTTTAAAAAAATATCTTATGTATTGATGGGGTTTTTGATGGGGTTAGCTGTTGCCAGTGTTTTTGCTGTTAAGGAAGTGAGAGCGCAGTGGGGGGATTCATTTACAGAAGATAAATTATTGCCTTTGGTGCCTCAAGATTACGGAAGTTTTGTGTGTGCCTCTGGCCAGGACATGTATTTTCAGAAGGAAGACGGCACGCTCCATATCGTCAGGCAGCGGTCCAGCGGGCGCCTAGAGCCTCGCGTGACGGTCATTATGCGCAGCACCGAGTAAAAATTTTAGTTTAAATATTTTAAAAAGAAAACGCGCGTGATTTGGCGAAGAGAACAATTGAGAGGATGAAATAATGAAAGATCCAAGAGTGGCGAAACTGGCGGATATTCTGGTGAATTATTCCGCGAGTGTAAAAAAGAATGATGTCGTTATCATTGATTTTTCAGGAACGAGGCCCATTCCTTTGGTTAAGGAAATCTATAAGCGCTGCCTTGAAAATGGCGCCAAATATGTAGAATACAATTTTTCTTCGGAAGAATTCGTTCGTCTTTTTTACGATTTGGCCAAGGAACCTCAGTTGAATTATTTTCCAAAACATCGCATGAGCCTTATGAAAGAGGCAACCGCCTATATAGGTATCAGCGGGAACGAAAACACGCAATGTTTTGCGCATACGCCGATGGCCGGCATGGTTCAGCGGCAAAGAGTTTTAAAGTCGATCCAGGACAGGCGTGTGGATAAGACGCGCTGGGTGATCACGCGCTATCCTACGGAAGGGTTGGCTCAAGATGCGAAAATGAGCCTGGAAGAATTCGAGGATTTTTATTTCAAGGCGTGCAATATCGACTGGCCGGCGTTTGCTGAGAAGATCGACGGGCTCTGGAAATTTTTGAAACGCGTCGATAGGGTAGCTCTAAAGTCTTCTGATACGGATTTGAGTTTTTCTATCAAGAATATTCCGGTTCAGAAGTGCGAAGGATTGCGCAATATGCCTGATGGCGAAGTTTTCACGGCGCCGATCAGGGATTCCATTGAAGGATTTATTACTTATAATACGCCCAGCCTTTATCATGGTAAAGAATTTGACGGAGTTCGTTTGGAATTCAAAAAAGGAAAAATCGTTAAGGCAACGGCACGGGTGGGGTCTTTGGTGGAGCTCAACAAGATTCTGGATTCTGATCCCGGGGCGCGCTATATCGGTGAATTTTCATTCGGCCTTAATAAAAATATAACTACACCCATGAAAAACATCTTGTTTGATGAAAAGATCATGGGATCGATTCATTTGACCCCGGGGCAGGCTTATAAAGATGCCGATAACGGGAACCGTTCATCGGTTCATTGGGATTTGGTTAAGATTTTAAAAGGCGACGGCGCGATCTATTGCGACGGTCGGCTCATCCAGAAAAACGGTAAATTTATTGTCCCGGGATTGAAAGCGTTGAATTAGGATTGGGGTGTTTAAATATTAAAAAGTTTGGAGATTCTTATGTCAGAAGTTACGAAAAGCAAGTCTATGAGGCACATTGAGAAAAAAATGGAAGCTGTGGAAAAGGGTTCTGTGCGTTATCAGGTTTTGGAGGCATCCAGGAATTTCAAAGCCTCTTGGATCGCCCTAGGCCAGATCCTGTACACTGTTTACAAGGATAAGTTTTTTAAAGAATGGGGATATTTGACATTTGAGGCGTATTGCAAAGAGGAGATTGGGATCCAAAAGCAGACAGCAGCGAAGCTTCTTCATTCTTATTATTTTTTAGAGAAAAACGAACCTCAATTCTTGAAATCCGTTCAATCTGAAGATGGGGTTAAGCCTAAAGATATTCCAAGCGTGGATGCTGTTCATGTTTTGCGCCTGGCAGCCAATAAAAAAGAGCTGACAGAGGAGGATTATCAGGATTTTAAAAAAAGTGTTTTTGAAGACGGTAAGGAAGCCAAGGATGTTAAGAGGGACGTGGGCTTAAGGTTGCGTTCTCTACGCGAGGAAGAAGATCCTGAAAAGGCAAGGACTGACCGTCGCATGCAGACTTTGCGCCGTTTTATTTCAACGCTCAAAACCCTTCAAAAAGAAGTGGTTTACAGCCATTTTGTTTCAGACCGCATTGCCAAAGAAATCGATAAATTGCTGGAAGATCTTAAGCGTGAGGCTGGTGAAGGTTCTTAAAAGGTCTCAAGAAGGAAGGGACTAACACAGGAAGTGTATGCCTTACTAATTCCTCATAGAGGAAGGGCATAATCCAAAAAGGATAGTCCTTCCTGGATCCAAATAAAGGAAGGGTCTAATCCAGAAAGGATAGTCCTTGCTGGATCCGCATAAAGGAAGGGACTAACACAGGAAGTGTATGCCTTACTAATTCCTCATGCCGCAGAAGGCGCACCTTTCCTATACGGAAAGGAAAGTGCGTCACTACTGTGACGGCATACACCGCAGAA
>JAGVOQ010000038.1 GCA_020052645.1 Candidatus Omnitrophota bacterium
AGAAGATAGAAGATAGAAGATAGAAGATAGAAGATAGAAGATAGAAGATAGAAGATAGAAGATAGAAAGAGCTTAAAAACAGATTTTTCCATTCTCCATCTTCGATTTTCTATTCTCTATTCTCTGTTTTCTGACAGTAGAAAAAAGTGAAAAAAAATGGTATCATAGTGTCGCATTAATAGTTAACTGTGTATTATTAAATGAGGGGTCCCATGATTCAGGTCGTTGAAGTTAATGATTCACAATTTGATGTTATTGTTTTAAAATCTTCGCTTCCTGTTTTGCTTGAATGCGCAAGTCCTGAGTGTATTATTTGTAAGACCATGGCAAGCCGAATTCAGGAAGTCATAAAAGAGTATTCGTCAAAGTTGATTTTCTTGAGATTGAATATCAATGAAAGCAAAAAATGGAAAGATTACGATGTCCGTGTTATCCCGACCCTTCTTTATTTTAAATCCGGGCGACTTGTTGGGCGGCAGGAGAATTTTCCGGAAATAGAGGAGATTCGTCAACAGATCAGTCGGTTGATTAAAGGTGAGCCTAAAAAAGCTCCCGTGTTTGCTGATGCTAAGATTGTTCTTGACCTTGAAGTCGCGGCGGCTAAATTTTATAAATACCTTTTTTCCAATGTTAAGAACGGAAAAACAAAAGAAAAATTTAAATTATTGCATGAAGAGACGGTTTTGCATAAAGAGCTATTGCAAAAGAAATCCCATGAATTGGCTGTGGGGGTCTATAACCCTTGCCGCACGAGGGAGACAGAAGCTTTTTGTGTTAAGCCGCAGAGTTTTTCTCTCGTCGGCGCTTTGAAGATGGTCATAAAAATCGAGGCCAAGCTCTTGAGCCTTTATAAAAAACTAAAAACTAATGAGAATTTTCTGGATAAAGAGCTTTGTGTTAAATTGATCAGGGAAGTTTCAAATCATCTTAAAGTAGCACAAAAAGAAATGCGCTTTATACAGGATAAGGAATTTATGACGGCCATGGATTCGTCTGAGTATCCGACTTGGTTGAATAAAGTGTTGGACTAGATTTTTTTATAGCTAAAAAGATAAGCCCCATCGCTTGGGCACTTCAAAAATTTTTTCCTAAATTGTCGGAAAATATTTTTGAAGTAAGCGATAGGGTTGATTTTGCGGCATAGAAAGTGCCTGATCTTTTTGGTTCCTTGTAAAGGAAAGGTCAAAGGTAAAAAAATACTCCGTATTTTTCTTGATTAGAGAAATCAAGGTAGAAAATCCGGAGTTCGTTCGTCCATCATTGAAGCAACGACGGACTCACGAAGGAGGCCTGTTATGTCAATTGTTAAGGTTTACTCGACGCCTACATGTCCTTACTGCATCCGATTAAAAGAATATTTGAAACAACATAACGTGGTTTTTGAAAATATCGATGTTTCGTTTGATCAGAAGGGTCTGCAGGAGATGATCGACGCCTCAGGGCAAATGGGGGTGCCGGTGGTTAAGATCGATTCAGACATTATCATCGGATTTGATCAGGAAAGAATAGACGAAAAGTTAGGTTTATAATTATGTTCGATTTGGTTATTATCGGCGGCGGTCCGGCAGGCGTGACAGCCGCAATCTACGCGGCCAGGAAAAGAATTGATTTTATTATGGTGACCCAGGATATCGGCGGTCAAACAGCCTGGAGCGCCGACGTCGAAAATTATACAGGGTATCAGTTTATTACGGGAGCTGAACTTGTAAAAAAATTCGAAGAGCATTTAAAACAATTTAGCGTTAAGTTAAGGGAAAACGAAGATGTCGTAAGAATAAAAAAGACGACACTTGGTTTTTTAACAGAAACAAAAAAATCAACATTTGAGAGTTATTCGGTTTTGATTGCCTCGGGCAGGCGGCCGCGTTTACTCAATGTGCCCGGAGAAGAAGCATTTAAAAATCGCGGCGTGACATATTGCGCGACATGTGACGGCCCGGTTTTTGCGAATAAAATTGTTGCAGTGATCGGTGGTGGGAATTCCGCCTTAGACGCTACGTTGCAGTTGGTCAATATTGCCGAGAAAATATATCTTGTCAACGTCGCGCCTGAACTAACCGCTGATGCTGTTATGTGCCAGAAGGCTCAAAGTTCACAGAAGGTTGAGATCCTTAATAAGGCGGTAGTGAAAGAAATTTACGGAAAGCAGTTTGTCGAAGGAATTAAGCTGGACGTAGATGGAGTGTTTCGGGATATGTCCTTAAAAGGTGTATTTATTGAAATAGGCTCTACGCCAAATTCAGATATTATAGATTTTGTTGTTAAGGATGCCAACGGTGAGATTGTTGTAGATCAATCGAATAGGACAAGCGCTTTGGGTATTTTCGCTGCCGGTGATGTCACCAATATCCCAGAGAAACAGATTGTTGTGGCTGCGGGAGAAGGCGCCAAGGCGGTTTTGGGAATTTTTAGATATCTGACGACCCGGTCTTGAAGAGAAAGAACAATGAGGGAGAAGATATGAAGTATTGTGTTGTTTTTATTACAGCCCCTCGTGGCCCTGAGCCGAAGCGTTTGGCAAAAATGCTCTTGAATAAAAAATTGTGCGCCTGCGTAAATATTGTTAATTCTCTTGATTCATTTTTTTGGTGGAAATCAAAAATTGATTCAGCGCGTGAAGCTTTGTTGATCTTAAAGACGAAACGAAGTTTGCTTGAGCGTCTTATTAAAGAGGTTAAGGCTATTCATAGTTATTCAGTCTGCGAGATTGTCGCTTTGCCACTTGTGGGTGGTAATCCAGACTATTTTAAATGGATTCAAGAGTCTTGTTAGTTTTTTTAAGGAAAGGATGAAAATATGAATCTTGGAGGAAGCCCCTTTGATTTTGTTCTTGCTTTTGGCGCCGGTATATTAGTAAGTTTTTCACCCTGCATGTATCCTTTGCTTCCCATCACGATCGGTTTTATCGGTGCTTCGGCTAAAAAGGACAGGTTTCATCATTTTCTTTTAAGCCTGATTTATGTTTTTGGTATGTCTTTGACGTATTGTGCTTTAGGAGTTTTCGCGAGCTTGACGGGGAAAATTTTCGGCCAGATCTCGACGAGCCCTGTTTCTTTCTTTATCATCGGTAATATCTGCATTCTTTTAGGGCTTTCGATGTTGGGTGTTTTTGAATTGCATATGCCTAATTTTTTCCTGAATAAACCCAAAAAAAGAAAATCAAAATTTTCCATATTGCTTTTAGGGATAACCTCAGGACTGATCGTTGGGCCTTGCACGACGCCTGTTTTAGGAGGTATTTTGGTCTATGTGGCAACGAAACAAAATATTGCTTATGGGGCTTTTTTACTTTTTAGTTTCGCGTACGGGATGGGGGCCCTTTTGATTTTAGCGGGTACTTTTAGCGCCGTTTTGGCCGGTATGCCGAAGTCAGGAGCGTGGTTGTATCGAATGGAAAAAATGGGCGGGATCTTGTTGATTCTTGCTGGAGAATACTTTTTGATCAATATGGGGAGGGCGCTGGTATGAAGAATAGAGGAAGAAGGTTTGTGGGATTTTTTATTATTTTTGTTTTTCTTTTGTCGTTGCCGAATTCTTATGCCTTGGCCCTGGCTTCTTCCAAAGAGGGAAAAGCCCAAGATAGCGTCGCGGCAGATTTTAAATTAGATTCTATCAGCGGAAAAACAGTTCATCTGAAGGAGTTGCGCGGTAAGAATTTGGTGTTGTTGTTCTTCGCGACGTGGTGCCCTTACTGCCAGAAAAAAATTAAGAGTATGACGAAGAACCAGGAGGCCTATAAAAAAGACGGCGTTGAAATAGTCTTGATTGATGTCGGCGAAAGTGCGCGTCAGGTGGGTTCTTTTGCTTCTAAAGATAAGATATCGTTCGATATTCTTTTGGACATAGATTCTAATACGGCGATGGATTATGACGTTAGAGGCGTGCCTACCTTTGTTTTAGTTTCCAAGGAAGGCAAGGTTTTATTTTTTGACAATGAGATGCCGTCTAATTACAAGTCGATTTTCAAATAAGGTTTTAAAGCGTGCGTTTTTGTCGAATCAGCTGATCCGCAAAAAACAGATACTCTTCGTTTTTCGAACTTTCCCTTGACTTTTACTTACAGGGCCGTATAATTAATAATAATAACGATTATTAATAATTCTATCATCCTCACCGAAAGGGAAATCCTTCTTTTTAAAAAATTTCTAAGAACGTAGTGTTTTTGAATACATGCCAGAGCCTTTAGGGGCTATCAGAAGAAGGTTTGTTTTACTATTTTTTAAGTATATTGTTCTGTATTTTCAATCTAGGAGGGGATAGACCTTACTGGTTCCGCATAAAGGAAGGGTCTAATCCAGAAGGGGTGCCTTTTCTTATCCTTATAAAGAAAAGGGCTAAATAATGGAATTAAGATAACTGTTTTGCTCCATATCTTCTTTTAAGAATAACATTAAGGAGGGAAGATTCGGAGTTAATTCCTGTAAAAATACAGGAATTAAGAGTTCACTCGTCCGCCATTGAAGCAATGGCGAACTCATGAAGGAGTTGGAATGAAAAAGGATAAAGAGAAGGAAAGTGGTTACCGCATCACAAAACAAAGGCAAAAAATATTGGAGCTCTTGACGAATACCAAAGAGCATCCGACCGCGGATCAGATTTATAAAAAACTTAAAGGAAAATTCCCGCGTTTAAGCTTGGGGACGGTCTACAGAAATTTGCGTATTTTAAAAGAGCAGGGACAGATTTGGGAGTTGGATTTTGGTACGGGATTAAGCCATTTTGATGCGGTGCTGCATTCTCATTACCATTTTATCTGTAAGAATTGCAACAAGATTTATGATATCCGCATACCTGCCATTAAAGAGCTCGATGATCGTGTTCGGACAATGACAGGATTCCGCATTTATTCGCATCGTTTGGAATTTTTTGGGCTTTGTGATTCTTGTAATGAACGGCAGATGGCGCATTGAGTGTGTTTTTCTCTGAGTCCTGCCTTTCTATTAAAGAGAGCTGTCCTTTCCTGGTTTCTTTGGCCCCTGAGTTTAAAAGAAGTCTTTAAAAGAAACTATTGTGAGGTAAGAGACAACAAAAACCTTGATTTAAAGATTGTTACCTAATATAATGTGAATTCGTTTTCAAGTGAGGGCGCAATTTATGGAATATAATGAACATAAAATGCTGTCCGAACTTGACCCAGCACTAATTTTATATAAAATAAGTGCTGGGTTTAATTCGCAGACGCTTCTATAAAAATTGAATCATAATAGCTACACTTTACAAAGTGTTAACGAATGTAAAGTGTCTGCTCATTAAAGGAGGAGTTAAATGAAAGAAATTAGGATTCATGCGAGGGCCGGCCAGGGAGCTATCACAACGGCTAGTCTTTTAGGATATGCCTATTTTTTAAAAGGCCAATATCCCTATGCATTTCCGCATTTTGGCGCCGCGCGCATGGGCGCTCCGATGAATGCTTTTGTCAGAATCGATGAAAAGCCCGTGCGTTTAAGAAGTCAGGTTTATAATCCGGACTACCTTTTAATCGTGGATGCAACGCTTATGCGTGGATTTGATTGTTATGTGGGTTTTAACGATGACGGTATCGCTATTGTTAATGAGCGGGAAGGGATCGAGATCCCTAAACCTAAGGGGCATCAGAAACTTTATATCGTTCCTGGAAATAAAATATCCACAGAGATTATAGGCAAGAATTTATTGGGTAATACCGTTCTCTTGGGGGCTTATGCCGCGGCTACGGGGCAGCTGAGCTTAGAAGATCTTAATACTGCGATTCGTCATCGTTTCGAAGAAAAAGGCGAAAAAATCGTGAATTTGAATATTGAAGCCCTGAAAAAGGGTTATGAGTTTGTTAAGAATAGTAAAAATTAAACTTTCAGGTAACAGGTAACGGGTAACAGGCAACAGCAAGAAAAAAAGTTTGCTGATACCTGATGCCGGTTCCCAGATCCCCGAGAAATCAAAATAGGAGAAAAATATGCAAGGTCATATGACGTCAAAACCGGGTTCAAGCACTGCCAATAAGACGGGGTCTTGGCGCGTTGAGCAGAAACCTAAATATTTGCAAAAGGATTGCATTGCTTGCAGGATGTGTGTTTTAGCTTGTCCGGAAGGTATTGTGACGGGTGAAGGGAAGAATACATTTCATTGCGATCTGGCGTATTGCAAAGGATGTGGTTTGTGCGCTGCGATCTGTCCTAAGAAAGATATTGAGATGGTGCCTGAAATAGAGAAGAAGTAGAAGATTGACCCGCCGCTTAAGCGTCCTAAAAAATTTTTAATTTTTTTAGGAAAGTGTCGAGGTTAACGTAGAAAGCGTAGTCCTTCCTAATTCCAAATAAAGGAAGGGACTAAACGCTTGAAAATTTTTGTTTACCCCGTTAGAGAACTAAGTTCTCTAACGGGGTAAACACCCAGCTTGCGCAGAGCTTAAGCGGGCAAACAAATATTTTCAAAAGCTATGCTCTAGGAGTTAATCCCGCCAGAGGCGGCTTGCTCCTTGTTTAAACGCTTGGTAATTTTCACGCCAGCACGAATGGGCATGAAAATTACTGTGCAAACTGCGGAGTTAATTTTGCAAAGAAAAAAACCTTGGATATACAAAATTAAGGAGTTGGAATGAAACAATTTATTGAAGGTTCACATGCTGTTGCCGAGATTATCAAGAGGTGTAAACCCGGCGTGGTTTCCGCTTATCCCATAACTCCGCAGACGCATATCGTTGAAGATTTAGCGCAGATGGTTGCTAGTAAAGAGCTTAATGCCCAGTGCGTTAATGTTGAAAGCGAGCATTCCGCCGCCTCCGTTGTGTTAGGCGCAGAAGCCGCAGGAGTTCGTTCTTATACAGCTACCAGTTCTCAAGGACTTCTGTTGATGGCAGAAGTTATTTTTAATATCGCAGGGATGCGCTTACCTCTTGTGTTGACATGCGCCAACCGTGCCATTTCAGCGCCGATTAACATCTGGAACGATCAGCAGGATGTGATGGCTGTGCGAGATTCCGGTTGGATTCAGTTATTCGCGGAGACGAACCAGGATGTTGTTGATCTTCATCTTCAGGCGTATAAAATCGCCGAAGATCCGCGCATGATGGTCCCGGTGATGGTCAATATGGACGGATTTATTTTGACGCATGGGATGGAAGTTGTGGATATGCCTTCCCAGGAAGAGGTGGACAAATTTCTGCCTCCTTATCAAACAGATTATAAGTTAGATGTCGATAATCCAAAAACAATGGGTTATCTGGCTGATCCGGATTATTATTTAGAGATTCGTTATATCCTTGAAAAAACTTTAAGAGAAGCCTTAGGCGTTGTTCCTGAGGTTGCCGAACAGTTTAAGAAGGCTTTTAAAAGAGAGACCTTTGGCCTTATCGAAGGCTATAAGCTTGAAGGGGCTGAAAAAGTTTTTGTGGCCATGGGGTCTGTTTGCGGCAGTATTCGCGATGTGGTGGATGAGTTAAGGGTTAAGGGTGAAAAAGTCGGACTCTTGAAAGTCATTTGTTATCGTCCGTTTCCAAAAGACGCTATCGCTCTCGCTTTAAGCTCGGTGCGTGAAGTGGCAGTTGTTGATAAGAGTATTTCTTTGGGGGCCTATGGTCCTCTTTATACCGATTTAACAAGCGCCTTGTCTTCTTCGGGTTGCAAGATTCCGAAGGTGAGCGGATTTATTTTAGGGCTCGGTGGGCGGGACATTACGAAGAAATCTATCGTTGATGTTTATGATCGCCTGGGCGGAAAACAGGTTGATTGTGAATTTATGGGATTAAAACAAGAATTACTTAAGGATTGCAAATAGACGATTTTATAGGGAGGTTTTAAAATGGCAGAAACTTTATTTAAGCCCGGTCATACAGCGTGTGCGGGTTGTGGTCAGGCGATCGGCGCGCGTTTAGTTCTTGATACGGCAGGGAAAAATACGATCATCTGTAATAATACGGGATGTCTGGAAGTATTTTCTACCAAATATCCTGAATCCTCTTGGAGCGTGCCTTTTATCCATTCGCTTTTTGAAAATTGCTCGGCGGTGGCCTCAGGCGTTGAAGCAGCTTTGAGGTTTTTAGGAAAAAAAGATTCTATCAATGTGATCGCTCAGGCTGGAGACGGCGGCACAGCGGATATCGGTTTACAGGCGCTCTCAGGAATGCTGGAAAGGGGACACGACGTTCTTTTTGTCTGTTATGATAATGAAGCCTATATGAATACCGGTATTCAGAGAAGCGGTCTTACTCCGACATTAACGAATACAACGACGACACCGACAGGAAGCGCTTCCACAGGTAACCCGCGTCCTAAAAAACCCATGCCGGAGATCGCGAACGCTCATGGGATTCCTTATGTGGCAACAGCATCTGTCGGATTTCCTTTAGATATCCAGAAAAAAGTCAAGAAGGCCTTAAGCATTAAAGGCCCTAAGTATATGCAGATCCATGTGCCGTGCCCTTTGGGATGGCAGCATGAATCCAATAAGACTTTTGAAGTGGCTAAATTAGCCGTTGAGACGGGTCTTTATCCGCTTTTTGAATATGAAAACGGTCAATTGATTCCGAGGAAAATCGCTGTTCTTAAACCTGTGGAAGAATATCTCAAAACTCAAGGGAGATTTAAGCACCTGCTTAAAAATCCCGAGGCCATGAAACAGGTTCAGGATATCGCTGACGCGAATATCAAGAAGTATGGCTTAAAAGCAGAAGTTTAAAGAGCTATAACGGGTTGCCATATTTTTTAGAAAGTAAAAGTCACCCGCCGCTTATGCTCCTAAAAAACTTTTCAAGTTTTTTAGGAAAGCGTCGAGGTTCGTTTTGTAAGGAAAGAAATTCCTTGGTGCGGCAAAACGAAGGAGGCTGTCATGGAAAAGTGGGAATGTTTGGTATGCGGCTATATTTATGATCCGGCAGTAGGCGATGGAACACAAGGGATTAAGCCCGGCACGAAATTTGAAGATATCCCGGATTCTTGGGTTTGCCCTGAGTGCGGCGTCACAAAAGATAATTTCAAGAAACTCACCTAACGCAATTTGAAACGTTCCTAGTCGTCGTAACGCCCATAATTAAAGAATTTTGTAAGACATCATTTTTAATAAAAATATGGCTCTTCAGGAATATCAGGATTCACTTCTTAGCTGGGAAGGGGCTCGAGGGTTTTTGGGTCTTTCCAAGGCTTTTCTTCCGATCTGCGGAACGATTTTATTCCGGCCCGTTGAATTCTTCAGGCAATTCGTTTCTCCTTCCTCTGGCTCTACCACGACACGCGTAAAAACCGCCGTGGTTTTCGCGATCCTTTTGGGATATACCAAACTTTTCTTTGAAATGCTTAACATGGTATGGCTGAAAGTTTTTTTTAAAAACCCCGCGGGCGCCGATTTTTCAACACTACATTTATTTTTCTTAAATTCTCCGCTTATGATTTTAAGACCTCTGGTTTCTTTTGTTGTTACCTTAGGACTTCTTTTTTTAGGCATCAAGTTTGTTTTAGGTTTTGATAAAAAAATGCTTCCTGTGTTTCTCGTTGTTTGTTATCAGAGCGCTTCGGATCTTTTTCTTTTAATTCCCATTGTTGGGGGTTTGTTGTCTATCGTATGGTCTTTGGCGCTTATCCTTATAGGTATCCGTGAAGTTTATGGCGTTAATCTGGGCCGTTCTCTTTTGGCCGCTATTGTCATTCCCGGGATTTTTTTGTTTTCCGTAGTTTTGGCCATAGGTCCGTCGGTCAGCAGGTGGGTTATTTCTCTTTATCCCGAAGCAAGAACGCAAATGGTAAAATTCAACGATCTGAGCGCCTATGCTTCTACGTCTGCTATTGTCTCGGCTGCTGAAAATTATAAAAGAGACCTAGGGTTTTATCCGGTGCACTTAGGTGTTTTAGACAAATATCTCTCTAGCGATGTGATGGCGGATGTAACCCGTGCGTCATCGGGATCGGGGTATTCCTATCGTTATGAGCGCCCGGATGACCAGCATTTTAGTGTTTACGTTCAGCCGCAGGCTGATATTGTGACAGGAAGACTAAAGTTTTATGCTGACAACACGGGAAAAATCCGTTTTGACGGTCCCGAAGGCCTCCAGATTAAATCACTTGAAGAAGTTGAAAAGAAAATTTTTGAAAAGCCTTAAAAGAAGGTGTTTATGTTTTCTGAATTAAAAAATAAGATCTATTGGGTAGGCGCTGTTGATTATAACACGCGGGATTTCCATGGTTTTGAGATACCTTCGGGGACATCCTACAATGCTTATTTGATTGTAGATGAAAAGATCGCCCTTGTGGATGCGGTTAAGAAGGAATTTTGCGGTGATTTATTAGCTCATGTGCGCCAGATTGTGGCGCTTGAAAAGATCGACTATCTCATTGTTAATCATGTGGAGATGGATCATTCAGGAGCTGTTCCTGAATTTTTAAAAGTCGCGCCTCAGGTAAAAATCATTTGTTCGCAAAAGGGTAAAGAGGGGCTTTTAAAACATTATCAAATAGCAGATAAAAATTTTCAGGTTGTTAAAACAGGCGATACGCTTTCCTTAGGGAAAAAAACTTTAAAATTCATTTCTGCGCCTATGGTGCATTGGCCGGACACCATGTTTACCTATTGCCTGGAAGATAAGGTCTTGCTGCCGAACGACGCTTTTGGCCAGCACATGGCGCATCCAAAGCGTTTTGCTGATGAAATTGGCGAAGACCTCTGCATGGAAGAGGCGGCTAAATATTACGCCAATATCCTCATGCCCTTAGGAAATATTATTATTAAAAAAATAGAAGAATTGGAGAAGCTGGGGCTTGAGGTTGAGATCATTGCTCCAAGCCATGGAGCAATCTGGAGAAAAAATATTTCGCGCATCATTGCCGCGTATAAAGATTGGGCACATTTTAAATCAAAGCCTAAAGTGGTGATCGTCTATGATACGATGTGGGAATCAACCGATAAAATAGCGCGGCATTTAGCTGAGGCATTAGCGCAAGAGTCGATAGAGGTGAAATTATATCGCTTAAGGAAGAATGATGGCAGTGCTATTGTGCGCGATATTTTAGACGCAAGCGTACTTTTGATTGGTTCGCCAACTTTGAACACCGATATGTTTTGGACAGTCGGTGGTTTTTTGACGCATTTAAGAGGCCTGAAACCAAAAAATAAAAAAGTCGGGATTTTTGGTTCTTATGGTTGGGCAGGCGGTGCTTCTGAAGCGATTCGAAAAGAGATCCAGGCTTTAGGACTGGAAGTCATTGAGCCTGCGCTAGAAGTTGTTTATGTACCTTGTGAAGAAGAGTTGAGGAAGATTGAGGATTATGTTAAAGTAATTGTCCGGATTGTACAGACAAGGTGAATCACTCCTGGCTTAAGCACTTGTAAATTTCATGCCAGCATGAATGGCGCATGAAATTTACTACGTAAGCTGCGGAGCTGATTTTTGAAGGTATGGAAACCGTAATAAGGCAAAATCAGGGAGGTGCGTTATGGGAGAGAAATTCAGAAAGACGTCGGGTGTGGATCTGAAAGAGATCATCGCTGATTTGAACAGGGCGTATTGTGATGAGTGGTTGGCTTTTTATGCCTACACCTATGCGGCTCAGGCTGTTTCAGGCCAAGGCTACGAAGATATGCAGGAGTTTTTGCAGAAAATAGCAAAAGAAGAACTTGAACATCAGGATGAAGTGGCGGACATGATCATTAAGCTTGGAGGGATGCCGACTGTTAATTTTAACGAAATAGAGAAGAATGCCAATGCTCCGTTTCCTATGCCTCCCAAGAAGACGGATGATTACGAAAAGATTATCGAGTTTGTTTTAGATGCTGAAGGCGGCGCGATAGAAACTTATCGTAAGATTGCCAAAAAGACGTTTGGCAAAGAAGATGTGGTGTATCAATTGGTCACGCATATTTTAGGCGAAGAAGTTAATCACGAAGAGATGTTTGAAAATCTGAAGTAAACGAGGACATAACTTACGGAACGTAAGTTATGTGTCCGAGTTTATCCTTGACATTTACCTCAAAAATCTTATTTAAGGTAGATGTCAAGGGTTCAATTCGCACGAATCAGTTATGTTCGTTTTTCGCTCCATAACTGATGTGCTCATTTAAGGAGGGAGTTATGGCAAAAGTAACTGTCGATGCGTCAACTTGTGTGGGTTGTGGATTATGCGAACAGAATTGTCCTGAAGTTTTTGAAATGAAGGATGATGGTCTCGCTCACGTGAAAGCCCAAGACTGTTCCAACTGTAATTTAAAAGACGTGGCTGAGCAGTGCCCTGTGAACGCGATCAGCGTAAGCTAATTAAAAAAGACCGTCTTTTGAAAATCGAAGAGGCGGTCTTTTTGTCTATAGTCCAATATTAATGGATGTTTTGTTTGTTACTGTCGACTATAGACTATCGACTATAGACTAATTATGCTCGAAGCGCTTTTCTACGAAAAGCAAAAGGATGACCAGGTCCGCTGTTTTCTCTGTCCTCATTTTTGCCAGATCAGAGATGGCAGGGTCGGGTTTTGTGGCGTGCGCTTTAATCAAGGCGGTTGCCTGAAAACTCTCAATTACGGGCGCGTTGCTTCTATTGCTTTAGACCCTATTGAAAAAAAACCGCTTTATCGTTTTCATTCCGGTGAATCTATCTTGTCTGTCGGGACTGTCGGTTGCAATCTATCCTGTTTATTCTGTCAGAATTGGAGAATTTCCAAAGAGATTAAGAC
Organism: Candidatus Omnitrophota bacterium; assembly: GCA_020052645.1. Classification (GTDB taxonomy): domain Bacteria; phylum Omnitrophota; class Gorgyraeia; order Velamenicoccales; family Velamenicoccaceae; genus JAGVOQ01. The sequence goes on from JAGVOQ010000038.1 coordinate 12,628, forward strand.
TCCTACGGAGCCGATTACGTCGCGCGCGCTGATCGAGAAAGCAAAAGAATTGAATTCATTCGGTATCGCTTATACTTACAATGAACCTTTCATCTGGTATGAGTTTGTTTATGAAACAGCGAAGTTGGCTCAAGAGGCGGGTCTGAAGAATGTTCTTGTGACCAATGGGTATGTCGCTGCAGAGCCTTTGGAGAGGCTTCTTCCTTACATTGATGCCGCAAATATTGATTTAAAATCTATCCGGAGTGAATTTTATAAAAAGGTTTGTTCAGCAAGCGTTGAGGAAGTGCTTGGAACGATCAAGCGAGTCACCAAGAGTTGTCATGTGGAATTGACTAATTTAATTATTCCATCATTGAATGATAACGATAAGGATTTGAGTGGTCTGGTTGATTGGGTTTACGCCAACATCGGTGATTCGGTGCCGCTTCACTTCTCGAAATATTTTCCCTGCTACAAGATGAATCTGCCTCAAACGCCTCGTAAGACTTTAGAGCGCGCCGCAACCATCGCTAAGAAAAAATTAAAGTATGTCTACCTGGGGAATATTTAAAGGAATATTTTTTAAGCGTAAGATGCGTATCTTTTAGCGATAGTATTTCGAGCTTGGATTATCCTCGCGTAATTCTACCTTAAGTGCGTAGACGATTCCGTCGATCTCATTTTTTAAGTCTTGAGATTTTCTTAAAAGCGCCTGTGCATTCAGGCCGAATTCTCCATCGGATAAGGCATTAAAATAAGAAATCATCGTATCGTAAAAATCTAAAGTCAGGTTATGGATTTTCTGACATTCCGTGCATGCTGACGCGGATAAGGATTGTTCCCTTGATTTGTAGTGTTTAAGGATTGTTTCTGCTTGATTTGCCAGAGATTTAAAATCACTTGAGGATTTTTTGTCTCTAGACTTGTCCATCATCTGCGCTGCGATTGGTGTGGTTTCTTGCCCGGCGCTCTTCAAGTAATCCGACCATTGCTTTAGGTATTCGTTGATTCGAGCAACTTGGGTGTTTTTTTTCTCTGGGTTTGCGGGTTTTTCAGATTTTTGCTGGCTGAAAGCAGGAGAAGCAAGACAGAGTCCTAATGCGATACTCAAGAGAAATAGTTTTTGTTTTCGCATAAATTTTCCTTTCGTTTTGTAACTATCTTGTTTTTGCATCGTCCACGTAGCTTATAAGGCCAGCCCTTTTTTTAAGATTCTCAAAAAAGTCATTGAAGAATTTATTGCGTTTTTGTTCAAGGAGCTGTTTGGCGAATTCGTCTTTTTCTTTCGGGAATTTTTTTAAGCGTAAGATGTGTATCTTTTAGCGATAGTATTTCGAGTTTGGATTATCCTCGCGTAATTCTACCCTAAGCGCAGAGGCGGTTTTTAGGATTTCATTTTTTAAGTCCTGAGTTTTTCTAAAAAGTTTTTGTGCATTTGGACCGTATTTTCCATCGGATAAGGCATCAAAATAAGAAATCATCTTATCGTAAAAATCTAAAGTCAGGTTATGGATTTTCTGACATTCCGTGCACGCTGACGCGGATAATGATTGCTCTTTTGATTTATAGTGTTTAAAGATTTTTTCTGCCTTGTTTGCCAGAGACTTAAAATTCGCAAAGGATTTATTATCCGTAGGTTTATTTTTCATCTGCGCTGCGATCGGCGTGGTTTCCTGCCCGGCGCTCTTCATGTAATTCGACCATTGCTTTAAATATTCGTTGATTCGAGCAACTTGGGTGTTTTTTTTCTTTGGGTTTGCGGGTTTTTCAGATGTTTGTTGGCACAAAGCAGGAGAAACAAGGCAGAGACTTAATAAGACATTCAAGAGAAAAAGTTTTTGTTTTTGCATAAATTTTCCTCCGGTTTTGTAACTATCTTGTTTTTGCATCGTCCACGTAGCTTATAAGTCCAGCCCTTTTTTTAAGATTCTCAAAAAAGTCATTGAAGAATTTATTGCGTTTTTGTTCAAGGAGCTGTTTGGCGAATTCGTCTTTTTCTTTCAGGAATGTTTCTTCTACGACTTTTTTTGTTTCGATATTTTTAATGCAATAAAAACCTTGTTCTAAAGTGATTGTCTTGTCTGACGCTTCATTTGAGCCGAGCTTAAAAGCCGCATCTTTCAGCGGTTGGGCCAGGCCGATTTCAGGGATATAGGCCTCGCGGGAAAACAAGGGGGTTTCTTTTACCTGAACTTCTAGTTCTTTGGCCGCATTTTCAAAAGATAGATTTTCTGTTTTGACTTTTAAAAGGAATTTTTCTGCTTTTTTTAGGCATTCTGTTTTTGCTTTTTCTAACACCAATGCTTCCTTGACTTTCTCTTTAGCTTCTTTAAAATCAGGGATATAAGCTTGTTTTTTTTCTTTGATTTTAAATAGGTAAACGCCGCGTTTAAGCATGACGACTTTACTGATGCTTCCTTGAGATAAGTCGAATAAAAGTGTTGAGAGGTCCGGAAGCCAACCTAAGGTGGGGATTGGGTCTACAAGACGAAAGAGACCGGTTTCTTTTATCTCAACATTAGCTTTTAAAGCAGCTTTTTCGAAATCTCTTTTTTGGGCGTCTGAATAGATGCCTTCTATTTTTTTGGTTAATGCCTCTTTATCTTGTTGAGACGCGTCTTCTTTGAATTCAGCATGGACATAAAGGACGTTGATTTGCGGAGGAACCCTGAATTGTTCTCTTGATTTTTCATAGAAATTTTTTATTTCTTCTTCGCTGACATTGATCTTGTCTTTTTCTTTGTCAGCGTTGAAAGAAACATACTGGATGCGTGTTTCCTCGTTTTGGTTGAGATATTCTTCTTTTATTTCCGGATCGGTGACCGTGACGGAAGCGGTGATCTGTTTGAAAACTTCACCAAGGGCTAAATTTTGTCGCATCACTTCCTCGAAAGTCCGCCCAGGAAGGTTTAAAAAATACTGTAGGAATGCTTTATAGGTTTGTTCGTCAAAACGTCCGTTCCTTTGGAACATCGGCATTTGCGTGATCGCGTTAATGACCTCGCTGTCCTGGATTTTGATCTTCCTTGATCTTACTTCATGGAGAAGGATGAGTCGGCTCCAGGCAGCTTCAATCGGGTTGAAATAGGACTGGATCGCCTGATCTGCGGATTCTCCTAATTGGATCTTTACCTGGATCTTCCAGCCGGTAAGGGCTGCCTGAAAGTCGTCCCGGCTGATTTTTTTTCCAAAAATGATACCGGCATATTTGGACGTTTTCGCTTCATCAAGGACGCTGGCAGATCCCCAGATGACGAATGCAGGAATGATGATGATGGCCAGACAATAAAAAATTCTTTTAGTGACTTTCTTTTTGCGTAATAACTTAAGCATAGGTTTTCCTTTTATTTATGAGGTTTTTTTAATGTTTTTTAATGTTTCTTTAGGTTGTTTTAAGTTTTTTCTGTAACCTTAAGGAACCTGAAGTAACTTTTGCAACCTTAAGAAACCTCGTTAATTATACATCGCTACTTTTTCCTTTACAAAGCAAATTTTCAAATGTATAATGACGTCGCTGTTATAAAAATATGGAGAATTTTATATGAATCAGGGAAACAAAAAATTAAAGTTAGGCTTGCCTAAGGGGAGTTTGAGCGAAGCGACCTTGAAAATGTTTGCCAAGGCCGGATTTAACGTTGTCGTCAGCTCGCGCTCTTACATACCTTCTATTGATGATGTTGAAATAGAACCTATCATGCTCAGGGCTCAGGAGATGTCCCGCTATGTGTCCGAGGGTGTTTTGGATTGTGGCATTACGGGCAATGATTGGATTTTAGAGAATAAGTCTGATGTCATTCGATTGGCTGATTTGGCTTATGCTAAACAGAGCATGAATCCTGTCCGTTGGGTGTTGGCTGTTCCTGAATGCTCAACATTCAAGTCCGTTAAGGACTTGAATGGAAAACGCATCGCGACGGAATTGGTGCAAGTCACAAAAGATTTTTTAAAGAAGAATAAGGTTTCTGCCGATGTGGAATTCAGTTGGGGGGCGACGGAAGTCAAGGTTGCCGCCAAGCTCGTCGATGCGATCGTTGAATTGACTGAAACAGGTTCTTCTTTAAGGGCTCACAATTTAAAAGAGATCGCTACGATTTGTGTTTCAACGACTCAGTTTATTGCCAATAAAGCGGCTGTTCGGGATTCCTGGAAGAAAAAAAAGATGGAACAAATCATCCTTCTTTTAAGAGGCGCGATCGAGGCGGAAGGCAAAGTGGGATTAAAGATGAACATCCCGGCAGCGAAATTAAAGTTTTTACTGAAGATTTTGCCGGCGCTGAGGCGTCCGACGATTTCGAATCTTTCGGATAAAAAATGGGTTGCTGTAGAAACGATCATCGAAGAAAAATTGGTGAGAAAGATTATCCCCGAGCTTAAAGAGGCGGGTGCTGAAGGGGTTATAGAGTATTCTTTAAATAAATTGATCCAGTAGCTTTTAATCCTCCGCAGAAATCCCTAAGGCTTTAGCCCTTAGGATGAATGGCGTTGTGCATTTTCTGCTAAAGGAGGAAGTCTCGGACTTAAAGTCCTAAGGAACTTCACTAAAATATAAAAGATTTTTCAGGCATCAGGCAGCAGGGATTAAGTAGCAGCAATCTTTTTTAATTTTGCAGTTACCTGTTACCTGTTACCCGTTGCCTGTTTCCTGAAAGCGTAGAAGATGTTTTTTTAATTCAATCGAGGAGAGCGTTATGCCTTGTGGAAGAAAGAGAAAAAGAAGAAAGATAAAGACGCATAAAAGAAAAAAAATGCGTCGTAAGCTCAGACATCTCAAGAAGAGAGACTGGGGATGAGACTGGCCTCTTTCTAAAAAAGAGGCGCGAGTCTTTATAAGAGCCTGCCAAGGTACCTTTTTAAAAAACGAAGGGAATGGTTTTGCTTCGTTTTTGCCGCGACAATAGATTTTTGCGAGATTGTTTCAAGAGATATGAGAATTCAGTTGTTGGACAGCCGCAAGACTTCAATAATTTTTTTTGTATTTGGGTTGATGTTGTGTTCTTGTATTGACGATGGTTTAGAGGGCCGAAAGAGTTCGCGTGCCTACAGCAATTATATTAAGGGTTTGATGTATGACCGCTTGAACCAAACTGATCAAGCCCTTCAGTGCTATCGGAAGGTTCAGGGGTCAGAAAAAGATGTTCCAGCCCTGCATTTTCAGATGGGCTTTGATTATTTGCGTCTGAAACAATTTACAAAAGCCGTGGGTGAGTTTGAAATAGTCACGCGCTTAACACCCAAAGATGACCAGGCGCGTTATATTCTTGCGTTGATTTATGCTCAGCTTAATGAAGCAAAGAAAGCCGCGGACCAGTACGAAATACTTCTTGAGAAAAAATTACAAGAAAGACAATCGAATATTCAGCTGAGACTTATTTTGTCTCAGCTCTATTTTTTTGAAAAAGATTTTTCTCGCGTTAAGGATCATTGTAAAAAGATTCTAGAGATGGCACCTTTGAATGAATCCGCTTTTTTTATGTTGGCCATCGTCGCCAATGAAGAAGGGCGGTTTGATGACGCCATTGCAGGTTTTAAGGAAATTCTGATTCGCAATCCTGAATTCGCAGATGCGATGAATTCTTTGGCGTATTTGTACGCTGAGCAGAATATGGAGCTGCAGGATGCGCTCGTGTTGGCGGATAAGGCCGTGGCAAGCGAACCTTCCAACGGTTCTTTTGTTGATACTTTAGGCTGGGTTTATTTTAAGCTGGGTGACAATGAAAAGGCGTTCGAATTTTTAAAAATGGCCTCCAGATTGTTGTTGGATCCGGTCATTTTAGATCATCTCGCGCAAGTGTATTATAAAAAAGGGATGACAAAAGAGGCCAAGGAGAATTGGTTAAGGTCTTTAAGGATGGATCCGACGAAAAAAGAGATCAGGGAAAAGCTAAAAAAAATTTAAAGTGAGAAGAAACGATGTTAGATAATAAAAAGATCGCAGAGTTGGAAGAGAAGGCCCAGGAAATCCGGATTATGATCATTAAGATGCTTGCACGCGCAGGATCAGGGCATCCGGGTGGATCATTATCAAGCGCGGATTTTTTAACCTGTTTGTATTTTTCGGTCATGCGGCATAATCCCCGTGATCCTGACTGGCCTGATAGAGACCGTTTTCATCTTTCCAAAGGGCATTGTTGCCCGGTTCTTTATTCTGTTTTGGCAGAGGCTGGGTATTTCCCTAAGTCTGAACTTTTAAATTTAAGGAAATTTGGCGCTATGCTTCAAGGTCATCCGGACCGGCATACCCCGGGGGTAGACGTGTGCAGCGGTTCTTTGGGGCAGGGATTATCAGTGGCATTAGGGATGAGCCTGGCGGCGAAGATCGATAAAAAAGATTACCGTGTTTATTGTCTTATGGGCGATGGCGAGATCCAGGAAGGTAATATCTGGGAAGCGGCCATGGCTGCGGCTCATTATAAGTGCGACAACCTCTGCGCTATTTTGGATTATAACGGTTTTCAGATCGACGGTCGCGTTGCGGACGTCATGGCCATAGAGCCATTGGCGGACAAGTGGCGCGCTTTTGGATGGTATGTGATTGAACTTGACGGCCATAATATGGCCGCTATCTATAAGGCTTTAAATACCGCAAAAAAAATAAAAGAAAAACCGACTATTTTAATCGCTAAGACCATTAAAGGTAAAGGCGTCTCTTTTATGGAGAATGTCGTTGATTTTCACGGTCGCGCTCCGTCGGAGGACGAGACCAAGCTTGCTCTAAAAGAACTTAAAGGAGAATAATTTTTTTATGGCTGAAATGCTTTATGCACGCGATGTCTACGGAAAAACTTTGGTGGAGTTGGGCCGGCGCAGCCAGGATCTCGTTGTTTTAGATGCGGATCTTTCCGGTTCGACCCGAACGGGTATATTCTTGAATGAATTTCCTGAGCGTTTTTTTAATTTTGGAGTCGCTGAACAAAATATGATGGCGACCGCTGCGGGTTTGGCAAGCTGCGGCAAAATTGTTTTTGTCTCAACATTTGCCATGTTTGCCAGCGGACGAGCCTGGGATCAGGTGAGAAATACGATTTGTTATAGTGATTTTAATGTTAAGATCGTAGCGACGCATGCCGGTATTACTGTTGGGCCGGATGGGGCCAGTCATCAGGCGGTGGAAGATATAGCTCTTATGCGTTCTATTCCCAATATGAAGATTGTTGTTCCTTGCGATGGTCCCGAAACCCGGGAAGCCGTTTTAACAGCTTTTGAAACAGACGGTCCTTTTTATATCCGGCTTGGTCGTTCTAAAGTGCCGACGCTAGAAGGAAGGCCTCCTTTTAAGCTGGGCAAGGGATATGTTTTGCGTGAGGGCAGTGATGTGACTCTTTTGGCGTGCGGCCTTATGGTGCAAGAAGCGCTAAAGGCTCAGGAGGCGCTCGCAAAAGAAAAGATTTCTGCGCGCGTGATCAATATGCCGACTATCAAACCTCTGGATGGGGATTTGCTTTTAGAGGCGGCTCATGAAACAAAAGGGTTTGTCGTTTGTGAAGAGCATTCTGTTATTGGCGGATTAAATTCTTCCTGTGCTGAATTCTTGTCTGAAAAATATCCCACGAAAATAATCGGCATAGGTGTGCGCAATAGATTTGGTCAGTCAGGTGACGAGAAGTCTCTTTTGAAAGAATATAAATTAACCAGCGATGATATCGTTGTCTCGGCCAAAACTTTGGTTTAGTTGAGCGAGCATATAAGAGCAGGCCTGACATGAACGCAGCCTTCGCCAAGAGTCCCATTCCTTCCCAAACTAGATCTCTTCGTATTATTTCATACGCTAAACTTAATCTTTTTCTTGATGTCCTTGGTAAGAGAGCGGATGGCTATCATGAGCTCGAAACGCTATTTGAACGCATAACGCTTGCTGATACACTTATCTTGACGGAATTGACGAGCGACGAAATTGTTGTTTCTTCTTCTTGTCGCGATCTTCCTACGGATGAAAAAAATCTAGCCACTCAGGCAGCGTCCCTTCTTAAGGAATCTTTAGGTATCCAAAAAGGGGTTAAAATTGAGATTCAAAAAAATATTCCCATAGGGGCTGGTTTGGCCGGAGGGTCTAGCAATGCGGCAGCTGTCCTTTTGGGGTTGACCAAACTTTTTGGCTTGAAATTGAGTAAGAAAACATTAATTTCTTATGCCAATAGGCTGGGTTCTGATGTTGCTTTTTTTGTTTTTAACGCTAGATTCGCTCTTGGAAAAGGACGAGGCAATGAGTTAAAAGCTGTCCCTATGTCTAAAACAATAGTTTTATGGCATATATTGTTTGTTCCTTTTGCTCCTGTAATGACTAAGGATGTCTATAGGCTCTTGGATGAAGATGCAAGAAGGGAGAAGTCGTCAAAAAGTTTAAAAAAGATGGAAACTTGTGCTAAAAACAGGGAATCTTATGTGTTTTTTAAGGATAAAAAGGCCCCTACGAATATGTTGACAAAAAAAAGGTATGATGTTAATATACTAATCTCTTATTTAAAGAACCGCAATGCGGATTCACTTAACCAGAATATTTACAATCGGTTAAGCGAAACTGTAATGAAATCATATAGATTTGTCTCTGTGCTAAAATCGGATTTGAAAAAATTCGGTCTGAAGTATGTCCATATGTCAGGCAGCGGTCCTACGCTTTTTACAACCTTCAAAAGAAAAGAAGAGGCCGAAAAGTTGTATGGTGCATTAAAGGATCGTTTTTCAGATAGATGCAGTGTTTTTCTGGTCAGCACTCAATAGGAGGCAAGCTATGGAGATCACAGAGGTTCGCATTTTTTTGAAAGATAGTCCTGATAAAAAACTAAAAGCCTATGCCACGGTGACTTTTGATAATGCTTTCGTGGTAAGGAATATAAAAGTGATAGAAGGCAGCGGTGGTTTATTTATCGCTATGCCGTCGAGAAAATTGAAAAGTCCGTGCCCAAAATGCGGTTTTCGCAATGAAGTTAAAAGTAAATATTGCAATCAATGCGGAACGCAGTTACCGGCAGTTTCCAAGCCTTTAAATTCAGAGCATGAAGGTGGCGGCGCAAGCGATGCGCAGTCTGAGCACCGAGACATCGCTCATCCCATAACTCAAACCTTTAGAGATTATCTCCAGAAGAAGGTTTTAGAGACTTTTGAGGTAGATAAGGCGAAGGGTCCGTCGGTAGCTTCAAAACATAACGATTATTAATTTTTTTTTGCCCTGTCCTTCGCCCAGGACACATCGGGCTTTAGGACGGGCAATATGGTTGGAAGAAAAACCTTGATAGACATTTTGCCCGGCCTCATCCCATGATGTTATCGGGATTCGGCACGGAGCAAAATGCAAGGATGTACCCTAGATAGAAGGCATTGGTTTTGAAGAAAAGATCTTTTTTGCCCGGCCTCGCCCCATGATGTTATCGGG
>JAGVOQ010000020.1 GCA_020052645.1 Candidatus Omnitrophota bacterium
GGGGAGCCAAATTAAAAGAGCCCATTGTTGTTTGATGGGCTCTTTTAATTTGTTGTTCTTTCGGAAGACGAGAACTTAAGGGGTGTGGGGAGAACGTCCCCACGTAGTCGGGGTAACAGGGAGCGCAAGCGACCGCCATAGGGGCTCAAGCCCCTTTGGAATTCGCTGAAAGCGAATTAAGTTCTAGGCCGCAGGCCGGAGTTTTCCGGGGGGAGCTTGATTATCTAACCCGCTGTGATAGAATATATTGCAGTGGGTTTTATTTTTATACTGAAAAAAAGGCTATAACATTTAAAGAGAAATAATGGCTAAATGTCCCAGATGCAATAAGGAATATTCATTTATTCGTTCTTTTTTCAGCCTTTATTCAGGGATGGGTAGCTTGAAATCGCTGATAAATGGCAATATTCTTTGCAACTGCAATAATTGTCAAAAGGGTTTCTATGTTAGATTGAGCACTTTCAATTTATGTTTATTTTTCATTGCTTTATCTGATTTTCTTAGCTTAATAGGTCTTGCTTTTTTGTTTCCTAACATTTTTAGAAGTGAATGGGCTGTATTGATAATTTTATTTGGTTTGTCATTCTTGATTTATTATATTTGGTGGCGTTATATTGCAAAATCATTTTAGTCTTCTCCTAAGGAACAAAGTGGCAGAGCAATTATAATCAATTACTCATATAATTTCTCAACTTCCTCCGTCATACACTAGTGTCGAAATGCGTCTCACAGGGGGAGCTTTTGTTTCTAACTCTCTGTAATACATTCTATTGCAACGGGTTTTTATTTAGTTATAATAACACTGGGGGTGTAAAATGAACGAAAAAATATGGGATGGTATATTAAAAGCATTGGGAGTGTTTGACATTTTCTGGGCTTTTGTTTTTTTCCTCTTGTTAATAGGTAGCCAATTTGGATTTCTTTGTGGTTTGTTGTTAGGTATTTTCTACATTATGTCAGGTAGTGGTATATTACGTAAGAGTTTAAGAGCACGTAAAAGATATCTAATATGGATTACACCTTTAAGTGTGTTAGGAGTATTAAACATTATACCTTTTACCAACCCAAAAATGCCGCAAGGCTTCCGCATGAGCGTTTCAAATATTATACAGTTTACGTGTATATTTATTATTTTTCCGCTTGCATTGAACATCCTTGTGCTTACTCGCGACAAAGCTAAGGAGCGCTTTCAATAGACATTATTAGCCGTTTTTGACCGTGAGCCGTTTTCTTGATTAAAAACTCAAACTCATCGGTAAAAGCGGTTTGATGAGAGAACGTATCGGGGAGTTTTTTTCTAACCCTCTGCAATACATTTTATTGCAGAGGGTTTTTGATTAAGGTATAATCAACTGCATGAAGATAGTAGCAGAAACATTAATGCTGGATGAGCTTAAACAAATGGCTGCCGCTACATTTGGAAACATGATAAAGGCAGTCGTCGATATTGACCGAGAACTTATTGCGGTTGATGCTGAACTCCATTCTGATTTAGAGGCATTGTTGCTCGAGAATGGATCAAAACAGAAAAGTCTTTGGGGTATTAATCTTTATCCGGAAATACAGGGTGAAGATTTTATCGAGTTCGATTCTATGATTAATATGCGTCCTTCGCAGGGCAATAGAAGCCGCGGAATAGACAATGTGGAAATTCTAAAAAAAATTGTTGAAGTTGTTGTCAAGAGAGTGAAAAAATGAATTTTCAACATAAAGATCTTGCAACAGGTCGCTGGGGTCAGTTATCTTTTTTAGAACAAATGGCGAATATCGGCAGTGAAGTAGAGCGCGCGCTTAATTGGAGAACAAAAAATAATGCCGATTATGCGCAAAAGGCAAGTGAGCGAGCTCTTGAGTTGATAGATTTAACTCTTGGGATAACCAAAAAACCTTCCCATTTCAAAGAAATCGCGCGCCTCAGAGAAGCCATTGTCGATTACTTTTTTGACTCGAATCAGTTTAAGTCCAGCGATAAATTATGGCATAATTATTTCTCGTATTTTACTTATGCCGCGCGTAGAAATTATTAAAAAATAGTTAATTCGTTCTGCAATTCAAAGAATAGCTTCGCTTTTTATGAAATGGAGGAAAAGATGAAAAAAAACATTGTAATCGTATCAATAATGTTGCTCATAGCCCTACATTTATTTGTGGTTTATGCTCAAGATATTGAAAAAGAAAACGATGCCAATGTTCCTCCTGGTATGGTTATGAAAAGAATAAAAGGTAGATATATGATAATACCCAAGGATTCATGGGTACATAAAAGGGGAGATTTGTTGGTCATGGAGGATATTAATGCGTACGTTGCCAGGAAAATTATGGAGATTGAAAAACGTCTTGAGAAAATAGATGCTGATCTGGAGGCTATACATAAAGGGCTGCGGGAATCAAAAAATAGCGTTTAACAGAAATAAGCGCCGAATAATTTTAAATTCAAAAAAATAATGGATAGAAAACTAAAGGGTATAAAGTCAACTGGTATCGTAGAGTTAATTTTTAGAAGTTAAATATAAGAAAGGAGAGATGTAAATGAAAAAAGCATTTTTTGTTTTTAGCTGTTTTTTATTTTTGCTAGTTATTTATCCTGTATTTGCGCAAGGCGAAGAATCTTCAAATGCAAAATGGAAGCAAGACCTACGTTCTGATAGGCAAGAGATTAAAGAGCAGCGCGATGAAATGAAAGATAATGCTCAGGCTGCCAGGGCAGAAGAAGAACAGCTTAGGCAACAAATAGGCAAAGCTATCGCTTCAGGAGATAAGGAAGCAGCAAGCCAGCTTAGGGAACAACTAAAAACTATGCATCGGGAAAATGTGCAGGGTAAAATTCAGGATAGGAAGGATATCCATGAAGATATAAAAGATTTTAGAGGAGACGTAAAAGAAGCCCGCAAGGAAGGCAATTTGCCTCCTAAAATGGATAGAGATAATAATCCTCCGGGACGAAAAGGTGGTCCAGGAACTAACTGGGAAAATCCACCGGGGCCGAAAGGCGGACCAGGAGTAAGTCCTGACCGAAGAGGTGGCAGAGATAATGACAATAATCCTCCCGGACGAAAAGGTGGTCCAGGAACTAACTGGGAAAATCCACCAGGGCCGAAAGGCGGACCAGGAGTAAGTCCTGACCGAAGAGGTGGCAGAGATAATGACAATAATCCTCCGGGACGAAAAGGTGGCCCAGGGACGAATTGGAAAAATCCACCGGGGCCGAAAGGCGGACCAGGAGCAAGCCCTCATAAGAAACCTCAAGGAAATGGTTCACGAGCCGTAGGTGGTCGTAGAAAATAATAAATATAGCTGTTTTTTGTTTTGAATAATCGCAGAAAGCCCGGCAGAAATGCTGGGCTTTTTTGTTTGACAAGAGTGCTTATTGGAGTTATACAAGAAAGGGTAGATTAGGTTTAAGGGTATAGAAAACACTCTAATTTGCTAAAATAGTAATAGAATAGAAAGGAGATTTATATGATTGGAGAAGAAGGAGATATGAATTCGCTCAATTGGAACACCATGCTGTGGGAGCCCATAAGGCAAAATGGTGAAAAATTTGCTGGATTTATTCCGAGTATAATTAATGCGTTTTATATACTTATATTTGGGTGGGTTATTGCTTTTGCCACTCGGTTTATTACCAGAAAATTCTTAAAGTTTATTAACTTTGATAAGATCGCGGAAAAAACCGGCATGGTTGCTGTCTTGAATGAAAATGGAATCAATACGGTGCCTACGGAATGGTTTAGTCGCTTGTTTTATTGGATTGTGATGATTGCGGCTGTTATTCAATCTTTGAGTGAATTAAAATTGGGCGATGCCGCAGGCGGGTTGGATCTATTCTCTGGTTTTGTTTTTCAGAGTGTTGGGTTGCTCGCAATTTTTATCATCGGGCTTTTTATGAGCGTTGTTCTTTCAAAGATTATTGTGACAACAGCAACGAATTTAAAGGTGAAGGCACCTCAAGCCTACGGCCGGACAATGAAGTGGGCAGTTTTAATCTTCACAATTTTATTAGTTTTAAGGCAGATTGCGATTCCGATGAATTTTATTTTTATTGTAGCAGGAGCGGTTTTTGTAAGTATCTGTATCGCATTCATCATTGCTTTTGGAGTAGGAGGAGCAGGCTGGGCAGCTAAAGTGCTGGAGAGGATGTCCAAATAGAATTTAATGTATCGTCTTTCAAAAGATTGAATAAAGCTGTCCGAAAATCATAGTCTTAAAGGGAAAAGCAAATTTATAACATGTTGCAGCAATTTTTGTTACAGCGGGTTTTATTTCTGAGTAAACCCCGTTAGAAAACGAAGTTCTCTAACGGATTGCGCTCAACTGATGTCTTAAACCACCGTCGGCTTTATCACTGGATAACCGCCGACACAAAGTCGGCGGCTTTCTCTAACGGGGTAAAATAATTTTCAAGGAGGTGTATTATGAAAATAGGAAAAGTACTTATTGCGGCAGTGACAGTTTCGGTGTTTGGTGCGATTTTTGCAGGCGTTACCTGCGGATGGTTGTTTAATTGGGTATATAAACTTGAGCCGACAAATGTATGGAAGCCGATGGAAGGCTCGCCAGGTTTATTATTTTACATAGGCAGTTTTCTGCTTAATATAATTTTAGCAGTTATTTATGCATTACTCCGAAAGGGTATCCCCGGGAAAAATAAATTAGCCAAAGGCATCATTTTTGGATTATGCGTTTGGGCCGTTGGAATGTTGCCTGGGATGTTTTCAACTTATTATTTTATGACAGTGGCGATCGGCGTGGTAATTTACTGGACTATTTTAGGCTTAATTGAAATGCCGATCAAAGGCCTAATAATTGCTGCCATATATGGCGAATAAGGGATTATGAAGCATTTCCTCCGTCATAAACCAGTTGTGGAATTTCTTTTTTAGGAAAAGAGGGACTTTAAGGGGAGAGGTTGTCTCCTTTTAAGTTTTTTTAATCCCACGGCAGGATTCCTAAGGCCTTTAGGCCGGGGATGAATACAGGTTGCCTTTGGGAGGGAACCCTCGGGAAGGTGTTGTTAGAATTATTCTCGAGATTGTTTGAAAGAAAAAAGGAGCCCCGGGCTTTAGCCCGGGGGATTCCACTAGGATGGAAGAGCTCTCTTATCAATTTTTTGATGCAGAGGGTTTTTGCTTGACCTTTCTGTTGGTTAGAGTATACTTTCCGCATGGATAGTAAGCAGCCTCAAAATTGTTGGGAATTCCAGAATTGCCCGAAAGAAATTAGAGATAATTGTCCGGCATATAAGATGAACATGGGCAGAAAATGTTGGGCCGTAGCAAGTTATGTTAAGGAGGGATGTCCTAAGACTTACAGAGGTTTTTTGTATTGCAGCGACTGTCCATGGTTTAAAAAAATGAATCCAGATCTTTTTAAGTAAGCTGTTTTAAGAGTGGTTGTTTTTCTGTGAGCCATTTTTTTGATCAAGAAGTAGAATTTAGCGGTTAAAGTGATTTGAAAGAGAATGTATTGGGCAGCTAAATTAAAAAGCCCGTTGCGAAAGCAGCGGGTTTCTTTATTTGGAGGGTGCCGGAAGGTTTGTTTTTGATCTTTTGGTTCCGTTGGTTTTGATGATTTTCTGGTGATGGATTCGTTTAACCAATATGATCCAGGTTAATATTCCGAGGATTATTATTCCAACCATAAAAAATAAATAAGCCACTTTCCAGCTGATGCCCTGGGTCATCATGGAAAATTCAGACATACCGCCGATACTGGCAATGAGATTGAGGGGAAGAAAGACGACATTGATCAGGGTTAGATTTTTTAAGAGAATGTTCA
Source organism: Candidatus Omnitrophota bacterium (assembly GCA_020052645.1). Taxonomy (GTDB): domain Bacteria; phylum Omnitrophota; class Gorgyraeia; order Velamenicoccales; family Velamenicoccaceae; genus JAGVOQ01. The sequence goes on from JAGVOQ010000020.1 coordinate 5,779, forward strand.
TGTTGTTGTTGATGATGTTTCCTCTGGCATCCATAAGCCCGGAGAGGACGGAGGAATAGATTTCCGTCTGTTTGCTGCATTGCTGGTGCTCGATAATGATATCGTCAAGCATTTCCAAGGCTTCTTGAGAGAAACCTATTTTTTCAGTATTATTGCGCAGTTTGGTCAGGACTGAAGCATTGGCTTCCAGGGCATTCAGGTAATAGATAAGACTCTCGCTTAGGTTAAACATCTGAAGTAAGTATTGGTTCTCCATGGATATATTTAATTTCGATTGGAGCTCAGCATTAAGTTGACGCATGACTTTGAGATGGCCGAGAAAATGGTGAATGGTGTCCATGAAAATTCTTAAAACAACGTTGTTGAGTGAAGTAGCACCCAAAAGCTTCCCCGTGCTGAACGGCGTTGTGTTTTCACCTAAAATTACTGTGAGCCTGTCTTTTTTTAAAAACATGCCCAGAGAGGATACTTCAAATTTTAATTGTTCTTTAAATGAGGCGGCATTAGGGCGCTTCCAGATGATGTAGAGTTGGTCCGTTGTTAATTCTGCGCGGGAGATTTCATCCGGATCCAATGCGGATTCCAAGTCATGCTGGTCAAGGCGAAGGGTAGCGTAGAGTTCTTTTTTTTCTGATTCGCTGAGAAGGGAATAAACAATTATATTGCACGTTTCAGCGGTGCTTTCGATGATGCACTCGTCTTTTAGTTCAAATAATTCTTTCACCATAACCTCCCTATGGGACTAAAGATACTGTCGGTCTATAATTACTATAGGATATTTTTTTGATAATTTAAAGTAATAATTCTAATCTTTTTTCAGGACGTTTTATTTTTAGGAACGATGAAACAAGGCAAAAATCAATAATTTCTAACTCATTTGTTTAATGGTATACTAAAAGAGATTACGAGATTAATCTTAACCAATTCTTATTATGACCATTCAGAAAATCACCGCAGTTTTGTTAACCCTTTTCTTGCTTACCGGGTGTTCAATCATAGTCAGGAGAGACGCTGCTATAAATCAACAGGAGAGGGCTTATCGTCGTTTTCCTTCCAAGTCAGAAGGAGCCTATAGAATTATCCAGTTATTTTACGCGACAGATCGAAAGACAAAAGAGAAAGATGGTAAATTGTATTTTACGTCAAACATGGCGGATAGCTTGACCACAGGTTCGTTACAAGCCAGAATCATACCGGGCTTAAAAATAGAGAAGGCTGTTCCCAAAAGATTGAAAAAAAGAGGGGATGTGGGTATTGAGAAGGTTGAAAAAATGGCTGATGAGGATTTTATTAAAAACCTCTCTGCGGCCGTTGAAAATTCTCCTCATAAATCATTGCTCGTGTTTGTTTATGGGTATCAGGATAATTTCGAAATGACCGCCATCAAGGCTTCTTATTTTGCCTATTTGTTCGATGTGAATACGCCGATCTTGCTCTTTGATTGGCCGGGAGATCATCTTGGTGTTTTAGGAGTTTATAAAAATGCTCATGTCATTGCAACTGCTTCAGGACCCAGCCTGGGCAATCTTCTGATAAAAATCATTAAAGAAGTTAAACCAAGAAACCTGGGCCTTGTGTCTTCAAGCCTGGGTTGCCAGGTATCATGTAAAGCATTTGAGTGGATGTACCAACAGAAAGATTTTGTTGACAGCGGAATAAAAATATCTCATGTGGTGTTGGCAGCTCCTGATGTTTCGAAAAACGAATTCAATAAAAAATTTAAAGATGAGATAGCGTCCCTTGCTGATAAGCTGACTGTGTATGTTTCTTCAAATGATAAGGCTTTGCTGATAGCCAGGGTTGTTGATTTAGAGAAAAAATTAGGCCTGCAGAAAGTGAAGATAGAACAAAATGAACAATTTGAAGAGGCAAAAGATCTCTTGTATCTTAAGTCTTTAGCCCCTGACAAGATTACTATTATTGATGTGACACCAGTTGACAGGGCTAAGGCAGGGCATACCTATTATATCGAGACCCCTGAGTTTTATGACGATCTCTATATGCGTCTCTTTGGGGCTCCTGCGTTTTATAACAGGCGCTTGTATCTTATGAAAGTTAAGGAGAATGTTGATTATTGGGTTATGTATAATGCCCAGGAGTGAGTTAGGAAATCCGTTGTTTTCCTTTAGTTTGATAAGTGGGCTGATTTAAAACTCTAAAAGAAGGTTTGATGTGTCTGTAGAGATCATAACAGATAAGTTTATTGAATGGACTAAAGGAAAGAGCCCTGAGCAGGCAAGAATATCTATATATGCTCACGTGAGAGATATCCCTTATGCCATTATCCCTGAGTTCCGGGATCCTGTTTTAGGGCCTTGCGGCTTGCTTAAAACCAATCAAGGTTCTTGCCTGCCTAAGCATTTTCTTTTGGCGATATTATTTGAAAAACTAAAGATTCCCGTGAAATATGCGACATATCTTTTTGAATGGGATGATCCGTCGATCAAATACCCCCCTGATCTTAGAAAAATGATTAAATCTTTGCCAATAGGGACACATTTGGCGTGTAAGGTTTTTATTGAAGGACGATGGGTTTTAGTTGATGCTACGTGGGACAGCCCGTTAAAAAAAGCCGGTTTTCCTGTTAATGAAAATTGGGATGGAAAAAGCAATACGAAAAACGCGGTAAAGCCCATAAAAGAGATCGTTCACGAAACATTAGAAGAGCGGATTGAATACACGGTTGGGCATAAGAAATCCTGGACCGATGCACAAGTAAAAGCTTTTGAAGGGTTTCCTCCTGTTTTTAACGCGTGGGTAGCTTCTTTAAGAAAGTAGAAGGGTCTTTAGAGAGATGGGTTATTTAAAAAATATTAATATGAAAAGAAAGGAAAGTATATGCCATTAGCTCAAAAAATATTATTGAACGTGCCGACGATTCCTCTGGGTATTATTGTGATTGTTCTTTCCGTCTTGCTATCAATGTTGGGCCTTGTTTTTGTCAGGCGTGTCGTGCCGCATAAAATGTTATGCCAGCACACAGATCTCACGGCGTCTATTTTTGAAGCTGTGGGAATGGCTTATACGGTCATATTGGCTTTTATGGTGGTTGTGTCATGGCAGAATTTTGACAGGACGTCCACTCATGTAGAAACCGAAGCTAATGAAGTTGTGGATCTTTATCGGGATAGCGCGGCTTTTTCAATTGATTTCGGAGAAAAAGTTCGTGTCGTTTTAAGGGAGTATTATGATCTTGTGGTGAATGAAGAGTGGCTGCTTTTGGCAAAAGGCGAGGAGAGTATGAAGGCGCAAGAGGCATTACGAAAAGTATGGGCGTTATATGTTTCCTATGAGCCTCGGTCTGAAAAGGAAAAAATCTTTTTTGCTGAATCAGTCGCGAATCTTAATGATCTTCGTGAAGCCAGGAGGCTTCGCATCATGGATTCACGGACAGGGATAAATTCTGTCTTATGGTTTATTCTTGTGTTTGGTGGCATTACAACGATATGTTTTACTTTCTTTTTTGCGGCAGACAATTTTGCGTATAATCTGCTTTTGGTTTCGATATTGGCGGTCATTATTGCACTTGTTCTTTTTACGATATTGCTTTTTGACTTTCCGTTTACGGGTGATGTAAAAATCCCCGTAGAAATGTACAAAGAGATCGTGAATTTCTAGCGTTAAAGGAGATTGTTATTTAATGAAGATACTGTTTTTGTATCAGTATGAATATTTAGAGCCTATCGGTATTATGTCGCTATTGGCTTATTTGAGAAGAAGCGGCTATGAGTGTGATTTCATTGATTTGGCCTTAGAGCGCGATTATTTAAAAAAAATCAAAGAAGCGCATCCTGATATCATCGCCTATTCGATTACGACGGGTAAGCATTTTTTCTATCAACGTCTCAACGTTGAGCTTAAAAAAAAGATGAAGTTCTTTGCTATTTTTGGCGGTCCCCACGCGACCTTTTTCCCTGAATTTATCGAAGAAGAAGGAGTTGATGCTATTTGCCGGGGTGAAGGGGAATACGCGTTAGTTGAACTTGCGGCTGCATTAAAGGATGGAAGGGATTGCGCGAGCATAAAAAATTTATGGGTGAAACAAGGGGAAAAGATATATCGCAATGATGTGCGGCCCCTGATTGAAGACTTGGATTCTCTCCCTTTTCCTGATAGGGAAATAATAAATAAATACAATCACTATAAAAAATTACACCGCAGAATGGTCTTAACAGGCCGTGGTTGTCCTTACAGTTGTACGTATTGTTTCAATCACTCCTATAACGACCTTTATGGCCTGACTAAAAGCAAGATTGTCAGGAAGCGCAGCGTTGCCCATGTCATAGAAGAGTTGAAAGAGATTTCGAACAAATATTCTCCTCGGCGATTCCAGTTTATCGACGATACGTTTATTTTAGATAAGTCCTGGTGTTCTGATTTTTCAAAAAAATATAAAGAAGAGATCTCAAAGCCCTTTATCGCCTATACGCGTGTTAATATTGTGGATGATGAAGTGATTAAGTCCTTAAAAGAAGGCGGCTGTATAACAATTCTTTACGCCATTGAAAGCGGAAACGATATTATTCGTAATTCTGTTTTAAAAAGAAATATTACTGAAAAACAAATTCTGGACGCGGTTGGTATTTATAAAAAATACGGACTAAAAACCTTCGCACAGAATATGGTTGGGCTTCCTGACGAAACCTTGAAAAGCGCGTTTGAGACAGTTAGGCTTAACGCAAAATGTAAACCTGATTATGCGTGGTCTTCTATTTTTCAGCCTTATCCCAGGACGGAATTGTACGCGTATTGCGAAAAGAAGAATTACCTGACCAACGAGCCTTTTGACGAAACCTATTATAAAAAAAGTATTTTAAACATTCCTTATCGCGCCGAATTTGAGAATTTACATCATCTTTTTTCTTTAGCTGTTGCTTTCCCGTTTTTAGAGCCTTTGATCCGACTGTTGATTAAACTTCCCCTGGGCTCTTTTTATTATTTTCTATGGAATATTCACCGAGTTTGGTGTTACACGACCAAAGTTAAATGGATTGATGTATCGGAATTATTCATTTTCGAATAAAGTTCTAGCAAAAAATGTATTATAAAATAAGCTGTCCGTTGGTGAGAAAATGAAGCGGACTGAAAAATTTTTGAATAGCTGAATTGATGTGGCGAAGTTGACGCCATTGGGAAGGGGAGCAAACGATGTCTGAATTGCGTTTAAATATTATTTCAAAAGATTGGGTCATCATCGCTTCCGATCGTGCCAAGAGGCCTGAGGATTTTAAAAAAGAGAAACAGATTGAAGTTGTCCCAGCTTATCAGGATAATTGTCCTTTTTGTCTGGGGAATGAAAATGTTTTTCCGAATATCGAAACTTCCTGCATAGAGAAGGACGGCATTTGGCGCGTAAAGTCGATTTATAATAAATACCCTGCGTTATCACCGGATAAAAATCCCGCGCGGGCTTTTGACGGATTAGAAAATCTTATCGAAGGTTTTGGCGTTCACGAGGTCGTTATTGAACATCCTCGGCATGATTTGACCATCGCGCTCATGCCGGATGATGATGTTTTGAATATTTTAAAAGTCTATGTGGACCGCTATAGATTTTTAAAGAAAATGGATGGTATCGAAGCGATAACGATTTTTAAAAACCAGGGACTTGCTGCCGGGGCTTCTCAAAAGCATCCGCATTCTCAAATCGTCGCGACACCTATCGTGCCGCCTCAGACAAGAACCCGCCTGGATAATGCTGTAAGATATTTCGATACAACAGGGAAATGTGTTTTCTGTCATATGTTGGCTAGCGAACTAAAGGGCGCAAAAAGAATAGTGAAAGAGACTGAAAAATTTGTTTCTTTTGTTCCTTTTGCCGCGGCAGCACCTTTTATTATCTGGATATTTCCCAAAAGGCATATGCCTTCTTTCGCCGATATTGATTGTGTGGAATTGGTTGATATGGTGAATATTTTAAAAGATGCTTTATTACGGCTTTATCATGGCCTTGACAATCCAGATTTCAATTACACGATACGTTCTGTGCCTGTCAATGAGAACGGCCAGGCATATTTTCATTGGTATCTGGCGATTGTACCGCGCATAGCCCAGCCAGCGGGTTTTGAGCTGGGGTCAGGTATATTCATTAATACAACGATCCCTGAAGATTGCGCTAAGTTTTTAAGGCAGGCGCAGTAGTCTTGTCGTTTTAGAAGGGAATGTTATGATTTTTGAAAATATTCCGGGCTGGGGTTTTTGGGTTATCGGCGGGAGCATTTTTGTCTTGTTTATGAAGCGGTTTATAGTTCCCAAGCACGTCAATCCTTTAATTGTTTTAGCCAAGAAAATAAATTTTACCCTTATTGAGGAGCACGATTACGTGCTTGGGCATTCTTTAAGGGATTTTTTTCTTTTAGGCAATGGTAATGTTGCGCTGAAGCTCTTTTGTGTTTTGAGCTCCCGAAAAGGAGGACTGCATATGAAGATGTTCGATTATAATGGGACAATCCTCTCACGTTTATTCCCAAAATTCCTTTATCAAACAATGGCTTTTGCAGAAGCTGATGCTTTAGGTTTTTCTGAGTTTGTCATCGTGCCAAAGACATTCTATTGGTGCTTTAAGTCTTTATTTTCCAAAAATGTTTTTGTTAAGAAAGGCATTCCTTCGGATTTTTTGCGGCGTTTTTATCTACTGGTAAAAAAAGATAAACCTGTTCCATGTTTGCGTCAGGAATTTTTCGCGAGTTTTTTGGCTTTAGACAAGCCTTATTCCTTGGAGACGCGTGGCAGGCGTTTTATTTTTTATCGTTACAATACGATTGTTCCTGTTAAGCACATGGAGGGATTTTATAAAGATTTTTCTGCGGTTGCCTTAGCTCTTTCGCAGGATATGGAAAAATTGCCTTTAAAGGGGAGCCTTACCTAGTTTGATGTTTTTACCCCGTTAGAGAACGAAGTTCTCTAACGGGGTTTACTATAAGGAGGTTAAAATGAAGAACTTTGAGAACGAAATTAAAGAAGATGACGCAAAGATCTATTCTCAAGAAGCATCAAAAGATTTGGTTGGGATTGGAATTGTCCTTGCTTTGACCCTACTCCTTTCTTATTATTTTAAAGTTTTTTTGTTTATTGTTGAATTATTCCAGAAGAATCCAGAAGCATTGACCTTTCTTGATGAAATCATCACAGGGCTTGTTGTCATAAGCCTTGGTTTTGCTTTTTTTTCCTGGCGCAGGCTTAAGGAACTTAAAAAAGAAACCGACAAATGTATTCTGGAGGAAAGGGAGCTGGCGGCTATGGCGGTGACGCATGCAGAGGCAGAAAGAATTGTCAGCAAGCAGCTCCATGTGGAAATCGAGCAGTTGATGAAATTCTTAAAAGAAGACCGGGAGATATTGCTTTCCAAGATAGAAAAACAACGTTTTAAAAACCTTTGAGATTTTTTAATCCCACGGCAGGATTCCTAAGGCCTTTAGGCCGGGGATGAATGCAGGTTGCCTTTGGGAGGGAATCCCCGGGAAGGTGTTGTTAGAATTATTCTCGAGATTGTTTGAAAGAAAAAAGGAGCCCCGGGCTTTAGCCCGGGGGATTCCACTCCTTTAGCCCGTCAAGATGAAAGGTGTTGTGCATTTTCTGCTAAAGGAGGAAGACTTAGGACTTAAAGTGCTAAGGAGCTTCACTCGAAGCGGGATCATCTAAGGAAAGAAACTCATGAGGATTTTAGCCTGTGGAGAATCATTTCAATGGATCATAAATACGATGTGATTGTTATTGGTTCTGGGATTGCCGCCTTGACTGCAGCCGCGCTTTTGTCCAAAAAGGGTAAGAAGGTCCTGGTTTTAGAGAAAAATTCCTTTGCGGGCGGTTATGCCGCAAATTTCAAAAGAGGGGGGTTTGAATTCGATGCGTCCCTGCATATGATCAATGGCTGCGCTTGCGAGGGTTCGACGTATGAAATTCTAAAAAAATGCGGTGTTGAGAACAAGATTCAATTTTTAAAACATAACTATCTTTACCGTTCGATATTCCCTGATTTTGATTTAAAGATTCCCCAGGGCGATCTTAAAAGCACGATCCAGCTTTTAACGAAATATTTTCCTCATGAAGCCAGCGGTATTGAAAAGTTATTCGACGAAATGTTGAAAATGTTTCATGAAGCTAGAAAATTGCTTCATTCGAAGATGCCTGGTTGGCTTGAGATTTTGTGCGCACCTTTTAAATATCCCAGGTTTTTTTCATATGCCAACAGTACTTTTAAGATTTTGCTGGATGGTTTTATCAAGGATGAGCGGTTAAAAGCTATTATTTCGCAAACATGGGGTTATTATGGATTGCCGCCCAGCCGGATATTTTCTTTTTATTTTGCTTATGGTTGTTATGATTTCACCGCTAACGGGGGTTTCTATCCAAAGGGTGGGAGCCAAGCATTCGCTGACGCCTTTGTAGAGGCTATCAAAAGCAATGGCAGCGATGTTTTCTTTGACAGTGAAGTTGAGAAAATTATTATGAAAAAAAATTGCGCCGAAGGTGTCAGAACGAAGAAGGGCGACGAATTTCAGGCGCAAACTGTTATTTCTAATGTAGATGTAAGAAAAACTTTCTGTGACTTTGTCGGGTGTGGATATTACCCTAAGAATTTCATAAAAAAAACATGTGACGCGCAGGATAGCATTTCAGCTTTTCAGTTGTATTTGGGTTTAAACGTTGATTTACGGGAGAAAGGCATTGAGGATTATGAAATATTTGTTAATCCCGGTTATGATTTGGATAAGCAATTTGAAGCCTGCTGTGCCTGCAATATAAAAGAGGCGCCTTATATCATGACGTTTTATTCTCAATTGGAACCGGCTAGCGTACAAAAAGGGAAATTTGTGATGGGCGTTGTTGTTCTTTCAGGCTATGAGCCCTGGAAGAATTTGACTCAAAAAGCGTATGAGGAGAAAAAAAGCGAATACGCAAAATTATTGATTCAGCGCATAGAGAAAGTCATTCCTAATTTTTCTTCAATGATTGAGACTATGGAAGTTGCCACCCCGTTGACCATGGAGCGCACTACAGGCAATCATCACGGGGCTATTTATGGTTTTAGTCCGTCTGTGGAACAAAGCGGCATCAGGCGCCTGAACTTAAAGACTCGTTTTGTCAAAAATCTATACTTAGCCAGCGCTTGGACCCGGCCTGGAGGCGGTTTTGCAGGAGTTATGGTGGCGGGTGAGCGTGTGGCAGAAATGATTTTACGCGGGCATTGAGCTGCGTCAGGCCTCAAAGTGAGGAAAAGTTGTTTTTTTAAATCATCTTGACAAAAGAGATGTAAAAGATAATAATGAACATAAATTTAGAACATATAGGTTAAGGGAAATCCGTTTGAATCGGATGCGGTCCCGCCGCTGTAACCCGACCTTTCTTTAAAAAAAGAAAGGGAACCTTTTCCAGCAGATGGAGCCACTGTTGCGGTTAAGATAACGTAACGGGAAGGTAGCTGGAAAAGAAGGGAAGCCAGAAGACCTGCCTATATAAAGGAAATACCTCGTGGATAAGGGCCAAGAAATTGGGTGCAACCCCGACCAAACCGTCGGGGTTTTTTATTTGGATGGGACGTATGAAAACGAAAATTGAATATTTGACGAAGAATCTGATATTCCTTGTTTTGTTTTTCTGTTGTTCGATTGATGTATGGGGCGCAACGCCAACGTCGCGATATGTCTCTTTGGCGCCGGCTACTACGGAAATACTGTTTGCCTTGGGATTAGAAAAAGAAATCGTCGGGGTCAGTAGCTTTTGTAATTATCCGCCTGCCGCTAAACAAAAAGAGAATGTTGGTTCTTTTAGCGCGCCTAATATTGAGAATATTTTAGGCCTTAGGCCTGATATTATTTTTTGTACAGGAATGGAGCAGACGCCGTCTGTTTTAGAATTGCGGCATCTTAATTTCAAGGTTTACGTGAGTTCTCCGGCTACGCTTCAGGAATTGTTTGAGTCGATTGTAGAGATGGGCACCTTGACACATAAGGAAAAAGAAGCTAAAGACCTTGTTGCTGAAATGAAGGCAGATTTAGAAGCACTTAAAAGATCTGTATCACAATTAAGCGATTACAAGAGGTTGAAAATTTTTATAGAGATCTGGGGAGAGCCGTTGATCACCGCCGGCCGGGGATCTTTTATCGACGAATTGATCTCATTTTTAGGAGGTATTAACATTGCCAGCGATGTGCCGCGTTCTTTTTGTTATTTTAACAGCGAACAGGTGATTTTAAGGAACCCTGATTGTATTATTTTGGCTTATATGAGCAAAGATGCGCCTGAAGTGCTGATGCAAAGAAGATTCGGATGGAAGTCTATTTCAGCTGTTAAGAATGGCCGTGTTTATAATGATATTAATCCGGATCTAATTCTTCGTCCTGGGCCGCGTATCGTTCAAGGGGCAAGAGAGCTCTCTAAAAGGATGTATTCTTCTTAGATAATGATTAAACAGCGCAAATACATTTTCGGACTTTTTATTTTTTTGATCCTGATTATTTTTTTAGGTATATCAAAAGGGTCGGCGGCCATTTCTTTGAATGGTTTGTTGCATGGGGAGTATCGTGAGATCCTTCTTTTAAGAATGCTTCGGGTTTTAGCGGCAATGGCTGTCGGCTGCGGCCTTAGCATCTGCGGCGTTACGCTGCAGGCACTTTTACGCAATCCTTTGGCAGAGCCGTATCTTTTAGGGACGTCCAGCGGCGCCGGGCTAGGGGCTATTGTCGCTCTTCTTTGCGGCCTGAGTTCTATATTTCTTCCTTTAGCGGCTTTTTTGGCTGCCGTTTTAAGTATGTTTCTTGTTTATTTTTTAGCTCGGGAAAATAATAGAATCCCAGCTACATCTTTGATTCTTTCCGGTGTGATCGTTTCAATCCTATTGTCCGGTCTTATGGTTGTTTTGATCTCGACGTCTCCAAATGAAGCTTTAAGGGGTTTGAGTTGGTGGTTGTGGGGCAGCCTTCAGGTGTATGATCCTGTCCTTATTTTTATCGCAAGCTTTGTTGTGCTGATCGGATTTTTCATAATCGGTTTTTTTGCCCAAGACTTGAACGCGATCAGCCTGGGAGAGGAAGAGGCGATTCACTTGGGGATACAGACAGAAGGGGTGAAGAAGATCTTATTTTTTGTCGTTTCTTTTATTGTGGCATCGCTTGTGTCTCTGTGTGGCATCATTGGTTTTGTGGGTCTTATCATTCCCCATGCGGCGCGTTTTATCGTCGGTCCGAACCATAAGGTTCTTATCCCGACTGCAGGCCTCATGGGTGCTGCGTTTATGGTCCTTTGCGACCTTTTATCCAGAACATTGTTTGTGCCGGTTGAAATTCCCGTGGGCGTGATTACGGCAGTTGTCGGAGCTCCGGTATTTATTATTGTATTGAAAAATCGACAGAAGATTTAATTCTTCGACGCTGACCCTGGCCGAAGGGCGGTAAGAAAGGGGCCGTAGGCTCCATTTTTTCAAAAGGATTCGAATGTTTTTAAAAGCAGAAAAAATTTGCGGCGGTTACGGAAAAAACAGAGTGATTCAAAACGTATCCCTTGAAGTATCTAAAGGAGATTTTTTGGGCATTATTGGTCCCAATGGATCTGGAAAATCGACTTTATTGAAGCTTTTGACCCGCGTGCTTGCTTTGGAGGAGGGGTTTATTTTCTTAGATGGGCAAAATATCGCTCAGATGGGACTTAAGGGATTATGTCAAAAAATCGCTTTTGTTCCGCAGGAAACTTTAATTCAATTTCCTTTCACAGTTCATGAAATTGTGCTTATGGGACGGATTCCTTATTTAAAACGGTGGCAGACGGAAACAAGGCAGGATTTTCAGATCGTTGAGGATGCTTTAAAAGCAACGGATTGTTTTTCTTTAAGAAATCGTCAGATCGATGAATTAAGTTTTGGTGAACGCCAGCGGGTGATAACCGCAAAGGCACTGGCGCAGCAGCCGGAGCTTTTGTTGCTGGATGAGCCTACGTCTCACTTAGATATCGGTCATCAGATACAAATGCTGAATCTTTTAAAGACGCTAAATCAAGATAAGAAGCTCACCATTATCATGGTTCTTCATGATTTAAATCTGGCGAGTGAGTATTGTAATAAAATACTTTTGCTTCATGAGGGCAGTGTTTATAAAGAGGGTTCATGCGAAGATGTCTTAACCTATCAGAATATAGAGGCGGTGTATAAGACCTTGGTGGTTGTTCATAAGAACCCCATCTCTTCAAAACCTTATGTTGTTTTAGTCTCTAAGACCAAGTCTGAAAAATAACTTAACTCTTTGTTTTCACAGAAAACAAGTGCAAGGTGTTCACTCACCCGCCACTGTTCTGATGGCGGGCTCATGAAGGAAAAGAAACTTTACTCCGCATTTTCAGCCCAGAAAGGGTGCCCTTTCTCATCCATATAAAGAAAGGGGTTAGATCAGAGAAATTAATGTAGAAAATCCGGAGTTCACTCGCCCTGTTTGAATTAATTTTAAAGGAGCAGGGCTCATGAAGAAAGGAGGTTTTTTAAAAGTTTTTAGAAGTGTTTTCTATTGAAATCGTTTTTAACCCAAAGTTTTGGAGAGTCGTTTTAAAAAAAGCCGCTTTAAGTGAAGGAAGTCCTGGTGACATCCCAGGCACTGTCCCGCAACGGTAATGTCTCAGTCGAAAAGTTCCTGTTGTTTTTGACGATAGTCTATAGACTATCGACTATTGACTGATATGAGTCCGGTCCATCATTTAAAACGGGGTAAGTACTCTCGAGGAAGAGAAAGGAAGAAGCCATGAAGAAATTTGTTTTGACGCTAGCCGTGTGTTTTTTAAGTTTTATTTTTCTGATCCCAGTTCGGGCAGATGAACCTGAAATCGATCTAGATCCTATTATTGTGACTCCTTATCGTTATGCGGAAGTTTTAAGTAAAACGCCATCCAGCGTCAGTGTTGTTACTCAAGAAGATATAGAAAATTCTAATGCCGAGGATGTTATCGGGGTTTTAAGGGGCGTTTCCGGTGTCTCGGTGCGCGATTTTTACGGCAACGGAGCTGTAGCTTCTGTGGACATGGCAGGATTCGGAGAACAGGCAGCGCTTAACGTGTTGGTGTTGGTTGATGGAAGACGCGTCAATGATGTTGACTTGAGCGGAGTTGACTGGAGCCAGATTCCCCTGGATCAGGTTGATCGGATCGAGGTCATTCGGGGAGGTTCTGCGGGCGTCTTATATGGAGACAATGCTTCCAGCGGCGTTATCAATATTATTACAAAGAAAGGCATTGGAAAGCCGCAAGTTAAACTTGAGACGGAATACGGCAGCTATAATAAGAATAAACAAAAATTGACGTTTCAGGGATCCAGCGATAATAAATTTTCATATTATTTTAATGCCGGCCATGATGGGCTTAACGGCTACAGGCATAATACGTTTAATAAGATCAAAGATTTTGCTACAAGGCTTGAATATGATTTTAATGAGGTTGTCTCTGCGCATTTTAGTTCCGGCTATCACAATGCTTCTTATGGCCTGCCGAGCGGCTTATTCCAGCACCATATAGATACGTATGGACGCAGATGGGCCAGATACGGCGAAGATTATACGAAGAATAAAGATTTCTATTTTCTCGCAGGGCCTAAGATTGATTTTAAGTCTTTGGGTCGTTTTGATGTTGATTTCAGTTATCGTCACAAAGATGCAGATTCGTTTTTTTTGACGTCACATAACGATACAAGAAAAAATGAGATCGAAACAATAGGCGTGACACCTAAATATACGCTGGTCTCTAATGTTCTTGAGCATGAAAATAAGCTGGTGTCAGGGATTGATTTTTACAGAGTGTTGTATCGATCCGATAATTATCCTTATAACAATGATAATAGTATGAACAATTATACGAATATCCAGAAAGATGCTATAGGCGTTTACCTGCAGGATGAATTTTCTCTGACACGCGCGTTATCTTTTGTAAACGGTTATCGGTATGAAGCCGCCCGGTATGCGTTTGCCTATCACGATTTTACGGGATTCAATCCTGATCGCGATGCTAAGATAAATCCCGAGATGGAAGCTTTTAATTCAGGCCTCGTTTATAACTATCAGGATGATTCCAGCGCATTTTTTAACGTGGGCAGGACGTTTAGGTTCCCTGAAGTGGATGAATTTACGGGAATGTATGATATCAATTTTCATCAATTTCTTAATACGAATTTAAAGCCCCAATCTGCGTTGAATTATGAAATAGGCGTACGGCATAAGTTTAGCGATCGATTAAAGGGGAGTTTGTCGTTTTTCCGCATGAACGTAAAAAATTACATTTATTACAATCCGACGGGCGGCTCGTATGGTTTCGGTGAAAATGAAAATTACGACAAAACAGTCCATCAAGGCATTGAATCTTCATTGGAAACGAAGCTCACCAGTCGGATCTTGTTTTTCGGAAATTATACGTTTACAAAAGCTTTTTTTGACGGCGGGCCGTACAATGAGAACGATATTCCTTTTGTTCCAAACCATAAGGCGAGCCTTGGCCTAAGATTCCTTTTGCCAAAAGATTTTACGCTTAATCTGGCCGGTACTTATGTGGGTGCAAGATATTTTATCAATGACCAGGCTAATGCCGTTTCCCCGTTGAACGGTTATATGGTTGCTGACATGAATTTATCCTGGCGTCTTAAGGAGTGCGTTGTTACATTCACCATCAACAACATTCTTAATAAACAATACTCTGAGTATGGCGTCTACGGGACGGACAGCAGTAATGGCTTTGTTTATGATAAATGCTATTTTCCAAGTCCTGAGAGAAATTTCAGCTTAAAAGTTGAATACGCATTTTGATTTTTTTATAAGTTGAAAAAAGGATATTTTTTTTGAAAAGCTCTTCGCAATAATTTATGTTGTGAAGAGCTTTTCTTTAGACTAAAATAGTTCCTAATCGTTTGAGATTTATTAAAATAGGGAATAAGCCTCATGAAGAAAAGGATTCGACTGCAAGGGTTTTTGATATTTTTAGGATTGTCTATTTCTCTGATTTTTTCGAGATATATTTTTGCGCGTCCTGAAAATGCGGTTTTGAATGATTTTTTTGATTTTTTGGGATTTATTGTTTTGGGCGCGGGTTTTCTCTTTCGTATGGCGGCCCGAGGTTTTAAAAAAGATCATACGGGACAGGGCACGATATTAGTTGTCGACGGGCCTTATTCCGTTGTGAGAAATCCTATGTACCTGGGGACTTTTCTTATCGGCGCAGGCATTATCTTGGCTTTTTTTTCATGGTGGGTCTTCTTTGTTTTTTTCGCTGTTTTTTTATGGATTTATCTTCCTCAGACCAGACGTGAAGAGGAAACCCTGACGCTTCGGTTTGGTAAGGTTTATAGCGCATATTGTAAAAAAACGCCAAAATTCTTTCCCAGCATTAAAAGCGTGGCATCACGTAATTTTAGGGATCTTTTGGGTTTAAAAAAATCATGGATCAAACATGAGCTCAATTCACTTTTAGCTGTTATGGGCATCTTTTTTATCATCGAATTTTGGCAGGAAGCGGGCTCGTTTGGAGCAGAGGAAGCTTTTAGAAAATTATTTTTTTTGATGATTTTGAGTATTTTTTATTGGGCATTGCTACTGTTTTTGCAAAGGAAAAATAAAACATGAAAAAGAAAAAAATCAGGGTCATCGCATGCGCAGTTATCGCAGGGATCTTTTTCTGGTTTAGTTTTGTTTTTTCCGCGTGGTCCCAGGATATTTCGACGATGCCGCCTTTCACAAAGAAGGATCGGGTTCTTATCCTTGCGCCGCATCCAGATGATGAGTCCATTGGTGCAGCAGGCAGTATTCAAAGGGCTTTAAGAGTCGGCGCAAAGGTGAAAGTGGTTTGTTATACTAACGGCGATGCGAACGAGCTTTCTTTTATTCTTTATGAAAAACGCCTGACTTTTTTTAAAAAGACCTTCCTTTATATGGGAGAGGTTCGAAGAAAAGAGACGCTTGCGGCTATGAAGGTTTTAGGGGTTGATCCGACACAGATGACTTTTTTGGGTTATCCTGATCACGGCACCATGGCTATTCTGACGAGATATTGGGGTACGGTTAAGCCTTACAGGAGCATATTTGCCCGCGTGACGCAGGTTTCTTATCCGGATGCCCTGACGTATCATGCGCCTTATGTCGGCGAAAGTATTTTGAGCGATCTAGAGAAGGTCCTCCTTGATTTCAGGCCTACAAAGATCATTGTTTCGAATCCTGTTGATACGAATCGTGATCACCGCTCACTCTATATTTTTTTACGCGTCGCGCTGTGGGATTTGGAGAAAAAAATCGGGCGGCCGCAAGTTTATCCGTATCTTATCCATGTTGTTGATTGGCCCAAGCCACGGGGGTATGAACCGCAGTTGCGCCTGGACCCTCCGAGTAAATATGTGGGCATGCGATGGACGCAGCAAACATTGACTCAGGAAGAAGTCGAGAAAAAACGCGATGCTATTTCTCAATACAAGAGTCAGCTAACGTATGCACCGGGGTATCTTTATTCTTTTGCCAGATCTGATGAGCTTTTCGGGGACTATCCTGCTCTCGTTTTAAAACGCCAGGTTGGCCCGGACCTTAAATGGCAGGATATTGGTATTAATATCAGTAAGGACGAAGAAGGTTTATTCTCTCTTGAGAAGGATGATGATTCTGACGGGGAGGATGGTGCGCCTCAAAGAACCACTGTTTCTGACCCTGATAAAATTTCTTATCTGGCTTTTGCCAGGCATGATGAGAATTTATGGGTTAAAGTCGTATTGAACAAAAAAATAGATAAAACGCTCGGACTTTCAATGTATCTTTTAGGATATAGCAAAAAAACAGATTTTTCCGTTCTGCCGAAACTCCACATATCCTTAGGGACCTTTGGAGTCAAAGTTTTGGATAAACAAAAACGATTAAGAGATAACGGCGTTCAAGTGATCACGAAGAACCGCACTTTTGTCGTTAAGGTCCCTTTAAAGGACTTAGGGGATCCTGATCGAATTTTTAGCAGTGCCCGCGTTGTTGGTTTTCCTTATGAAACGACCGCCTGGCGTATTTTAGAACTTGACCCATCATTCGAAACTGCTTCTCAACCTTATCGATGAAATGGAAGAAATAACTATCCGCACTTTTAAAGCTCAAGACAAAGAAGAAGTCCGCACTATCGCATGGCAAACAGCTTTTGTCGGCAGCCCGGGGAGCTCATATTTTAGCGATCCTGAGATTATGTCGGATTTTTTGACGCGCTATTTTATTGACATCGAACCTCAATCAGCTTTTGTTGCAGAAGCAGAAAATAAGGTCGTAGGCTATCTTATGGGCGCTTGTAGCGCCGATGCGATGAATCGTGCTATTCAGGCGCGTATAGCGCCGGGTTTATTCTTAAAGGCGCTGGCGAGGGGAGTCTTTTTTCGAAAAAAGAATTTAATATTTTTAGGGAAAATTTTTATGAGTTTTTTAAAAGGAGAATTTCGTACGCCGGATATATTTAAAGAATACCCGGCTGTTTTGCATATTAATATCAAAGAGGGGTTCAGACACTTAGGGATCGGCGCGCGTTTGATAGACGCCTATCTTTCGTATCTGCGTCAAAAAAAGGTGGCAGGAGTTTGCCTTGCGACTATGTCAGAAGATGCGCGTTTATTTTTTGAAAAAAATGGTTTTTTCTTGATCCATCAAGGCAGGAGGTCGTATTTCAAGTATTTATTGAAGAGGGATTTATCGATCTATATTTTTGCTAAAAAACTTGTGTGATTTTTAAAATAATTTGATATGAGTGCCGCTGGAGTTTTTCTCAAGCGGCATTTTTTAACCAAAGAGCATTTATTCCCGACTTTTAAGTCGGGGATGAATGCGCGAAGATTACCCCGCGCATAGTTCCGCCATTCATCGGAACTGGCGGGGTTATCCTAAAAAGAGAACCACGGGCTTTTAACCGTGGAGATTCAATCTTTCCACCATGCGATGCGCCGGATTTCAACGGCCATGGGCGTAAAAGGCGGCAGATTCGCCGGATTATTAAAATTTGTGTTGTATTGCCAGTTGCGTCTTGGGGCGGAGTAATAGGGTGAGCCATAGGCCCATGAGCCATCAGCAACTTCGCTGTTCCAGAGCGCTACGAATGACCCGACGATGTTGAGGTTGATGCCGGACCATCCTTCATGAAGCCTTGGGTAATTTTCAAGGCCGCCATTATAGTTTCCGCTTGTTGTGGTATCGATCCCTGCCACAAAGGCGCAATTAAAAGTTGTTTGTGTCGCTGGCCTCGAAGATAATGCTTTTGTGCTGTTAGAATCGTTCCAGTTGTTGGAGAGGAGGTTCAAGGAATCGGCGATAATGCTTGTTGGTTTTGAAGCGGCTGTGTTGTAGTCGCCTTTGATATAGACTGGATCATTGGAAACGACAGTCAGTCCGGCAGAGCTGTTGATCGTGCTGCCATTAGTTAATTCTATGCCTGGTTCTTGCGATCCAGAAGCATCTGTGCGTGTCGCATAGAGAAGCCCGTTAGAAGGCATATTGTTGGGGCACGCAACAGGCGTTGGGCAGGCGCAAGGACATGTGGAAGCTGGTGAGGCGCATGCTGTGCCTGCGCATGAACAACATGTTCCGGTTGTGCCGGATAATTTGCTTAAATTGACGACGCTCGCGCGGACGTATTTTCCCTCACGATTGTTGTAGAGAGAAGTTGTTGTTGTTATGGTGTCTTTAGGATAATTCACGCCTTCGACCAATGCTGTTCCGCCTTTGACAATAGCAGTATCTGTGATCACGACATTGGCATTTGTTGCGTAGTAACCATTGGACGCGATGGATCCGACAGAGGGCGTTGTTTGTTCGGTGACGCCATGGACTGAGCTTTGTACAGTGCCACCCCAGCGGCTTGTGGCATCTGTGGTCCATGTTGGGCTTGAACTGTCCAGCCCATTCATGGCTGCATAGGTTACAGGGCTTGATCCATAGATACTGATTAAGGTGGTTCCTTCGGTTATTCCCGAATCTTTGCGTTTATTGTAAATGTTCGCTGCAGAGGTAAGGCTGGATGAATTGATTGTGAGCGTGTTGCCATCGGAATCCAAATAGATATCGTTATTGGAATGAATTTTTCCCGATAGTGTCATTGCTGCGCCAGGAAGAATTTCCAAGTCATTATTATAAAAAACGGCGTGTTGAAAAGTTGGGATGAGTCGCCGGGCAACAATCTGATGAACGGTGACGGAGATGGCACTGTTCTCAGGATGGGTGACGGTTGTTGCTACTTCATAATTACAGGCATAAATATTGGTGCCGTTTTCAACGATAAGTCGGTCGTTTGTTTCAAGACGGGTAAGGGTGGTTGTGACCGCTAAATTATTTTTTGTGGCATAGGTGGTTGTAACATTGTAAGAGCTGATTGTTGGTGAAATGACAAAGTTAGCGAGATTCGTTGAAAAAGTATTAATAGCATTTTCTGTTGCTCCTTCGGCCAGATAAAATGTTTCAGCGGTCAACCTCTGGCGCTCGGCAAAACTTCGTTCGGACATCGCTTTAATGAGAAGGCCGGCTGAAAATATGAGGAAAGCTGAAATGACAAAATAAGATAGGATCAAGACCTGACCTTTATTGCCAAAATTTTTAATCCGTGTCTTTTTCATTTTTTTTCCTTTGTTAATTTCTAAGTTTTACCGTGGCTGTCGCTGCGGTGGACATTGTCCTGCCATGGGGTGTTGTTTTACTTAAAGAGAGCACTATTTTTAATTCATTGATTGCAAGCGAGCTGTCATAGGTAATGTCGATATAGCGGACGTCAAGAACGTTATTGGCTAAGGTTTTGTCAACGCCATTTTTCATGCGAATGATCTGGCGACCTGTTGCGTTATAGAGATACTGGATGTGGTTGGTCGTATCCCATTCTATTGTCCCATTGGTATTTGTGAGATAACCGTTTGCGTCTAAGTCCATTGGCAGGCAAAAATCAATATTTCGGTTGTCCGGTGACGTCGGGAAGAATAAATTAGGCGATGGAGTCTGGTTAGAGGCCCTGGTCGCCTGTTTTAATTCAGAGGACATTTCATCCAAGGCATTACGCGCTTGTCCTTGAAGGTCAGCTTGTGTGCGTTTGACCTCATACAAGTCATTCCCCGCGGAAAAAACGGCGAAGAGGACTCCGATGACCATAGCGCCGATAAAAGAAGCCATAAGAACTTCAACAAGCGTAAAACCTTTGTTTAAATTCTTAAAGATTCTCATAGAAAGCCTCATCTTGTTTTAAAAGTGGACATGGATATATTGCGGCCACGCCCTTTTTTATCGCTCCAGGACAAAAAAACATTTATTTCTAATGGATCTGTTGACATGTTTGCGTAGAGTGCTGTTATATGTTCATTGGTCAGATTGTATCCGCCAACAACGGATGCGTAGGGATTGGTGACGGGACCGTCAACCGTGCCATTGGGGAATCGCGTGAGCATGGTTGCGAATGATGTCATTAAAACCCGCTCCATCATATTTTTTAAGTGGACGGTTGCTGTGGTTGTATCTTTGGAGAGATCGATCAGGTCTGAGATGGCCACCATACTACCAAGGACACCGGTGAGCGCTACGCAGAAAATCAGAGTGGCAACAAGAATTTCGACTAACGTTATGCCTTGCTGGGAACGCTTCCTCATGTAAAACTCATTTCTCCCTACACTACAATTCTAACATTTAATTCGTTCACATTACATGCTATATATAAGCTCTAAGAAAACGTTTCCTTTGTATAGATTTTATCGTATCTATTTAATTAATCAATAGTTATAATTTCATAATAAAATCGCTTTTCTCGCAGAAAAAATACGTTTATAATCTCTATAATATAAGGTAAAATAAGTTTATCAGCCATGCCTTTCCAAGACCCCAAATTATTTCAATTTCCCCATATTTGTGTTGTTGAGGCCTCCGCAGGATCCGGGAAGACTTATGCTCTTTCTTTGCGCTACGTCCAACTTTTGATCAACGCATCATTGCATTTAGGCGATATCCCGCTTAAAAATATCTTGGCGATCACGTTTAGCAATAAAGCGACCATGGAAATGAAGGCAAGGATATTGGATCTTTTAAAAAAGATCGCTCTGGACCGATTTTCAACGCCGCAGGAAAAAGAAAGGATTGTTTCTTCTTTGGGAATAGATTTTGTTCTTGCCCAACCGAAAGCCTTGAAAGCCATGGATGCGCTCATCCTCAATTATAATTTTTTTCAGGTGCAAACCATCGATAGTTTCGTTAACGCCATCCTTTCTGCCTGCGCTTTAAAGCTTAGGTTATCCGCCAGCTTTCGGATCAGGACCGATTCGAGTGTTTATCTTGCTTTTAGTCTTGATCAATTGATCGATGCAGCCGCAACCGATAAAGATGTCCGCATGGCTTTTAACCGCTTTTTGCATCAGTACCTTTTCTTAGAAAACAAGACGGGATGGTTTCCCAAAAAAAATATTTTGGAAACTTTTATCAATTTTTTCGGAAAAATCAATCGCACGGGCAGGGAATTTGTTTTAGGCACATCGACTTCAGGTGCTTGTGACGTTGAAAAGGCTGATATTCTTTTAAAAATGAAAAAGCTTGAAGATGTCTGGCCTAAGGGCGCTCATAAGTCTTTTGAAAAAAAGTTCATGGAATTTCTTGAAACGCCAAGAAAGAGTTTCGATTTTGATGAGTTGTCAGATTATTGGAAACGCCAGGAATTTCCGCTGACAAAGACGGGTGAAATATCCAGTGAAGCTTCAGGGCTCTGGGGCGAGATCCGCGCGGGGCTTAAGTCCGTAGCGGAAAAAGAATCCCGTGCGCTTATGGATCCGTATATCGATATGTTCACGCGAGCCCTAAAATATTTCAGAGCCTTTAGTTCTAATGAAGATGTTCTTTTCTTGGATGAATTAAATCGCCAGGCGCACATGCTTTTTGAGCAAGAGGGGATGATGGTTCCTGAGCTTTATTATCGGCTCGCTATGCGCCTCAAGCATATTTTGATAGACGAGTTTCAGGATACGAGCCCTTTGCAGTGGGAGAATCTCTATCCCATGATAGAAGAAGTTTTGTCTGTTGACGGCTCTCTTTTTTATGTTGGGGATAAAAAACAGGCGATTTACCGTTTTCGGGGCGGTGACGTTGAACTTTTTGATGCGGCCCTGGATCATTTTAGAGGCACGTCTTTGATTAGGGAGCGTTTAGGCAAAAATTATCGCAGCCGAAAAGAAATTGTCGCTTTTGCCAATGAAGTATTTTCTAAAGATAATCTAAAAGCGTTCTTAGAGAAATGTAAAGAGGATAAAAAAGAGGACGATGGCCTGTCCTTATTGGACGATGAGGCTGTTTTTAAAATTTTTGACCAGGCTCGTCAGGAAAGCCGCGAGGATAAAGAGGGCGGATATGTAAAGCTTTCGATTTTGGATATTGAAAATAAAGAGGCGCGTAACGTAAGAGTCCGCGAGGAAGCGATTCTTCACGTTAAAGAATTGCATAAACGTTATCCCTATGGGGCTTTGGCTTTTCTGACGCGGGATAACGATGATGTGGAACTTTTGACGGAATGGTTTATTGAGGAGGGAATCCCTGTTGAATCCGAGAAGACGCTTAACATCCGTAATAACGGCTTTATCAAAGAATTGGTTTCTTTTTTGCAATTTCTCAATACCCCTATCGATAATCTTTCTTTTGCTTCTTTTATCTGCGGTGAAATATTTTTGGCGGCGGCCGAGCTTAAAAAAGAGGATATGCATGATTTTATTTTTGATTTCAAAAAAAGAAAAGATCAGGAAAAAACGATCTATTTGTATCGTGAGTTTCGGCGCAAATATCCGAAGATCTGGGAAATGTTTTTTGAGATTTTTTTCAAAAACGTGGGGTTCGTGCCCTTGTATGAATTGACAATTAGTATTTTCAAGACTTTTGGGTGTCTGAAATGTTTTCCTGATGCACTTGGTTTTTTCATGCGGTTTCTTGAACTCATTAAAGAACAGGAGACGGAGAATTCAAGTTTGGCGCTTTTCCTCGATTTTTTTGACAAGACTGAAGGCGAAGATTTGTATGTGCGCGTTCCTTTGGCTGATGCGGTTAAGGTCTTGACAATCCATAAAGCCAAGGGCCTGGAATTTCCAGTTGTGGTACTTCCTTTTTTTGAGATGAATATTAAAGTTGAACCTCTTGTGTCACGTTTTGAAGGTGATAGGCTTGTTTTGATGCGTTTGAATAAAAAATACAGAAGCTATTCCGAAAAAATCGATTTGATATACCGCCAAGAGTATTTAAAATCATTTATTGATGAATTGAATGCCATTTATGTGGCTTTGACAAGGGCTCAGGAGGAACTTTATGTTTTTCTTCCAAGAGATTCGAAAAGGAACTCTTATGCGATAGAGCTTTTTCCAATAAATGAAGAGTCAGAGCGCGGGGTAAGGCCTCAAGAGAGAGCCCAAAGCCGAATCACAAAGGAAGCCTTGTTAAAAGAATTACCTGCGCCCGCGTATGTTGATTGGATAACTTTTCTTTCTGAGAAACTTGAGTATGAATTCGAAGAGCCCCGTCTTTTGAAAAACCGCAAGAAGATCATTCGCGGTGAAATAATCCACTATCTGTTGTCTTACGTTAAAGATCTCTCGCAACAAAAAAAAGATGTTGTTCTTAAAGAAGCTTTCCGGGATGCTTCAATGAAGTTTGTTTCCTTTGGGGATCTCAAACAATATGAAACTGTTTTGGATGATGTTTTAAATGATAAGACATTCAAGCCTTTCTTTTTTGTTAAGGGTTCAAAAGTCTTTACAGAGCAAGAAATTGTGGATAAACAGGGTAATACAAGAAGGATTGACAGATTGATCGTTTCAGACGATGAGGTTCAAGTTATTGATTACAAAACGTCTGTTGAAAAGAGCTTGGTGAATCAAGATCAGGTAAAGGAATACATGGAATTAGTAGGTGCGCTGTATCCTGACAAGAAGGTGACTGGGGTTCTTTTGTATCTGGACAGCCTGGAATTCGAAAGGGTTTCATGAGGAATGTAGTTACATTCGGTTTTTCTGAGGATTTCTTGAAAGAGATCGCTGGTTTTATCGAGGAAAACTATATAAAGCCGAAAAAAGACTTAAGCCGCGTGGCCATTGTTTTCGGAGGAACGAGGCCGAGGCTGTTTCTGCAAAAAGAACTGGCGCAGAGAATTAAAAAACCATTCCTGCCTCCTAAGTTTTTCAGCATGGATGAATTTATAGAATATCTTCTTTCAAAAAATGACCCTATAGCCCCATTTTTAGATTTTGAGGCATGCTTTGCTATTTATCGCCACGCCTTAAAGAACGCAACGCTTGTCTTAAAAGAGAGAAAATCATTCGCGCAGTTTTTACCATGGGCCCGCGAGATTTTAAGTTTTATTGAACAGCTGGATTTAGAGGCTATCGAGATAAAATCCTTAAAAGATATACAAAATAACGCCGCTATCGGCTACGACGTTCCTGCAAGCATTAACGATCTTTTAGAGAATATCGTGAATCTGCGTCACGCCTTCCATGAAGATCTTAAAAAGCGCGCTTCTTATACCAGGGGTTTTAAATATTTGACGGCAAGTCGTTTGATAGAAACGGTTGAATTTAAAGAATTCGATTCGATCCTCTTCTGTGGTTTTTTCTATTTACATAAGACAGAAGAGAGGATCATCAAAAAACTTACTCAAGATCAAAAAGCCCAGCTTTTTTTTCAGGGGGATCAAAAAGACTGGTCTGTTCTGGATCGTGCGTCTAAAGTTTTTGAATGCAAGATAGAGCCGCTTAAAGATTCTCATCCTCAGTATGATATCGTTATCAATAGCGGATTTGATCTGCATTCTCAGGTGTGCCATGTCAGAGAAATACTGAAAAATGTTAAAGATACGGACAAGACCGTGATCGTTCTTCCTGATCCCGAAAGCATGGTTCCTTTGCTTTCTGAAATAGCGGGCATGTTGAAAAACTTCAATATCTCAATAGGCTATCCCATCAAGCGCAGTTCAATGTATTCCCTGTTTGAGTGTCTTTTCAGATCTCAGGAAACAAGAAAAGCGGATACGTATTATGTGCGCGATTACTTAAGGCTCCTGGGCCATCCTCTGATTAAGAATCTTGCACTTGTCGACGGTGCGGATGTTTCTGTGACGAGGATTCTGGTCCACAAAATTGAAGAGGTGCTCTTGGGTATGGAAAAAACCGCGTTAGGAGGAAGTCTTTTTGTCCGGCTGGACGATATTGAAAATGAAAAAGCGATCTATGAATCGGCTTTTGAAACGATGCGGCACATGGATGTTAAAGCGGACTCTAAAGATTTGAACGCATTCGTGAAATTTCTGCACAAGTTTTTATTTAAGGATTGGGAGGATGTCCATAATTTCCAGGAATTTTCTGTTTTGTTAACGGGGTTTCTTGACGTACTTCTGGATAAAAGTTTTCTTGATAAATATCCCATGAACCTGAAGGTCGTTGGTTCTATGGTTAAAGTCGCCGAAGAATTCGCATCTGCGACATTTAACAGGGAAAAATTCAGGCAAGAGGATATTTTTAAAATCTTTAAAGATAAATTGGAAAATGAAATGGTTTCTTTTTCGGGTTCGCCCTTGAAAGGCTTGCAGATATTGGGATTTCTTGAGACACGCTCTTTGAATTTTGACAACGTGTTTATCTTAGACGTCAATGAATCTGTTTTGCCGAAGTTGAAAATTTATGAACCTTTGATCCCAAGGGACGTCAGCTTAAGTTTAGGGCTGAACAGGCTTGAGAAAGAAGAAGAGATTCAGCGGTATCAATTTATGCGGCTTTTAAGCGGCGCTAAGCATGTTTATCTTTTTTATCAGGAGAGCGCGGAAAAAGAAAAAAGCAGGTTTGTCGAAGGGCTGATTTGGCAGAAGCAGAAGGCCCTGAATCGTCTTGAGGGGTTGAAAGTCTGCGGCAGCCGTTTCGCCTTGAAAAGCGCGCCGCAGGAAATTTTCGTTGCCAAGAGACCCCTGCACGTTTCTTTTTTAGAAAATTTCCGGTATTCGGCAACGAGCGTCGATACGTACTTGCGGTGTCCTTTAAGATTTTATTATTCATACGTCTTGGGATTAAAAGAAAAGGAAACCCTTTTGGATGAGCCTGAAGCGAAAGACTTGGGAGTTTTTATCCATAATTTTCTTGAAGAAACTTTTAAAAAATTCATAGGGTTAGCGCCGCGCATTGATGCGAAGTTTGAGGAATATTTTTTCAAAATACTGGAAGAAAGATTCGAAGAGGATTTTGCCAGAAAGATGAAGTCCGATGCTTTTCTTGTTAAGGAAGTCCTTGATTTGAGGCTGGCGCGTTTTTTAGAAAACGAGCGCTTGAGGGACGTGAAAGAGCTCGTGTGCGTGGAGCATGTTGTTGAAGATAAGATAAACCTTTTGGGTCGGGATTTCAGTTTTAAGGCAAAGATCGATAGGATCGACAGGCTCTTTGACAACAGCCTTCTGATTATCGATTATAAAACAGGGATCTCGGATATCATGCCTGCAGATGTCCGTCGTATTGAGGCTGGCGGTTTTAGCCGCGAGGCGCTGAAAAAAACAGTCAAATCATTCCAATTGCCGCTTTATTATTATTTAGTTGAGCGGGGTGAAAAAAATGTTAAGATGAATGCCGTTCTCTATAATATCAGGAATCCAGAAAAAGACTTTGGGCCTTACCGCCTTTTTAAAGATGAGGAGGATCCTGTTAGCCGGAATAAGAGGATGGAGGTCTGCATGAAAGCGCTCGAAGGCATGTTTGGCGAGATGCTCGATCTTAAAACGTCTTTCAAGGCTGATGAAGAAGACAGTCGGTATTGCTCCATGTGCCCGTTTTTTTATTTATGCCGGTAAGATAAGGTAAGACTCCTGGCTTGACCCAGAAGGGATAGTTCTTCCTGGTTCCAAATAGAGGAAGGGACTAAGGAAAAAAACCATTGTATAGGCAAAAGGTTGCTCCTTGTGTGAGCACTGGTGAATTTTCTAGCCAGCATGAATGGGCATAAAATTCACTGAGTACACTGCGGAGTTAACTTTGTAGAGAATAAAAACCATTATATAGGCAAA
Organism: Candidatus Omnitrophota bacterium; assembly: GCA_020052645.1. Lineage (GTDB taxonomy): Bacteria > Omnitrophota > Gorgyraeia > Velamenicoccales > Velamenicoccaceae > JAGVOQ01. The sequence goes on from JAGVOQ010000020.1 coordinate 32,770, forward strand.
GTTAATGAAAGAAGAAACGTACTTTATTTTAAGAAAATTCGCGTTTTGGACGATGAGTCTTGTTTTTATTTTTTGTACGCCCTTGATCGTTTTTTATTCTATTGGATATAAATTCGACTCCGCTTCCAGCAAATTTTTAAAAACCGGACTACTCTCCATCAAGACATTTCCTAAAGGAGTAAATGTTCTTATGAATGCGCACAAAACCGGAGAGACGACGCCTTGCGTTTTAAGGGGGCTCCTGCCTAAGAAATACAATATTGTTTTGGAAAAAGAAGGCTTTTATCCTTATGAGATGCCGGTTTATGTTAGGCCTTCGTTTGTCTCCGAAATAGACGTTGTTTTGGTGCCAAGAGAGAAAAATATCGAGAAATTGAAATTCAATTTTAATGTCTATCGTTTTTTTATTAACAAACAATTTTTTGGCGAAAAGATAGTTTTTTTTGCGGATAGAGGGATTTATATTTTGGATACTGATTTTAAAAATGTCTTAAAGGTGTCTTCGATGGATTTAGGGAGCATTCTTGTGAATTCTTTGGAAGGATTGAAACAGTATGGCAATCAGCTTATTTTTTGGAATAAGAAGAATGTCTGGATGGTGAAGGTTTTAGAAAGTAACTCGGATATTTTGCCTGATATCGTTCCTCTTTATGAGACTGAGGAAGAAATCAAGGGTGTTTTTTTGGGGATGAAGGACCGGTATCTGATTGTCCATGCGGGCTCATATATTTTCGCACTGGATGTTCAAAATCCCTTGGTAACATTCCCCGTTTTTACGCCGCAGAGCCCTGAGGCAAAAATATTTTACGATGAACGGACAGAGACGTTGTTCGTCAGGGATTCCGTTCCTGCGTCAGAGGGTCATTCGCTTTATAGGATTGAATTAGTGCCGATCATAGCAGAAAAGAAAGAACATGAAAAGATTTCTTGAGATCATCCCGGGTTTTTTAAGCTGGCTCATCCTCATTACGATTGTGCTGCTTTTTATTTTCAGGCCGATCGTGACCGCGGTGATCATGATCATTTTTCTGATGTATTGGGTTTGCCGTCTCTGCTATATGAGTGTTTTGTTGGCGCTGGCGCACCACCGTGTTATTACCAAGCGAAATATCCCGTGGTTTGCCATGTGTCAGAAAGTTTCATCTAAGCCGGCGGTAGGCGATATTGTCCACATCGTTTTGTATACAATTTATAAAGAGCCGCAGGAGGTTTTAGAGGAAAGCCTTAAGTCTATTAAAGAAAGTCATTACCCGAAAGATAAAATGATTCTGGTTTTGGCCGGAGAAGAGCGCGAGAGCGGGTCATTTGGCCGCCTGACGTCTCTCAAAGAGAAATTTGATCAGGATTTCAAAGAAATCTTGATCACGATACATCCTAAAAATGTTATCGGTGAAATCCCCGCCAAGGGAGCCAATGCCACGTTCGCTGCCAAAAAAACATACGAATATCTAATGCTCAATAAAATTCCCATCGAGAACGTGATCATTTCGTGTTTCGACGCAGATACGTGCGTGGATAAAAATTATTTTTCCTGCCTTACCTATAATTTTTTAAAAAATCCCAAAAGGCACCAGATGAGTTTTCAGCCGTTTCCGGTCTATAGTAATAATATTTACCGCGCGCCGTCTTTTGCGCGCGTCATGGAAATGGGATCGACGTTTTGGCAGCTGATCGAAAGCATGCGGTATGAAAAGTTTATAACTTTTTCTTCTCATAGCATGAGTTTTAAGACGCTTGTCGAAGTTGATTATTGGCCTGTGGACTTGATATCGGACGATTCGCTTATATTCTGGAAATGTTTTTTGAAATATAACGGAGATTACACTACGTATCCTTTGGAAGTGCCGGTATTCATGGATATCGCTGTCGGCAAAAACTTTTTTGATACCATCAAAGTTCAGTATAAGCAAAAGCGGAGATGGGCCTGGGGGGTGGAAAACTTTGCTTTTGTCGGTGAAGGATTTTTGCGGAATAATAAAATAGCTCTTTATGAAAAAATCAAACGCCTGGCCCAGCTTTTGGACAATCATGTCAGCTGGGCCACGTGGGCGATCATCATTACTTTTATCACACCGTTGACGCTTTTTTGGGGAAACTTGATTTTAAAAGATTCGCTCGTACTTTTTAATTTATCCTATATCAACAGTATTATTTTAAATACATCCGGTTTTATTCTTGTTCTATGCGTTTCTATCAGTCATGTGTTTATCCCGCCCCGGCCTCCTGGTGTGTCCCGTTTTATTTATGTTCAGTTTGTTTTGCAGTGGCTTTTGATCCCGTTTATTTCAGCTGTTTTGGGATCGCTGCCGTCGTTGGATGCGCAGACGCGCCTGATGTTGGGTAAATATCTTTATTTTAATGCGACGCCTAAGGCACGTCGAAATGTAAAAAATAAATAAAAAAAGGAAAGAAACAGGGAAGTATCTGGAGCAAGCCTTAATCCTGGATTCTTTTAATCCTTTAGGGCTTTAGCCCGTCAAGATGAATGGTGTCCCGTATTTTCTGCTAAAGGAAGAAGCCTTAGGACTTAAAGTCCTAAGGAACTTCACTGACCTGGCGGTGACCGTTAAAGAAAAATATAAATGTAATTTATTTTGACAAGCGATGCTACTATTGCGAGGTTTTCGATGCGAACAGTTATCCTTTTAGGTATTTCCAATATTTTTATGACTTTTGCCTGGTATGGACATCTTAAATATAAGAGTTCGCCTTTGTGGAAAGTTATTTTTATCAGTTGGTTGATTGCTTTTTTGGAGTATTGTTTTCAGGTACCGGCCAATCGGATGGGGCATGGCCAATTTTCTGCGGCTCAGTTGAAAACCATGCAGGAAGTGATCACGTTGGTTGTTTTTTGCGTTTTCTCGGTATTTTATTTGAAAGAAGGCTTAAAATGGAATTATCTCGCAGGTTTTTTAATGATTATAGGCGCCGTGATATTAATTTTTAAAAAGTGGTGACATTTCCGTTTGACAAATTGACGATTTACGCATACTCTAAATAATATGAAAATTTGGCTTTATTCCATCATAAGCGTCATGATCGTAAGTCTCATCTCCCTGGTCGGCATCTTGACAATCGCTATTAAGGAGAAGTGGCTTAAGAAGATCTTGATTGTGATGGTCAGTTTCGCGGTGGGCGCTTTGTTTGGAGATGCATTCATCCATATCCTGCCTGATGTTTACAGTAATCCCGCTTCGGCACGTACAGCGCCGTTCGGAGTTATCGGCGGTATTCTTATTTTTTTCATCTTAGAAAAATTTATTCATTGGCGTCATTGTCATGCGGGTGTATGCGATACGCATGATAAGCCGGTAGTTTGGATCAATCTGGTCGGTGATGGGATGCATAATTTTATCGATGGCCTTATTATCGGCGCCAGTTATTCTGTCAGTATTCCAATAGGTATTGCGACGACCTTAGCTGTTGTCTTACATGAAATTCCTCAAGAATTCGGTGATTTCGGTATTCTTGTCAATGCGGGATTAAGTGTTCGGAAGGCCCTGGGCTTGAATTTTCTTTGTGCTTGTCTTGCTGTTCTCGGAACTTTAATAGCGTTGACGCTGGGTCCGGTCGTTAAAGATTTTCCTTTAATAATGATGCCGATAACAGCCGGCGGTTTTATATATCTGGCTGGGTCTGATCTTATCCCGGAGTTGCATAAAGAAGTTTCTGTTGGCCGTTCTTTGCTTCAGCTTCTTTCCGTGATTGCGGGAGTGGTTATAATGGCTCTTTTGCTTTTTTTAGAATGATCAAAAGAGCCGGGGGCGAATATTGAGAAGACGGTTGTTCCTTTTAGGCTGCATGGCAATTTTCGTTTTGTTCTTTTTCTTTTTTTTAAAAGCCACTACGCCAAAGGTTTGTTTTAGAAAAAACTGCTTAAAGGTTGATATAGCGGATACGCTCGAGACGCGTTCCAATGGATTGATGCATCGACGCCATCTTCCTTCGGGACAGGGAATGCTTTTTATTTTTCCAAAAGAAGACTATTGGTCTTTTTGGATGAAGAATACTTTGATCCCTTTGGATATTATCTGGATGGATGCGAAGGGGCGTATCGTTGATATGATTGAAAATGCTCAGCCTGTTTCAGGGGGCGAGGTGCCTCCAGGCTTGAAACCAGTTTTCAAGGCTCTGTATGTCTTGGAAGCAAATGCCGGATTTGTGCGCGAGCATCACCTTCGCCACGGGGATCAAGCGAGATTTCAGTGGATTTTTTCAAGGTAGAAGTTATAATAAATAAAACTAATGATCTTTCAACGTAGATCCCGTTCATGGGCAGGAATCTTTGCTCAGGATTCCACCCGCAGGGCGGTAAAAAAAGGAACCTTGGGCATACCCGAGGGGCTCCATTTTAAAATTTTTTATGAATAATTTACAAAAAAACACATTGCTTCTGTTTGTATCTTTTATCTTATTTGTATCCGGTTGCGCGTCGATGCACGAGAAGGGTAAGAAGATATGGGGGAGTTCTGTTCTTCATCTTGAGAATGCACGTAAAGACGGCAAGGCTTCTGATATTGCGCACTCCTTGGATGAGTGCTTCACTCGTACAGAGAAGATTTTTAAAGATCTTGGCGCTACCGTTTACCCAAAAGACAAAGATAAAAAATATATGGCAGCCATGAATTTTAAAGGCCATGTGAATACAACGCAAGTAGGGATATTTTTTACAAAAAAAGGCGAGAACTTGACGCATGTAGAGGTCGCGTCGATGAGCCCGGCGCTTGTGGATGAAGTCTCTTTGCTTTTATTCGAAGAATTGAAAAAATAACTTTTTAATATACGTGGAATAAGTACCTGTTAAGGGCAAAATTTAGATATGGTTGAATGACTCCTGGCTTGAACGCTTGTAAATTTCCTGCCAGCACGAATGGGCATGAAATTTACTGCGCAAGCTGCGGAGTTCATTTTGAGTGGAATAAATACTTGTTAATGGCAAAATGAAGGAATAGAAACGTGATCCCTTGTCTTTACGCTTGAAAATTTTATGACGCTTCACGTCTAATATTTTCAGCGCAGACTTCGGGATTCATTTTCAATCCCAAAGGGGATGGAGCTTACTGATTCCATATAAAGGAAGGGTCCAACCCAGAAAGGGTTGCCCTTTTCAAACCTAATAAGAAAAGGGGTAAGGAATAAATACTTATTAAGGGCAAAATGAAGGAGAGTGAATGAGAATAAAACAGATTATTTTGCGTGGTCTTATTTTTATTTTTTTTATCGGTTGTTTGAATATCAGTGTTGCTTTTGCCGAACGGCCTGAAACCGGGTTGGGAAAATGGCTTCAGGAGGTTGGTGTTTTTACGGGATTTGCGACGGGTAAGTTGAAAAGAAAAGGCAACATGGACATCTATCCCGTTGGTGTGCGTTTCGGTTTTGATTTAAAGCCTTTTATAAAGAAGCTAGGACTTACGCCTAAAGGGTTGCTTGAATTGATGTATGAACCTTTTGTTGGTGCTATAGCAAACCCTGAAAGTAAAGTGGAGTTTGGAATCCCGGTGATGTTGAAGTATTCATATCCTGTCACGAACAAGTTTTATCCTTTTGTTGAATTGGGGATCGGGCCTTATTATATGACCCTTAAAACGTACGAGCAGTCAACACAGTATAATTTTATCAGTCAGGCCGGAGCTGGGATCTCGTATTTCTTAAAAGAAAATTGGGCTATTAACGTCGGCTATCGATACAGGCATGTCTCCAATGGTTGGATTAAGGAACCTAACGGGGGCATTGAGGCATCCGAGTATCTGGTTGGTATGTCCTGGTATTTTTAGTGAGGCTATAACTTATGTAGCCGCCTATTTTTGGCGGTGAACATAAGTTATAAGGCCGAACTAATCCTTGATATATACCTTCATATTTTAAGGTAAATATCAAGGATCTTATTTAAATGGATTAATCTAATAATTACTTAAAGGAGTGGTTATGCTTGAAGATAAGATTATGGCGGATTATAAAGAATCCATGAAGGCCAAGGATCAATTAAAGACACAGACCATTAGTTTTTTAAGATCTGAATTAAAATATTTGGCCATTGATAAGAAAAAAGAGAAGCTTGACGATGTCGATGTCCTGGCTGTTATTAAGAAGTTGATTAAACAGAGGCAGGATTCAATTTCTCAGTTTGAAAAGGGTAATAGAATGGATTTGGTTCAGAAGGAAAAAGCAGAGCTTGAGCTATTAAAGGCGTATATACCTGAGGAAATGACGCCCGAAGCCCTTAAAAAAATTATCGATGAAATCGTTGTCTCAAGCGGCGCAACGACGATGAAAGACATGGGCCGCGTGATGAAAGAGGTCATGACAAAAACTCAAGGGACTGCCGATAGCAAGTTGACCAGTGACTTGGTACGGCAAAAACTTAGCGGAGCTTAAAATAAGTTGAACACCCCTCAATGCCAAACTTTTAAAATAAATATTGACGTAGAAAATATAGTCTATAATATTATCACGAGATTCTAATCTGGACCCATGAAATATCGGGTCCTTCATTTTTTTTAACTAACACGTAAAGTTATGATTATAAAAACACCTTATTATTTGATTGACGAGCGGAAATTATTAAGAAATTTGAAGATGATTCAGTATGTGCGCAAAAATTCAGGCGCTAAGGTCGTCCTTGCGCTCAAGTGTTTTTCGACGTGGAGCGTTTTTGATTTGATGAAGAAGTATATGGACGGAACAACGTCCAGCTCTGCCTATGAGGCCCGCTTAGGTTTCGAGAAGTTTGGGAAAGAGGTTCATGCGTATTGCGTGGCTTACTCACCTTCGGACGTTAAGGAAGTGGTTCGTTTCAGTGACAAGATTATTTTTAATTCTGTTTCCCAGCTTGAAAATTTTTATCCTTATGCGAAAAAGAAATCGATCGGAATCAGGGTTAACCCGGGTTTAAGCTACTCATCTTTTGATTTGGCGGATCCTTCGCGAAAATTTTCACGGTTGGGAGTGATTGAAAAAAGCGCTTTTGCAAAAATTCTTTCAAAACTGAACGGGTTTATGTTTCATTTTAACTGCGAGAATGATGATTTTAAAAATTTTTCAGATTCACTCGATAAGATTGGCCGCATGTACGGTGATTGTTTAAAACAGCTTCAATGGGTGAGCTTGGGCGGAGGGATATATTTTACAAAAAAAAATTATCCGCTGGATTCATTTTGTAAAAAATTAAAAAATTTTAGCAAGCGGTTTAACATTCAGGTTTATCTAGAACCCGGAGAAAGTGCCATCACGCAAAGCGCTGAGCTCGTTACGACAGTCCTTGATATCGTCCATAATCGGATTGATGTGGCTATTGTTGATGCCTCTGTCGAAGCGCATATGCTGGATTTATTAATCTATCGCCTGAGCGCTAAAATGGAGAAAAGCCGCGGTAAGTACAAATACATGGTTGCCGGACGGTCATGTTTGGCGGGCGATGTGTTCGGCACGTATCGATTTAAGGCGCGGCTGAAAGTAGGCAGCATTATAAAATTTTCGGACGCGGCCGGCTATTCTATTGTCAAGAAAAATTGGTTTAACGGTTTGGATATGCCTGCCATCGTGCTAAAAAAAATCGACGGTTCGCAGCGTATCGTCCGTCATTTCAACTATAAAGATTTTGTTGAGAGTCAGTCTTAAGAATACTAATGGGAGGGCCTTGTTAAGATGAAAAAAAACATTTTGATTATCGGCGCCGGGGGCGTTTCTCATGTGGCGGCACATAAATGCGCCGAGCATAATGATATTTTAGGTGATATCTGTATCGCTTCCAGAACGCAAAAAAAATGCGATGCAATCATTGAAAGCGTTAAGAGCAAAAAACACCTTAAAGATAAAAATAAAAAAATATATTCCAAGAGTTTGGATGCGTTGGATGTTAAAGCCACGGTTAAGCTTATTAAAGAAACAAAATCTACTATCGTTCTTAATTTGGCACAGGCTTATGTCAACATGTCTATTCTGGAGGCATGCATTCAATCAGGGGCGGCTTATATGGATACGGCGATTCATGAGGATCCCAATAAGGTATGCGAAGATCCGCCGTGGTACGCGAACTATGAATGGAAACGCAAGGATAGGTGTAAAGAAAACAAAGTTACGGCTATTCTAGGAGCTGGGTTTGACCCTGGGGTGGTTAATGCCTGGTGCGCTTATGCCGTTAAACATTATTTCGATACAATCGATACCATTGATATTTTAGATGTTAATGCCGGAAGCCATGGTAAATATTTTGCCACTAATTTTGATCCGGAAATCAATTTCAGGGAATTTAAAAAAGTCTGGACCTGGATCGACCGTAAGTGGGTCGCAGAGAAAGTGCATTCCATTAAGATGATGTATGATTTTCCTGTTGTCGGGAAAATGCCTGTTTATTTAAACGGCCACGATGAACTTCATTCATTATCAAAAAATATTGATGCCAATAGCATTCGGTTTTGGATGGGTTTTGGCGACCACTACATCAACGTGTTCACTGTATTGACCAACCTGGGCTTAACTTCGGAGAAACCTATTAAAACCGCCGAAGGGGTGGAGGTGGTGCCTTTAAAAGTTTTAAAAGCTCTCCTGCCTGATCCGTCGTCTTTAGCGGCTAATTATACAGGTAAGACTTGTATTGGAAATTTTATTAAAGGAAAAAAGGATGGGAAAGAGAAAACAATTTTTATTTATAACATTTGTGATCACGCACAGAGTTTTAAGGAAGTAGGGTCGCAAGCCATCGCGTATACGGCCGGTGTCCCGCCGGTGGCCGCAGCCATGCTGATTGCTCGTGGTGATTGGGATGTTGGGACGATGGCTAATGTGGAAGAATTAGACCCTGATCCATTCATTGACTTGCTTAATGGTATGGGTTTGCCGACGTTGATTGATGAGAATCCTGTGCCGCTGGAATCCAGCGTTAGAGTTCATTAAGATCGCCTTTTGCAAGAGGACCTTTGAAAAGAAGAGCTTTAAGGTTTTTTATTTTTTTTAAAAAATATATTGCGTTCTAAGAATTCCGCTTGTAGAATGATCACCAAAAGGGAAATGAAGTGCCCTTTTTATTGTTTTTTAACCATAGCCCTGTGTTTTAAAAGCAGGTGAGGAGGAAAATTAAGAGGATGGCTAAAAGTCCCAAGTTTACTGAAGGCAGTTTTGGTTTAGAAGTTGTTCTAGATCTGTATGAATGCGACCCAAAAGTCATTCGTTCAGGAAAAAAGTTGGAAGAATATACAAAAAAATTATGCAAACTTCTTAAAATGAAAAGATTCGGCAAGACTCAGTTGCCGCATTTCGGATACAATGAAGCGCATACGGCCGGTTTTTCAATGCTTCAGTTCATTGAAACAAGTTCTATCACCGGACACTTCTCTGAGCTTTGGAACTCCGCTTATATCAATATTTTTTCTTGCAGGGATTTTGATACAGACGTGGCCATTGATTTTAGCGTGAAATTCTTTGGAGCCAAAAAAGTCACACAAAGAGTCCTCCTGAGGAAATAGGGTTTTTTTAACGCACTTTAAAAGAGCCTCGCTTAACTTAAGCGAGGCTCTTTCTTTATGCGCATAAAATCCACACTTTTTTCCTGATTGGTCCTAATCTTGGTTGACACCTTTTGCGCGCTCAGATATAATAGACTCCTGTTATATTTCGTTCACTCACTTTTTATCCATAGCTTATTGTTTTGTTTTAAGGATGTCGTATTCTTTACCTTAATAAGAGCGTAACGTTTTTTGTTAAAAGAATATAGATTGGAGAAGATATGGAACTCAATGAAATCATTCAGTTGCGCATTGATAAGTTAAAACTTTTTAAAGACGTTGGTATTGATCCTTATGGACATAAGTTTACTAAGACAATGTCTATCAAGGAGTTATTGTCTTCTTTTAAAGAGAAAGAGAAGGTTGTTTTAGCTGGGCGTCTTATGGCTAAACGCAAGCATGGGAAGGTTTGTTTTTGTGATTTAAGAGATCAGGATGCGAAAATCCAGCTCTATGTTAGGAAAGATGATCCGTTGACTGAAGATCAATTTGAGCTGTTTAATAAACTAGATATTGGGGATATTATTGGTCTTGAAGGAGAAGCTTTTATGACGCATACCGGTGAGCCGACAGTGAAAGTCGTCGGATTTTCGCTTTTGTCAAAATCCTTAAGGCCTTTGCCTGAGAAGTGGCATGGATTGAAAGATGTTCAGATCCGGTACCGTCAACGTTATGTTGATTTGATCTCAAATCCTGAAGTAAAAGATATTTTTGTCGCGCGTTCCAAGATCGTTGCTAGCATTCGTGAATTATTGAATCAAAAAGGGTTCTTGGAAGTTGAGACGCCCATGATGCATATCATCCCCGGGGGCGCGGCGGGCCGACCTTTTGAAACGCATCATAATGAATATGATATGAATTTATTTTTGCGTATTGCCCCGGAGTTATATTTAAAACGTCTTATTGTCGGTGGTTTTGAAAAGATTTATGAGATCAACCGCAGCTTTAGAAACGAGGGTGTTTCAACGCGCCACAATCCTGAATTTACGATGCTTGAGCTTTATGCGGCTTATTGCGATTATGAAGATATGATGAAGATTACCGAGGAGATTTTTGTCCATGTGGCTCAGAAGGTTTTAGGTAAACTTGAAATTGAGTATCAGGGGCAGAAAATCGATTTGACGCCTCCGTGGCCGCGCCGTTCTTTTGCCCAGGCTGTCAAAGAGAAGTTTGACATTAATCCTGAAGACGAAACGTCTGTCATGGTCGAAAAATTAAAGAAAAAAGGAAGGCCGGTGGAGGATCGTTTAACACGTTCCCAGATTGTTAAAGTCGTTGAGGAAATTTTGACTGAAAACGTATCGACGCAGCCTGTTTTTTTCACTGATTATTTTAGCATTCTTTGCCCATTGGCAAAAAATAAAAAAGAGAACCCGCTTATTTCGGATAGATTTGAGTTGTATATTGCTGGCATGGAAGTGGCGAACGCGTATTCAGAGCTTAACGATCCTTTAGAGCAAAAGGCGAGATTTCAGGAGGAGATCAAGGATCAGGTAGCTGCCGGACGTTGCCTCGATGAAGATTATATCGAAGCTTTGGAATACGGCATGCCTCCCACCGGTGGCTTAGGAATTGGGATAGACCGCCTGCTTATGCTTTTATTGAATCAACCATCGATCCGGGATGTGATTTTATTTCCGCTCTTGCGGCCTGAGAAAGAAACAGGGTCAGAACAGGTTAAGGAATAATGCATTTCGAGTTTTTTATAAGCCGACGCTATTTCTTGAGTCTCCAGAAAGAAAGATTTATTTCCATTATTAGCCTTATTTCCTGTTTGGGGGTGGCGATTGGCGTTATGGCGCTTATTGTTGTCATAGCGGTTATGACAGGATTTGACAATGATCTGAAAAACAAGATTATCGGGACAAACCCTCAAATCGTTATTCATAGCGAGGAGGGGATTTCTGATTACCCTGTTCTTTTGAAAAAATTAAAAACATTGCCTGGCATTAAAGAAGCAGCCCCTTACGTGAGCGGCCAGGCGTATCTTTACTATAAAGATAAAGTTTTGAGTTTGAACATTAAAGGGGTTGATCCGTCTGTAGAAGAACGCGTGACGAGGATCAAGGAATACGTGAACGGTTCTAGGCTTATTTTGCCCAAAGGTGGCATTGTTTTAGGCAAAGAATTGGCCGCTGTTCTTAAGATTGATGTCGGCGATGAGGTTGTTCTTTCGTCTCCTGTCATTGGTTTAAATACTTCTTTTCGCGTGAGCGGTATTTTTCACACGGGCATGTATGATTACGACTTAAATCTTGCCTTTATTAATATCCAGGACGCGCAGAAGTTTTTTGGCACGGGGTCATTTGTAACTCAGATCGGCTTAAAATTAGAGAATCCTTATCAGGCGCCTAAGACTAAGGTCCTTCTTGAGCAAGAGTTGATGGCGTTTAAAGAGACGCCGCTTCATATCCGCACATGGATGGAGATCAACAAAAACTTTTTTGCCGCGCTCGCTCTTGAGAAACTCGCGATGTTTGTTATTTTGACGTTGATTGTTCTGGTGGCTTGTTTTAATATCGTCAGCACATTGATTGTCATGGTGGTTGAAAAAACAAAGGACATCGGGATCTTGAAAGCCATCGGCGCGACGCAGACAAGCGTGCGTAAAATATTTAGGATAGGTGGTTTAATTATTGGATTTACAGGGACTTTTTTTGGTATAATAAGTGGAATTATTCTTTGTCTGTTGCTGAAAAAATACCAATTCATTCAGCTGCCGAAAGATATTTATTATATCGACAAGCTCCCTGTGGATTTACGCATGTCAGATGTAGGTTTGATCGCGGTCTGCGCTTTTTTGATAACGTTTCTTGCCACTCTTTATCCGGCATCTAAAGCGGCGAAGATGAATCCCGTAGAAGCCTTGAGGTATGAATAGTGTTACAGGCGAAGAATATTAAAAAAATTTATTGGTCAGGTTCTAAAGAACTCTGTGTTTTAAAAGGAATAGATCTTCTCATCGAGAAGGGAGAATTTATAAGCGTTGTCGGTCCCTCGGGAGCGGGAAAATCAACGCTTCTGCATATTTTAGGGGGATTGGATGATCCTAGCTCGGGCGAGGTTTTTTTGGATGATTCCTGTTTTTCTGATTTAAAGGAGAATGAGAAAGCTCGAGTGCGTAATTCGAGGTTTGGATTTGTTTTTCAATTTTATCATTTATTGCGTGAATTTTCGGCACTTGAAAATGTTATGCTGCCGGGTTTGATATCGAACAAAATCAAGAAAAGTGACATAAGCAGGAAGGCCACGGAGGCGCTTGAATTTTTAGGGCTAAAGAACAGGGTACATCATCGTCCGTTTGAACTTTCCGGAGGTGAGCAACAAAGAGTAGCGATCGCCCGCGCCCTTATCAATGATCCTGAAATACTTTTTTGTGACGAGCCTACGGGAAATCTTGATTATGCTTCCGGCCGACAGATTCAAGAGTGGTTGTTGGCATTGAATAAACAAAAAAAGATGACGATTATCCTTGTGACTCATAGCCAGGAATTGGCTAAGGGATCTAATCGGATCTTAAATATTTTTGACGGCAAGTTTGCTTCTTAAAGATAATGTGTTCGATCCTGGAGGAATTATGTCAAATGAAGGCACGGCTTACAGAGCGAAACGAATGTAAGTCGTTTGCCTGAATTTGACCCAGCACTTATTTTCTTGAACAAAGCTGGAATGAAGAATTTTTAGGTTAGGCTTTAACGCTAAACATGTAATTTAAAAGCAAGGCTAAGCAGAAAAATAAGTGCTGGATTTAATTCGCGCGTATAACTTACGTCACGAAAAACGTTCCCTAAGTTATGCGCTCATTAAAGGAGAAATTATGTTGATTTATTTGAATGGAAAATTGGTGAAAAAAGAAAATGCCCTTGTGTCGGTGTTTGACCATGGCCTGCTTTATGGCGACGGTGTTTTTGAAGGTATTCGTTCATACAATTGCCTTGTGTTCAAACTTAAAGAACACATTGATAGGCTTTATGCCTCCGCGCATGGTATTTCTTTGACGATCCCTATTTCAAAACCTGAGATGCAGAAGGCGATTATTTCGACGTTAAAGGGTAATAAACTAGAAAATGCTTATATTCGTGCCGTGGTGACGCGGGGAGTTGGAGATTTGGGGTTGGACCCGCGCAATTGTTTGAAGCCAACAGTGTTCATCATCGCGGATAAGATCAAGCTTTATCCACAGGAATTTTATAATAAAGGTTTATCTATTGTGACGGTGCCTACGCGCCGTAACATTCCGGAGGCATTGAATCCTCAGATTAAATCCTTGAATTACCTTAACAATATTTTAGGAAAGATTGAGGCGATTAATGCCGGCGTTCCTGAAGCGATTATGCTTGATCAGCAGGGCTTTGTGGCAGAATGCACAGGAGATAATATTTTTATGATTAAGGATGGTTGCCTTTTGACGCCGCCTGTGCATATCGGAATTTTAAATGGGATTACGCGCAGCTCGGTGTTGGGTCTTGCGTCAAGGCTTGGGTTAAAATCTCAGGAGACGACCTTAACGCGTTATGATTTCTTTACATCGGATGAAATGTTTTTAACTGGAACGGCTGCTGAGATCGTCCCTGTGACCAAGATGGATGGTCGTTTGATTGGTTCTGGCCAAGTGGGGCGCTTGACGTTAAAACTTATTGAAGAATTTAAAAAGCTCACTAAAAAGGAAGGTATTCGGTATGCTTTGTAATATTTGTAATAAAAATCAGGCGACCGTTCATCTGACTGAGATCGTTGATGAGCAGATGAGTGAATTGCATTTATGTGATGAGTGCGCCCGTAAAAAGAGCATGGAGATGGAACAACAATTTGGTCTTTCTGATCTTTTGGCGGGTCTCGTGGATTACGGCAAACAGATCGGCAGTGTTGACAAGGGGCCTGTTGTGGCTCAATGCAGTTACTGCGGCTTGGCTTTTGAGGATTTTGGCAAGATCGGTAGGCTCGGCTGCAGCGAATGTTATACGTCGTTCAGTAAAAATTTGGGCCCGCTTTTAAAGCGAATCCATGGTTCGAATCAGCACATGGGAAAAGTCCCTTTAGGCTTTAAGCCTTTGGTTGTTAAAAAAGAAAAGTCAGTCTCTGCGTCTGTTCCTGCGCCCGCAAACTTGAACGAGCTAAAAGATAACATGCAGAAGGCTATCGAAAGCGAAGAATTTGAAGAAGCGGCACGGTTGCGCGATTTGATCAAAGAAATGGAGTTGAAAGCGAATGAGGTTGGTCATGATAAAGAGCCGGAAAAAAAGAAACACAAGAAAACAAAATAAAAATGGATTTTAATGATTTTTTAAATCACATCGGCGGTTGGTTAAAGGGCACAGGCCCTCATGCGGATATTGTTATTTCTTCGCGCATTCGTCTGGCGAGGAATCTGGAAAAGATGCCGTTTCCTCATTGGGCTAAAAAAGAAAACAGCGAAAAAGTTCTCGTTTTGGCGGAAAGCGCTTTTAAACGGGTTGAAGATCTTAAGGACAGTTTATTTTTGAGGCTTGAAAGTTTTGACAGCATAGATAAACAATTTTTGGTGGAACGGCATCTTATGTCTAATGAACATGCGATTCGTTCCAATCAAAAAGGTCTTTTGGTCAATCCGGAAGAGAATGTCGCGATTATGGTTAATGAGGAAGATCATCTGCGTATTCAGGTGATGGAATCCGGCTTTGACCTGGATGCGACCTGGAGAGCGATTAATTCAGTAGATGATCGTTTGTCTGAGTTGCTCCCTTATGCCTTTAATGCCGATTGGGGTTACTTAACAGCGTGTCCTACCAACACGGGAACAGGGATGCGGGGATCTGTTATGTTGCATCTTCCGGCCTTGGTGATGATGCGTCAGATCAATCGCGTATTAGAAGCTATCGCCAAACTCAGTTTTACGGCGCGCGGTCTTTACGGAGAAGGGACTCAGGCCTCTGGAAATTTTTTCCAGATTTCTAATCAGGTATCTTTGGGGCAGAAAGAAGAAGAAATTTTGGGCAATATCAAAGGTGTCATCCGCCAGATCATTGATCAGGAGATGAAAGCGCGGGAAGTGTTATTGGCCGAACATCGCGAATTACTGGAAGACAGGGTCTGGCGCTCGTACGGGACGCTGAAAAATGCGCATATTATTTCAAGTAATGAAACTGTTGAATTACTTTCCATGTTTCGGCTTGGAAGCGATCTGGGAATATTAAAAGGGGTGGACCGCGGTTTAATTAATGAATTATTTATTTTGACGCAGCCGTCTCATTTGCAAAAACTTGAAAACAAAAAATTTTCAGCGAATGAGCGTGATATCAAACGCGCCCAGATCATTCGTGAAAAATTGGGGATGAATCAGAAGTAGGTTGATAAAAATATAATATATTATTTCGAATTTTTCTGGATGAAAAACATTAGGGTGAAGGAATAGAAACGTGACTCCTTGCCTATTCGCTTGAAAATTTTATGACGCTTCGCGTCTAATATTTTCTACGCAGGCTGCGGAGTTCATTTTGAGTGGAATAAATACTTAATAATTAATGGCAAAATGAAGGAGCATCAATGTTTAATCGATTTACCGAACGCGCGAGAAAAGTTATAGTTCTTGCTAAGGAAGAAGCAAGACGTTTCAATCACGATTATATCGGGACGGAACATTTACTTTTAGGGTTGATCCGTGAAGGCGAAGGGGTGGCTGCCGCGGTCCTGCAAAAACTAGGCTTGAGCTTAGAAAGCATTCGTTTAGAGATTGAAAAATTGGTCCAGCCAGGACCTGCGACACAGATTCAGGGAGATGTTCCTTTTACTCCGCGCTCCAAGAAAGCCTTGGAGCTCTCGGCGGAAGAAGCGCGTTCTTTGGGTCATAATTATATCGGAACTGAGCACTTGCTTTTAGGACTAATCCGTGAGGGTGAAGGCGTTGCTTCTCAAGTTTTGTTGAATTCAGGCCTTGATTTAAACCGGGTTCGTAGCGAAATTATGGAATTATTGGGTTCTGCCACGCCGGGTTTTGGTGCTCAGCAGGCTTCTAAATCCAAGACGCCTGCTTTGGATGCTTTTGGAAGAGATTTGACGGCGTTGGCTAAGGAAGGCAAGCTTGATCCGGTCATTGGCCGTAAGAATGAGATTGAACGTGTTATTCAGATTTTGGCCCGCCGTACTAAAAACAATCCGGTTTTGTTAGGAGAAGCCGGTGTGGGTAAGACCGCTATCGTCGAAGGATTGGCGCAACAGATTATTTGTAATAATGTTCCTGAAGTTTTACGCAATAAGAGAATTATTGTTATGGATTTAGCGCTTATGATTGCCGGGACTAAATATCGCGGACAATTCGAAGAAAGAATCAAAGCTGTTATGGATGAAATCAAGCGTTCACGTGATGTTATGATTTTTATCGATGAATTACATATGCTGGTAGGCGCTGGTGCGGCGGAAGGAGCGATTGATGCCTCTAATATTTTAAAACCTGCTCTCTCGCGCGGTGAAATACAATGCATTGGCGCAACGACGCCGGATGAGTACAGGAAGTATATTGAAAAAGATGCGGCGTTGGAAAGACGTTTTCAAACTATAATGGTGGATCCGCCGTCGGTTGAAGAAACGGTTGAAATTTTAAAGGGTTTAAGGGACAGGTATGAGCAGCATCATCATGTGGAATATCTTGATGAAGCGATTATAGCGTCGGCTAAATTTTCTGATCGCTATGTCAGCGGGCGTTTCCTGCCGGATAAGGCTATTGATTTGATTGATGAAGCTGGTTCCAGGGCGCGACTGACCATGTTGACCGCGCCATCGCCTTTGAAAAAATTAGAAATTGACGTTGAAGAACTCAGAAAAGAAAAAGAAATTTTTATTAAAAATCAAGATTTTGAAAAAGCGGCGTCTTTAAGAGATCAGGAGCGTCAGGCGCGTCAAAAGTTAGAAGAAGCCAAAAAGCAGTGGCAGGACGAAAGGTCTAAGACCAGGCCTCGGATCAACGAGGAAGACATAGCTGTTATTGTTTCTAAGATTACGGGTATTCCTATTGTTAAATTAGAACAAAAAGATAGCGATAAGCTTTTAAAAATAGAAGAAGAACTCCGGAATCGCGTGGTGGGACAGGATGAGGCCTTGAAAACAATAGCGCATTCTGTGCGTCGTTCGCGTGCTGGCATTAAAGATCCGCGTCGGCCCATTGGTTCTTTTATTTTTTTAGGTCCCACCGGTGTGGGCAAGACGCTTCTTGGAAGGGCTTTAGCTGAGTTTATGTTCGGGGATGAAAACGCGTTGGTGCAACTTGATATGTCCGAATATATGGAGAAGTTCAATGTCTCAAGGCTTGTCGGCGCTCCTCCGGGATACGTGGGATATGAAGAGGGCGGTCAGCTGACAGAAAAGATCCGGCGTAAACCTTATGCTGTTATTCTGCTCGATGAAATTGAAAAGGCGCATCCGGATGTATTTAATCTTTTGCTGCAGGTTTTGGAAGAAGGACGTTTGACCGATAGTTACGGTCGCAAGGTTGATTTCCGTAATTGTATTATTATTATGACTTCCAACGTCGGAGCTGAGATCCTGCGCAAACAAGGGTCTTTAGGATTTAAGGCCCAAAGTTCTGATATGTCTTATCAGCAGATGAAAGAGAAACTCTTGGAAGAGGTTAAAAAGACATTCAAGCCTGAGTTTTTGAACAGAATTGATGACGTGATCGTTTTCCGTCCTTTGGAAAAGACGGATCTTTATAGAATTATTGAGATTGAAATTAAAGGCGTTCAGGAACGTTTAAGTGAAAAGAAAATTTCTTTATCCTTGGATCAGGCGGCTAAGGATTTCTTGATAGAAAAAGGTTTTGATTTGGTGTTCGGGGCCAGGCCTTTGAAGCGCACGATCCAGCGTTATGTGGAAGATTCATTGGCTGAAGAGATTATTTCAGGACAATTGAAAGAAGGGTCTGTGCTTTCGGTGACGAAAGATAAAAACAGAGAAGAACTTTCTTTTAATTCTTAAAGGTCTTAACTTGGAGTTCGGATGATTTTCAAGAGAAACTTCTATATTGCCATTGGCGCAAAAATTGTAAATTTTATTCATTTTTTTGGCGGTCTTTTTAGTCTTGCTGTCCAAACTTTTATCCAGATCCCTGCTAAGCCTTATGGGGCCAAACGTATTTTTGAGCAAGCTAAGAAAATCGGTGTTGATAGTTTACCGATTGTTTCACTTGTTTCGTTTTTTTTAGGACTGATCTTGGCGCTTCAAACTGCCTACATCATGCAGAAGATGTCGAGCGAAATCTATATTGCCTCGATCGTCGCGGCGTCATTAACGCGGGAACTGGGGCCGGTGATCACGGCTTTGATCGTGGCCGGACGCTGTGGGGCCGGCATCACCGCGGAACTTGGGACCATGACCGTGACAGAACAGGTTGATGCCTTAGTGACCTTAGGCTCTAACCCGATCAAATATCTGGTTGTTCCGCGGTATTTGGCCGTGACGTTCATGTTGCCTATTTTAACGATTTTTGCCAACGCTATAGGAATTTATGGCGGTTATCTTCTTTGCGTTAATCGTTTGAGCATTCGCTCGAACACCTATATCAGCATGACGTTTCAGTCCTTGGTCTATAAAGATGTGTTTACGGGCTTGATTAAGACTTTCTTCTTTGGCATGATTATTGCACTGGTCGCCTGTTATGAGGGTTTGGCTGTTCGGGGCGGTGCTGAAGGTGTTGGAAAAGCGACAACGAAGTCTGTTGTCAGCACGTTTATTTTGATTATTATCGCTGACTGTTTCTTTACGGCCTTATTTTACTTTTTCTGGGTTTAGGAGAGTTTAATGTTATGCCAATGATCGAATTGATCGATGTCTCTAAAAATTTTAATGGTCGGCAAATCCTTGACCATATGAATTTAAATGTAGATGAAGGAGAGACAAAAGTCATCATCGGCAGGTCTGGCGTTGGGAAAAGTGTGACGCTTAAACATATCGTGCGTTTACTTGAGCCTGATCAAGGTATTGTTAAAGTTGAGGGCAAGAATGTGCTTACTTTGACAGGTAAGGATTTAAACGAGTTGCATATGAATATCGGCCTGGTCTTTCAAGGTGGGGCTCTTTTTGATTCGTTGACGGTTGGAGAAAACGTCGGCTTTATGTTTCGAGAGCACTCAAGTCTTAAGGCGTCTGAAATTGAGGGTCGTGTTAAGGAGTCGTTGGCACTGGTCGGACTTTATAATATTGAAAATTACATGCCTTCGGATTTAAGCGGCGGAATGAAAAAGCGTGTGGCATTGGCCCGTGCCATTTGTACGAGACCTAAGATCATTCTCTATGATGAACCGACAACCGGAGTGGACCCCATCACGGCGGATGCCATCAATCTTTTGATCGATGAACTTCACGATAAATTAAAAGTGACCTCGATCGTCGTGACGCACGATATGCGCAGCGCCTATAAGGTGGCTGACCGTATCGCTATGTTGTATGAGGGGCGCATCATCGCGGAGGGAACGCCGGATGAAATCAGGTATTCGCATAATGCGTATGTGCATCAATTCATTACAGGAGCGGCCAACGGACCTATCACGGAAGGCCAAAGTTCTATTTTAAAGAATACGGAAGGATAGAGCTCCTCGTTTAAGCACTTGTAAATTTCCGCCAGGGCAAGCCGGCTGGAAATTTACAGCGTAAACTTCGGAGTTAATCCAGAAGGGATAGTCCTTACTGGTTCCAAATAAAGGAAGGGACTAATTTTGTTAAGAAAAATTACCTTAATATGGACAAAATGAAGGAGAATCATTATGGCGGATAAAACTAGATCATTAGAGCTAAAAGTAGGTATTTTTGTTTTTATCGGTCTTGTCATTCTTACTTATTTTGTTTTGATGATCGGAGATTTTAAGCTTATGAAACACGGGTATCATATTAAAACAGTATTCGGTTTTGCCAATGGCATTAAGGTTGGCGCGCCTTTACGTTTAGCCGGCGTTGATGTGGGGGAAGTCAAAGAGATTAGGCTCGCGCATGAGAAAGATGGAGCGACAATAGTTTTTCTCACCGCCTGGGTCGAGAGTGAAATAAAAATTCCTAAAGATTCACGCGCTTGGGTTAACACTCTAGGGTTGTTGGGCGAGAAATATTTGGAAGTTATCCCCGGCAAAGACTACCAGAATATTTTGAAAGAGAACGATATTCTTTTGGGAGAAGATCCGACCTCGGTTCAGGAGGTGACAGATCTGGTCAAAGATATCGCTCTTCAGGCCAAGGCAACTTTGTCGAATCTTCAATCGACGTTATCGAATACGGATGCTGTTTTAAAGGATTTGCATGAGGGCCGGGGGACGATCGGCAAGCTTTTTACCGACGACAGGCTCTATACAGATATTGAGGAGATGTTCGCGGATTTAAAAAAGCATCCCTGGAAACTGCTTTATAGGCCTAAAGAAGCTAACTAAGGGTTGAGGCTTTTTAATTTTAACAAGTCTGTTCCATTATGATGGCTTATTCATTAAGCCATTTTTTGGTTTTAGTTATTAGGGGTTCCTATGGTAAGAATAGCGAAAATTAAATCTGCTTTTGTTTGCCAAAACTGCGGATACAGCTCGGCAAAATGGGTTGGGAAGTGCCCTGATTGTTCGAGTTGGAATTCTTTGGTGGAAGAGGAGACTACGGTAAGGCCACGAACACAAGGAACGGGTCTTGCAAATGAGCCGGTGCTTCTTCACAGTGTTAAATCTATGGAAGAAGAGCGCATGAGAATTAATGTGGGCGAGCTCGATCGCGTTCTTGGCGGCGGATTGGTGCGCGGTTCGGTTGTTTTGGTAGGTGGAGACCCGGGAATAGGTAAGTCTACTATATGTCTGCAGCTTTCGCATAACCTGGCTGAAACGGGAAAAAAGATTCTTTATTGTAGCGGAGAGGAATCCGTTCAGCAAACGAAGATGCGCGCTGATCGGTTGGGCGCAGCCGGCTCGGATAAATTTTATATCGTTAACGCGACGGATATCGATGCGGTTGTGGAGTTTATTAAAAAATTTTTGCCGGATGTTGTCGTGATCGATTCCATACAAGTGGTGTACACCTCTTTATTGTCGTCGAGTGCAGGAAGCGTTGGCCAGGTCCGGGAGTGTGCTAGTATTTTGACGCAGCTAGCTAAGAAAACCGGGATTTCCGTGATTCTCGTCGGGCATGTGACTAAAGAAGGTACGTTGGCAGGTCCGAGAGTCCTGGAGCATATCGTCGATACGGTGCTTTATTTTGAAGGAGAGCGGTTTTCTAATTACAGGGTGTTAAGGGCGATAAAAAATAGATTCGGTTCAACGAATGAGATCGGTGTTTTTCAAATGGTTTCTTCAGGCCTTGCGGAAGTTAAAAATCCTTCAGAGATTTTTTTAGCGGAACGGCCTAAAGAGGTTTCGGGTTCAGCCGTTGTCCCCATTCTAGAAGGGTCGCGTCCTGTTTTGGTTGAGATCCAGGCGCTTGTGACAAAAGCGAATTTCGGCATTACACGTCGCAAGGCTCAAGGGCTTGACCATAATCGTTTAAGTCTGCTCGTCGCAGTTTTAGAAAAAAGAGGAAATCTGAAATTATTCGATAAAGATATTTTCGTTAATGTTGTCGGAGGCATGAAGATCGAGGATCCCGCGGTTGATTTGGCGGTTTGTTTGAGTATCGCCTCAAGTAATTTTGATAAGGTTATTCCTTTTGATACAGTTGTGTTGGGTGAGGTGGGTCTGGCTTCAGAAATACGAAGCATAACCAATGCGACGCTTCGCATCAATGAAGCGCGCAAGCTTGGATTTAAGCGATGCATTTTGCCTTTGACTAATTATCAGGCGGCTAAGTCAGAAGGCCAAGAAGATATGAAGCTCGTCCCCGCATCCGACTTAGGCGATGTTTTTTATAATCTATGGAAGGAGATCTGATTTATGAATATGACTATGCTTTTTATCCGTATTCTTTTTATTCTCTGCAGTACGATTGTTGGTTATCAGGTTGGTGACGTTAACAATTTTAATATTTTTTGGTCATCAAGCGGCGGTTTTATCTTTGGTGTCCTTATCATCGCTTTGGAGGCGGGGATGCGCGGCATCTCTGTGCGAGGGCTTTCCAGCGCTGTTTTCGGCCTTATGCTCGGCTTGATCATTGCTCGATTTATGTCCGCGGCTCTATTCGCTTTATTCCCGCTGGATAAATCCATGAAGGACATTACATCGTATCTGTTGACGCTCTCGTTTTCTTATCTTGGGATGGCGATAGCGCTGCGCGGCAGGGATGAATTTAATTTAATCATTCCCTATGTTAAATTCCGCAGGCAAGACGAAAAAACGGATACGATTGTTTTGGATACCAGCGCCATCATTGACGGCCGTATCGTCGACATTATGAAAACTTCTTTTATAGACGCGCGTTTGGTTGTGCCCCGTTTTGTTTTAAAAGAACTTCAGACGATCGCGGATTCCTCGGATTCCATTAAGCGTCAACGCGGGCGACGAGGTTTAGAAATTCTTCATATGATCCAGAGCGATAAGCGTTTTAATCTGGTCGTTCATGAAGAGGATTTTCCTGATACGCGCGATGTCGACGGCAAACTGGTGCGTTTAGGCAAGCTTTTAGAGGCTAAGATTATCACCGTTGATTTTAATTTAAATCGCATTTCTGAGCTTCAAGGTGTTAAAGTTTTAAATGTCAATGAATTGTCTAATGCGCTCAAGTCCGTTGTTTTGCCGGGAGAAGCAATAGAGGTTAAGTGCATTAAAGAAGGTAAGGAGCATAATCAGGCGGTGGCCTATTTGGAAGATGGAACGATGGTTGTTGTGGAAGAGGCGCGGCGTTTGCTCGGCCAATCCGTTCATGTGGTTGTGACGTCGGTGCTACAAACACAGGCCGGCCGTATGGTTTTTGCGAAGTTGGAAAATCAAATAAATCACAGTAAATAAATTTTAAACATTTTCTTTTATACCTCGCGCCCTATAAGCCTGAGCCTTTGAAAGGCGCGCCTGCTTGCCGGCCTTCGGCTTTGCCGCGAAGCGAGCAGGCAGGGATGGTTGTGGCCGCTTAGGCATTTCGCCTTAAAGGAATCCTTAGACTAAAGCCTTAGTTGGGCTCTGTTTAATAAGAGTTTTTTGACTAATAAAAAAATGGGACTAAATAATAAAATTACAGCTCTTGTGCCTGCGGCGGGTTCTGGACTCAGGATGAATCTCAAGTCTTTGAAGTCTTTGGTTCTTGTTAAGGATAAGCCGATCATTATGCACACGCTTGAGGTGCTTCATTCACATCCCTTGATCGATGAAATTGTTTTGATTTTTAATAAAGAAGAGCTGGAGACAGCCAGGGGCTTGGTTAAGGAATATAACCTGACTAAGGTTTCCAGGGTTATCGGAGGCGGCGCAACACGGAAAGAATCTGTCCGCAACGGCCTGGAAGTCGTTGATACAAAAACAAAATTTGTTCTTATCCATGATGGGGTGAGGCCTTTTGTTGATCACGCGAGCATTACGAGAGTTGTTGAGGCGGCAATTGATAGCGGAGCCGCTATTTTAGGCGTTCCTGTTAAATCTACGATCAAAAGGGTTGGGCCTCATCAAGAGATCGATGCGACATTAAAACGCGATCAGCTCTGGGAAATTCAAACGCCTCAGGTATTTGAGCGTGAGTTGATACAAAAGGCATATCTGCGCGCCGCCAAACACGCGGTGCCTGATGACGCGGCACTGGTTGAGCTCATGGGAAAAAAGATTAAGGTTGTTTTAGGGTCTTATTTTAACATTAAGATTACAACGCAGGAAGATCTTGTCTTTGCGGATGCGATTGCAAGTATTAGGGCAAAAGAAGGTTCAAAAGTACAATAGTCAAAAAGTCAAAAGTGAACCTTGTGACTTTTAAACATGTGACCTTTGAACAAAAAATTTATGTTTAAAGTCGGTATTGGTTATGATATTCACCGCTTGGTCCCAAAAAGGAAGCTTGTCTTGGGTGGCATAAGGATTAAGCATGCAAAAGGTCTTTTGGGGCACTCAGATGCGGACGTGCTTTTGCATGCTATTTGCGACGCGCTTTTAGGGGCTGTGGGTGTTCCTGACATTGGGCATCAATTCCCTGACGCTGATGTGAAGTATAAAAATATTTCAAGCCTTAAGCTCTTGAAAAAAGTTGAAGCCATTATTTCTAAAAAAGGCTATTGCGCGGATCACGTTGATGCAATGATATTGTGCGAGGCTCCTCGGATATCTAAATATAGGGAAAAGATGAAGGCGCGTATCTCAAAGGTTTTAAAAATTAAAAAAGACCAAGTTTCCATAAAAGCAACGACACATGAAGGTGTGGGAGCTATTGGCCGTCAGGAAGCGATTGCGGCAATGGCTGTTTGCCTGATACAAATGCGGAGGCCGTCGTGAGCGATTTATTAAGTCTATTACTTATATTGGTCAGCCTGGTGTTGGTTTGGATCATTGTGATTCTTTTGGGATTTCGAAAAGAGATCGATGCTGTTTTTGAGCGTGATCCCGCGGCTCGTACGTACATAGAGGTTGTGCTTTTGTATTCCGGATTGCATGCGATCGTTATGTACAGGATCGCTCATTTTTTACTTTTGATCCGGATCCCTTTTGTTCCCCGTTTTTTGTCGCAGCTGGCGAAATTTTTTACAGGCATTGAAATCCACCCAGGTGCCAAGATCGGTCAAAGTTTATTCATTGATCATGGCATGGGCGTTGTTATCGGCGAAACTTCGGTCGTGGGCAACAATGTGACACTTTATCAGGGCGTGACGTTGGGAGGGACAGGGAAAGAAAAAGGAAAGCGCCACCCTAATATTGAGGATAATGTGGTGATTGGCACAGGCGCTAAAATCCTAGGGAATATTACGATCAAAGAGAGTTCATACATCGGAGCTAACGCAGTTGTTGTTAAAGACGTCCCTGCGAATTCGACCGTGGTGGGTGTTCCGGGGCGTATCACCAAGCAAGACGGAAAAAAAATTGAAACGGCCCTTGATCATGTTCATGTGCTGGATCCTATAAAACAATCTTTAGAAGAGTTGGAAGATCGGATCGCTCGATTGGAAAAGAAGAGTTCCTAATATGCCTTTAGTCATTTATAATTCCTTAACAAAAAGAAAAGAGTTGTTCGAGCCGCTGTTCCCGCTTGAGATCAGGATGTATACCTGCGGGGTAACAGTTTATGATGATTGCCATGTAGGCCATGCACGCAGCCTTTTCATCTTTGATTGTTTCAAGCGCTTTATGGAATACAGCGGTTACCAGGTAAAGCTTGTGCGCAATATTACCGATGTCGACGATAAAATTATCAATCGCGCGAAACAAGAAGGCGTTTCTTTTGAGGAGATCCAGAACCGCTATATTAAAAATTATTCCCGGGATTTAAAGGATTTGGAAATTGATCAGGCTGATTTTGAGCCTCGCGCCACTGAGAATGTTCATTTTATGGTGGGGCATATCCGTATGCTGATAGAGAAGGGGCATGCGTATGAGGTTGACGGTGATGTTTATTTTTCCGTGCGTTCGTTTCCTACCTATGGACAGCTTTCGGGACAGGGTTTGGATGAGATGCTGACGGCTGTGCGCATTGAGAAAGACGAAAAGAAAAAAGATCCCCTGGATTTTGCTCTTTGGAAAAAATCAAAAGAGGGAGAACCTGCTTGGGAAAGTCCTTGGGGACGAGGTCGCCCGGGATGGCATATCGAATGCTCAACCATGAGCATGAGGTATTTACGAAGCGAAACGCTGGATATCCACGCCGGAGGGCGTGATCTTATATTTCCGCACCATGAAAATGAGATCGCGCAGTCTGAGGCGTTGACAGGGCAGAAGTTCGCACGGTATTGGATGCACCATGGCCTCTTGACTATCGATGGACATAAAATGTCTAAGTCTTTAGGGAATTTTGTCACGATCCAGGACGCGCTTAAAAAATATCCCGCGAATATCTTAAAGCTTTTCTTCTTAGGAGCTCACTATGGATCTTCCATGGATTTTAGTTTTTCTGCACTGGAAAAGACAAAAAAAGGATTTGAGAAAATCGAAGAATTTTTTAATAAAGTTGAGATCTTAAAGAGTAAAACTGTTTTAAGTGTTTCACAAGAGGAGTCTTGGAAGCAAGACGTGCATCTTAAAGAAGAAGAATTTCAGGCAGCTCTTAATGACGACTTTAACACGGCCCAGGGTCTTGCGGTTTTATTCGAGCTTTTGAATATGGGGAATAAATTTTTAGCGGATCCTTCCGGATTAAAGGCGGCCCTGCATGTTAAGGATGTCTTGGTAGAGTTAGGGGCTGTTTTAGGGCTTCGTTTAAAATCTAGTAATTCTGTCAGGGATGTCGACGCCCAGCGCATTAAAATTTTAGACTCAAATTCCCCCGGATTAGAAGAGAGTGAAGTAACGCGTCTGATCGCTGAAAGAAAAGAAGCGAGGGCTTGCAAAGATTTTAAAAAGGCCGATGAAATCCGGGATTATTTAAAGAAAAACGGTATTGTTTTAGAAGATACGGAAAAGAATTTACCCCGTTAGAGAAAGCCGCTGACTTTATGTCAACGGTTATCCAGTGATAAAGCTGACGGTGATTTAAGACATCAGTTAAGCGCAAACCGTTAGAGAACGAAGTTCTCTAACGGGGTTTACTACAATAAAAAGGAAGGCCATGAGGGGTACGTTTATCACTTTAGAGGGTCCTGAAAAGAGCGGTAAAAGCACTCAGATACGTTTGTTAAGCCTTGCTTTGAAAAAAAGAGGATTTAAAACATTGTTTGTTCGAGAACCTGGGTCGACGAAGATCGGAGAGAAGATCCGTCGGATCCTTTTGGATAAAAAGCATAATGAGATGTCTGTTTTGACTGAGATGATGTTGTATATGTCGGCTCGGGCTCAATTGGTTGATCAGGTGATTCGTCCAGCGTTAGAAAAAGGCATGATTGTTCTTTGTGATCGTTTTCTGGATTCTACCCTGGCTTATCAGGGGTTTGGATGCGGTTTGGATGTTGCGTTGATTAAAAATGTCGGTCGTATCGCTATCGGCGATGTCGAGCCGGATTTAACGCTTTTATTGGATTTTTGGAAGAGTGGGGAGTATCTAAGAAATCATAAGACCCCTGACAGGATTGAAATGCGGTCTTGTGTGTTTCATCAAAAAGTCAAAAAAGGATATTTTGCTCTAGCACGTCGGGAACCTCAAAGAATTAAGATCATTCGGGTTCAAAAAGATATCGACAAAACTCAAAAAACTATTCAGGAGGTAGTTTTAAAGTGTCTTTTCAAGAAGTCATCGGCCAAGAAGCCGCCATTGCGCAGCTGAAAAACGCCTTCATCAATAAACGTACTTCCCACGCCTATTGTTTTTCCGGTCCTCAAGGTGTCGGTAAAAAGAAGACAGCTCTTAATTTCGCTAAGCTTCTTATGTGTGCGCATGTCCAAAATACCGAGCCATGCGATATCTGTTCGTCCTGCGTTAAGGTGAACGCGCTGAATCATCCGGACGTGCTTGTGGTGGCGCCTGAGGGGCAGTTCATTAAAATTGACTCTATCCGTGAAGCTTGCCGCCGTTTGAATTTAAAAGGTTTTGAGTCGTCGAAAAAGATTCTCATCATTTCCAAGGCTCAGTCTTTAAATGAAGAGTCTTCCAATGCGCTCTTGAAGACTTTAGAAGAGCCTTCTGCGGATACCGTCATTATTCTTTTGACGGATGCTTTGAAATCTATATTGCCGACCATTCGCTCCCGCTGTCAGCGCATTGTCTTCCAGGCTTTGCCTGAAGGCGTGCTTAAGAAGATGCTTGAAGCGCAGTTTAAATTATCGGACGAAGAGGCTCTTTATCTGGTGCGAATCTCGATGGGCCGCTTAGGAGTGGCTTTAAAGTATCACGAAGCGCGCTTATTTGAAAGAAAAAATAAAATGTTGGAGGACGTGTTAAGGCCTGACTATCCCTTAGATAAACTTCTTGCAATTGGTTCTCTAGAAAGATCGGAAAAGAATTTGAAGATAGACGAGATCCTGTGCGTCCTTTCTAGCTGGTTCAGGGATCTCGTGCTGGCAAAGACAGCAGGACCTTTTAAAAACTTCATAAATGTCGATAGGAAAGATGATATAATAATGGCCTCTCGACGGTACACATTATCTGAAATTGAAGGGTGTATTTCCGCTATCGCGGATACGGCTTTTGAAAATGAACGTAATATCAACTGGCGGATTTCAATGGCCAACTTAAGGATGGAATTATGGAAGTAATCGCTCAAGTGCGTTTGCGGGAGATGGGATCGGCGTTTTGTTGGAAGTGCGAAGGTTTTGTTCTAAAAATCGGGGACATCGTTATCGTTGAGGCTGAACGCGGTTTGGATTATGGGCAGGTGATCAGTGAACCGGTGATGGTTGAAAAACCCGATGAATCCGTTAAGACGATTTTGCGTCTGGCGAGCGACGCGGACCGCAAGCAGATTGAAGAAAACAAAAAGAAGGCCCGCGAAGCTTCTCTGACATGCGAGCAGAAGGTTTTGGAGCATAAATTGGACATGAAGCTGGTAGGCGCTGAATATTCATTCGATCGTTCGAAGATCCTTTTTTATTTTACGGCAGAAGGTCGCGTGGATTTTAGGAATTTGGTTAAAGACTTAGCGAAGGTGTTTAAGGCCAGGATCGAGTTGCGGCAAATAGGCGTGCGCGACGAAGCTAAGATGTTCGGAGGTTTTGGACCTTGCGGCCGCGAGTTGTGCTGTTGTCGGTTTTTAAAAGATTTTGAACCGGTGACCATCCGCATGGCTAAAGATCAGAACTTGTCTTTAAACCCGCCCAAGATATCAGGCCTTTGCGGCAGGCTCATGTGCTGTTTATCTTATGAACATGAGCATTACAAAGAAATGAACAAGGGGCTTCCCAGGGAAGGCGAACGGGTTGATACGCCTGAAGGGAAAGGGAAGGTCATCTCTGTGAATGTTTTAAAAAGACTGGCTGCGGTTTTATTGGAAGACGGAAAGATCGTTGAAATGAATTATAAGAAATAATTGTATTTAGTTTTTACCTAAGCCACCAACGAAGTTGGTGATTGTTCTTTGGAAAAATTGTTTTAAGGGCTCCGTCTTCGGGCCGAAGGAATGCTTCGCATCGCAGTACATCCAGCTAAAAATGCACAACTCGCCCTGGAAAATAAGAATCACAGAGGAAACAGCTCAAACAAGTGCATTTTTGCGCTTTAAAAAGAGCGCCGCTGGATTTCCTGCTTTCCTTCGGCAGGCGCTTTGCCTTAAAACAATCTTTCTTTCAAGAAGCCATTGACTCAAAGTTGGTCGAGATTTACCCCGTTAGAGAACGAAGTTCTCTAACGGGGTTTACTAAAAGGTTATTATTTTA
>JAGVOQ010000030.1 GCA_020052645.1 Candidatus Omnitrophota bacterium
AATATTTTAGCGAAACTCCGCGAAGTGCCGCAAAATTATGAAAGAATTTTGCGAGTCGTTACGCAGCGGAGTAGACAGACTTAATGTAATATTTTAGCGCACCTTGCCTTACATCACCCAGCCTAAAAGGATAGGCTGGTGCGCTGCTTTCTGCAGCGGAGAGGCAAGTACATCGCCTACTGCTCTGCACTTTGCCATAATTGAGAGGCAAGTACATCGCCTACTGCTCTGCACCTTGCCTTACATCACCCAGTCTAAAAGGATAGACTGGTACGCTGCTTTCTGCAGCGGATTGGCAAGTGCGTGCTTGCTGCACGAATAGGAAAAATATGAATTTTAATTCCATGGAAGAGATTTTAGAGGATTTTAAAGCAGGCAAAATGGTAATCGTTGTTGATGACGAGGATCGCGAAAACGAAGGCGATCTTGTCATGCCAGCGAGTTTTGTGACGAGCGAACACATAAATTTTATGGCTAAATTTGGTCGTGGTCTTATTTGTGTCTCTATGGAGGAAGAACGTTTAAAGGAATTGGATATATATCCTATGGTCAGTCCTGTTTCTAGAATGCATGAGCAGGAAGATCCTTATGCTACCGCGTGGATGGTTTCTGTGGATGCTAAAGAAGGCGTGACAACGGGAATTTCTGCGCATGACCGCGCAAGGACTATTGGAAAGTTAATATCCAAAGGTGCTGTGCCGAGAGATTTTAGCCGGCCGGGTCATGTTTTTCCGTTAAAAGCGCGTCGTGGTGGGGTCTTGGTGCGGGCAGGTCATACAGAAGCTTCAACAGATTTGGCAAAACTCGCCGGCTTGCATCCGGCTGGAGTAATATGTGAAATCATGAACGAAGATGGTTCTATGAGCCGTTTGCCGCAACTGATCGAATTTTCCAAGAAACATGGGCTCAAGATTTGTTCTATCGAGGATTTAATTGAATTCAGGCGAAGGAATGAAGTTTTCGTGAAAAAAGTTGTTCAGACAAAGCTTCCAACGGAATTCGGCGATTTTCAGCTTTATCTTTATGAATCTCTTTTAGATGGCACGAGTCATATTGCGTTATGTTTAGGATTGGAGGCAGGAGTCGATTTTAATAAATCGGTTTTAGTCAGGGTCCATTCTGAATGTCTGACTGGAGATGTATTTGGGTCATTACGTTGTGACTGCGGTAAGCAGCTTAGGAAAGCTATGGAACGGGTGTCCGAGGAAAAGATGGGGGTTATTCTCTACATGAAGCAGGAGGGGCGTGGCATTGGCTTGACTAATAAGCTTAAGGCATATTCGTTGCAGGATCAGGGTATGGATACGGTTGAGGCTAATGAGGCTTTGGGGTTTGCCGCTGACTTGAGGGATTACGGCATTGGCGCTCAGATTTTAGCAGATCTTGGAATAAAAAAAATCAGATTGATGACTAACAATCCGCGTAAGGTCGTGGGTTTGGAAGGATATGGATTGCATATAGTAGAACGGGTTCCTTTGGAAGCTCAAAGGACGAAAGAGAACCAGAGGTATTTGAAAATTAAGAAAGAAAAATTAGGGCATTGGCTTGAATAAGCGACGACATAACTTACGGAAATTTGATTGACGTAAGTTATGTGTCGGAGCTTACCCAGCACTGATTTTATATAAAATTAGTGCTGGGTTCAATTCGCGCAAATCAGTTATGTTATGAAAAACGTTCCTTGCCTACTGGCAGGCAGGCGTCCACCATTGAAGCAATGGCGGGCTCATGAAGGAAAAGAAACTTTACTCCGTATTTTTTAAATTAGAGAAATTAATGTAATTGTTTTGCTCCACATCTTTTCTGGAAATAACATTAATGAGGAAAGATTTGGAGTTAATTCCTGTAAAAATGCAGGAATTAAGAGTTCACTCGTCAGCCATTGAAGCAATGGCTGACTCATGAAGGAGGATGATATGCATAAGGTTCATGAAGGCGGGTTGGTTGTAAAGGGAAAGCGTTTTGGTGTTGTTGTCTCACGTTTTAATGATTTCGTGACAAAGGCGCTCGTGGATGGTTGTTTGGATACGCTCTTAAGGCATGGTGCTAAAGAACCTGATTTGGAAATATTCTGGGTTCCCGGGGCTTTTGAAATACCCATCGTTGCCATGAAACTGGCAAAGAATAAAAAATTTGATGCAGTTATTTGTTTAGGAACAGTTATCCGCGGGGACACGCCGCATTTTGATTTTATTGCCAATGAAGCTGCCAAGGGCATAGCTCATGTTTCTTTGCAGACAGGCGTCCCGGCGATTTTTGGAGTCATTACTGCTGATACTATGGAGCAAGCGATCGAGCGCGCAGGGACAAAAGGCGGCAACAAGGGTAAAGATGCGGCCCTGAATGCTATTGAAATGGTGAATTTGTTAGATATAATATAAGCGAGGACATAACTTAGCGAGTTGAAAACGAAGCTAAGTTATCGGTCCGAGTTTATCCGCCGAAGCTAAGAAAAAGAAAGCTCTTTAGCGTAGGCGGATATATTATTGATTGAACGATTAGGTTTAAAAAATTATGCGTAAACGCACAAAGGGCAGAGAATTAGCGCTTCAACTTCTTTATCAGGCAGACGTCACTAACATTGATGCAAAAGATCTTATGGAAGATTTTTTTGCTATGGATGCTAACGCCAAAGAAGAAATTGACGCAAGGGATTTTGCCATTGATCTTGCCGGAAGTGTCTGCGCGAACCTTGAAAAACTTGATAAGGCCATCAGTTCTTATGCGACAAATTGGCATTTGGATCGCATGGCAACAGTGGACAGGAACATTTTGCGTCTGGCTGCGTTTGAATTATTATTTCGGCCGGACATCCCTCCCAAAGTGGCTATTAATGAAGCCGTAGAATTGGCCAAAAAGTATGGCGATGTTGATTCCGGTAAATTTGTTAACGGCGTTCTAGACAAAATCAATAAAACAAAAAACCCTCCCATAGAATAAATGAAGGTTGCAGATCTTCACGTTCATAGTCATTTTTCCGACGGGACACTTGCTCCCTCAGCCATTGTGGCAGAGGCTATCCGCAAAGGTCTTTCCTGCATTTCACTTACAGACCATGATACGATCGATGCCTTAGATCCGGCG
The DNA here is from genome assembly GCA_020052645.1 of Candidatus Omnitrophota bacterium. Taxonomy (GTDB): domain Bacteria; phylum Omnitrophota; class Gorgyraeia; order Velamenicoccales; family Velamenicoccaceae; genus JAGVOQ01. Next base: position 3,085 of record JAGVOQ010000030.1, read on the forward strand.
ATTGAAGCGGCGGGTAAGGATCTTGAGATTCTCCCGGGCATTGAGTTGACCGCTGAATTTCAAGGACAGGAAATCCATATCTTAGGGTATTTGATCGATTATCGTAATGATGCGTTTTTAAAAATGCTTGCCATGATGCAGGAAGTCCGCGTGAAACGTATTAGCGGTATATGCGAAAAACTAAAAAAGCTGAAATGTCTGATCGAGCCTGAAGATGTTTTTAAATTTGCCGTCTACGGCAGTGTTGGGCGTCTTCATGTGGCGCGCGCTCTTTTACAAAAAGGTTATGTGGGGTCAACCTCAGAGGCTTTTGTCCGTTTCATCGGCGAAAAAGGAGCGGCTTATGTAGGAAAGTTTAAGATGACTCCTCAGGAAGCCATCAATTGGATTTTAAAAGTTAAAGGAATTCCTGTTCTTGCCCATCCTCATTTATTGGGGGATAAGACACTGATCTCTGATCTGGTAAAAGCCGGAATTATGGGGCTAGAGGCTTTTTATCCTGAACACTCAGAATACCAAACTCAGGAATTTATAAAAATAGCTCAAAAGTATGATCTTTTGGTGACAGGCGGTTCTGATTGCCATGGTTATGCTAAAGAAGAAATTAAGCTCGGATTGATTAAACTTCCTTATGAATATGTAGAAAAATTGAAGGAAGCCCAATGCAGGCTGAAATAAATAAATATATGAAACGCGCGGTTTACCTTGCGCGAAAAGCTGCTGGCCAGACATTTCCGAATCCTCTCGTGGGGGCGGTTATCGTTAATAATGGCCGCGTGGTGGGTGAGGGGTTCCATAGAAAAGCCGGCGGCCCGCATGCGGAAATTTTTGCTTTACGTCAGGCAAAAGAAAAATCGCGCGGAGCAATTTTATTTTGCACCTTTGAGCCGTGCGCGCATACAGGGCGCACAGGGCCTTGCGTAAATGAAGTTATCAAATCCGGCATCAGCCGTGTTTATATAGGCACGAAAGATCCGAATCCCTTGACAGGCGGTAAGGGGATGGCTGCGTTGCGTAGAGCCGGCGTGCGTGTTCAGATGGGATTTTTAGAGAAAGAGATCAAAAGCCTTAATGAACCTTTTTTTAAGGCATTTCAGAAAAAGATGCCATTTGTTACTATAAAAATCGCACAGTCCCTTGATGGAAAGATTGCTACGTCCGGCGGTGAGTCTAAATGGATCACTAACAAGACGAGCCGCGCAGCTGCCCATCAAGCGAGAAAATTTTATGATTGCATTATAGCGGGAAGTGGTACAGTTTTGGCGGATGATCCGAGGCTGGAGTCTCTTAAAGGCAACAGGCTTATAAAAGTATTGGTTGATTCGCAAATGAGGATTCCGTTGAGTGCGCGTTGTTTTAAAACTCGGCAGCCTGTTGTTGTGGCGGCAGTTAAAAGAAACAAGGAAAAGGAAGAAGCTCTTAAAAAAGCGGGTGTTCGTGTTTTTTATACAAAGCCTAAAAAAGGCCGTGTCGACTTAAAAAAGCTCTTGCAGTACCTTGGCAGTTTTGAAATCAGAAATATTTTGGTTGAAGGTGGCGCAACGTTGATTGGTTCGTTTTTGGATGAACGATTGGCGGATAAGGCCGTACTTTTTATAGCCCCGAGGATCATCGGAGGAGCACGATCAAAGTCTTCCGTTGCAGGCGTGGGGGCCATACGTTTAAGAGAGAGTATTTTTTTAAAAAATATGACTTTAAAAAAGATCCAAGATGATATTTTTATCGAAGGATATCTAAAATATCCTAAACACGCGGGTTAAAACTATGTTTACGGGAATCATTGAAGAGTGTGGTCAAGTTCAGGCTCTGCAGATGATCGGGTCGGTTTTAAAGCTTTCGATCAAAGCCGATAAGGTTTGTCACGAGGTTCAGATCGGCGATAGCATTTCAGTCGACGGTGTGTGTTTGACTGTCGTCGGATTAAAAGAAAAAGTCCTTTCATTTGATGTTATCCGGCAAACATCGGGCCTGACGACTTTAAAAAACCTAAAATACGGTGATTTTGTTAATCTGGAACGAGCCTTGAAAATAGGAGATCGGCTAGGGGGTCATTTTGTAACAGGTCACATAGATTGTCTGGGTGTTGTAAGATCAAAAAAACAATTGAGGGGAAATTGGGAGATAGGAGTTGGTATTCCCGCTGCATTTTTAAAATTTGTGCTGAAAAAAGGATCAGTCGCTATTGATGGCATTAGTTTAACGATTGCTGATGTCAAGTGCGGCACGCTATTTGTCTGCGTTATCCCGCATACATTAAAAATGACAACTTTGGGCCGTAAAACTGTTGGAAAAAAGGTCAATATTGAGCTCGACATTTTGGCTAAAAGAAGTGCTCTTTAGAGGTTTTAAAGATTTTTTATCCCTAGTCAGAAATCCCCGGCTTTTAAGCCGGGGGATGAATGCATGGTCGTCTCGGGAGGGAATCCCCGGATAGGCAATAGTATTGCCGAGGAAATTGTTCTGATAAAAAAGGAGCCCCGGACTAAAGTCCGGAGAGTTCCACTATTCTTCGATTCATGTCTTTTTGTTGTTATCCCACCGTTGTCAATCCTGTTAATTTATGATAAACTAGCTTGATATTTATAGACGATTTTCCTAAATGCTATGATTTAGTGTAGTTCTTGTGAGAGTTAACGAACAAGGAAATTTTTTAAGGTTCGTGGCTCAGCCCAAAAAGGGCTTCGCCACAGACTAAAATTTTTCGGGGACCGTGGCCCAGCCCTTCGGGCTTCGCCACAAGATTTATATTTTACATTTCGCGGGGAGTGGCTCAGCTTGGCTAGAGCGCAACGTTCGGGACGTTGAAGTCGTGGGTTCAAATCCCACCTCCCCGACTAAATTTTGCGAAAAACAAAATTTAAACGATTCTTAGGTCTTTTAATTTTTATTGGGATTTGAAGCCGACCCGAGCGCCACTGGTTTAAGCGAGGGCGGCCGGTTCCGAAGGAGCCGAGCGAATGCGAGGCGGGAGAGGAAAAATTCCACCTCCCCGACTAAATTTTGCGACAAGCAAAATTTAGTCGGGTGCCGATAAGGCCGCAGTGAGGCGAGTGCGAAGCCTCCCCGGAGGCGACAAGCCGAACAGCGAGCGTCCGCCACTAAAACATCGGCGGACGACCGCTGATGAATTAGTAGCGGTCGTAGCGTTCGACACTATTTAGTCGATGGTCTATAGTCTATGGTCGATAGCTAAAAACTATTGTTATGTTTGAAAAAGTAACTAAGCGAATTCACATAATTTTTAAAGGCAGGGTGCAGGGCGTAGGTTTTAGGTATGCAACTGTTGAGGCAGCAGAAGTTTTAAAAATTACGGGTTGGGTTAAAAATCTTTCAAACGGTGATGTGGAAGTGGTTGCGGAACAGCGCCAGGACATTTTAGAAGATTTTATTGAACGTCTTGAACGTGAATTTTGCGGTTATATAAAAAATAAAGAAGTAGGTTGGGAGCCCGCAACAGGCGTGTTTAAAGGTTTCAGTGTTTCTTTTTAATCCTCCGCAGAAATCCACGGGCTTTAGCCCGTGGGATGAATGGTGTTGTGCATTTTCTGTTCAGGAGGAAGCCCCGGACTTTAGTCCGGGGAACTTCACTCTGCTTTCGATGTCGAAATAAGGCTTAAATGCGTTACGGCGTTTTTTCTGATGTTCATTCAAATCTTGAAGCCTTCGAAGCCGTTTGTGAAGACTTTAAGTCGTGTCATATTGATCAGTTCCTTTTTTTAGGCGACATTGTTGGTTATGGAGCCAGCCCATTAGAATGTATAGAGAAACTTAAAAGTCTTGATCCAGTGTCTATAGCCGGAAATCACGATTGGGCGGTTGCAGACGTAATAGGTTTAGATCATTTTAATCAAATGGCCGCTCAGTCAATTGTTTGGACAAGAGAAAAAATCAGTGAATCCGAACGATTGCTTCTTTCAAGTCTCGAGTTGATGAAAAACGGAACAACCTGGCGTCTTGTTCACGGCACTCTAAATAACCCCCAAGATTTTAATTATATGACCGATGTGTATGCGGCGGCTTCGACCTTTTCGTGTTTGAAGGAACAGGTTTGTTTTATCGGGCATACTCATAAGGCTGGTATTTTAATTCAGAATAAAGAAAAAATAATTTCATGCCAAGAAAAATTTATAAAGTTAAAAAAAGATTTGAGATATATTGTTAATGCTGGAAGCGTAGGTCAGCCTAGGGATGGGAATTGTATGGCGTCTTTTTGTATTTTTGACGATGCGGATCTTTCGATTGAATTTCGTCGCGTTCCTTATGATGCCAGAAGCGCGCGTAAAAAAATAATAGATATCGGCCTGCCCAGGATCCTTGGGGATAGATTGTTAGCCGGGTTGTGATTATGGATGAAAAAAATAGAATAGAAAAACTAAAGAAAGAGATTCGTCATCATGATTATCTCTACTATTGTTTGGATAATCCTGAGATCACTGATACAGAGTACGACGGTCTTTTGAAAGAGCTGGGGCTTTTAGAAAAAAAGTATCCCGAGTGTGTTTTAGGCGATTCACCCACGCAGCGCGTTGGAGGAGAACCGGTTAAAGGTTTTAAGACCGTTTTTCATAAAAAGAAGATGATATCTTTGGATAATACATATAATTTTGAAGAGATCAGGGAGTGGCAGGAAAGGGTTCACAAAGGATTGAAAGGATATAATCACAAAATAGAATACTTAGCAGAGCTTAAGATTGACGGGGTGAGCGTTAATTTGACGTACCAGGCAGGAGTGCTGGTGATCGGGGCTCTTCGAGGAGATGGAGAGACAGGAGAAGATATTACCTCTAATATTAAAACCATCCGCGCTATACCTTTAAAATTCTTGAAAGACGACGGGCCTCGTTTTATTGAGATCCGCGGAGAAGTTTTTATGCCAAACAAAGATTTTCAGAATTTAAATAAAGAGCGCCAGAATGATGATGAGCCTCTTTTTGCTAATCCGCGCAATGCTTCTGCGGGAACGCTTAAAACATTGGATCCTCAGGTAGTGGCGGATCGCCGGCTTCATTTTTTTGCGCATTCCCTGGGAGAAGCGAGCGAAAAAATATTTTCGGCCCAAAGTGATTTTTTAAAAAAAGCCAAAGTTTGGGGTATTCCTGTTAATCCGCATACGAAATGTTGTTCAACAATTAAAGAGGTTGAAGAGTTTTGTCGGCATTGGCAGGAGAAACGAGATACGCTGGATTATGAAATAGATGGTATTGTTATTAAGGTGAACGCGTTGGAAGTTCAGGAGCGTTTGGGCGTGACGCTCAAGAGTCCGCGCTGGGCTATCGCCTATAAATTCGCGGCCAGACAAGTGACAACGACTGTCAAAAATATATTTGTTAGTGTCGGACGCACGGGTGTTTTGACGCCGGTTGCGGAGCTTGATCCGGTTGAGTGTTCCGGGGTGACCATAAGTAATGCGACGCTCCATAACTTTGATGAGATTAAAAGGCTCGGGGTTAAGATTGGCGACAAAATTATTTTAGAACGCGCCGGCGATGTGATTCCGAAGATCGTTAAAGTGGTTGTCAGCGCGCGTTCGGGAAAAGAGCGGGATTTTAAAAGACCGGTTTCTTGCCCTGTTTGTCATGGGAAAGTCGTTAAAGAAAAAGAAGAGGAAGTCGCTTATCGTTGTGTGAATCTTTTTTGCCCGGCTCAACTTGAGAAAAGGCTTATCCATTTTTCTTCACGAGGTGCTATGGATATTGAAGGCATGGGAGAGTCGGTGGTCCATCAGCTTGTTGAAAAAAACATGTTGAATAGTTTGTCGGATATCTATGGATTAAGGAAAAATGATTTTTTAAAACTTGAGCTTTTTAAGGATAAGAAAGCGCAGAACCTTCTCGAGGGGATAGAGGCTTCCAAAACCAGGCCTTTGAGCCGTCTTTTGTTCGCTTTAGGCATTCGTCATGTCGGTGAAAAAGCCGCGGAGGTTTTAGCGGATACCTATAAAACACTTGAGGGTTTGACAAAAGTAGGCGTTGATGAGATCAGTTCAATCCATGAAATTGGCGATGTGATCGCCCACTCGGTCGTTGAATTTTTTAAATCCAAGGAAACGCATCGTTTGATCACACAGTTAAAAAGCCTTGGCGTTAATATGGAACAGCCAAACCTCGATAAAAAAGAATCCGCTATTTCAGGTAAGATGTTTGTTTTTACAGGCACAATGGATTCCGTGACACGTTCTGAGGCTCAAGTCAAAATCCGGGAATTAGGGGCTAAGGCTTCTGACAGCGTCACGAAAAAAACAGATTATGTCGTTGCAGGTTTACATCCGGGATCAAAGGTTGAAAAAGCCAAGAAACTTGAGATTCCTATTCTATCTGAAGACGATTTTAAAAAACTCATAGGAGCGTGAAATGAAAAAAAATAAAATCTCAGTGTTTGTTATTTTTAATTTATGTTTTTATTTGTTGCTCGTATCGGGTTGTGAATCGTTGCAGAGGAAATTCACCCGTATCAACAAAAATAAGGCATCCAAAGAAACCATGATATTGACGCCGCGGGATTATAGCGCGCATCCTTTCCCGCCGGACGTTTTATACAAGCAATACTTTATTTATTGGAGGGCGTGGAACCAAGAGCTCATCACCAGTCTTAATGATTTAGCGCCTTATAAAAAGGTGAAAGATTGCATGGGTGAGACTTTGTCGAATCTTTTAAAGATGTCGACGTATCTTAATGAAGAAAAAGCCAAAGAACTGGGAGTTTATCTAAAAAAAGCGCAGGATTTGAGCTTGCGCATTGAAGATGCCAAGACCGTGCCGCCTTTACAAAAGAAAGATCTGCGTTATGACGCGGAGCGCTTATTGAGCAATGTGAACAGGAAGTTTGATTTGACCAAGATGAAGCCTTATCTAAAACAGGATTTCAAAAATGAAAATTTGTAGATTACCCGTTGGAGAGTTGTCGACCAATTGCTATGTAGTTGTTTCTAGGGATTTGAGGGCTTTTTTGATCGATCCCGGAGACGAGGCTGAAAAGATCAAAGGATTTTTATCAAAAAATAAAATTGAAGCGAAATTTATCGTTCATACGCACGGTCATTTTGATCATATAAAAGCTGATGCAGCGCTTGGGCTTCCTGTGTATATCCATGAGAATGACGCTGATTTGATTCGGCATCCTGAAAAAAATCCGATGATTGAACTTTTCGGACCCGTTGATGCGGTCACCCCAAAGAGGCTGCTCAAAGAAGGCGATAAAATCATTCTTGATGAATTAACATTTAGCGTTATCCACACGCCTGGCCATACGTCCGGCGGAATCTGTCTATTTGGCGATGGTGTTTTATTTTCTGGAGACACTCTTTTTAAAGACGGGGTGGGAAGGACGGATTTTCCCGGGGCCAGTTCAGAAGAATTAGAAGTTTCTTTAAGAAAAATCGCCCAGCTTAAAGGTGATACAAAAGTTTATCCGGGCCATGGCCCTGAAACAACGGTTGCGCGGGAGCTGGATCTTTCCCGTATGTTCTGAGTGGGACAATAAGATTTATGGAAAAATTTTTAGATATTTTTTTGGATTATTTAAGCGTTGAGAAAGGTTTGTCAACGAATACGATCGAGGCTTATCGGCGCGATTTACTCGTGTATTCCAAATTTCTGGAAGCTATAGCTAAAAAAAGTTTTCTTTCGTCTTCGCGTGATGATATCCGGGATTTTATGTTGTATGAGAAAGATAAAGGACTGTCGGCAAACTCTATTTCTAGAAATTTGACGGCGTTGCGCATGTTCTATCGTTTTTTAACACGTGAACGCATGATAAAAGTCGATGTCTCCAGCTACATCGATACCCCGAAATTGTGGAAGAAGATCCCTGATATCTTAAATCTCGAAGAGGTCGAGCGCCTGATAGCGGCACCTGATCTAAAAAAAGACCAGGGGATCAGGGATCGGGCAATTATAGAATTGATGTATGGTACTGGTATGCGTGTGTCTGAGGTTTCTAATATTAAGGTCCATGAAGTCAACAGGGAAGTGGGTTTTGTTCGGTGTTTGGGTAAGGGCCGTAAAGAAAGGATCATTCCTTTAGGGCGGCAGGCGTCGGAGGCTATCACAAGATATTTGGAAAAGGTGCGCCCGGCTCAGGTGAAAAGCCGAATGTCTCAGGAATTGTTTTTAAACCGTTCAGGGAAAAAGATCTCGCGCATCTCTTTATGGAAGCTGATAAAGAAATATGCGCAAGCCGCAAAAATTAAGAAACTTATGAAGCCGCATATTTTAAGGCATTCTTTCGCGACGCATTTACTGGAGCGCGGTGCTGACTTAAGGAGCGTGCAAGAGATGCTGGGGCATGCCAATATTTCAACAACTCAGATCTATACGCATATTAACCGTGATCGTTTAAAGTCTATCCACAAGGCGTTCCATCCCAGAGGATAAAATGTTATTAAAAAAAATCAATGAGTTGCCTCAATCCTTGCTTGATTTTGTTTTAGCTGTAGGCCGGTTGTCCGATTTAGAAAAAGTCCCGGTTTATCTTGTGGGGGGATTTGTCAGGGATCTGATGCTTGAGGGAAAAAATTTTGACATGGATTTTGTCGTAGAAGGGGATGCTATTTTGTTTGCGACTCAGTTGGCGCGAACGTTTTCGTACAAAATACTCACTCATCGCCGTTTTGGGACAGCGACATTAACAGGGCGTGAGGGCTTTAAAGTCGATTTTGCTTCCGCGCGTCGCGAAACATATGCCGCGCCTGCTGCGTTGCCTAATGTAACATTTGGTAACATTAACGATGATCTCTTGCGGCGTGATTTTACGATTAATGCGATGGCGATACGGGTTCATGCGCAAGGTGTGGGAGAGTTGATCGATCGGGCAGGTGGCAAAAAGGATTTAAGTGAAGGGATCATCCGTGCCCTGCACGATTTAAGTTTTATCGACGATCCAACAAGGATATTGCGGGCTGTTCGTTTTGAGCAGCGTTTTGGTTTTCGGATTGAAAAAGAAACTCATACATGGATCAAGCGTTCGGTGGACGATGGAGTTCTCTGCCGTGTTCAGAAACATCGTGTCAGGGACGAGTTGGTCCTGATGTTTAAAGAGAAAGATCCCCTGAAGTGCTTCAAGCGCTTGCATGAGATTTGCGGGCTTTCATTCATTGCCCCGAGATTTAAGTTTCAAAATCAGTGGAAGGCCTATTTTCAGGCGGCCTCTAAAAGGATTTCATGGTTCGCTGAGAATTTTCATTATAAAAAAAGTCATATCGAGCCTCATACGATGTTGATGGGCTTGTTTTTTTATTGTCTTCCCTTGGGGGATTTAAAGAAGATGATGCATTCATTCGCTTTCCATAAGCATGAGACATCCCGGATCATATCTTTAAAATCGGAATTTCTGAAAGTGCATGAAGAACTTAGACGTAAGAATGTTAAGGCAAGTCGTATCTATAAGCTTTTAGAGCCATTGACGTATGAGGTTATATTGGCGATGACCGTATTGTCAAAAAATCATTTATTTTTTGAAAGGGTCAAGGAATTCCTATTTTTTTATAATGGTCAGCGGCTTCATGTTAAGGGTGAGGATTTGAAAGCTGCTGGGTTGACGCCGGGGCCGATGTATAAAAGAATTTTAAATGAGCTTTTAAGCGCTAAGATTGACGGTGAGGTAAATACAAGAGAAGAGGAACTGGAATTTTTAAAAAAAATGACGCATCAGCATGGTTGTTTTAAAACAACGACAGTGCTATAAGATGAGAAGAAGTTTTGAAGGATAAAAAGAGAGAGCCAAGGGTTGAATAACGAGAAATGGAGTTGATCGCATGAGCCGAGTTGATAAGGTTGCTGAAGAGATTAAGCGTGAAGTGGGCATGATCATTCTTGAAGAGCTGAAAGACCCGAGATTGGGGTTTACGACGATCACTCATGTTGAGTTGACGCCGGATTTAAGGTTCGCGCGTATATTTTTTAGCGTTTACGGAAGTCCCGAACAGTGGAAAGGCACTCAAACGGGGCTTGATCATGCTGCAGGATTTATACGTCGTCTTTTAGGAGAGCGCTTGAATCTTCGTTTTGTTCCGGAGGTTGTTTTTAAAGAAGATCATTCATCGGAATACAGTGTTATAATCGAACAGCAGCTGGAGAGCATAAAACAGGAACAGGTCGTGAAAGCAAAACCAAAAAGGGCTAAAAATGCTACAAAAAAAACTACTCGACGAATTAAGAAAAAAAAGTCATAAGACTTACCTTGTATCGGCGCACATTCATTTAGAAGGCGATGCCTTAGGGTCTGAACTGGCGATGGCGCGTTTATTAAGGGCTTTGGGAAAAAAAGTTATTGTGGTTAATGAAGATTTTGCGCCACTTGAATACGAGTTTCTTCCGGGTGTCGGGGATATCCGACATGAAATGAAGAAGATCGATTACGATGCTGCGGTTATTGTTGATTGTTCGGATGTTTCTCGTATTGGCAAAGTAGCGTCTTTGATCTGCGATAACAAGCCGATGATCAATATTGATCATCATATTTCTAATACCATGTTTGGGGATTTCAATTGGGTTAAGCCAAAAGCTTCGTGTGCCAGTGAAATGGTTTACGAATTGTATGGGGCGCTGGGTGTTGAAATCAAAAAAGAGGATGCCATTCTTCTTTATACGGGCATTTTGGCTGATACAGGATCTTTTCGATATGCCACAACGTCGGCCTGGACCCATGAGGTTGTAAGCCGCCTGATGCGTCATAATATCGACGTGTATCAGATTCATCGTAGGATCAACGAGTCGTTCAGCTTTAGGACCATTCAGCTGTTTGGTAAGATCATCGCGTCTATTGAAACAGATGAGACAGGAAAAATCGCATGGCTCGTGATGCGTCAGCACATGGTTAAGATTGAACCGACTTTGGCGGATCAAACGGATGCTCTTATCCAGTTTGCCCGTTCGTTAAAAGGGGTGGAAGTGGCTCTGCTTTTTAAGGAGGTTCGCAAGTCTCGGGAGGTCAGAATTAATTTGCGCTCGACAGGTAAGGTGGATGTTAATGCCTTGGCGCATGTTTTCGGCGGTGGAGGACATCGGATGGCCAGCGGTGCTACGGTTCGTGGTTCTTTAAAACAAGTGGTCGCCCGCGTTGTTTTCGAAGCTAAACGAAAGGTAGGGAGATGAATCCTGTTAGACCTTTCGGCTTAAACGTCGTTCATAAGGGAAGCGTTTTTAAATTGTGAATAAAAATTATTTTTATCGGTTATCCGCCACTTTGGGAGGTCTAACGAGATGAAAGATGGGATAATGCTGATTGATAAGCCTACGGGCATGACGTCGCACGATGTCGTTGCAATTGCTCGAAGAAAATTGAAGATAAAAAAGATCGGCCATAGCGGGACTCTGGATCCGGTGGCGACGGGCATTTTGGTGCTCTTGGTTGGTAAAGACACGAAGCTTTTTGCGAAGTTTGTCCATTTTGACAAAGAATATGAAGCTACCTTGCGCTTAGGCACTGTTACGTCGACGGGAGATTCGCAAGGACGTGTTTTGGTGGAAAAAGATATTGTCCATCTCTCGGATGATATTGTGCGTCAGGCCTGTAACAAATTTATCGGTGAAAGAGATCAGATTCCTCCTATGGTTTCAGCGATCAAATATCAGGGGAAAAGGCTTTACGAGTTGGCCAGAAAAGGTATTGAAATCGAACGAAAAGCGCGGCGCATCCGCATTTATGATTTACGTATCACGCGCATGGCTCTGCCGGAAGTGGATTTTTATGTTAAGTGCACAAAGGGGACTTATATCCGTCGGCTTGGAGAAGAGATAGGCGAAGAGCTTGGTGTGGGAGGATTTATTTCCAGTATTCGCCGTATTTCTTTAGGGCCTTTTTGTATTCGCGAAGCTATTGCTATCGAGGACATCCATGAAAGTCATTTACGGCCTTGGCGCTTTTAAAAAAAAATTAAAGGATTACGCGGCTGTTGTTACCGTAGGAGTTTTTGACGGTGTTCATCGCGGCCATCAGAAGATTTTGCGCAGCATTGTCAAAACTGCCCAAACCCGTGGACTCGTAAGTGTTGTTGTTACGTTCGCCTATCATCCATCTCACCTCCTTGATTCCTCGAATAAAATTCCGCATCTTTTGACTTTAGAACAAAAATTATCTCTTCTTGAAAAAGAAGGGATCGATTATTGTTGTGTTATTTATTTTGATAAAAGCTTTGCTTGTTTGTCGCCTGAGCATTTCATCGAAAATATTTTAATCAAGCAGATCAAAATGAAGGCTCTTTATGTGGGAGAGGATTTTTTATTTGGTCGTCGGGCTAAAGGGAATATTTCTTTGTTAAAAAAGTTGTCTCAAAAATTCCATTTTAAACTCGTTGTTTTTCGCCATTTAAAAATAAACGGGCGTGTTGTTAGCTCGACGCTTATCCGAAGATTAGTTCAGAAAGGCCAATTGGCGAGCGCACAAATTTTTTTAGGACGTCCTTTTGTTTTGTCCGGTATTGTTGTTGCCGGCGAGGGGCGGGGCAGGCATTTGGGTTTTCCAACGGCGAACCTGCGCTTGAAAGAAAGGCCGCTTCTTTCTGAAGGAGTTTATGCGACGCGCGTCCTATGGAAGAGCCGCTCCTATAAAAGCGTTACCTATATCGGCACAAAGCCGACATTCCCAAGAAATAAGAAAAAACTTGTCGTAGAAGTCTATCTTTTTGATTTTTTAAAAAACATTTACGATCATTTGATAGAAGTTTATTTTATTAAAAAAATACGAAATGACCGCACTTTCCGTTCAGCGGAAGTTCTTAAGGATCAGATAGAACGTGATGTCAAAAATGCTCGATTCCTCCTGTAATCAATCCCTCGCTTAAAGGCAGTTCATTGTCTAATCTAACTCCTCTTTTTTCCATGGTGTTATGTCATTTTAATCCTTTAGCAGAAATCCTTTAGGGCTTTAGCCTGTCAAGATGAATGGTGTTGTGTATTTTTTACTAAAGGAGGAAGCCTTAGGACTTTAAGTCCTAAGGAACTTCACTCTAAAGAAACTTTAATAAAGTTTTTCTTGACAAAGGGAGGGATTTTTTCTATACTTTGGTTACTGGTGGAGGGAAGTGGAGTAAAGTGGGAAATCACCCGGGTGCTCCTTATAAAGGGAGTTTATTGTAAGTCATTTTATTTATTTCAGTTAAAGGAGTTTTTGATGTTTTACGGAGAATACGACCACTCTATCGATAATAAAGGCCGTCTTATTTTGCCTTCTAAGCTTCGAGAAGTTGCCAAGGGCAATTTTATCGAAAAATTTTATATAACCCGCGGATTGGATAAATGTCTTTTTATGTTCGGTGAGGAGGAGTGGAAAGCGACTGAGCAGAAGTTCAAGTCCATGTCTTTCACCAAACAGGATGCGCGTAAATTCAACCGTCTTTATTTTTCCGGAGCCGCGGATATGGTTCCCGATAAGCAGGGCAGGATCCTGATCCCCGCGTATTTGAAAGACTACGCCGCAATCAAGAGAGACGTTGTCATTATAGGAGTTTCGAACAGGATCGAAATATGGGCTAAGGACCAGTGGCAAGAATTTTATAGATCCAATTTGGAATCTTTTGAAGAAACTGCGGAAAAACTTATTGAAGAGGCATAGCGCATGAATCACCTAGCGGAAAAATTAAGGTATAAGAACGTTATCCCTTGTCTAAACACTTTAAAATTTTTCAACCAGCGCGCTCGGGGTGAAAATTTTAAAGTAGACTTCGGGATTAAATTTGCAAGGTAAAGAAACCATTAGAGGCAAATTTAAGGAGGGTTTTACCATGAAAACCGAAACTTTTGTCCCGGCAACAAACCAGGTCGTAAAGTCCGACAGCAGGATATTTTTTCGCAATCAGCTTTATGATGTTAAAGCTCGGGTCAAGAATGTTAATACCGGCGATAGGTTTGCGGCTTTATTAAAAGATATCAGCGGCTCAGGGATGGGATTGGCGACTTCAGAAAAATTTTCACGAGGGACTATTTTTGAGATATCTTTGGAAATTCCTGATGGGTTCGGCCCATTAAAGCTTTTGGGCAGAGTCGTCTGGTCTCAAGAACTGGATTTTTTTGGCGTCAGGACAGGTGTTGTGATTCTGAATCCGCGGTTCATGTCCGTTTCGAGAATTTTAAAACTCTTTTTTTGATTGATATTGTCTTAGAGCCACGGAGGGGTTATAAAAAATTATAACCGGTGCGCTAAAGCTCAACAGGCATTGCCTCTTTTAGAAGAGAGGGAAAGGTTGCTTTTTATGTCAGAGGTCAGGCATACGCCCGTTATGCTCGAGGAAACACTCGCGTATTTAAACTTAAAGAATGGGATGACCGTTGTTGATTGTACGTTGGGATTAGGGGGGCACGCGTTAAATATCTGCGAAAAAATAGCTCCTCGCGGCAGGCTGATTGGCATTGATAAAGACGAAGAATCTCTCGCTGTTGCTAAAAAAAAATTAAAAAATTTTTCAAAGAATTGCGTTTTTGTGCATGATGATTTTCGTAATTTCGATAAGGTTTTAGACCAGTCGAATGCAAACGGAGCGGACGCGGTGTTGTTTGATCTGGGCGTTTCTTCATTTCAATTGGATAATCCGGCTCGTGGTTTTAGCATTAAAAATGAAGGTCCTTTGGATATGCGCATGGATCGAAAGAGTTTTATTTCTGCCTATGATCTTTTGAATAATTTGACAGAAGAAGAGCTGTCTTCTATACTCTGGCGTTTTGGCCAGGAGAGATTTTCGCATCGCCTGGCTCATAGTTTTGTCGAAGCACGGGATAAGGCTCCGTTGTCCTCAACTAAACAGTTAGCGGAATTGGTTATGCGCGCCATGCCACCTAAGGCGCGTTTCCAGAGGATCCATCCGGCCACTCGGACTTTTCAGGCTTTAAGAATTGCCGTGAACAGAGAACTGGATGCGCTTGAGGAAGCTTTAAGGAAAAGCGCTCTTTATTTGAATAAAGGCGGCAGAATTTGCGTGATCTCATTCCATTCGCTTGAAGATAAGATTGTAAAAGAAAATTTTAAAGAATTGTTTAAGACGCAGAGGTTCCGTTTGGTTTTTAAGAAAATTTTAAGACCTTCTGAAGAAGAAATTCAGAATAACGTGCGCAGTCGCAGCGCTAAGATGCGGGTTATTGAAAGGGTTAAATGAGAACATCGCGGTGTATTCTTTATACGGCATTAGTAACGGGGTTTTGTCTCCTGTATGTTTTTTTGCAGACTGAAGTTGTTAAGCTCGGGTATAGGATCACGGCCGCTCAGAAGACCCTCGAGACATGCCTGGACCGTAAAGAAGCCCTTGCCTTCACGCTTGCGACCCTTGAATCACCCTTAAGTCTTGATAAGAACCTTCTTAAAGATAAACCTTATGAAATCGCCAAAGATTATCGTCTTGTGATGCTGACGACGGGTACTTCTTCAAAACAGGCGAAGAGCAGCGCAACGGCTAAAGATTCGTTGTTCAAGCGTCTGGCATGGCAAAACCTTTTTGCTTCGCGGCAGGCTGAAGCGCGAACGATCAAGTAAAGAATTAAAATGTGCGTTTTTATACGTACTTCTATAATTTAAATAGATTTGTTTTCCATCTTTAACCTTTAAGTGCAACCAAAACTCAAATCTTTAAGGCTCTGGGTAGTCCTCATCTTTTTTATAGGACTACTGTCTTTTTTTTTAGGGGAACTTGTCTTTTTTCAGTTATTCCGCTCGACTTTTCTTTCCAAGCTAGCTGCTAAGCAACATACTTATTATATAGAACTTCAGCCTCAACGGGGGACCATCTATGACAGGATGATGCGTCCTTTGGCGGTCAATGTTCCTTCATTTTCTCTTTACGTCGTTCCAGGGCAGATAAAAAACAAGAAGGAGACAGCCGAAAAATTAGTAAATCTTTTTGGCCTGAATAAAGATGTCGTTTTAGAAAAGCTATCTCGTAATAAACAGTTTGTTTGGCTGGTGCGAAAATGCGATTGGCAGACGATGAAAGATGTTAAGGCGTTGAAAATAGAAGGAGTTCATTTCTTAAAAGAAAGTAAGCGTTCTTATGCTAATTCTAAATTGGCCAGTCAATTAATAGGATTTGCAGGGCTTGATAATGTGGGACTGGATGGGTTGGAAATGAAGTTTAATAAATATTTAAAAGGAGAAAGCGGCTGGACATTCGTTTTGAGGGATGCTAAAAGACGCGATGTGGCGCTTTCGGATATTCTGCAGCCTCCGGTTGACGGATATTCTCTTGTGCTTACGATCGATCAGGTGGTTCAGTATATCGCCGAGCGTGAGATCGATAAGATTTTTGAAAAATACCATGCAAAGGGCGCCATGATTGTTGTGCTGGATATTAAAACAGGAGAAATCCTGGCACTTGCAAATCGTCCAACTTATGATTTGAATGATCCTTCTCAGTATCCAACGGATTCCCGTCGTAACCGCGTGATCACTGATTTTTTTGAACCCGGTTCTGTTTTTAAGATTGTGACGGCTTCCGCGGCGTTGAATGAAGGTAAGGTCAGTTTAGAAGATAAGTTTTTTTGTGAGAACGGCCAATACCGGGTGGCGAATCATACGCTTCACGATGTTCATCCTTATGGATGGCTGACATTTAAAGACGTTATTGGAGAGTCGAGCAATATCGGTACGACTAAAGTTGCTCAGAGGATAGGTGCGTCGGATGTCTATAATTATGGCAAGGCATTCGGCTTTGGAGATTTGACGCATGTGGATATGTCAGGAGAAGTCACGGGAGTTTTTAAGCCTGTATCGGCCTGGTCTAAGACGTCTATTGGCGCTGTGCCCATAGGGCAAGAGGTGTGCGTGACGACCCTTCAATTGGCTTCGGCGATCGCCGCTATCGGTAACGGAGGGGTCTACATGAAGCCTTATGTGGTGCACGCTATTGTGGATAGAAGAGGGGAAGTGATCAAGGTTTTTGAACCTCAAGTGGTCAGGCGTGTTATTTCTGAAGATACTTCAAAAAAAATGCGCGAAGTTTTAGCCAATGTTGTTGTCAATGGCACGGGAAAATTAGCTCAGTCGAAAATATTTGCGATGGCGGGCAAGACCGGCACAGGCCAAAAGGTTGAATCGAATGGCACGTATTCTCATTCAAAATTCATGGCTTCATTTATTGGATTTGCCCCTGCGGAAAATCCTGAGATCGCTATTGCCGTGATTGTGGATGAACCGCATCCGTACTATTATGGGGGTGTTGTTTCAGCCCCTGCTTTTAAGGCTGTGGCCGAAGATGTACTTAAGTACAGACAGTTGTCGTCTTAAAGAAAAATGAATATTAAACAGATTATCAAAGACGTTTCGGTTTTAAAAATGAACGGTTCGTTGGAGTGCCTTGATATCTCTGGCATTACCGATGACTCAAGAAATGTCCGCCAGGGTGTTCTTTTTGTCGCGGTGGAGGGAGTGCTTCAAGACGGACATCAATTTATTAAGGCTGCTGTCCAGGGAAAAGCTGCGGCTATTATTTTATCGGATGAAAAATTTTTGTCGTTCATTCCTTCTCAAGTCCCCGTCCTTTTGGTGAAAGACGCAAAAAACGCGTTAATAAAAATTACGGATGTTTTTTTTAAAATGCCCACTCAACATATTCATTGCGTAGGTGTCACGGGAACGAACGGGAAAACGACAGTCTCATTTTTAATCAGGGATATTCTTCTGATCGCTGGGATTAAATGCGGCTTAATTGGCACTATCGGTTATAAAGTAGATGACGCGATGCAACCGTTAAGAAATACAACGCCGGGAATCGTGGAATTAAGGCGCTTGATGAGAGAAATGATCGATGTTGGTGATCGTTATGTGGCGATGGAGGTGTCGAGCCACGCATTGGATCAAGACAGGGTGGCCGGTATTGATTTTCGATCTGCGATATTCACAAATTTGACTCAGGATCATCTAGATTATCATAAGACAATGGAGGCCTATTTTCTAGCCAAGCAGAAGCTTTTCCTTGAACATACAAATAAAGACAGCTCTATGATCATCAATCAGGATGATCCCTATGGCTTAAGGCTTTTTAATTCTTTAAAAGGCTCTAAATTGAGCTACGGTTTTTCTAATAAGTCCGATGTGAGCGTTGAGCGTTTCGAGCTCAAGAAAGAGGGGAGCCAAGCCATTCTTAAGACACCTAATGGCATTCTAGAAATTAAGACGAAATTAGTTGGCCGGCATAATCTTTATAATATTTTGGCTTCTGTGGCGTTTGGTATCTCTCAAGGTATCAAGCTTGATGTTATCGCAAAAAGTATTGAGCAAACCGTTTTGATTCCAGGCCGCTTGGATAGGATCGATAGCCGTAAAGGTTTTATGGTTTTTATCGATTATGCGCATACGGATGATGCGTTAAAAAATGTTCTTGAATCTTTGCGCGTCCTTGCCCATAATGGCAGAATCATTACTGTTTTTGGTTGTGGTGGAGACAGGGACAAGGGCAAACGGCCGAAGATGGGGCGCGTGGCATCGTCTTTATCTGATGTCTGTATCATTACTTCTGATAATCCACGCAGCGAAGATCCCCAGGAAATCATTAAACAGATTGTTGCCGGAATCTCTTCGGCGAATTTTGAAATTGAGGCGGACCGGGCAACGGCCATTCATAAGGCCATGCTCATGGCCGAAAGAGAAGATATCGTTTTAATAGCGGGCAAGGGACACGAAACTACTCAGATTGTCAAAGATAAGACGTTCTCATTTAGCGATAAGGCCGTTGTTTTAGAGGTTTTAGGCGAAATGGAGAATAATGTTTAGCTGTAAAGATCTTATAAAAGTCACTGACGGGGTTTTAGCCGAAGGAACCAAACAAAGGCGGTGTTCAGGGATTTCTATCGATACGCGAACAATAGCTGAAGGCCAGGCTTTTGTCGCTTTGACGGGAAATAACTTTGACGGACATGATTTTATTTCTAGGGCTATTGAGCTTGGAGCGACGGTGATTATTTATGCCGATGCCGGAAAAGTCCAGGCTTTTGAAAAAAATGTTACGTATATAAAAGTTAAAAATACGATACAGGCCTTGGGGGCTATCGCGCGTTTTCATCGGCAAAAGTTCGATATTCCCGTCATCGCTGTTACGGGCAGCAGCGGAAAAACAACGACGAAAGAGATGATTTCATGGGTACTGTCGTCAAGATTTAATGTATTGAAGAATAAGGGAACGCAAAATAATCTGATTGGCGTCCCTTTAACGCTTTTGCAGATTCATTCCAAGCATGATATATGTGTGGTTGAAATGGGCACGAATCGCATGGGAGAAATTAAACAATTGACTCAGATCGCATGTCCTAACATAGGGGTCATTACGAATATCGGGCCGTCCCACCTGGAATTTTTAAAAGACCTTAAAGGTGTTTATAAAGAGAAAGTTGAATTGCTGCGTAATCTCAGTATTCCCGGCATCGCGTTTTTAAATAAAGCGGATGTGATTTTAGGGAAGCTTATCCGTATCCGCTCGAGGTCTTTTTTCTTTTTCGGTATTAACAAAGAATGCGATTTGAGGGCAACGGAAATAACTTATAAAACCAACGGCATTTCTTTTCTTTTAAATGGTGTACATCCTTTTGAGATTCGTCATTGCGCTCTTCATTCGGTTGCGAATTCTTTAAGCGCCATTGGATGCGGTTTTTTATTCGGCTTAGACGCGAATGTCATTAAGGAGCAGATTGCTTCTTTTGATTCGCCCGATATGAGGCTTAAAGAAGTGCATCTTAAGAAATGTATTATTTTTGACGATACCTATAATTCGAATCCACAGTCTTTAAAACAGGCTATTGACGTTTTGTGTCGTCAGGAAACTAAAGGCCGCAGGATCTTGGTTATGGGGGATATGCTTGAATTAGGCGAAAAATCAGAGGAGTTCCACATTTATTTCGGACGTTATGTTTCAAAAAAATCTGTCGATATCCTTGTGACGATGGGTAAGTATTCTAAAAGTACGGCTGAGAGCGCTAGGAACAGCGGCATGAATACAGCTACGGTTCATCATTTTGACGATAGCCATGCGGTGTTGGAGTTTTTGCATGCCTCTATCAAGGATGGGGACGTGCTTTTGGTCAAAGGGTCACGCTCGATGCGTATGGAACGAATTGTTTCTTTTTTAAAAGAGAGAGGCTAGAAAGACATGCTTTATTACTTTTTATACCCTTTGAGAGATTTGGTCGCGGGTTTCAATATATTTAAATACATCACTTTTCGTTCTGCCATGGCGGCGATCACGACATTTTTTATTTGTATTATTTTCGGACAGAAGGTTATCAATAAGCTTGGGGCTCTTAAGATCCGCGAAAATGTCAGGCAGAAAGATGAGGTTCGAGAGCTTTATGATCTTCATCATCACAAGCAGGGAACGCCTACGATGGGTGGATTGATGATGGTCTTTGCGATTTTTCTGTCTACGGTCCTTTGGGCGGATTTAACTAATAGGTATGTTTTGTGGACTCTTTTGGCCTTTTTGTGGCTGGCCATTGTTGGTTTTGCCGATGATTATATTAAGTTGAAATTCAAGCGTTCAAAAGGCTTGAGCGCGAAAGCTAAGATTCTCGGTCAGTTAACGCTGGGGATTATCGTCGGTGTTTTTGTTTACCTGAATCCGCATACGTCAACAGTCCTGGATGTTCCTTTCTTGAAGAATCTTACTATAGATTTGGGTGTGTTTTATATTCTTTTTGTCATGCTGGTCATTGTCGGGACTTCCAATGCGGTTAACCTGACTGACGGGCTTGATGGATTGGCGACAGGTTGCCTTTTGATGTCTATTGTATCATTCGGTATTTTGACCTATTTGTCAGGTCATGTGAAATTCAGCCAATATCTTTTTATCCCCTATATTGAAGGTGTCGGTGAGTTGACGGTTTTCTGTGCGGCGATGATGGGGGCCTGTTTGGGTTTTCTGTGGTTTAACTGTTATCCGGCGGCAGTATTCATGGGGGATGTGGGATCGCTCTCGATGGGTGGGGCTATTGGCCTTATCGCTGTATTTATCAAAAAAGAACTTCTCCTTGTCATTGTTGGGGGCATATTTGTCGTTGAGGCGCTTTCTGTTATTTTGCAGGTCGCGTCTTTTAAATTACGCAAGAAACGAATTTTTAAAATGGCCCCGCTACATCACCATTTCCAAATGTTGGGCTGGCCGGAATCAAAAATTATCGTGCGATTTTGGATTATTGCGATCATCCTGGCGCTTTTTACGCTCACAACACTTAAATTACGATGACATCCTATAAAAATAAAAAAGTTACCGTTGTGGGCTTGGCTCGAAGCGGCTTGGCGGCCGCGCGACTTTTGAAAACCCTTGGCGCTTCAGTCCGCGTTACTGAAAAAAATCAGTCACCTGTTTTATTTGAAACCGCCGAAGTTTTAAAAAAGGAAGGCATTCAAGTTGAAGTGGGGCAGCACCGCCGTTCTTTTATTGATGGTTGCGATCTCATTGTCATCAGTCCTGGGGTTCGCGATGACGCTGAACCCTGCCTTTGGGCAAAAGAATACGGCATTGAGATTATCAGTGAAATCGAGTTGGCTGTATCTGTGTGTTCGGCGCCCATTATCGCCATTACTGGGACCAATGGCAAGACAACGACAACGACCCTGATCGGCGAGATTGTAAAAGCTGCCGGAAGGAAATGTTTTGTTTTAGGAAATATAGGCCAACCCTTTTCTCAATACGTCTCTTTCATTAAGCCTGAAGATTTTGTTTCTCTCGAAGTCAGTTCTTTTCAGCTTGAGGCTATTAAGCAATTCCATCCTAAAGTTGCCGTTATTCTTAATTTGACCCCGGATCATTTGGACCGTTATAAGGACATGGATCAGTATCTAGAGGCAAAAAAAAGGATATTTATGAATCAGGATGAAAACGACTGGTTGATCTTAAATTATCAGGATGAAGCCTTGGTAAGAATTGCTCCTGAAGCCAGATCCCGGGTTCTTTTTTTTAACAGGAGTGGCGCAAGCGGTGATTTTAATCCCAATCAATTGGCGGTTTTGGCTGTTGCCCGGGCGCTTCAGATCGACCGCCAAGTCGTTCTCGATGTTTTTAAAAATTTTAAAGGTGTTGAACATCGGATGGAATTTGTGCGCGAGATTAACGGCGTCGAGTTTGTGAATGATTCTAAGGCCACGAACATCGATTCGACGATTTGGGCGTTGACAAATATTAAAAAGCCGGCAATCTTGATCGCCGGGGGAAGAGATAAGGGCAGCGATTTTGCCTCCGTTGCTTCCTTGATAAAAGAAAAGATTAGGCATGTCGTCCTTGTGGGGGAGGCGGCCCAGCGCATTGAGCAGGCTTGGCATGGCATTGTGCCCATGACCGTTGTTCAAACATTTCCTGAAGCTGTTCGGCTGGCGGCTCAAAAGGCGTCTTGTGGTGAGATGGTTTTATTTTCACCTATGTGCAAAAGCTTTGACATGTTCACCGATTATGAGCATCGCGGCCGAACGTTCAAAGAACTCGTGAATCAACTAAGTTAGTGCGTTGCGAGTCTAACAATTGTTCATTGTTCATTTTTCATTGTTAATTTTATTGTTTTTGATCTTAAAACTATGAGAAGCGCCAGAATTACAATTTTTATAACAATGCTGATCCTGATCGGGATCGGTGTTGTCATGATTTATAGCGCCTCCTCAATTCCGATGTGGCAACAGACAGGAGAAAGCGGCCGTTTGCTTAAAAAACAGGCCAGCTATCTTTTGATGGGATTTGTTGCCATGTTTCTGAGTATGGTCGTCGATTATCAGAAGCTGCGCAAATATACTAAACCCATTTTTTTTATCGCTGTTATTCCCCTGGTCTTAGTTTTGGTCCCAGGTATTTCGCGTGAAGTCGGAGGTGCCAAGCGATGGCTGCACTTGTTTGGGCTGAATTATCAACCGTCCGAATTCGTTAAGATCGCGCTTATTATTTACATGGCTGATTTTATTGACCGAAAATATTCGTATTTAAAAGATTTTTGGCGTGGTTTTGTACCGCCGATGGTTATTTTAGGCCTTGTTACATTTCTGGTTTTGCTTCAGCCCGACTTAGGGACAGCTATTTCTTTTGTTTTTTTGGTGTTTATCATGCTTTTTATTTCAGGCGGGCGCCCAATTCATTTAGGTTTAAGCATCTTAGCTGCTTTACCCATTGCTTATCTTCTTATTTTTCGCGTGGCGTATCGACGCGCCAGGATATTAGCTTTTTTAAATCCATGGATGGATCCCAAAGGGAGCGGTTTTCAGATTATCCAATCACAGATCGCCTTGGCTTCCGGCGGTTTATGGGGGGTGGGGTTGGGCCAGGGGCGACAGAAGCTTTTTTATCTTCCAGCGGCCCATACAGATTTTATTTTTTCGATTATCGGAGAAGAGTTGGGGCTTTTGGGCGCGGGAGTCGTTATCTTGCTCTTTATTTTTCTTATATGGAATATGGCCAAGGTCGTCTATGCTGTGCGCGACCCATTTGGAAAGTTGATCTGCGCTGGGGTCGTTGCGTTGATCGGTTTTTCGACCATTGTCAACATCGGTGTCTCGATGGGGTCTTTTCCCACCAAAGGGCTGCCGCTGCCTTTTATCAGCTATGGAGGTTCTTCGTTGATTTTTCATATGGTTGCTGTTGGTTTGTTGTTGAATGTTTCCAGGGCTGAGGAGGTCACGCTGTGAGTCAACTGCGTTCAAAACGACTTCTGGTTGTGGCCCAAGGAAGCGGAGGGCATGTTTTTCCTGCCGTGGCTTTTTGTCAGGAATTTATTTTAAAAAATCCCGAAAGTGTTCTGATAACATTTGTCACGTCAGCGAACGCAAAGTTTGTCGCTTCTGATGGTCAAAAAGCGAATAAAATAATTCCTGAAGAATTTCATCCTGTTTATTTGTCTGCGTCCAGATCAGCCTTAGGTATTTTGAAACTGATTTTTAGCAGTTTTGGGACGATTATTCGTGAAAGGCCGGATATTGTTTTTGGATTTGGAGGATATTTTACCGTTCCATTTGTTTTTTGGGCAAAACTTTTTGGAAAAAAAACGATTCTGCACGAGCAGAACGTTGTTTTAGGCCGAGCAAATATGTTTTTAAGCGGCTGGGTGGATAAGATTATTATTTCTTTTGAAGAAACCAGAATGTATTTAAAGAAAAATAATAAAAAGACGCAATGGGCCCGGTTTCCTTTGAAGGAAAACCTGCGGCGGATGCCTAAGAACGAGGCTCTTCAAGTATTGGGTTTTAAGGAAGGTTTATTGACTGTTTTGGTGGTTGGCGGTAGTCAGGGGGCTCGGTGCATCAACGAAAGAATACCTGAGGCTTTAAAAGAAAATAAGAATTTAGATCAACTTCAGGTGATCCATTTGGCTGGGCACAATGATTTTAAAAGTGTAAAAGAGCGTTACAGGGCTTTGCCGTTGTGTTCAAAAGTCTTTGAATTTTTTGATGATATGCAGGTGCTTTATTCGGCGGCAGACCTCGTGATCGGGAGGTCCGGGGCCGGCTGTGTGGCTGAAATTTCTCATTTTGCATTGCCTTCTGTTTTGATCCCTTATCCTTACGCAGGGGCGCATCAGATTGAAAACGCGCGCGTCTTAGCAAAAAAAGGCGCAGCCCTTTTGTTGGAAGAAGATAAAATCACAGCACCGTTGCTCTCAGGCCTCTTAGATATTTTTATTGAAGACGATATGAGAAGGAAAACGATGTCGAAGATCTTAACAACCATGGAAGAAGAAGCGCAAAAAATTTCTTTAAGCGAGGCGGTGTTCCTATGAAAAAAGTTTTTAAGTTATTCTTGTGTTTATCTTTTTTGACGATTTTTTTCGGCTTTGGAGATTTTTCTGAAAAAAAGAGCACCCATTTTATTATTTATTACAAAGATATCCCGGAAGATTTCTTAGATGATGTTTTGGAATATTCAGAGCGCTATTATGATGAATTAACGGAGAAACTAGGGTTTAGGCGTTTTAATTATTGGACATGGGATAATCGGGCCAAAATTTATATCTTTGAGGATAAGGAGACTTATGAAAAAGAAATGAACCAGCCGGCTTGGGCAGGAGGTTCAGCTTCTTATGTCGACAAAACAATTTGGACATTTCCGCAGGAATCAGGATTTTTCGATACGCTTTTGCCTCATGAAATAGGACATATAGTTTTCAGGGAAGTTGTCGGCGCTCATCGCAATATTCCTCTTTGGCTGGAAGAAGGCGTTGCTCAGTACCTGGAACAGGCCAAGCGGATCGGCGCTGAAAAACATGTTTTAAGCGCCATGTCGGAGGGTGCCTTTATTCCTTTTAAAGAGTTGATGGAAATAAATGGTCTTACGTTAAGATCGCGCGATGATGTTAAAGTTTATTATGCGGAAGCATCCAGCCTGGTTAATTATCTTATCCAAAAGTATGGCGTTGATTCTTTTAATAATTTTTGTAGTAAGCTTAAAGACGGAAAAACTTTTGACAACGCCATAAGTTACGCTTATTTTTACATTAGGAACTCTTCAGATTTAGGCGAGGCCTGGGAACAGTATTTGAAAGATAAACTAAAAATAAAAGATAAAATGGTTCTCTAAGGTTGGTTATATGACGCAACATGTTCATTTTATAGGGATCGGCGGAATAGGTGTTAGCGGTGTGGCACAGCTGGCCTTAAAGCAGGGGCATCAGGTTTCCGGATCTGACTTGAAAGAGTCTTCGATCACGCGTCGTCTTGTCCACGAAGGCGCGCAGGTCTTTTTGGAGCACAGGTCAGAAAATATCAAAGGGGCAGATTTGGTGGTTTATTCATCCGCGATCAGCCCTAATAATCCGGAATTGGTTGCTGCGCGTGATTGCGGGATTCCTGTCCAACGTCGCGCTGAGTTTTTGAGCGTTTTAATGGCGAATAAAAAAGTGATCACCATTACAGGCGCCCATGGAAAAACAACAACGTCTTCTTTGGCGGCACACCTACTCATAAGTTCTGGGCTTCATCCAACCCTGGCGGTAGGAGGGATCTTGCGTGAAGATGGAGATAACGCCAAGCTGGGGGATAGTTCTTATTTTGTCGCCGAAGCCGATGAGAGTGACGGCACTTTTTTGTGTTACAGGCCCATGTATTCGATCATCACTAATATAGATCAGGAGCACATGGATTTTTATAAAACTACTGATAATCTTTTGGGATATTTTTCAAAATTTGTTTCTCAGACTGAAAAAAACGGATGCGTTTTCTATTGTTTTGAAGATGAAGCCTTAAAAGATATTATAAAGAAAAGCTCAGTCAGAAGCGTAAGCTTTGGTTTTTCTCCACAAGCGGATTTAGTTGCG
This sequence comes from Candidatus Omnitrophota bacterium, assembly GCA_020052645.1. Taxonomy (GTDB): domain Bacteria; phylum Omnitrophota; class Gorgyraeia; order Velamenicoccales; family Velamenicoccaceae; genus JAGVOQ01. The sequence goes on from JAGVOQ010000030.1 coordinate 29,274, forward strand.
GATAATATCCATTTGGATAAATGTCGCATTAGCTTTTCTTGTTTTAAAAAGGGGGGCGCCTTAGGGGAGGTTGCGCTTGGGCTCGCGGGGAGGCATAATATTTTAAATGCGCTTTCGGTCATTGCCCTTGGCCAAGAGTTAGGTATTGATTTTAAGATGATCCAAAAGGCGCTCGCAAGCTTTAAGGGGGTTGAGCGCCGTTTTCAGATTAAATTCGAAAATAAAAATTTTCTTGTTGTGGATGACTATGGCCATCATCCTACAGAAATTGCCGCGACGTTGGAAGCAGCCAAACTTTGCGGACGCCGAAGGCTTGTGGTTGTCTTTCAGCCTCATCGATTTTCGCGCACGCATCTATTGATGGATGCGCTTGCGCGGTCTTTGGAGGGCGCGGACGTATTGTTTGTAACGGATATTTATGCGGCCGGAGAAAAACCTATTGCAGGCGTTGGGGCAGAGCAGATCGTTGAGCGTGTGAAAATAAATTCGAGCATGACGGCTGAATATGTTCCTAAAGATCAAATTATAGGAGAGCTTAAAAAAAATATTGTAGCTCAAGATCTTATCTTGTTTTTAGGCGCGGGGGACATTACGAAAATAAGTGATGAGTTCTCAAAAAGTTTTGATTAAAGGTTTGAAAAAGAACATTTCTTTAAAAAACCGCACGAGTTTTCGTATAGGCGGAAGAGCGGCCTATTGGTATGAGCCGAAAACAAGAAATGAGCTGAGTTGTTTTTTAAAAAAATCGCAATTTCTAAAGCCTTTTTTTGTGATAGGTGCCGGTAGTAATCTTTTGGTCAAAGAAGGTGTGATTAAAAAGACTTTTATCCATCTGAGTGCGCAGGCTTTCAAAAAAATAACGATGAGGGGCGTATCTGTTGAGGTGGGTGCTGGCGTGCCTCTTAATCGGTTGATTTCGTTTCTTATGCCTTTTGATTTAACGGGTTTCGAATTTTTGACAGGGATCCCCGGAACAGTGGGGGGCGCTCTTGTGATGAATGCCGGCGCAAAGAATGAGGCAGGAGATAACCAGGTTTTAAAAGAAATCAGTGATATTGTTTCCTGGGTTGAGGTTTTGGATTTAAATGGACGTATTTTTAAATTAAAAAAGAAGGACATCATTTTTTCCTATAGGACCTCTTCATTGAAACCCTATGTTATTTTAAGGGCTGAGTTTCGGTTGAGGCGCGGGGAAAAAGGGTCGGCCCGAAAAAGGATCAAAGAGCTTTTTGAGGAAAGAAGGGCGCGTCAGGATTGGCGCTATGCGAGCGCAGGCAGCTTTTTTAAAAATCCAAAAAACGGACTGTCGGCAGGCCGGATGATTGACTCTTGTCATCTTAAGGGGTTGAGATACAAAGGAGCGCAGGTAAGCGAAAGGCACGCTAATTTTATTCTTAATATTCGCGGTGCCAAGAGCCAGGATGTGATACGTCTTATGGAAATTATTCAAAAAAAAGTGTATAATCGTTTCAAAATTAAATTGATACCGGAGGTTGAAATTGTCGCTTGAGGAAAAACGTATTGGGGTTTTGATGGGAGGGGCATCTTCTGAAAGAGATATTTCCTTAAAATCCGGCATGGCTGTGTTTGAAGCATTAAAGGCTGTGGGTTTAGATGCCGTTAGCCTTGAGGTTAAAAACGAAACAGAAGATGAGGTCAAGTCGCTTCTTTCAAATAGCCATGTGGACGCAGTTTTTATCGCTATGCACGGTGGTTTTGGTGAGGATGGGCGTCTTCAGCATATTTTAGAAAAAATCCACATGCCGTTTACAGGCCCAAAAGAGAAATCGAGCCGGTTGGCTATGGATAAGCTTGTTTCGCGAAGGCTTTTTGAAAAATCCGGACTTCTGGTTCCAGCATATGTTTGTTTAAAAAAACAAGATTCTCTAAAAATAATTGATCGCCTTCATTTTCCTCTAGTCGTGAAGCCGACGTCTCAGGGTTCGAGCATAGGGATTTCTTTTATAGATGCTTTTGAAAAGGTCGAAGAGGCTGTGGCTTTAGCTTTTCAGTACGATGATACAGTTTTGATCGAGGAATTTATTGAAGGAAGGGAGATTACGGTTTCAGTTTTGGATGGTGAGCCGCTTCCAATTGTTGAGATCATCCCGAAGAAAAAATTTTTTGATTTTCAGGCAAAATATGAAAAAGGAATGACAGATTATGTTGTCCCTGCTGATTTAAGTGAGGCAATAGCCCGAGCGTCGCAAAAAGACGCGGTTGTGGCGTATCGCACGTTGGATTGCCGTCATTTGAGCCGCGTTGATATGATATTAAAAGAAGATCGCTTGCCTTATGTTTTAGAAGTTAATACAATTCCTGGGTTTACGGCCACGAGCCTTTTCCCAAAAGCCGCGCGGGCCGCAGGCGTAAGTTTTCAAGAATTGTGCACAAAATTGTTAGAGTTTGCCGTGAGGGACAATGGCTAAAAATAAAAAAAATAAACAAAATAATCAGTTTTTTCTTCTTGTCGTTTTGCCTCTTTTGGCTATTTTTGTATCTTCTTTGGCCATTTATAAGGGGTTGCAAAATTACATCACGTCATCGCACTATTTTAAGATCAGAGACGTTGTGATCGATGGCATCGCCGATGCACGCTATGTTGAGTGCATGAGGGAAGAAATTTTAGGGTCAAATATTTTTGAATTGGACGCGGAAAAATTAGCAGAAAGAATTAAAAAAAGATTTCCGACTTTTTACAACATTCGCGTGACGAGGGTTTTGCCCTCAAAGCTTGAGATTTTAGCTCGGGAACGCATTCCAGTGGCTATTGTCAGAAAAGAAGTTTATTATCTTTTCGATGCTCAAGGTGTCGCGATCGCGAGTTTTCCGCTGAACGCTCTTTTAAATTATCCTTCCATCGTAGGCTTAGATAGCAGGTTGCCGAAGATTCAAGTTGGGGTTTCGTATGAGGTCAGTGCTTTAAAGATTCCGCTTCGGTTGGCGCTTTTGCTGCGCGTCAGGATCCCCGCGCTTAAAATCGTCAAGATAGATGCCACGGATCTTGATAATTTGGTTTTTTATTTGAACGGCGATATCCAGGTCAAGATAGGCAATCGTGATTTTGAAGAACGATTGAATCTTTTGCCTGTAATCTTAAAAAGCCTAGGACCTGAAGTTTCGAATGTTTTGTATATTGACCTTCGGCATAAGGAGCCGGTGATTTCTTTTAAAAAGAACGATTCTTTACGATCGCGCAATCTCGGTGGCACTTGATTCTAAAAAAAGGATTCTTATGAAAAAAATTACTAAAAAATTTTTTTATAGTCTTGATATCGGTTCTAAAAAAATGACCTTGGCTGCAGCAGGAATTCAGCGAAACGGCGAATTCGGCCACATTTTTATAGAGACAGGGCGTTCCGAAGGTATTTTTAAAGGTGTTGTTAATGACTTGGCGGCGTTGAGCGATGCGATGCTGCAGCTTTTTAAAAAAATGGAAGCTAAGTGCAACGAGAGAGCGGCACAGGTGGCCTTGAGCATCAATGGTCACTACATCAACGCGCGGCATAGCAGCGCGGCGATCGCTTTGGCGGAGCGGGGAACTCGTTCGATCACGCGCCGCGATATCGAAAAGCTTGGGCTTCAGGCAAGGACCTTAGGGCTTGAATTGAATGAATATCTCTTGCATGAATATCCTCAGCGTTATGCCATTGACAGGCAAAATACGACGCTCGTCCCTCTAGGGTTGCACGGAAGAAAATTCGAGATGGATCTTCTCTTGATCTGCGCGGATATGGGATATTTGCAAAATATCACCAAGGCGGTGGAGCAGATCGGCTTAGACGTTGTTCAACTGGTCTTTTCTGGCGTCGCGGCCAGCGAAGCTGTTTTGTCTGAAAGCGAAAAAGAGGAAGGGGTCGTTTTAGTGGATATTGGTGATTCTCTTACAAATGTCCTTATTTTTAAAGACGGCGTTCCTCGTTGTTTTCACGGTTTTTCTTTTGGCGGCCGCAACCTTACTGAGATTATCTCTAATTATTTTAAGATTCCTTATGAGCTGGCCGATGGGATCAAAGAATCATCCATGGAGATCGACAGCGAGCTTCTTGAAACAGAAGAAGTCATGATTAAAACGGAAGAAGTTTATCGTCCTATAAAAAAGAAAGAACTTTTGTCGATCACAGGGCCTGAGATAGATAAATTTATCGCGACTCTACGCAGTGTTATTTTTAACTGTGGGTTGGATGGTATACCAGGGATGTCAGTGGTGGCCACAGGGGGTTTAAGTTCACTGGCGGGGTTGTTGGAGAAAATGGAACGGGATTTAGGCTTAACCGTAAAATTAGGATTGACGAAAAACCTCCAGGATGCCTCGGCTTCTCAGGGGCCCGCTTATGCCGCGGCCATAGGTTTGTTGTGCCGGCAAAGGGATCAGTATCGTAAGAATGACCTGTTGAATACATCCAGTGGAAAAAATAAAGTATCCAAAGTTGTTGATTATCTTGTTAACCTCTATCAGGATTATTTTTAACCGAAAGGCACTCATTTTAGTTTTGGAGTCTGCAAATAAGTGCCTAAGGCAGTTTTTCCTTTTGAGGTTAACCCCGCGAAGTATTGTAAAATACTCCGATCCGCTATGCGGGAGGGCAATTTTACAATACTTACGAAGCGGGGTCGAACAGGAAATCATGCTCGAATAAATCTTTGAATCAATCCAAGGATCAACTCAGACAGATAGCTTAATTTACTTCATTGTCTCTAATCTATGTCCTCGTTGACACTCCTCGTCTTTTGTGTTAAGTTACCCCAATGGTCAAAGAGAATCTGGCATTTTGCTTTGAGAAAATAAGGATTTCAGCTGTAAAAGCAGTGTATTCTCTCCATGATGTTACGCTTATCGCTGTGACAAAAGGTGTAGGGATAGATTTTATAGAAACTGCGATTGATAATGGCGTATCGCATATCGGCGAAAATAAGATACAGGAAGCTCTTTTGAAATTTGAAATAATCAACGCTTACGCCAGGCAAAAGGGTGCGCATCTCGATTGGCATATGGTCGGTCATTTGCAGACCAATAAAACAAGAGATGCGGTCAGGATGTTTGATTTGATTCAGTCGGTGGACAGCCTTCGTTTAGCACAGGAAATTGATTGTCAGGCTTTTAAGCTTGGTAAAATTCAGAATGTTCTTTTGGAAATTAAGACATCTGAGGAAGCGACAAAATACGGTTTTTTGCCTTCGCAGGTTGAGTCTGTTTTGCCTTCATTGGCAGCCCTTAAAAATTTGAGAATTCAAGGGTTGATGACTATTGCGCCTGCTGTTATAGCGCCGGAAACAGCGCGTCCTTATTTTTCTAAATTAAGGCAATTGCAGGATAAGATTAATCAATCTTCTATTTTCGATTTTCCATTATCGGTTCTTTCGATGGGTATGACAGACGATTTTGAAACAGCCATCAGCGAAGGCGCCACTATGGTGAGGTTGGGCCGCGCGATTTTCGGTGAAAGACAATCATGAATACGGATAAAAAGGTCATTGGTATTATTGGTTGCGGAAATATGGGCGCAGCTTTGGTTGAGAATCTTAAAAAAAAGCTTCAACTTAAAAGCATCCTTGTTTTTGACGTTGACAAAGCGAAACAGGTTGGATTGGAAAGGAATTTCGGTGTCAGTGGTGCGTCTAGCCTCGCAGAGCTTGCTTCAGAAAGCGATATTGTGATCATCGCAGTTAAACCGCAGGACATAGAGGGCGTTTTAAAAGAGTTGAAATTTAAGGATAAACTTATTATTTCTATCGCCGCTGGCATCTCTCTTGATTTTATGGAGAAGTTTTTAGGTCAAGAGGCTATGCTTGTGCGTGCCATGCCTAATTTGAATGCACTTATTGGGAAGAGCGTGACAGCTATATGCAGCAATGCGGCAGCTGGTGGCGTGGGTTTAAAAACAGCTGAAGAAATATTTAAATGTGTTGGCGAGGTTGTGTCTGTTAAAGATTCTCAAATGAATGCGGTGACGGCGATTTCTGGAAGCGGGCCTGCGTTCGTTGCTTATCTCTATCCTGATGTGGGTATACAGGAGATAGAAAAAGTTATGATTAAAGACGCCATTGGCTTTGGTATCGATGGTAAAAATGCGGCAGTTTTAGCGAGTACAACCACAGCTGGGACTCTTTCTATATTGGGGATAAATCTTGATCCTGAAATGTTGATCAAGCGGGTTTCTTCTAAGGGTGGGACAACTGAAGCAGGGATGAAAGTCCTTGAGCAAAAAGGAAAGACCGAAGCAGCGCTGTCTGAGGCGATTCGTGCTGCTGAGAAGAAGGCTGGCGAATTATCACGGAGGTTTTGAATGGTAAAGATCGGGATCATTGGCGGAAGCGGCGTTTACAAAATTGAAGGAATAAAAAATTTAAAAGAGATTAATGTTAAAACTCCTTTTGGAAAACCTTCTGATGTTTTTCGAACCGGTGAGCTCAATGGGGTGGAGGTTATTTTTTTGCCACGCCACGGTTCCAAGCATACGATCAGTCCTACGGAAAGCAATTACCGCGCGAATATCTTTGGTATGAAAAAATTAGGAGCCCAGCGCCTTATTTCTGTTTCAGCCTGTGGTTCTCTGAAAAAAGAGCTTAAGCCTCTTGATTTTGTGTTGCCGAATCAATTTGTGGACAGGACTAATTTTGGCCGCGAAATGACATTTTTTCAGGGTGGGATTGTGGCCCATATCGGTTTTGCGGATCCTATTTGCATGGAGATGGCTCAAGGTGTTTACGATTGCGCCAAGAAGCTAGGTTTAAGTGTTCATTTAGGTGGCACTTACCTTAATATGGAGGGGCCGGCTTTTTCTACGCGGGCGGAGTCCAATCTATACCGTTCGTGGGGTATGGATATTATCGGCATGACCAATATGGCGGAAGCAAGATTGGCCCGGGAAGCAGAAATGTGTTTTATGACCCTGGCGGCCATTACGGATTATGACTGTTGGTATGAGTCAGAGGAAACAGTGACGGTTGAGATGGTGATCAATAATTTAATGAAGAATGCGGATAATGCCAAACGCCTGTTGAAAGAATGTATTACGGTTGTGGCTCGCCAACCTCATTGCCTTTGCCATGAAGCATTGAAAAATGCTATCGTAACTTCCAAAAAGGATATAGCGCCGGCGCTTAAGAAAAAACTTTCTTTGATCATAGGGAAGTATATGGTTTAGAAACAGGCAGCAGGTAACAGGCAACGGGCATCAGTAAAAAGTTTTCTGATCCCTGACGCCTGATCCCCGTTCCCTGAAAATTATAATAATAGAAAAACATTATGGATTATAAATCTACTTTAAATTTACCTAAGACCGATTTTCCCATGAAGGCGAGCCTGAACGTGCGCGAACCTGAGATCTTAGAAAATTGGGAAAAAACAGGCCTTTATTCGAAGATCCGCGTTCAAACTAAAGGGAGGCCGCTTTTTATTCTTCACGATGGCCCTCCGTATGCCAATGGCCGTATTCATATCGGCCATGCCTTAAATAAAATTTTAAAAGATATTATTATTCGATATAAAACCATGCGTGGGTTTAATGCTCCTTATATACCGGGGTGGGATTGTCACGGGCTTCCTGTCGAACACCAGCTTTTTAAAGACTTGAAAAAAACGAAAGAACAGATCGACCGCGTCGCGTTTCGTCAGCTCGCGCATGATTATGCCATGAAATATGTTGATCTTCAAAAAGAAGAGTTTAAGCGGCTTGGCATCATGGGGGAATGGGCGCATCCGTATTTAACGTTGGATAGAAAATATGAGGTCGCTATTTTGACTTCTTTTGCCCGGCTTGTCGATAAAGGATTCATTTACAGAGGCCTCAAGCCTGTTAACTGGTGTTTTAAGTGCGAGACAGCCTTGGCTGAAGCGGAGGTCGAGTACAATGATCATGAGTCTGATGCTGTTTTTGTGAAATTTGAATTAAAAAATAACGATACAGCCAAAAAAATAGGGCTGACTTTTAAAGAAAAATCTTACATTTTGATTTGGACAACGACACCTTGGACATTATTGGCCAATGTGGCGGTGGCTGTCCATCCTGATCTGGAGTATTTGATTGTTTCATCCAAGGGAAATGTTTTTATTGGTGGCAAGGATCTTTTTTTAGGGTCGCTTCATGAGAAATTGGGGTTAAGCGATTATAAGATTTTAAATACAATAAGAGGCTGCGATTTGGAAGGGCTTCTTTATTCCCATCCGTTCGGTTTAAGGGAAGGCCGGGTCGTATTGGCTGATTATGTTTCTAAAGAAGAAGGGACGGGTTGCGTTCATACGGCACCAGGGCATGGCCAGGAGGATTTTCAGACGGGATTAAAATATGGCTTAGACGTTATCATGCCCGTTGATGAAAAAGGACGTTTTGATGCGTCGGCTGAAGAGTTTTGCGGCCAGCATGTGTTTGCGGCCAATGCTCTCATTCTAGAAAAACTAAAAAGTTTAAATCTTTTAGTTCTTCATTATAAATTTAACCATACATATCCGCATTGCTGGAGGTGTAAAAATCCCATCATTTTCAGAGCCACTCAGCAGTGGTTCCTAAAAATTGACCATAAGGGGCTGCGTCAGGAATTATTAAGCGCTGTGCATAAAGATGTTAAATGGATTCCTGTTGCGGGCGAAGAACGCATCGCGTCCATGATTGAGAATAGGCCTGATTGGTGTTTGTCGCGCCAACGGTATTGGGGCGTGCCAATACCTGCGGTTATTTGTAAGAAATGCCAGCAGCATATTTTAGATGCGGCCATTATTGATCGTTTGTCTCTTACGGCTAAAGAAGAAGGAACAGACGCGTGGTTCAAAGGTGCTGTATCCGAATTTTTACCTAAAGGTTTCAATTGTAAATGCGGTGGCACTGAGTTTGAAAAATCGACGGATATTCTTGACGTTTGGTTTGATTCTGGGGTGAGTCACCAGGCTGTTTTAAAGGACAACCTTGATGCAAATCTTCCTGCTGATTTGTATCTCGAAGGTTCTGATCAGCATCGAGGCTGGTTCCAGGCGTCTTTGATTGCGTCCATGGCCATAGACAATAAAACTCCATTTCTTTCCGTTCTTACTCATGGTTTTGTGGTAGATGGCGATGGGCGCAAGATGTCTAAATCTCTTGGTAATGTCATCGCTCCGCAGGAGATCATTAAAGATTATGGAGCGGACATTGTCAGGCTTTGGGTGTTGTCGAGCGATTACAATGAGGACGTCAGAATTTCCAAAGAAATCCTAACATTCACGGCAGATGCGTATCGCAAGATCAGGAATACCGTGCGTTTTCTTTTGGGGAATTTGAACGATTTTGATCCTGATAAAGATGGGGTTAAGCCGGATGAGCTGGTAGCTATTGATCGTTGGGCCCTTTATAAGGTTTCAAAGCTTATTGAAGATGTGAGCGATGAATATGAGGCGTATAAATTTTACCATGTTTTTCAACGGATGTTTAGTTTTTGTAATGAGGAGATGTCTTCTCTGTATCTGGATATTTTGAAGGATAGATTGTATACAGCTGGAAAGAAATCGGCCTTAAGGCGTTCGGCACAAACTGTGCTTTATGAAATTTTGAAATGTCTTGCTAAAATTTTAGCACCGGTTTGTCCTTTTACCGCGGATGAGATCTATAAATATATGCCTAAGGAGAATGAGGACGCGTTTGAAAGCGTGCACATGTCTCTTTGGCCAAAGATGAGGCCGGAATTTGTTTTTGATGAAAACGACGTCAAGGAAATGGACCATGTTTTAAGTTTCAGGACACTTGTCCTAAAGGCTTTGGAAGAGAAGCGTTCTAAAGGTGCAATCGGCAGTTCTTTGGAGGCTAAGGTGATTCTGAACGTAAAAGACGAAAACACCTTTCAGATCTTTAAAAAATTCGCCCAAGAGCTGCCTTTTATTTTTATCGTTTCGCAGGTTGAGGTTGTAAAAAAAGATGGCATGACCGAAGCTCTTGGTGTAGCGGTAGCGCCTTCTTTAGGGATTAAGTGCGCACGATGCTGGAATTATAGTGTTGATGTTGATGTTTTCAAGGATTATCCAGGGATTTGCGGTCGTTGTGTGGAAGCAATCAAAGGATAAAAAAAGGTTGCTTAATTTTTTATTTCAATATATAATTGACCCCGTTACAAAAAAAGTTCGAAGTTTTTACAATCTTTTTAAGTATTGGTTCGGCTATTTAAAAGTGGAGGTTGCTCGTGAAATCAAAAAAACTCGCTAAGAAAAAAAGCGAAATGTATAAGAAGCTTCTTTTGGACAAAAGAGAAGAGTTAGTTGGAGATATCAGCCATATTTCGGAAGAGACTCTTAAGAAATCTCAAAAAGACGCCTCCGGAGATATTTCGGGCTATACATACCACATGGCGGATGTCGCAACCGACAATTATGATCGAGAATTTTCTTTAGGGCTTGCTTCTAAGGAACGTGATGTCCTTGCCGGGATTAATCTTGCTTTGCAGAAGCTCCACGATGGGAGTTTTGGGTTGTGCGAAACATGCAAAAAGTCGATATCTCAAATACGCCTCAAGGCTGTCCCTTACGCGTCGTTGTGTCTTAAATGCCAGCAGAATAAAGAAAAAAAGCCTTAGAAGTTCTTTTCCTTTCGAACATTTAAGATTAACGGGTGAGTTTTAGAAACCTAAAAAAGTTCATTCGTCGTCTCTTTCGTGAAAATCGGCTTTTTTCCACTATGTGTAAACGCAATTCTAACCTCAGTTCATTTTTTTTGATTTTTTCTTCCGTACTTATTCTGGATCAAATCTCTAAATTTATTTTTAAAAGTTTGTTGGCTGGTCAGGATACGGTTCCGATCATCCCGGGATTTTTTCATCTGACCCTTGTGCATAACACCGGTGCAGCATTCGGGCTTTTTAAGGGTGCGACAGCTTTCTTTGTGGTGGTGACGCTTGCGTGTCTCTCAGTGGTTGTCCTTCTCCTCAAGAGAAACGCTTTTGTAAAAAAAGTTTTGCCGTTGGATGAAAATGACGGTTGGATCCGATTGTCCCTTGCCCTTGTGGCCGCGGGGGCCTTTGGCAATCTTTTGGACCGCCTGCGATATTCTTACGTGGTGGATTTTTTTGATTTTAGGATCTGGCCTGTGTTTAATGTTGCTGATTCCGCGATTACTATCGGAGGCATTATTTTATTTTTTAAATTGTTAAAAACTTCTTAAATTTCATGAAACCTGTCCTTTTTTCGTGTCAATTCTTTTCAATCTATACGTATGGCGTATTTGTCGCTTTTGGTTTTTTTGTGTCCACTTTTCTTATATCTCTCGAGGCCCGTCGAAAGCATTTGAATGAAAACATACTCTTTAATCTGTGCCTTTTAATTCTTTTTTGCGGTATTGTGTTTGCCCGATTATTTTATGTCGCATTGAATTTGGATTATTTTACAGAGAACTGGCTTGAGATCGTTATGCTGCAGCACGGAGGCCTCGTTTGGTTCGGAGGATTTTTGGGGGCCACAGTCTCTTGTCTTCTTTTCATAAGGATAAAAAAACTCCCACTTGGAGTAACGTTGGATTTGCTCGTTCCTTACGTGGCCCTTGGTCAATCCCTTGGCCGCATCGGTTGTTTTTTTAACGGATGTTGTTATGGCAAGCCTTTTGGCCATGGAATTTATTTTCCTGTTCACGGAGCGACCTTGTTTCCTTCCCAACTTGTTGATTCTTTAACATTATTGATGATTTTCGTCATTTTAAGAATTTGGGCTAAAGTTTCGAAAAGAGATGGAGAAGTTTTTGCGCTTTCTTTTGTTTTTTTTGGCCTCCAAAGATTCTTGATGGAATTCATAAGAGGGGACGAGAGGCCGTTTTATTTTTCTTTAAGTATTTTTCAATGGATTAGTCTATTTGTAAGCGTTGTTGGAATCATTGCCCTCATTTATTTATGGAAGAAAAAAAGTGCCTGATCACTCCTGAATTTTCAAGCGTCCGTCTTGATGTTTTTTTACGATCTCAAGAACCGGATTTTTCTCGTACACATATTAAGGATATCATCCTTTCGAAAGAAATAACCGTTAACGGAGATTTTGTTAAGCCTCACTATAAGCTAAAAAATGGCGATGAAGTCTGCTGGCAGAAGCTTGTGGCTCAAGATACAACATTGAAAAAAGAGAATATTCCTTTAAGCATTATTTATGAAGATAAGGACATTCTTGTTTTAAATAAACCCAGCGGGCTCGTTGTTCATCCGGGGGCGGGCAACAAGACGCATACGTTGGCCAATGCGCTTTTGTTTCATACAAGTGAACTTTCAAATCTGAGCCCCGATCGGCCCGGGATTGTTCACCGGTTGGATAAGGACACGTCGGGGGTAATGGTCGTTGCTAAAAATAATAGTGCCCACATGAATCTGATCAAGCAATTTAAAAAGCATTCGATCGAACGCTGTTACATCGCTTTAGTTGAAGGCAAGATTGAATTTGACGAGGGGATAATCGACGTGCCTTTAAAGAGGCATTCGGTTGATCGAAAAAAGATGTCTGTTAGTTACGCTGATGAGGCCAAAGAGGCTCACACGGTATATAAGGTATTAAAAAGATATCCGGCCGTAACCGCTGTTGCGCTTTTTCCACAGACAGGCCGTACGCATCAGTTGCGTGTTCACTTGAATTATTTGGGGCATCCGATATTAGGAGATATGACGTATGGGCTTAAAAAGAATTTTCCGCGTCTTGCGCTTCACGCAAAAACCCTCGGGTTTTTTCATCCATCCACTAATGATTTTGTAAAGTTCGAATCACCCCTGCCGAAAGAGATGAAAGATGCTATGCCTGGCGTAAAGATCTAGTCAACGGTCAATAGTCGATAGTTTAAATTTTAGAAGTTTGGACCATAGACCATTGTCTATAGACTACAGACGGTTCTTCGTGATATAATTCCTTCAGTATGAAACCTATCATTATAAAACCTTGCAGTGGGTTAAAAGGAATAATTCGCATCCCCGGCGACAAATCTATTTCGCATCGGGCTGCTATCCTTTCTGCTTTAGCCAAGGGGAAAACTGAAATAAAAAATTTTCTTTTTTCCGACGATTGTTTGGTGACATTGAACACGCTTAAACACTTAGGAGTTCGTGTTGTTACGCGGCCGCGTTTAAGTGAAGCTGTGATTATTTCGCCCGGTTTTTTAAAAAAACCTTCTCGTTTTTTAAATATGGGAGAATCAGGAACGAGCGCGCGGATGTTTTTAGGATTACTCGCTGGTCAAGATTTTTGCTCAATAATAGGCGGGGCTTCTTCTTTGTTGCATAGGCCGATGCTACGAGTCCTTGAGCCTTTAAGGCTTATGGGGGCTTGCGTGCGCGCAAGAAAAATAAAAAATGATGAATTTCTTCCATGCGAAATTTTTTCTAACGAATTACATGGTTTCACCTGGGAACAGAAGGTCCCAAGCGCCCAGGTTAAATCAGCCATACTTCTTGCGGGGTTGTTCGCAAAGGGAGTAACTTCTGTTGTTGAACCTGTTCGAACACGTGATCATACGGAAAGGATGCTAAAACTTTTTGGCGCTCAAATCAGCATTGAACACAAAACGTTACGAATCAGGAAGTCTGTCCTTAAGTCCCCGGGAGAAATATTTGTGGCTTCAGACATTTCGAGCGCGGCTTTTTTTATAGTCGCGGCGCTTTTAATAAAAAACTCTAAAATTATTCTTAAAAATGTCAGCATTAATCCAACGCGCATGGGCGCGATCAGGGTTTTAAAAAGGATGGGGGCTTATATTAAGGTATCTTTAGTAAAAGAATCTTTTGAGCCAAGGGCTGACCTAGAAGTCTGTTTTAGTTCTTTAAAAGGGACAATCGTAAAAGCACGCGAGATTCCAGCTCTTATTGATGAGCTTCCTATCTTGATGGTTGCAGCTTCAAAAGCTAAAGGAAAGACTTTGTTTGAGGGGGTAGGCGAATTGCGAGTAAAGGAAACTGATAGGATAAGATCCATGGAATTCAATTTGTTAAAACTTGGTGTAGATATTAGAGTTAAATCTCTAAAAGAAAGTGAAAATATAGAAATTCAAGGCGCTGATTCCTTTAAGGGGGCTTGTTTAAAGAGCTTTGCGGATCATAGGACTGCCATGAGTATGATTGTTGCTGCTTTGTCCGCGGATACAGCGTGTTCAATTGATGATGTTTCGTGCATCTCTAAGTCTTTTCCGCAGTTTTTGACCCTCATAAAGACATCTTGTTGTATTTCATAGAGTTTCGCTTCATTTAAAATTTTATATTGACTTATTTTATTAGGTTTGATATATTTATTTAATCGTTCTAAACGTATTAAAACAGCATAAACATATGACGCATCCTTTATTAAAACTTCCCATGAAATGTTTTGGCTATATTTCCGGCCTATTTTCCAATGATATGGGAATAGACTTAGGCACAGCCACGACCTTGGTCTACGTGAAGGGCGAAGGCATTGTTCTTTGCGAGCCTTCCGTTGTTGCTTTAAAAAAAGGGTCAACGATTAACAGGGTGCTGGCTGTTGGCGATGAAGCTAAAAAAATGTTGGGCAGAACACCTGGAAATATTTTAGCGATTCGTCCTATGAAGGACGGTGTCATCGCTGATTTTGATATTACGGAAGCGATGTTGAGATATTTTATAAAAAAAGTACATCGTCGTCGCGTCTTGGTGAGTCCTCGAATGGTTATCGCGATTCCTTCAGGGATCACTGAGGTTGAACGCAGGGCTGTAAAAGATTCAGCGATGCGTGCAGGAGCGCGTGAAGTTCATTTAGTGGAAGAGCCTTTGGCTGCTGCCATTGGTGTCGGCTTGCCGATCCACGAACCCGCTGGAAATATGATCGTTGATGTCGGTGGCGGTACAACGGAGGTTGCCGTTATTTCTTTATCTGGTGTTGTTTTTTCAAAATCGATTCGGATTGCCGGTGATGAATTGGATGTTGCGATCGTTGAATATATGAAGAAGAATTATAATCTCATGATTGGAGAACGTACGTCAGAGGAGATCAAAATTAAAATCGGCTCTGCGTATCCTTTGGAAGAAGAATTGAATTTAGAAGTTCGCGGAAGAGACCTGGTGGCTGGACTTCCTAAAATGGTTAACATTACTTCCGAAGAAATTCGGGATGCGATTTCAGAACCTGTGCGTGCGATTGTTGATTTGGCTAAGATCGCCCTGGAACGCACGCCGCCTGAGTTGGCCGCAGATTTGATCGATCGTGGAATTGTTTTGGCAGGAGGCGGGTCTCTGTTAAAAGGACTGGATCGCATGATTGCTGAAGAGACCGGCCTTCCAGTTCATATCGCCGATGATCCTGTTACAGCCGTGGCTTTAGGTACTGGAAAAATATTGGAACTTGAAAGCAGATTCTTAAGAGATGTGACTGTCTTGACAAAAGGTCAAGAACCAGCCTAAGATATTTTTATACTATCTTTCAAATGTGTTTTTCCCAAAAATTAAACTTATAGCAGTCCTTTCCATAGTTTTTCTGATCTTCTTCGTTTTTTTTCATTCCTCACAGTCCTTCACCGCCAATTCGAGATCTCTTTTCGTTGATTTAAATAAGCTTCCTCTTATATTTGTTTCATTCCTTTCGCATGAAGCAAGGGCTGTCGTGTTTTTCCACAAGAGCTATTGGCAAAATAAAAGGCTTTTGATTGAAAATGAGGCCCTCAAAACTCAATTGTTGCGATACAAAGACGAAGAAGCGGAAAATGTGCGTCTTCGGCAGCTCCTCGATTTAAAAGCCAGGAGTACTTATCATACGATTACCGCAAGAGTTATCGGGAAAGATTTTTATTCATTGCGGGCGTATCTTATCATTGATAAAGGCCGCATGTCCGGAGTGAAGAAGTATGCTCCTGTCCTGGCATCGGCAGGGCTTGTGGGAAAAATTTTTGAAGTTGGTTTGTATTCAAGCAAAGTTATTTTGATCAATGACCCCGATCTTTCGGTTCCGGTGTTGAATGCGCGCACGCGCGAACACGGGCTGGTTTGCGGAACGCTGGACGGAAAAAGTAAGTTGCGTTATCTGGATTTAGAAAGTGATATCCGTCCGAATGACGAAATTGTCTCCAGTGGCCTGAACATGAGTTATCCTGAGGGCATTAAAATCGGGATCGTTAAGGCCGTTGCGACAGAATCCTCCGGTTTAGGAAAGTTTGCTATCCTTGAGCTCGCTGTTAAAATCTCCTCGTTAGAAGTAGTGCTGATCGTTACCCCTTAAAAATTATGGACATGATTCTTTTAACGTTCGTTTTACTTTTTTTAAAATTTGCGTTTACGAATTTTTTCAGTCTGCCTTTTTCGTTTTTCGATCCGCTGTTATGCATTGTGATCATCTATACTTTTTTTCATAGTCTTGATTTTTTTGCATTTGCGGCCCTGGCGATCTTTTGTGGAATATTAAGAGATGTCTTTAGTCTGGATGTTTTTGGCGTTTATTTTTTCAGTTTTATGCTTTGCACTTTGGCGGTGGTTTTTGTCGCACGCCTCGTCAACCGGGACAATTGGCTTATTGTTCTTCCGATTGTTTTCCTTTGCGTCCTATTCAATAATTTTCTTGCCATGTTCTTGAAGCCCTTGCTTGGGTCTTTTTCTTCTGAAGGAATTTCGGGTTGGTTTTTGATCAGAAATTTTATAGAGGCTCTTGGAACGACTGCGTTGGCGTACTGCTTGATAATTTTTTCAAAAAAATGCGATTTAAAGCTTATACGATAACATTACTTTTACTTTTCTTTTTTCTCGGACTCGTGCTTTTTTGGGTACAGGTTTTTCGAGGCGGGTATTACTATCATTTAAGTTTACGTAATTCCATACGCTTGATCTCGGAAGTGCCGAGGCGCGGAAAAATCCTGGACAGAAACCAGAAGGTTTTGGCAGATAATATTATTTCTTTTGATGTTGTTGTTACCCCTCAGGAATTTAAAAATAAAAAACATATCTTTCAGAGGCTCTCTGAGATCTTGTCGAAAGACCCAGAAACTTTGTCAAGGATTTACGAAAAAGGTTATTTGAATCCATTTACGCCTGTTGTGATCGCTTCAGGCGTTCCTAAGACCACAGCTATTATCGTGGAAGAAGAGGGGCTTGATTTGGGGGGCGTTAGCGTACAGCTGAACGCGCGGCGTTATTATCCGCTTTTAACAGGGGCGTGCCATGTCTTGGGTTATATGGGGGAAATCGACAAGAGTCGTATCACAAAGCTTAAAGACTATGGATATGATATTAAGGATCTTGTGGGTTATAGCGGCATTGAAGAGGAGGATGATTTGTATTTAAGGGGTGAGCGCGGCGGACAACAAGTCGAGGTTGATAGCGCCGGCCGTCAGGTGCGTATGTTGGGTTATAAGCCGCCGTTGGTTGGTAAAGATGTGGAATTAACACTGGATTTAGATATGCAGAGTGCCGCCGATAATCTTTTAAAAGGGAAAAAAGGCGCGTTTGTTCTTTTGGACATTGAGACGGGTGAGGTTTTTGTTTTAAGCAGCGCACCGGCATTTGATCCGAATATTTTTGTTGAAAAAAAAGACCGCAAGGCTCTTTCGGATGTCCTGACGTCTTCCTCGGCGCCTCTTTTTAATCGGGCCATCAGCGGGCAGTTCCCCCCGGGTTCAGTATTTAAAATTGTGACCGCGGTCGCGGCATTAAAAAATAAAAAAATAACTCCTGCGACGAGCTATCTTTGTCCGGGAAGCCTGAAGGTCGGAAACAGGAATTTCAAGTGCTGGAGCACTCATGGGCTCCAAGATTTTTATCAAGCGATGGCGTATTCCTGTGATGTTTATTTCTACCGGTTGAGTATTTTAGCCGGCGCAGATGCTATGACAGAGGCCGCTCATGATTTTGGTTTTGCGGCAGTGACCGGAATTGATTTGTCTCATGAAGCAACAGGGTTTATACCCAGTCGCTTATGGAAACGTTTAAAATATTTTGATAATTGGTATGATGGGGATTCCGCGAATTTTTCTATTGGACAGGGTTTTGTTTTGGTGACACCGCTTCAGTTGGCGCGGATGATGGCGACGGTTGCCAATGGAGGATATCTGGTTGAGCCGTATTTGACCAAAGCCGTCGATGGTGTTTCTGTGGAAAGAAAAGAGCCCAAGAGGATCGATGTCCCGGAAGATGTGATTGGCGTTATTAAAGAATCTTTGCGTTTACCTGTTCAGCTTGAAAGCGGGACCGCGCATAGCCTTGAAGTGGCTGGTCTTGAAATTTGCGCTAAGACAGGAACGGCACAGGTTTTTGGCGCAAAAGCTCATGGTTGGGTCGCTGGTTTTTTCCCGATGAGTAAACCGAAATATGCTTTTTGTATCCTTCTGGAAAATGTTGATACGAGTCATTATGCCTGTGAGTTGGGGCGTGAATTTTTCCAAGAAATGAAAGAGAAGGGGAAGTGGCTATGAGGTTCAGTCCTTCAAAAATAATTATTTTGGTTCTGATCTTGATCATAGGTTTCGGGCTTTTATGCCTTTTTAGCAGCTGTCATCAAAAGAATGCTTTTATTAAACAAGAGATTTTTAATAAACAGCTTCTTTGGGTGGGGGTGAGTCTATTGGCTATGTTTTTTGTTTCGCGTCTGGATTATCACAAATTGATGTTTTTGGGGGCTCCGCTTTATGTTGTGTCGTTTTTATGCCTGGGGTTTGTTTTATTTTTAGGGCGCTCTATCATGGGGGCCCAGCGTTGGATTTCTTTAGGAGAAATTTCTTTTCAACCGTCTGAATTAGGAAAGTTTACCCTTGTGTTTGTCTTGGCAAAATATTTCAGTAAAAAAGATCTTTTGGATGTTCATGTTTCAAGAAATACGACAGGTTTTGTAAAAGGAGTTTTCTTGCCTTTAGGCATGACTTTGATTCTGACAGGGCTTGTTCTGGTGCAGCCGGATTTAGGAACTGCGATTGTTTATTTGTTTATATTCTTTTCTATCGCTCTTTTGGCCGAAGTTCCTTTACGTTATTTGTTGAGCTTTATTATGACGGGTATTTTATTGTTTCCGTTTTTCTGGCATTTTTTAAAAGGATATCAGAAATCTCGTTTGCTTGTTTTTTTGAATCCCAACATAGATCCCTTGGGTGCTGGTTATACGATAATCCAATCTAAAATCGCCATCGGTTCAGGAAGGCTGTTGGGCCGGGGTTGGATGGCCGGAACTCAAAGCCAGCTGAATTTTTTAGCCGAACGTCACACGGATTTTATCTTTTCTGTTGTGGGAGAAGAGTGGGGGTTTTTGGGAAGCGTTCTGCTTCTTGTTCTTTTCGGAATTCTTATTGCCAATATGCTGAAGATTGGTTCATTAGCTAAGGATGCGCTGGGGCGTCTTTTGGCTGTAGGATTTGCCTCGGTGATTTTTTTCCATGCTTTTATCAATATCGCGATGAATGTCGGTGCCTGTCCAGTCGTGGGCCTGCCTTTGCCTTTTATCAGCTATGGTGGCTCATCTCTTTTGATCAATCTTATTGGCATGGGGATTGTGCTTAATATTGCAAGACAAAAATAAGTTATAAGGTCACAAGTTAAAATCAGAAGATAGAAGATAGAAGATAGAAGATAGAAGATAGAAGATAGAAGATAGAAGATAGAAGATAGAAGATAGAAGATAGAAGATAGAAGATAGAAGATA
>JAGVOQ010000025.1 GCA_020052645.1 Candidatus Omnitrophota bacterium
ACCCCGTTAGAGAACGAAGTTCTCTAACGGGGTTTACTAAAAGGTTATTATTTTATGAATAAATCATTTTACGTCACAACTCCGATTTATTACGTGAACGGTCTGCCGCACATCGGGCATGCGTATACGACGATTGCCGCGGATTGCTTGGCGCGTCATAAACGGCAGCGCGGTTTTGATGTTTATTTTTTAACCGGAACGGATGAACATGGCCAAAAGATTCTGAAAGCTGCCGAAGAGAAAGGGTTGACACCGCTCGCTTTTGTCGATCAAATCATCCCGCGTTTTAAAGAGGCTTGGAAAAAACTTGAGATCTCTTACGATGATTTTATACGCACGACCGAGCCCCGGCATATTCAGGCGGTCCAGTATTTCCTGCAAAAACTCTTAGACCAGGGGGATCTTTATTTAGGGCAATACAAAGGCTTGTACTGTGTGCCTTGCGAGGTTTTCTGGACGGAAAAACAAGCGGTGGGCGGATTGTGTCCTGATTGCCATCGGTCGGTTGAGGTTATTAAAGAATCGAATTATTTTTTTCAGCTCTCTAAATACCAAGATTGGTTGTTAAAGTATATTGAAGAGCACCCTGATTTTATCGCCCCTGAATCCCGTCGAAACGAGGTTTTGAGCTTTTTAAAAGAAAATAAACTTGAAGATCTTTGTATTTCAAGGCCACAAGCCCGCATGAGCTGGGGAATCCCTTTGCCTTTTAGTCCTGACCATGTGACCTATGTCTGGTTTGATGCGTTAATAAATTATTTAAGCGCTTTAGGGTTTCCGAAAGATGAGGAGAAGCTGAATAAATTCTGGCCTTCGGTTGTCCATCTGATGGCTAAAGATATTTTGCGCCAACACACGGTGTTTTGGCCCATTATGCTCAAAGCTGTTGGCTTAAATCCTCCCAATAAGATTTTCGCTCATGGCTGGTGGCAGGTGGGTGAGGAAAAAATGTCCAAGAGTCGGGGTAATGTGGTGAATCCTTTGGATTTGATCGATGAATTCGGCATTGATGTGTGTCGTTATTTTCTTTTGCGCGAAGTGCCCTTTGGGCTGGATGGAGTCTTCTCGAAAGACGCGTTGATCAAGCGGTTTAACGGAGACCTAGCCAATGATCTGGGGAATTTGGTTTATCGGACATTGACGATGGATGAGAAATACTTTGATTCGAAGATCCCTTTGTTACATGAGGAGTCCCTGGATGCGTTTGCGCGCCAAGAGCTCTTGCCAAAGATAAAAAATATTCCTTGTAAGATCGATGAGGCTTTGGAAAGGTTGGATTTTATAACTGCTTTAGAGAGTATCTGGGGACTGATCGGCGCGGCGAATAAATATATCGAAGTGACAAAGCCGTGGAATTTAAAAAAAGAAAATAAAATCAAAGAGCTAGAAAATTTTATCGCTATTTTGATCGAAGTTTTAAGAGTCATTGCCCGCGAGCTTCTCCCTTTTATGCCACAAACAGCTTCTAAGATTACGGCTCAGATAGGATCGGAACACGTCAAAAAGGGAGATCCTTTGTTTCCGAGGATAGTTGAAGAGAAGAAGTAAGACTTTGAAGTCCGAAGTCGGAAGTCAGGAGTCCGTAAAAATGGAATCAAGGTTTTCGGATTTCGGGCATCGGATTTCGGATTTAATTTTTTTAAGATTATGCTGATAGATACCCATTGCCATCTTGATTTTCCGGATTTTGACCGTGACCGCGACCAGGTTTTCTTGAATGCCGCTGACGCTGGTGTTAAAGCGCTGATTAATGTGGGCGCAAGTTTTGAGAGCAGCCGCATTTCAGTACAGTTGGCATCCACATCAAACAATGTTTTCGCGACGGTTGGTATTCATCCCCATGAAGCCAAAAGTTATACGAGCGACTTGAAGGTCAAGCTAAGAAAAATGATAGATGATAACAAAAGAATAGTGGCCATTGGCGAAGTTGGGTTGGATTATTTCCGTAATTTATCTCCAGCGAACGTTCAGGAGGAAATCTTTGAAATTTTTATGGAGTTGGCGGTAGAGGTGCGGCTACCGTTGGTTATTCATTCCCGGGGCGCCCATGGACGCACGCTTGAACTTTTAAAGGCTAACGCGCGCGTTAAAGATTGCGGTGTTGTTTTTCATTGTTTTTCCGGTGAACTTAAGGAGCTGAAAGAGTGCCTGGACTTAGGTTTTTATGTTTCTTTTACGGGAAATATTACTTATCCAAAATCAATCCATGCTAAAGAGGTTGTGCGTTTTATGCCTTTGGAGAGGATGTTTTTAGAAACTGACGCGCCTTTTTTAGCGCCTGGCAACAGGCGCGGGGAACGTAACGCTCCCGCGTATCTAGTTGAGATCGCGGAAGAGATCGCGATGATCAAAGGCGAACCTTTCGAAAAGATCTGTTCTCAGACTACGGCCAACGCGATCAAATTTTTTAAATTACCGATTGCTTGTGAATAATTTTTTTAAAAAAAATACTCAACACGTCTAATTTTTGAATAATCGATGACTAAATCTTGAAATAGGCTTTTTTGTCTGAGTACAAAGCAAGTAAGGGATAAAAGGATATCCCTAAGACATTTGATTATTATTTGTAAATTTGGATTTTGAAATTTGATATTTTGAAACCTATGACTCTTTCAAACGCAAAAGTTTCATTAGTTAAGTGTGTTTCTTATGGTCCCGATGCAGTTCAGGCCGCGGTGAAGCAAGCTGTTGATTTTTTGGGGGGCATGCAGGAATTTATTAAGCCGAAGGAGAGGATTTTATTGAAACCTAATCTTTTGACTGATGCGACGCCTGAGCAATGCGTGACAACTCACCCGGAAGTCCTTCGAGCGGTGATACGTTTGATCAAGCCGGTCACTTCTTATATCTATTGTGGAGATGCTCCGAATGTCTGGGGAGAAGAAGTGGATGTAGACCGTGTTTATGAGGCCTCAGGGGTTAAAAGAGTTTGTCAGGAGGAGGGGGTTGAGTTGTGTTATTTTACTCATCCGAAAATGGTTGGAGGGTATCCTTTGACTGATTGGCTCAATAAATGCGACAAACTTGTTTCTATCCCAAAATTTAAAACGCACGGCTTGACGTTAATGTCCGCAGCTGTTAAAAATCTTTTCGGATTAGTGGTGGGGATGTCAAAAACAAAAATTCATATTGAGAACCCACGGTCTGAAGAATTGAGCCGTGTCTTGGTGGATATATGCGCGGCGCGACGGCCGGATTTGACAATTGTGGATGGCATTGAAGCCTTAGAGGGTGAAGGTCCGGGCACCAGTGGTACGCCTAAAAAGGTAGATCTTGTCGCGGCAAGCGCGGACGCATTTGCTTTGGATATGATTTTGGCAAAGATCATGGGGCTGAATTTGAGAGATGTCGCGACCATTAGGATTTCACAGGATCGGGGGCTAGCCCCAAAAGATTGTGACGTGGTTGTTTCTTTGGGAGAGCCTGTGGAAAGCTTTCTGGGGAAAAATTTTCAACTGCCGAAAACTACGCCCCTGAATAAGATGCCTAAGGCCTTGGCGGATCTGATGAAATATATTCTCGTAATGAAGGTTCGGGTGGCCGCGTCCCGTTGCAAGGTCTGCGGTCAGTGTTTAAAAATCTGTCCGGCTTGCGCAATATCCCTTGAATCAGGACGCTTGCTCATCAATGATAAGAAATGCATTCGTTGTTTGTGCTGTCAGGAAATATGTCCTAAAGGGGCGATTGAGGTTAGGAGAAATCTTTTGTGGCAGATTTTAAGCCGGGGTTAAGGCGTAGAGGAGAAGTTAACAGATCAGAAAACATTTGAAGTGGTTTGAATTTTTTGGAGGATTTTTATGACGCAAAAAACTTTTGTGAATCCCATTGCTTGGAAGAAAGACAGGATCAGGATCATTGATCAAACAAAGTTGCCTGTTGTCTTAAGCTATGAAGATTGCCAGAGCGTCAGCGACGTCTGGTGGGCGATAAAAAAACTAAAAGTCCGCGGCGCACCCTTAATCGGTATTGCCGGCGCTTTAGGATTTCTTTTAGGGATGCAAAAAACAAAATCTAGGGACCCGCGAATTCTTTTGGCCACGGCAAAGCGTTTAAAGGTTTATTTGAATTCAAGCAGGCCGACGGCTGTTAATCTCCATTGGGCTTTATCGCTTGTTTTTAAAGTTGTTGAAGAAAATCAAAACAAGCCAAAGCTTGAAATGATTCTCGCGCTTAAGAAAGAGGTCGAGCGGATCATCCATGAGGATGTTCAGATGTGTTTCCAGATGAGCGCATACGGCTCCAGGCTTGTCAAGAGCGGTGACAGTTTGCTTACTGTATGTAATGCCGGAGGTTTGGCCACCAGCGGTTATGGTACGGCCCTTGGGGTATTTTATCGCGCTAAAGAAGAAAGTAAAAAAATAAAAGTTTATGCCTGTGAAACAAGGCCTTTGCTGCAAGGGGCTCGTTTGACAACTTGGGAACTTATGCATAACCATGTGGACGTAACGCTCATTTGTGACAATATGGCCGCGGATCTCATGCGTCGTAAAAAAATTGACGCAGTTTTTGTGGGTGCGGACAGAATCGCGGCTAACGGAGATTTTGCCAATAAGATCGGTACCTATAGCCTAGCGGTGGCAGCCTGGTATCACAAAATACCGTTTTATTGCGTGGCGCCTTTCTCAACGATCGATATGTCGTTGGCTGAAGGCCGTCTGATCCCGATTGAAGAACGGGGGGCGGAGGAGGTTGTTTCACTTTATTTTAAAAAACCGATTGCGCCAAAAGGCATCCATGTATTTAATCCATCATTTGATGTTACGCCAGCTTCATTAACGACGGCGATCATCACAGAACAAGGGATCATTCGGCCCTCATTCAGAGAAAATTTAAAAGAAATCTATGGTTATGTTGCGAAAAAAAGTTAAAGAACTTGTCTTGATCGATCGAATGGCAAAGGTTTTTAAGACAGCTGATCCTTTGGTCGTTGTCTCGATCGGCGATGATGTTGCTGTCGTTCAAGGGGATCAAGGGAAGTATCTTCTTTATACCTGTGACATGTTGGTTGAGTCTGTTCATTTTAAGAAAAATGAGAATTTTGAAAAGATCGGTTATAAAGCCATGGCTGTCTCTGTCAGTGATATTGCCGCTAAAGGAGGGATTCCCCGCTATGCTCTTGTCAGTGTTGGCCTGCCGCCCAAAAGAGTGGATCGTTTTATCCGGGGATTAATGATGGGCATGAAACGCTGTGCCAAAAAATTCGGTTTTTCTATAATCGGCGGTGATACGAATAGAAGCAGGCATTTGGTTGTTGACGTTTTTATGGCGGGTGAGGTTGAAAAAAAGAATCTTGTCCTACGCAGTACAGCTCAGGTCGGTGACCTTATTTTTGTCTCAGGTTCTCTGGGAGGTTCTTTAAAACATAAGCATTTAGATTTTACGCCTCGTTTGCCTGAGGCGCGTTTTTTAGTTAAGAATTTTAAAATAAATTCTATGATGGATCTTTCAGATGGCTTAGGCATGGACTTGAACCGCTTGGTCCGTTCAAGCCGGGTCGGGGCGCTTATTTTTGAAAATAAGATCCCACAATCATCGGATTCTTTAGGTATTAATTCAGCTTTATATGATGGAGAAGATTTTGAACTTCTCTTTACGCTAAAGTCACGCGAAGCTTTCAAGCTTTTGTCCCAGATAAAAAATTCAAAAGAATTTAAATTCATTTGCATCGGCCGGATCACAGATTTATTTGACGGTGTCCGAATGATCAAAAACGATTGTCGCATGCTAGAAATCCCATGGCGTGGATTCAGGCATTTTTAAATTTTTTCTAAAATGAAAAAAATAGTTTATATGTCTCACAGTGAGGATCAAACGATAAGCTTCGCTAAAAAAATAGGGCGGAGTTTAAAAAAAGGCGATGGATTGGCCTTGATGGGTGATTTTGGTTCCGGCAAGACGACATTTGTTAAGGGCCTGGCCTTAGGGCTGGGTTTAGGAAAAAAAGGCTATGTTTGCAGTCCTTCGTTTGTTATACTAAAAATATACCGCGCTCGAGTACCTATTTATCATTTTGACCTGTATCGTTTAAATAATTCTCGTGATTTTTTTGATATCGGTTTTGGCGAGTTTGTTGCCGCGGATGGGGTTACCGTCATTGAATGGGCCGAGAAAATGAAGCCCTTTCTTCCTAAAAACACTCTTATGATACATTTTAAGATTGCAGGCCTTAAAACAAGACGGCTTTGTCTGTCTTGTCGTGAAACAAGGCACGAGAAACTCTTTAAAAAGCTAAAAAGTTTAAGACGCCATGAATTATTTAATGTTTGAAACGGATATTTTTTCCCGGACCTTTTATTTAAGTCTCGGTGTTATTTTCGTTTTTTTAACCTTCTGGTGGTTTTTTTCGATCATCGGCCTTGTTGGACCTTTTTTAAAAGCAGCGATACAATTGACGGGGGGAAGTTTTAAAAATAAGACTCGAATTCCGCCTTTTTATTACGAGCAGGAGATTGGCGGTGTTTATAAAGGGCGCGAGGTTTTTATCGGCATTGTTTATTCAGGTTTTCGCAATGAATTTCTGCCTTTACCGTTTATCCAGATGTGCTTGAAAGAAACAGTAGGGTACAATACCAGTCGTTTACCCGATTATGCCGTTATTCAAAATAATTTTTTGGTCTATAAAGTTAATATGCAGATCCTTTGGGGTGTTTTTGATAGAAATTTCCCGCAGATCTTTAGCCAGGATAATTTGAGGATCGCGCTGGATAGATTATTGTCAATAGCAGAAGACCTTGAAAGAGGTAGGACCTCGAAAGAATTATTTAAACAAAACCCCCGCTAAAAAACGTGAAATACCTATCTATAGATACTTCAACGCGATTTTCTGTCGTGGCTCTTTGTGACGAGAAGCGCCTCATCGCCGGAAAATCGCGTCCGTATGAAAAGGGACGTACGGACGCCATCGATAAACTTATTTTATCTTGTTTGAAAAAGGGAAAGATTCGGTTAGATCAGGTTGATTGTTTTGGCGTCGGTCGTGGTCCGGGGTCTTTTACGGGCTTGAGGATTGGTTTGAGCACGATAAAGGGTTTTAGCTATGCGTTCAATAAACCCTGTTTGGTTTTTTCAAGTCTGGACGCGATTGCTTTTAACGCTGACCCTCTGTGTAACAAAAAGGTCTGCGTAGTGGTTGACGCGCGCCGGGAAAATGTTTATAGCCGTTTTTACGAAGCAGACTCTTTAAATTTTAGAAGAACTTCTAAAGATTTACTGATCAAATCTGATGAATGGAAAAAGCGCTTGGTCGCAAAGTCTATGAAAGATCTTTATTTTCTTGGTGATGGGCTAAAATTATATCAAAAGGATTTAAAAGACAGGGCTAGAGATTTTAAGTTTTTTAAGGAAGCCCTTTGGTATCCAACGCCTGAATCTCTGGCAAAGCTCACTCAACAAATAGCGCGAACAGAAAAACCAATTGATTCTTTTCAAGTGACGCCTGTTTATCTATACGAAAAAGATTGTCAGGTCAGCCCCGTATTAAAGTGCTAGTTCCTTTCGGGTCTGACTCCACAGAAACGTTCCATAGCATTCTTTTAAGGTTTCGGTGGAGTCTGGCATGAAGGCGTAGTCCGCATTAAAGTGCTAATTCTTTTTGGGGCTGACTTGCGTAGAAATGTTTTAAAAGGGTTTATTTATGAAAAATTCTCGATTCTATCGTCAAACATGGGTTGAAATTAATCTCGCGGCTCTTCGATCCAATTATCAGGTGGTTAAGGGACATTTGCCACAAGGGACAAAGATTATGGCTGCGGTGAAGGCGAATGCCTATGGCCATGGTATTGTTGAAGTTTCAAAAACCCTGGTGGCTTGTGGCGTTGATTACTTGGGCGTGGCATGCGTTGATGAGGCGGTTATGTTGCGTCGCGCCGGCGTCAAAAAGCCCATTCTTCATTTAGGCGGTTTTTTAAAAGGCGATACGCAGGCTTTCTTGGAATATGATATCACGGCGACTGTCGCGGATTTGGATTTGGCTAAAAACCTTAATCAGGTCGGTCGTCGCTTCAAAAAAAAGATCAAAGTCCATGTAAAAATCGATACAGGTATGGGGCGCCTGGGTGTCTGGCATAATGAGGCGAGTGATTTTATTATTTCTCTCTGTGCGCTGGAGCATCTGAGTTTAGAGGGTATTTATACGCATTTTCCAAGCGCTGACAGTGATGAAGATTTTACCCATTCTCAGCTGGCAGTTTTTTGTACGCTTTTGGATAAACTCCAGATCCGCGGCGTGGATATTCCTTTAAAACATTGCGCTAATTCTATGGCTGTCTTGGGATTCAAAAATGCCTATTTTAATCTGGTGCGCCCGGGGCTGGCCTTGTATGGACTTCATCCAAAAGAGGATATGTTTGATCGCGTGAATCTTAAGCCTGTTTTGAATTTCAAAACAAAAGTTGTTTATTTAAAAGAGGTCGAAAAGGGCCGCTCTATCAGTTATGGCAGGACCTATATTACTTCTGAAAAGACAAGGATCGCGACGCTTCCCGTAGGATATGGAGACGGCTATAACCGGCTCCTTTCCAATAGGGGTGCTGTTCTGCTCCATGGTTGCTTGTGCCCCATAGTAGGTGTGGTTTGTATGGATCAAACCATGGTGGACGTTGGTTCCGTGCCTGGTGTAAAGTTAGAAGATGAGGTTGTCTTAGTCGGAGTTCAGAAAAATAAGAAAATTCGTGTTGAAGAAATTGCTGCGATGTGTCATACCATACCTTATGAAGTTGTCTGTTGGATTTCCCCCCGTGTCCCGCGCTTGTACATTAATCAATAGCATTTTTCCGAAAGACGATAGAATGGAAGGATGATGGGTACAAAAATCGTCTTAGCGAACGAATGTGAGCGATCATCTTTCGTCCGAGCCAGCGTAAGCTGGCGATCGTTCATCGTGTAAATTACGGGATTTTTGAAATAAAGTAAATGGCGACGCTGCCGAAGATGATGTGACTGATCCATGCTGACAAAAGAGGCGGGATGGCTCCCCCTTTACCCAACGCGATGCTTACGGCAAAGGCGACGTAGAAGATGAAGCTAATGCCGACGCATATCCCTATGGATGAAAAAGCGACGGCCCGGCGTTTGACGATGATGGATGACGGGATACCCAAGAGGATGATGATAAGGTTGGTGAAGGGAAGGGATGTTTTCTGATAGAGATCGACCTTAAGTCTTTTAATTGTCGACGTCTCATGGCTTTGCGATAGACGCACGATATAGTTTGATAGTTCGCGAATGTTCATATTTTCTACAGGAATGTTGTGGCTCATAAAATCCCGCGGCGTTTCTTCAATCTTAAATGTCGTATCGCTGAAATAGAGGGGTTCGCCTTTGATTTTTTTGTCATTGCTTAAGTGGTAGATAAAACATTGATAAAGGACCCACCGGTTATTTCTCCAAACGGCCTTTTCCGCATAAATCTTTGATTTAACATTCTGATGTTCATCATGTTCTAAAATTGTCAGACCTTCGATGATGTTGGATTTTGGGTAGAGCTTGTTGATAAAGAAGAGCCGGTTGTTAAAACCATAGACAGCCACGTTTTCAATTGTTTGATCTGTGGCCGCTCCGGTTTTTTTGTCGATATAAAAATCTTTAATGATACGGCTTGTTTTTTGAGTTTTTGGAGTTATTGTTTCATTGAGCACAAAAATTCCTAAACTTAAGAGTAAGCCAAAGGTGATCAAGGGCCGGATGATATGAAAGACGCTCAATCCTGTTGCGCGCATGGCGATGATTTCGTTTGATTGGTTTAAATTGCCGAGTGTAAAAAGGGTGGCCAAGAGCGAGGCGATGGAAGATATCTGGACAAAAATGGTCGGGATGGAATAAATGTAATATTCGACGACTTTTAGGAAAGGCGGATGATTTTTGAGGATTTCCTGAAGACTTGAAAAAATATCTATGATGATAAAAAGAAAAATAAATACGGATAACGCTGAGATAAAACTTTTCAAAAAATCACGGATCAGGTATTTGTCTAGGATAAGCATGTTTTCCAAAGGAGACCTACGCCAAGAGCGCCAAAGATAATGTCTGGTAGGCCCATGGCCAAGATCGGCGGTAGTTTTCCTTCCAAGCTTAAGGCCTCAAAACCTATCAACATGATATAGTAAAGAGCTACGATGAGAAAGGCAAAACCGAAATTCACTGATTTTTCGCGTCTTCGCGTGATCATTGCAAACGGGGCGCCGATCAGGACAAAAACAAGACAAGAAAAAGAGAGCGCAATGCGCTTATAGATTTCCGTTAAGATCGGATTGATGTCAATTTTCTGTTCTTTAAAAGTGGCCATTTGTTTATTGAGTTCCGTGAGCGTCATGTCTTTTGTTTTTTTATCGGTTTTTTTCCCCTGTGATTTTTTAAAATCGATATTCATGAAATATGTTTTAAAATTTAATTTATAGAAATTTTCAGGATCGCGCGGATTGATTTCATCGCTTGTCCCGTCAATCAATTTTAATTTAAGGATCTTTTTTTCAGGCATGAGGATGAATTCGCCGCGTTTGGCGATGATAGTTCGCGGCGGCTTTTCGCTCCCTTGAGGTTCATAGATACGGATGTTTGTGAATTTATAGCCGTCAATCTGATAGATAAAAAGAATGAATTTGTCGAAAGCGGTGATAAAGGTTCCTGCCTCTAGGGCTGCGGTAGGGCTTTGGTTCCCCATTTCAATAAGGACCTCTCGGGATCTATATCGTGAATCAGGGATGATTTGGTTGTTTAAGATAATGGAAAATAAACTTAAAATGAGTCCGACGATCAAAAAAGGTGTCAGGAGACGTATGAGATGGATGCCGCTCGCGCGGATGGCGATGATTTCGTTGTCTGAAGAAAGCCTCCCGATAGAGAGAAGAACTCCTGCCAGCGTTGATATGGGGAGGATGAAGCTGAATAGAAAAGGGATGAGGAAAAGAAATAGTTTCAACGCGATCAGCAGAGATACGCCTTTGGTGATAATGAGTTCCGCCAATTTGATCAGGTTGCCTAAGATCATGACAAAGGTCAAAACGAACATGGAGATGAAGAAAGAGCTTAAGAATTCCTTAAGGACATAATTACGCAGTATTCTCATGGGTTTACCCCGTTAGAGACAGGTCGTTTTTAGATGACCGTCTATTAACCGTGACTCTAGGATTACAATAGAGTTTCATTAAATGTAAGTTTTTTTAGTTGTAGATTTAAGCGTTGTCTCTAACGGGGTTCCCCTACTAGAGACAGGTCGTTTTTAGATGACCGTCTGATATTCGCGACTCAATGATTCAAATTGTGTTTCAAATTTTGTTAATTAGAGATTTAAATGCTGTCTCTAACGGGGCTTATCCTTTGGCAAAAGCCAAGACCCAGACTTTTTTAGCGCCTGCTTCTTTTAAGATTCGCGCCGCTTCCTGAACTGTCGCGGTGGTTGTTACAACGTCATCAACGAGAGCGATATTTTTATCTTTGACAGGGAGGTAATTTAATCCAAAGGCGCCTTGGATATTCGTTTGTCGATCGTGCTCTGATAATACTGCCTGGGGTCGGGTATTCTTGTTTCGGCGCAGGGCTAGAGTACAGGGTTTGCGGTGGCGTGTGCTTAAAATTCGGGCCAAGAGCTCTGATTGATTGAATTCGCGTTCTCGGGCGCGAGCGGGATAAAGCGGTATGGGAACAAAATAATCCACATCCGCAAAAAGAGAAGTTCCCATCTCGCTTAAGGTCTCATGCATTAATTTTTCGATTGTTTTTGCCAAATAGGGCCTGCTATCGTATTTAAATTTATGAATAAGTTCGCGTACTGCTCCTTCGTAATGGTAACAAGATAGAAGTCTTTCGTAAGGGGCTGACAAAGGCGCCTGAACTGCTTCTGGCGCGGTCTTTTTCATGGTGGAGTAACAGGAGGAGCAGATGTTGTCATCATAGGCTGCCGTATGCCTGTCAAAAATCCGGGAACAAATATGACAATTTTTCGGATAGAGGATATTCAAAAAAGCTGAACAATGAGACTTTAACATGTCACCTATGGTAACATTTCATCTTCGAATTGTCAAACAAGCTTCGCTTTTCCAATTGACACTATTTCTCTTTGTTAGTACAATAAGCGCTTATGGATAAAGGATACAAGGAACGATTGTTTACATTGCTTAAACTCAAGGCTTACCATGAAGGCCCGATCAAGCTTTCCAGCGGTAAGATGAGCCATTATTATTTGGACGCGCGTGCCGTGACCTTAAGCAGCGAAGGGGCTTATCTTTTGGGTCATGTCATTTTTGATATGATCAAAGACATGTCTGTGGCTGCGGTTGGCGGTCCTACTTTGGGTGCGGATCCTATTGTAGGCGCTTTGGCTTGTGTGAGTTTTGAAAGCGGCAAGCCTATGAATACCTTCCTGATCCGTAAGACTCCTAAAACGCATGGCCGGATGTTGCAGATCGAAGGGCCTGAGCTAAAACCTAAGGATGAAGTTGTCCTTTTGGATGATGTAGCGACCACAGGCGGTTCGTTGATCGAGTCCATTGATATTCTAAAAAAACTCGATGTAACGGTGCGGCAGGCAATTGTTGTTATCGACAGAGAAGAAGGAGCGCAAGAGAATCTTTCTTTGAAAAACTGTCCTTTAGTCTCTATTTTTAAAGCCTCTGATTTCTTTACTTCGAAGCCTCGTTAAAATTTCTTTTACCCTTGAATCTTTTATGAGACACTACAAGATTATTGTTATTGGTGGCGGTCCAGCGGGAATTATGGCGGCCATTCGGGCGTCTCAGTTGACTGAAAATGTCGCCCTTTTTGAAAAAAATGCGAGCCTGGCCAGGAAGCTTGGAATCACCGGTAAAGGGCGTTGCAACGTCACGAATGATTGTTCTTTAGAAGAATTTTTAGCTCATTTCGAAAAAAAAGGCCTTTTTTTACGCGATGCTTTTAAACATTTTTTTGTTAAAGAACTTTTTGATTTTTTTAAACAAAGAGGTTGTCCCTTAAAAACAGAACGTCAATTACGCGTATTTCCTGTGTCGGATAAAGCAGAAAATGTGATTGAGGCGCTGAATAAGGCTTTAAAAGAAGGCTCGGTTGGTATTCATTTAAACTCTTCTCTTCAAAATATTATTGTCAAAGATAATAAAATAACAGGGATCCGAACTTTTAATGATGAAGAGTTTCTAGCGTCCAGGCTTATCCTTGCCACAGGAGGTGTGTCGTATCCTGAGACGGGTTCGACAGGCGATGGCCTGCGTTTAGCTCAGTGGTTGGGGCATAAGATCGAGGATCTTTACCCCGGGCTTGTCCCGCTGGAAACAAAAGAAAGTTTTGTCCGGGATCTCGCGGGTTTAACGTTAAAGAATATCCGTCTCATTTTTTATAAGGAGGCCCAGACAGTCGCAACGGATGTCGGCGAGATGCTTTTTACGCATTTTGGTATTTCAGGTCCTCTGGTCTTAGACAATAGCCTGTTTCTTACCAAACATATTCAAGGAAAAAAAGAATTAAAGATGGCTATTGATTTAAAGCCGGGTTTGAAAACAGATCAGTTGGATGCCAAGCTACTGCGCGATTTTCAACTTCAGGGAAACCTGATCATCAGAAATTATTTGGGAGATCTTATGCCGAAAAAACTGGCAGAAGTGTTTTTGACTGTTGCCTCTATGCCGGTTGATAAGAGATGCCATCAGATAACGAATCAGGAGAGGAGAAAAATCGTCGCTATTTTGAAAGCTTTTCCTTTGACCTTAATGCGGTCTCGGCCCATCTCTGAGGCCATGGTGACTGGCGGCGGCGTTTCTTTAAAAGACGTTAATCCTAGAACCATGGAATCTAAAATAGTAGCCGGTCTGTATTTTTGCGGCGAGATGTTGGATTTAGCTGCTTCCAGCGGAGGGTTCAATCTTCAGGCGGCTTTTTCAACCGGGTATTTAGCTGGTGAATCGGCAGCCAAGAGCTTAAAATAGTTAAAGGCAACGAACAATTTCGAGAATAGAAAATAGAAGATGGAAAATAAAAAAGGAAAAAAGATTTAGTTTATTTTTTTGTTTGCGGGTGTTCCCTGTTTTTTTATTTAATTGTTCATTTTTAATTGTTAATTGTTAATTTGACTATCGATTATTGACTATAGACTATCGACTATTGACTATAGACTTTCTATGTTAATCCTCGCTTCAAAATCAAAGGCTCGCCAGCAGATTCTTAAAAACCTCGGTGTTAAATTTAAAGTTGTGCCTTCTTTAGTCAAAGAGCGTGAGGGTTCTTCAAAAACTCCCAAAAAAACCGTACAGATGAATGCGCTTTTAAAAGCGCGCAACGTCGCGAGCCGCATGAAAAGCGGAATCGTTGTGGCTTGCGATACGCTTGTCTGGCAGAAAGGCCGTGTTTTTGGAAAACCGAAGAATTTGAAAGACGCTCATGAGATGCTTAAGAGACTTTCGAGTAAGCCTCATCGTCTTTTTACAGGGATCGCTGTGATCGATATCAAGAAGAAACGAGAAATCGTTGATGTCGAGGAGACAGGGCTTGTGATGGAGCCTTTGACCGACCTTGAAATTTTAAGATATTTTAAAAAAGTCACTCCTTTGGATAAAGCGGGTGGTTTTGACATTCAGGGGCGCGGAGGATCTTTTGTAAAGCATATTGACGGCTGCTATTTTAATGTGGTGGGTTTGCCGGTGCATAAGCTTTCGTCTATGTTAAAAAAACTCGGTGTAACGCTTTTTTTATTTTTCGTGACATTTAATCTATCCGGCTGTGGGGCAGAGTACAATGTCGCGACCCAGCGGGAAGATATGTTGATTATTTCGACGGATCAGGAAGTTAATATGGGCAATTCCTTGTCCCGGCAGGTTGAAAAGGAGTATATTGTCATTCAGGACCCTGATTCAAACAAGCGACTTGATGCGATTGGTGAAAAAATTGCCGCCGTATGCGATCGTAAAGAACTCATCTATAGATTCCGCATCATAGAGGATAAAAAAGACGCCGAGATTGTCAATGCGGTTTCTCTGCCTGGCGGATATGTTTATGTTTTTAAAAAGTTACTTAAGGTTGCCAAGAGCGATGATGAATTGGCTGCTGTTTTAGGGCATGAAGTAGGCCATATTGTGGCGCGCCATAGTGTTAAAAGGTTGCAGGCTATTTGGGGATACAATATCGTTTCTCTTCTATCCATCGGCACCCAGAATACTGATTTTGCCAGAGGCGCGCAGTTGGCCTATATGCAGCTTTTGACAGGATATTCTCAAAAAGATGAATTATTGGCGGACAAATTAGGCGCTCGTTACACCAAGCGCGCAGGGTATAACCCTCAAGGAATGGTTCTTTTTTTAAGAGAATTGAAAAAGCTGGATAAAAAAGAAAAATCTCAGCCCCTATCTTATTTCAAAACCCACCCGTATATCTCCCAGCGTGTTCGCGCGACCAAGGAAGAGATCGGCGAACATATTTCTTTTGACGACTTCATCAATACTATCTAGGTGGTTTTTATTTTTGGGTTTTAGAAAAAGCGCCTGCCTGCGTTTTTTTTACGATGGCATATTCTTTTAACGCTTTTTTCGATTCTCCGTTTTGCGCGTAGAGAATGGCTAGATTGTAGTGAGCATCTATGTTGTCGGGATCAAGGGTGGCGGCGAGGCAAAAGGACTCTATGGCGAGGTTTGTGTTGTTTTTCTTTAGATACAGCAAACCAAGGTTGTAATGGATTTTTGAAATACGAGGGTTTAAGGCGAGCGCTTTTTTGTGATAGTCTAGTGCTTCTTCAATTTGCCCCATTTCAGAAAGAATCGTTCCTATTGAGAATAAAGCTTTAGCATTTTTAGGATCGATTTCTAAGACTTTTTTAAATTCTTTAAGAGCTTCTTTATATTTTTTTTGGTTTTTGTAGACCATGGCGATATTGGCTAATGCGTTCAGGTCGCGCGGATTGACCTCGACGGCTTTGTTTAAAAACTCCAAGGCCTCTGCGTATTTACTTTCATCAAGATAAGACTGGCCCAAGTTTGCATAAATAACTGATATCCCTAAAGAGGGCTGACTTTTGATGATGTTTTTATAAAAGTCTATTTCTGAACCTCTCCAGAGCGCGTTGTGTCTCATCGTGATCAAGGAGAAGGAAAATAGGATCATTGGAAACAGTATCGTTAAAAAAGATTTTTTAAGTTCAAGGTTTTTAGGTATTAAAGCCCCTAGGCATAGAAAGGCTCCGATGGCTGGTGTATACACCCAGGCATACGAAAACGGAAATGCCTGAAAGGTGCAAAAAAGATAAAGCAGCGTCGAAAACGGTAAGAGAAAAATAAGAAACCACAAGAGGCCGAACCCGGCGGTTTTTGATCTTTGAAAGATTTCTTTAACTAGAAAGCCAAACAAGAAGAGCCCTAAAGCGGGGAGCAAGAAATCGGCCTTCTGAAGTGAAGCGACGGGCACGATATACCACGTTTTGTGAAGGTTAAAGGGAAAAATTAAGGCAAGGATGTACGTTGTTAGAGCCTTGGGAATGGATAAAAGAAGCGCAGGAGAAAACGCGTGTGTTGTTTTGAAAGGGATAGTCTCGAATCTAAGAATAAGAAATAGGGCGGAAATAAGGAAATAAGGAACAGTTTTTATATAATTTTTTTTTGAGCAGCCTTCCTGTGCCAATAAAACAAACGGGAAAATGAAAGCGATTTCTTTGCTTAAAACCGCCAAGACAAAACAAAAGAGAGCGGGCAGGGAAAGCGCTTTTTCATTTTTTATTTTGGCTGAAGAGTAAAAGAAAGTTGTAAGCAGAATGAATAGGGCGACAAGCAAGTCAGAGCGGCTTGAGATGTAGTTGACGGGTTCAGTCAGTGCCGGGTGACAGGCGAACAATAGGGCGCTAACCCAGGCGGATCGCTTATTTTTTGTCAGCAAAACAATGAGCGTGAATAATAAGATGGTGTTAAGGAAATGGAGCAGGATATTTGTCAGGTGATACCCTAAAGGATTTAATCCCCAAAAAGTATGGTCAAGTTTATAACTGAGAGTTTGCAAAGGGCGATAATAAGCGGAAAATCCGTGAAGGGGTTTTGTGAAAATATCGACGGTATTCGACCATGTTTTAATCTCAGGATTGTCTTCAATGAGATTGTGATCGTCCCATTTAAAACCTGCGCCTAAGGAATTCGAATATATTAAAAAAACGAAAAGGGATAATAGGATGATGAGGGACCAGTTGGGGATATTGAGGAATGTTTGAGAAGTTTTGAAGATTTTCATACGAAGAGCGAGGTGTGTTTGAAAGAAAAAATAATGCCGGGCAACAAAGAACTTTTAGGTTTTTATTCTTTATTTTGTTCCCCGGCCCACAGCCGGTTGTATCGGATATCAGATATTTAAAGGGCTATTTTTAATTGTTGAGCCCAATTTTGACATGGTGCCGGGAAAGGGAGTTGAACCCTTAAGCCCTTGCGAGCGTAGCGCCCTGAACGCTATGTGTTTGCCAATTTCACCATCCCGGCGTATGATAAAGTATACAGATGAAGGATAGAAGTGTCAATATTTAGCGTTGTATAGAAACGCCAGAAAGGTAGATCAATATGGTCTGTATACAAAACTTGCCTAACTAAAGGAGCAGTTTAGATGAAGAGTATAATCTGTTTATTGGTTCTGATGATTGTTATAGGCAGCGTTGCATTTGCTGACGAATCAATAAAGGAAATTTGCTATTATCCTCGTGATTTTGACTGGGGTAGATTATGGCTGGATTGGAATAAAGGGGTTAAAAAGCAGATGGGTGAAGATCTTCCACTCATTGCAGATATTGGTTTTAATACTGTTCGGTTGATTATTCAGCCTCAAATTGTTGGTTACCCTCATCCTTCGAAGGAGTTTTTGGCAGATTTTGAAGACGCATTATCTCTCTTAGAGAAATTTGGACTTAAAGCCCATGTAACACTATTTGACTTTGATTATTTTTATCCTCATGCCAGAAATGAAGATGAAGAAAAAGAGGAGCTAAAGATAGAGAAGGTGATAGCTAATAGCAAGCAATGGATTGATGATTTTGTTGTTACCTTCCGGAATGATAAACGCATAGCTGTTTGGGAATTATATAATGAAATTGTCTTGTACCATATACGAGACGGAATCGTAACAAAGGAGCCTGTAGTTCGATCACATCGCTGGCTTAAAGAGATGTTTCCTTATTTAAAGCAAAAAGTCGGTAGCACTCCTTGTACAGTATCCGTGAGCTTTGTAGAATGGCTGAATGATATTAAATCCATTGCCATGCAGCCCGATATCTACAATCTTCACTGGTATCCGAATGATTGGACCGGGCCTTTTCTGAAAGTTTTAGACAGGGCTTATGAAATAATTGGCAAAGATAAAAGACTTATGATTGGAGAGTTTGGTTGTAATACGTTTACTTTATCAGAAAAGTCTCAAATGGACGAATACCGCAATATGCTTTATTATACGAACCAGAAGGGCGTGACTGATATCGCTATTTGGACTTTTAATGATTTTCCTAAAGGCAGAAAGAAATATATTATTAATTATGACGGAACCAAAAAATATTTAGACCTCCCAGACAGCGACCTTAATTTAGGTATTTACAAGATAGCTGAGGGAAATGTTCTGAAACCTAAGTCGGTTGTTAATCTATTGCGAGAGGTATTTTCAGGCAAACCACTGGATACAGCAATAGGGGATTTAGATTAAACAGCTATTTATCAAGAAATGGAAATTGGTTTGTTGTCGTTTTCTACTCCACTCGTTCCAAAGTAAAGCCTGCCTGCCGGTAGGCAGGGAGTAGTTTTATACTAAGTTAAGCCTCGGCAGTATATAGATATTGACAGAAAATTTCGATTTGTTACAATGTTATCCTCTTTAAAATTTTTTATGCAACGCAACAAGCTGCTCAGATAGCTCCCAGCCGCAGGCTGGTCCGCCTTCGGCGGAAGTCGGTTCCGATTGAGAAAGATGTTCTTTACCTGAAAGTATTGTTATTTTAATATTTATGCCCAGATAGCTCAGTCGGTAGAGCGAGGGACTGAAAATCCCTGCGTCGGCGGTTCAATTCCGTCTCTGGGCATTTTTCTTTCTTATCAAATAACTTAAAGTTTATGCCAGATAATATTATTCCCATAGAAGAACATATCAAAGATATCCAGGAGATCACGATTGCCATTGATACCTGGGATGATATCTTTTCAGATTTTGACCCAAGTCCCCTTGAGCAGAGGATCTTATCGGAAGATTTCCTTTTAGAATTAAAAAAGCGCTATCGCGAAACGCCGCGCGGCAGTTATATGATCACGATCTATGCGCCTGTTTTTTTAAAAGATGATGCTTCTGAACATATTGTGATCAAGCGTCTCAAGCAGTATTTTAAATTACGTCATCTGGCCATTGAAAAAGAGATCAGCAGGTCTATTCAAAAAGGGTTTCTTTTTATTGTGGTGGGGACTATTTTTTTGGGATTTTTAACATTGTTGGCTTATTTCAAATTGGTAAGCGTACTTGGGATCGAGCTTTTGGGCATTGTTCTCATGCCCTTGGGATGGTTTGGCATCTGGGAGGGATTCTCGCGCATCATCGAACCATCTCCTTTGATTAAACAGGATCTTGAAGTTTTCGGAAAGCTCGCAAAAGCGATTTTTAAATTTAAGTATGCCGGTCAGGGATATTCAGAAAGTTCTTTGTTCGGCAGTAATAAGAATTCAGATTGACGATGCTGGGAAAGAAGACTTATAATACGGACATTATGTTACCTGATAAACACGGACATTTCGGAATATTCGGCGGTCAATACATGCCGGAAACGCTCATGGAGGCTTTAAGCGATCTTGAAGTCATTTATCGCAAAGCCCTTCGTGATAAAAATTATGTCAAAGAGCTTTCTTTTTATTTGAGCGCTTATGCCGGCAGGCCGACGCCTTTATATCTGGCAAAAAATCTAAGCCGGATTTTGGGTTCAGGCAAAATTTATCTAAAACGCGAAGATCTTATGCATACAGGTTCGCATAAGATCAATAATACGTTGGGCCAGGCTTTATTGACGAAGCGCATGAATAAAAAACGCGTG
Source organism: Candidatus Omnitrophota bacterium (assembly GCA_020052645.1). GTDB lineage: Bacteria > Omnitrophota > Gorgyraeia > Velamenicoccales > Velamenicoccaceae > JAGVOQ01. The sequence continues at coordinate 19,997 of JAGVOQ010000025.1, forward strand.
GTGGCTGAGACTGGCGCAGGCCAGCATGGCGTTGCAACAGCCACTGTTTGCGCTCTTTTAGGGCTTGAATGTTTTGTTTATATGGGGACAGAAGATATCGCACGTCAGGCCCTGAATGTGTATCGGATGAAATTATTGGGCGCTCACGTGGTCCCTGTATCCAGCGGTTCTAAGACTTTAAAAGACGCGATGTCGGAAGCTATTCGTGACTGGGTGACAAATGTCCGAACGACTAATTACATTTTAGGTTCTGTAGGTGGGCCGCATCCATATCCTATGATTGTCCGTGATTTTCAGTCGGTGATTGGAAAAGAGGCTAAGCGGCAGATTTTGGCCTTAGAGAAAAGATTGCCTGATACCCTGGTTGCTTGTGTTGGTGGAGGGAGTAATTCCATGGGGCTTTTTTATCCTTTTTATAAGGACAAGAAAGTTAAGTTTATAGGTGTCGAGGCCGCGGGCTATGGTTTAAATACAAATTTTCATTCGGCAACATTAGTTAAAGGCAGGACAGGCGTTTTGCATGGCGCTAAAAGCAAGCTTTTGCAGGATGTCAATGGTCAGGTTAAAATAGCGCATTCAATTGCCGCGGGTCTTGATTATCCGGGCGTCGGTCCGGAACATGCCTATTATCAGGCAACTGGAAGGGCAACGTACGCGGCTGTAACGGATAAAGAGGCTTTACGGGCTTTCAAGTTGTTGTCGCAGAGTGAGGGGATCATTCCTGCACTTGAGTCAGCGCATGCGATCGCGTATCTGGAAAAATTAGCCTCCAGGCTTAAAAAAAATTCAATCGTTATCGTTTGTCTTTCGGGTCGCGGGGATAAAGATGCCGTGAGTCTTAAGGATATGTCGGGATGAATTTGGGTGAAAGAGCCCCATTGCTATATTTTAAACTCTAAATCCTAAACTCTAAATCCAGAACAAACACAAAATTCAAAAGTTCACAAAATTTTTAATTTGGTGTTTTGAGTTTTTTTATTTTGAATTTATTTAGGATTTAGTGTTTTGTGTTTAGGGTTTGCTGAAGTTGGAGGAATTTTAAGCCATGAATAGAATCGACAAAAAATTCAGCGATTTGAAGAAGCGTAAGAAAAAGGCTTTTATCGCTTTTCTTACAGCGGGTTATCCAGATTTTTCAAAGACAGAACAGCTTGTTCTGGAATTTGAAAAAAATGGCGCGGACATCATCGAGCTTGGCATTCCTTTCTCGGATCCTATCGCTGATGGGCCTGTGATCCAAAAGGCTTCTTTTGAAGCTTTGAAAAAAGGCGCAACGTTAAAAAAAGCGTTCGATCTTGTGACACGCCTGCGTCGAAAAACACAAATCCCTCTTGTGTTTATGAGTTATTTCAATCCTGTTCTTTCTTACGGTCTTAGCCGGTTTGTTAAAGACGCGCTGCGTTCAGGTCTTGATGCGGTGATCATTCCGGATCTGCCTCCGGAAGAAGAAAAATTATTTGCCCAAGAGGTTTCTCGTTGCGGCTTAGCTAGGATCCTTTTCATCGCCCCGACAACAACTCTTGCCCGCGCTGAAAAGATCGCGCGTCAGGCAAAGGGTTTTATTTATTTTGTGTCATTGACAGGAACGACAGGACAACGCCGCCAGTTGCCACCGGAATTAAAGGGGCAGCTCCAGCGTGTTAAAAAAAATTCGCACGAAATTCCCGTATGTGCCGGTTTTGGCGTCTCAAGCTCGGATCAGGTCCGCTTTATTGCTGCTTATTGCGATGGAGTCATTGTGGGAAGCGCTATTGTCAAAAAAATATCAGAAAAGTGCGGCCATGCGGATATGGTACGTTCAGTAGGACTTTTTGTTAAACATTTGAAAGGGGATATTTAGTGTATCGTATACGTGAATACAGAAATTCGGCCCGATTGATTTATAAAAAAATGAATCAAGCGTCTTCAGCGGCCATCGGTATTTGGTTTAACGTCGGCTCCAGGAATGAAGAGCTCTCGATCAACGGTATCAGTCATTTTCTAGAACATCTTGTTTTTAAAGGTTCAAAGAATTTTACAGGTGATGAGATTAAGGAATCTATCGAAGGCGTAGGGGGTTCGCTCAATGCTTTTACTTCAGAAGAAAATACCTGTTACTACGCGAAATTTTTGTCCAAGCACCTTAAAAAAGTTTCTCGAGTGCTTTCGGATATGGTCCTTTGCCCGCTTTTAAAAGCTGCGGATATCGCCAAAGAGAGGACTGTTATTATTGAAGAGATAAAAATGTATAAAGACTTGCCTCAATTTCAGGTTCAAGAGCTTTTTGACGCGATGCTATGGCCGCGTCATCCTTTGGGCCGTAATATTGCAGGTACCATAGAAACTGTTTCTGGTATCACGCGCAAACAAATCCAGGATTATCACCGGAATTGGTACGGCAGTTCATCGATCGTGGTTTCGTGCGCTGGGAATATGGATGAAGAGCTTCTGGAAGGTTTTGTTGAGGGTGTTTTTGGCGCATTAAAGCCTACGTCTTTTAGTTCTTTTCTTCCTTTTGTGCCTTTGAATGAGGGGCCGCAAGTTAAGGTGCTTTCCAAAGATATTGAGCAGACCCATATTAATCTGGGATTTCCGGCGCTGCCGCGATTTCATAAAGATCGTTTTATTCTGGGTCTTTTGCATATTATTTTAGGCGGCAATATGTCCAGTAGGCTTTTTAATGAAGTTCGTGAAAAAAAAGGGCTCGCCTATGAGATAGGCACGCATGTGAAAAAACTTCATGATACAGGCGTCTTCTTTGTGCATGCAGGCATTGACAATAAAAATCTGGCTCAGGCCTCAGAGGTTATTTTTAAGGAGCTGGATAAGATCAGGAACGCAAAAGTTTCCGTGGGTGAGCTTAGGCGCGCGAAAGATTTCTTTATCAGCCAGTCCATTATGGCTCTTGATGACAGTCTGGAGCACATGCTTTGGGTCGGGGAATCATTGTCGAACTTAGGCTATATCCAGACCAAGGAAGAGATGGAAAAAGAGATACAAAAAGTGACGGCCGCCGATATTTTACGCTTGGGGCGTCAGATCATTGATTGGAATAAATTGTATTTTGCTGCTGTGGGGCCTCAAAAGAGCGGATTGGAGGAAAAAATCAGGGGTCTAATGCCGGTTTAGCTTGACACGTGTGAGGACTTATGGTAAAAAAGAAGTCAGGTATTTTTAATCCATTCTAACAGAAGTGCTTCGATCAGGCTTGAGATCTTTTAGGCGCCATAATTCTAAAAGGGTGGGGGTAAAGCAAGTTTGTAAGCGAAGCGAGTTGAAGGAGGAAAAAAACATGGAAGGCTATTGCGTAAAATGTAAGGCAAAGAAGGAAATGAAAGACTCCAAAGAATTAACTATGAAGAATGGTCGTAATGCCGCCAAGGGGAAATGTACGACCTGCGGAACGTCGATGTTTAAGATCCTCGGCAATAAATAAAAGATGAGTTCAATGCCCTCTTGGGAGGATTTAAGGTGAGGGCGTCTTTAAGATTTTGTTTTGAAGCAACCTCGATATACTATCGGGGTTGCTTCAAAAACAAAGAGATACAAGGATTAAGGAGGGGTGAACAATAGAGACAAAACAGAAGGCACTACTCGCGGCGAATCTTGCTTTGGAAAGAAAGGCAGATGATCTGGTTGTGCTGGATATGCGCAAGGTTGCTAACTTCTGTGACTATTTTGTCATCTGTAGCGCTTCATCGCAGCGAAGGGCTGCGGCTATTGCAGAACTTATCGAAGAGCAATTTGACGAGCTGGGCCTTAAGCTGAAATCTTCTCAAGGCAAAAGAGAAGGCATGTGGATACTATTGGATTATGGCGATATAGTTATCCATGTTTTTTTTAAAGACATCCGTGACTATTATAGCTTAGACCGTTTGTGGGCGGATGCTAAAAGGATTCATGTTCGAAAAAGTAGAAGCACAAATTCAAAATCTCCTAAAAAAGAGCGTTGAACAATACCTTAAAGAAAACTCTTCCGGTTTATCTGGATCGTCCCCAACTGATAAAGCCCCTGAAATCTCCCAAAAACAGATAGGTGAACTTTTAAAAACGTTAAGCCTTGAAATCCCGAAAGAAAAAAATTTTGGGGATTTGTCTTGTACGATTGCTTTAAAGCTTTCGCGTCTTCTTCGCAAAAATCCTTATGATATTGCCTCAGGGATTATGTCCCATCTTGAGTCAGTATTGGCTGAAGCCGGCGCACGTAATCCGGTCGCACGCGTTGAATTAAAAGGAGTCGGATTTATCAATCTTTTTTTAAAAGATGAGGTTCTTTATGATTTGCTTAAAGCTGTTCATGCAGAAGGGAAAAAATTTGGGTTTCAAGAATCAAAAAAAGGCCAGCATCTCTTGTTGGAATTCGTCAGCGCTAATCCTACGGGTCCTTTGTCCGTAGCTCACGCGAGGCAGGCTGCAGTGGGCGACTCGCTCGCCAATATTTTGTCCAGTGTCGGTTATCGCGTCACAAAAGAATATTATTTAAATGACGAGGGCAACCAGATCAATATTTTAGGCAACTCTGTTTTTTTGCGTTATAAGCAGTTTTTTGATCCGTCGGTTGAATTTCCGGAGAATTATTATCAGGGTCAGTATATTATTGATCTCGCTCGAGAGTTGTTTGATAACGAGAAGACGCGCGCTCATATCCAAAAACTTGAAGATAAGGCACGCGAAGATTTTTTTATTGACTACGGAGTCCGCAAAATACTGGACGTGATAAAAAAAGAACTCGAAGATTTTGGCGTTGTTTTTGATGTCTGGTATAGTCAAAAAACGCTTTCGGAAAAGATAGAGAGCGTTTTATCTCATTTGAAAAAGAAGGGTTTTATTTTTGAATCGGAAGGAGCGGTATGGTTTAAATCAACAGTTTTTGGCGATGACAAAGACCGCGTGGTGCGCAAAAGCGACGGGTCGTATACGTATCTGGCGCCGGATATCGCTTATCATGAAGATAAATTCAAACGAGGCTTTGATAAGATCATCAATATTTGGGGTCCTGACCATCACGGATATATCCCGCGCATGAAGGCAGCGGTTCAGGCTCTAGGAAAAGACGCTTCGAGCCTCGATGTGATCATCGTGCAGCTGGCGACTTTGTTTCGGCAGGGTGAGCCGGTGCCTATGTCCACGCGTAAGGGCCAATA
>JAGVOQ010000054.1 GCA_020052645.1 Candidatus Omnitrophota bacterium
AAGTTTATAACATAGAATAAACCAGTTGTCAACAAAAAGTCAGGCATCGGGCATCAGGCAACAGGTATCGGCAAGAGGATGGTTTTTGCTGATCCCTGATCCCCGTTCCCTGTTCACTGGAAAAATGTCCGAACACAAAGCTATATTTAAGTCTGCTTCTATTATTAGCGCGTTCACCGTTGTTTCGCGCATCACGGGTTTTATCCGCGATGTCTTAATCGCGAATCTTTTCGGGACTGGAGCTGCGGCGCAGGCTTTTTTTGTGGCTTTTAAAATTCCCAATGCTTTCCGCGATGTGATGGGAGAGGGCGCAGGGAATGCGGCTTTTGTGCCTGTTTTTTGCGAGACCATAGAGAAAAAAACCCGCGCTGAGTTTTTGAAACTGGTCAATAGCCTTTTATGGATGATGGTGGTTGTTTCTTCAACCTTCACACTTCTTGGTATTATTTTCTCTCCGGTCATTATTCATCTGGTTGCTCCGGGATTTTCCGCGGATATTGAAAAATTCAATCTCGCCGTCAATTTAAACCGCTATCTGTTTCCTTATCTCGTCTTAATCACGATAAGCGCGTATCTCATGTCGGTTTCCAATGCTTTAAAATCTTTCGCCGTTCCGGCTTCTTCTTCTATCATTTTTAATATCGCTTTGATCATTGGGATTTATTTTATCATGAACGCTTCTTTGCCGAATCCCGTTTATGCGTTATGCGTTGCGACGCTTATTGCCGGTGTTATTCAGATATGCGTTCAGCTGCCGTCCCTTAGGCATATGGGGATTGATTTTAAAAAAGGGGGCTTTTATCCGAATCCTTTTAAGGAACCCGCTCTTCGACAAGTTGGCCGTCTTATTTTGCCGAGGCTTGCGGGCACGAGCATCTATCAGCTCAATCTTTTCGTGGATACTATTTTTGCGTCTTTGGCCATTTTTGTCGGGGATGGGGCGATTGCCGCTATTTATTATGCGAATCGGATCATTCAGCTCCCTTTCGCTATTTTTGGCGTGGCACTTTCTAATGCCGCGCTTCCGACGATGTCTGCTAATTCTGCCTGTGATGAAATAGAAAAGTTTAAAAAGACGCTCTTGTTTTGCTTAAAAAGCGTCTTTCTTGGGGTTTTCCCGGTGACCGTCGGCATACTTGTTCTTTCAGAACCTTTGGTGCGCGTGCTCTTTCAGCGCGGGAGTTTTGATGCCACCTCGACTCATATCACGGCGCGCGCTGTCTTCTTTTTTGCTTTTGGTCTGGTTTCTTATGTGGGCGTCCGGTTTATGTCACACGGGTTTTACGCGCTTCAGGATACCCGTACGCCGGTGAAAACCTCAGGAGTCGGGTTGGTCTTAAATATTATCCTGAATTCTATTTTTATCATTATTTTAAAATTTGGTATCGCAGGGCTCGGGCTCGCCAGTTCTATTTCGGCGTCGGTTAATTTTTATCTTTTGTATCATGCGATGCGCCGACGCATCGATTTTAGATTTAACTCTGATTTTCGGCTCCTTATCATAAAGTCTTCGTTGTCTTCTTTGGCTATGGGTGTTTTGATTTTTTCCATCTGGCAGCTGTGGGCGGGTGTTCATCCAACATTTTTGAAGTTCTTGGCGGTTGCTGGTCTGGGGGCTGGTAGTTATATGATTTTTTTGCGCCTGATGAAAGTCCGCGAGGTTGAGGATCTATCCGCATGGTTACGAAAGAAGCGATAAAAAATTTTCCGGATTCATTCGGTGTTTATCTGATGTATGATTGTTCAGGGGCCGTGATCTATGTGGGCAAGGCCCTTTCTTTGAAAAAAAGGGTTTCGAACTATTTTCTAAAAAATCAAGATTCTGTTAAGACGCAGATTTTAATGACCTGCGTTGCAAGGATCGCTTATCAAAAGACGCGGTCGGAATACGGCGCACTACTCCTGGAAGCGAAGCTCATCCGTGAGCACAAGCCCCGTTTTAACATCTCTTTAAAAGATGACAAAAGTTTTCCCACTATCAAGATAACAAGAAGCGTGTTCCCCCGTGTTTTTATCGGCCGAAGGAAGAGGGGCGAAAAAAATATCGATTATTTTGGCCCCTATACGAGTGCAAAGCTTTTACGGCGGGCTTTAAATTTCTTAAGAAAAAGTTTTCCTTTTTGCAGCTGTAGTAAATTTCCGAAAAAAACCTGCCTGTATTATGATCTTCATCTCTGCCTGGGGCCATGTCAGGGCAAGGTGGGTGAGAAAGAATATATTGAAATGATCCGCACTTTAGAAGATTTTTTGATGAAGAAAGACATGGAATTGATTGAAGAGCTTTCGCTGGATATGCGAAGGTTCTCAGGATGCAAGCGATTTGAAGAGGCGGCACAAACACGGGACAAGCTGGAGGCCTTAAGTCTTCTGGCCTCAATTAAGAAAGCAGGCGCTTTCAAGCCTCGGCTCTATGAAACGGATTTTCAGGAATTAGGGTTGGCTAAGGTGCCCGAACGCATTGAAGCTTTTGATATTTCTAATATTGCCGCTCATCAGGCCGTTGGATCCATGGTTTCTTTTTATAAGGGTAAGCCGAATAAGTCTAATTACAGACGTTTTAAAATTAAGACCGTTTCTGAAATCGATGATTATGCTATGATAGAAGAAATTGTCCGCCGCAGGGTTACGCGTTTGGTTAAAGAATCTGCTAGGATGCCGGATTTAATGGTGATCGATGGCGGCCGGGGGCATCTGGAGGCAGTCCGAAGTGTTTTAAGTGATTTAATGGTTGATGTTCCTGTGGTGGCGATCGCTAAAAATGAAGAATTGATTTATACCGTGGTGCGTCAGGAGCCATTTAGGTTTGATCGAAATTCTGAAGCGTTAAGATTGATTCAACGACTGCGTGATGAAGCGCATCGGTTCGCTTTGACATACCACAAGCTTCTGCGTAAAAAGAATTTTTTTAAAAATGAAGAACGTTCATCTCACAAAATTTGAAAAGTCTGTGTATCGTGCCGTGATGGAGATTCCTTTGGGCGAGACGCGCACGTATCAGTGGGTGGCGCAAAGAATCGGTAATCACAAAAGCGCGCGTGCCGTGGGTAATGCTTTAAATAAAAATCCTTTCGCGCCGTATATCCCTTGTCACCGCGTGATCGCTTCTTGCGGAACACTTGGAGGATATCGGGGCGGATTGAAGAAGAAAGCGGAACTTTTGAAGAAAGAACGGTCGTATCTTTCGTTTCACGTTGTACGTAGCACGTATCACGCCAAAAAGAGAAAACGTTTTTTTGAGATTTTAAGACGTGGGACTTGAGACGTGTGACGTGAGACAAATTTTAACAAGGAGAGATAATGAAAATCAGAGATGTTTTGAGGATTGCGTGTGAGCGTGACGCTTCAGATCTTTTCATAAAAGTCGATAACGTTCCTTATTTGCGTGTTTACGGCGAATTGATCCCATTGAATGATTTTTCGCGCCTGACTGCTTCTGACCTTGAAAGAATTATCGCTGAGATTACAGATACTATACATGCCAAGATGTTTAAAGATTCTTTTGATACTGATTTTGCCATGGACGTGGAAGATCTAGACAGATTTCGTGTGAGCATTTTTAATCAGCGCGGTGTTCCTTCGATCGTTATGCGCCGTATTAAGAAGAATGTGCCGGATTTCAAGGCCTTGAATCTTCCTGAAGAAGTTTTAAAATCACTGGCCACCGAACGCCGCGGAGTGATTTTATTGACAGGGCCTGCGGGAAGCGGAAAGTCGACGACGATCGCCAGCATGATCGACCACATGAATAATACTCAGGCGCGGCATATTCTGACTGTTGAAGATCCTATCGAATTTACCTTTGTCGATAAAAAGAGCGTAATCAATCAGCGGGAACTGGATATCGACGTGAGTTCTTACGTAAAAGCTTTGCGGCAGGTTACGCTTCAGAGCCCGGATGTGATTTTCATTGGCACGATCAGAGATCAGGATACGATGTTCGCTGTTTTGAATGCCGCTGAAATGGGGATCCTGGTTTTAAGTACCATCCATACGGTTAATTGCGCGCAAACAATCCAAAGAATCATTAATTTCTTTCCACCTCATCAGCACTCTGAAATTCGCATGCAATTGTCTGTCTTGCTCAAGGGTGTTGTGTCTTTGAGGCTTGTGCCTAATAAAGATGGGTCCGGCCGCTTGCCGGCTTATGAGACCATGACATTGACGCCGACCATCAGTCGTTTGATTCGTGAAGGGTCCTTAGGTGAAATCCCGCGTTTCTTGGAAGAAGGGGCGCTTTTTGGCATGGGTAGTTTTAAACAGAATCTTGCCAAACTGGTGAAGGAAGACAAGATTTCTACAGAAGAAGCCTTAAAATTTGCTGACAACAAGGAAGACCTCGAGCTTGAGATCAAAGGCATTAAAAGGTTGATGTAAAGCGAGATATGGTTTATAATTTCAGGGATCTGGGAACGGGTAACGGGCAACGGTAAGAACAAAAAAGTTTTCTGATGCCTCAATCATCTTAAAACAATTTTTACTATCGGCTATAGTCTATTGACTATAGACTTATTATGCGAGACGAAATCGAATCAAAAATCAAAGAAGTTATTGATGTACTTGAAAGACTCCGGGGGTATCTTTGACATCGACCATAAAGATGAAGAGATAGCCCTTTTACAATCCAAGATGTCTGAAGAAGGGTTTTGGCAGGATCCTCCAAGTGCTAACCAGATCGTCCGGAAGCTTAAATCTTTAAAAAATATTTCTGAACCTTGGCATAAACATGAACTCAGGATTAAGGAAATAAGTGAGTTCTTTGGTCTTTCTGAGGGAGAAGATGAACACTTTCTTCATTCTCTTAAAAACGATTTGGATGTTTTAAATCAGGAATTGCAAACCCTGGAATTTTATACGCTTTTTTCCGATGAGTTTGACAAGAACAACGCTATTCTTAGCATTAACTCGGGTGCCGGCGGGACAGAATCCTGTGATTGGGTTTCGATGATTTTAAGAATGTATGGACGCTGGGCCCAGAATCATCAGTTTAGCGTGACGGTGACGGATGTTCTTGATGGTGAAGAGGCGGGCATAAAAAATGTGACCGCTATTATCAAGGGAGATTATGCGTATGGGTATCTGCGCGCTGAGATCGGTGTTCATCGGTTGGTGAGGATCTCTCCGTTTGACGCGAATAAGCGCCGGCATACGTCTTTTGCTTCTGTGGATGTTATCCCTGAGGTTGAAGACGATATAGAAATCGACATTAAACCAGATGACTTGAAAATAGATCTCTATCGCGCCGGAGGCAAGGGTGGACAGCACGTCAACACTACGGATTCAGCGGTGAGGATCACGCATTTACCGACAGGGATTGTGGTTCAGTGCCAGAATGAGCGTTCGCAATACCAAAACAAACAGGTGGCGATGAACGTTTTGAAATCTAAGCTTTATGGGCTTCAACTTAAAGAACAGGAAGATAAGGTTTCTCAGGAATATGATAAAAAACAAAGGATTGAATGGGGTTCGCAGATCCGTTCGTATGTTTTGCATCCGTACAATCTCGTTAAGGACCATCGTACGGATTTTGAAACGGGCGATGCCAATGGCGTCTTGGACGGTAAATTAGATTCATTCATGGAAGCTTATTTACGATTAATAAAAGGACAGCATGATTAATTTTATTTTCAATAAGGTTTTAGGGACTCAAAACGAGCGCACGCTTAAAGAATTGAAACCTCTCGTCGCTCAAATTTTGAGCTTTGAGCCTAGCCTTGAAAAAATCTCCGATAAAGATTTGAATGCCAAGACGGCGTATTTGAGAGAGAAGATCGAGACCCTTTTGAAAGCGAACGGTTATTATGACGAGGAGTCAAGCGTAGAAATCAAAAAGGATTGCACTCAGCGCGCGCTTAATGAAGTTTTACCTGAAGCGTTCGCGGTCGTACGGGAAGTTTCCCGTCGCACGATAGGCCTGCGTCATTTTGATGTGCAGATGATCGGCGGTATCGTGTTGCATCGTGGCGGGATCGCCGAAATGGCGACAGGAGAAGGAAAGACGCTGGTCGCGACATTGCCGGTATATTTAAACGCCCTTTTAGGCAGGGGTGTCCATGTCGTGACGGTGAATGATTATTTGGCCAAACGCGACCGCGAATGGATGGGGCCTATTTATGAATTTTTGGGGTTGTCCGTTGGCGTTATTCAGAATGACATGGAGTTTGAAGATAAAATACACGCGTATCGGTGTGATATCACGTATGGAACGAACAATGAATTCGGTTTTGACTATTTACGCGACAATATGGTGGTGGATAAAACTCAGATGGTGCAGCGGCCTTTAGAATATGCTATTGTCGACGAGGTTGATTCAATTTTGATCGATGAGGCCAGGACGCCTTTGATCATTTCAGGCCCTACGGAGGAGAAAGTTGATAAATATTACACGATCAATAAGATCATTCCTAAATTAAAACGTCGTATCATTTTGGAGAAGGATGAGATTGAGGCGAAACATAAGGGAGAAGACTTATCGACGGGATTTGATGCGGTGGTGGATGAGAAGAATCATACCGTGAACTTGACCGAACAGGGCATTACCAAATGCGAAGAATTATTAGGCTTAAAAAGCCTTTATGATGACCTCTCCGGTGAATGGGCTCATCATATTTTACAGGCTATTAAAGCCCACGATTTGTTTGAGCGCGACGTCGAATATGTTATTAAGGATGGCAAGGTTATTATCGTTGATGAATTTACGGGTCGGCTCATGCCGGGGCGCCGTTGGTCCGACGGGATGCATCAGGCGGTTGAAGCTAAGGAAAACCTTCGCATCGAGCAGGAGAACCAGACGCTGGCCACGATCACGCTGCAGAATTATTTCAGGATTTATAATAAACTTGCCGGCATGACGGGTACGGCTTTTACTGAAGCCAATGAGTTTAAGCAAATTTATAAATTAGATGTTGTCGTGATCCCGACCAATCAGCCTATGGCGCGGTCAAATTTCGCGGATTCTATTTTTAAAACTAAAAAGGAAAAGTATAAGGCTGTCGTCGAAGAAATTAAAGAATGCTATGAAAAAGGACGGCCGGTCTTGGTGGGAACGATTTCAATCGAGAAATCCGAAGTCTTAAGCGCCATGCTTAAACAGTGTGGCGTTCCGCACAATGTCTTAAATGCAAAATATCACGAGATGGAAGCCCATATCGTGGCCCAGGCTGGTCGTTACAAGGGCGTAACCATCGCGACTAATATGGCGGGTCGCGGCACGGATATTCTTTTAGGTGGTAATCCTGAGTTTATGATTAGAAATATCATGGCCGCTAAAAAAATCGACGCTACTTGCGATGAATACAAACAAGAATATCAGAAATTATTGGGTCAATTAAAAGAAGAGGCAAAGAGAGAACATGAGAAGGTGGTGGAGGCTGGAGGCCTTCATGTTATTGGCACCGAACGTCATGAAGCCCGTCGTATTGATAATCAGCTCCGCGGCCGTTCCGGTCGTCAAGGAGATCCGGGGTCATCGAGATTCTACGTCTCTTTAGAGGACGATCTGATGCGTCTTTTCGGTTCTGACAAACTTGTGGGCGTTATGGACAGGTTCGGGATGGAAGAAGATATGGTCATCGAACATCCTTGGGTGTCGCATTCGATTGAGACAGCGCAAAAGCGGGTGGAGTCGTATAACTTTGAAATACGCAAACATCTTTTGGAATACGATGATGTGATGAATAAACAAAGAGAAGTCATTTATGCCGAGCGCCGTATGATTTTAGAAGGGGAAAATCTCAAAAACTATCTTTATGATATGCTCGATGAAGTTTTACCGGCGGCGGTGGATATATATTTGTCTAAAGATGTTGTCTCTGAGGATTGGAATTGGGCGGGTTTTGAAAGTTGGATCAAGCAAAGATTCGGCGTGGCGTTTGAAATAAATAAAGAAGAATTGTCGGCATTAACTCAAGATGAGATTAAGGAAAAATTAAGAGAAAAAGCTCGAATCTTTTATGAAGATAAGGAATTAAAGGTGGGGGCGATGCCGATGCGCTCTATGGAGCGGATGGTGATGCTTCATGTGATTGATAGCCGTTGGAAAGACCATCTTTATTCCATGGATATTTTAAAAGAAGGCATAGGCCTGCGTGCGTACGCGGCGCGCGATCCTTTGATCGAATATCAACGTGAAGCCTATAATATGTTTTCCGAAATGATGGAGAGGATCAAGGATGAAGTGGTTGAATTGATCTTTAGAATTCAGATGGTTGAGGAAAAACCGATGAAGGGTGTTTTTAGCGCTCTTCCACAAAAGATGGAACATAAAGAATTCAGCGGTCTTTCCAGAGAGACGGCCCGTCGGATGACGCAAGAGCTCGCGTCGCAAAACGCGGCATCCGAAGATGAGCCTGTCGAAGTTTTAGAGAAATCGGAACCTGTGCGTCATCAAGGCCCCAAGGTGGGCCGTAATGATCCATGTCCGTGCGGCAGCGGAAAAAAATATAAAAAATGCTGCGGACAATAGATATTTTTTACGCAAAGCGTAAAAAATATCTATTGTCAGTTATCGAGTTAGCCAGTTTAACGAGTTGTACGAGTTAAAAAATTTAAACTCGTACAACTCGTGGAACTCGTTCAACTCGTAAAACTATCCATGAACCTGTATAAAACATTTCGCAATCCGCTTGCTCTCGCCAGTATCAGCGCACTATTATTGTGGCTGTCGTTTCCGAAGTTCAATTTCTCTTTTTTAGCGTGGGTGGCTTTTGTCCCGCTTTTCTTTTCTCTTCGAAACGAGCGTTTTTCAAAAACTCTCCTTTTTTCCTTTGTTGCCGGTTTCATCTTTTTTGTTTTAACAATTTTTTGGTTAACACATGTGACAATCCCCGGTATGTTTGTTTTTTCGTTTTATTTAAGTCTGTATTTCGTCATTTTTGGCCTTGGGTTTTATTTAATAAAAAAACACCATTCGTTCTGGTTGCCGTTGACTTTTTTGCCGGCACTTTGGATTCTATTGGAATTTTTCCGCAGCACCTTATTAACAGGATTTGCCTGGGTGCTTTTAGGATATTCTCAAGGCCCTAATCTTTTGGCCCTTCAAGTGGCGGACTTGAGCGGTGTTTACGGTGTTTCTTTTATGGTGATGTTTGTGAATGTTTTTGTTTTTAAAGTTTTGTCACGAAATAAGGGCTCAAGGAATTATAGAGATTGTTCGTTCATCGCACCTCTTTTGGTTATCTTTCTTTGGCTGGGATATGGGCTTTATCGGGTTATGGAAGATCCCGGTAAAACATGCCCGGTTAAGGTGTCTTTGGTTCAGGGTAATATCGCGCAAGAGATCAAATGGGTGCCGAGTTTTCAGGAGGAGATCATTAAGCGCTATGAGCTTTTGACGGAGTTGAGTTATTTGAAAGAAGAGCCGGATATCATTATTTGGCCGGAGACCGCGTTTCCGGAATACCTGGAATTTGATGGGACGGATGAGCCTTTGAAGGAATTGGCAAAAAAAATAAAGACGCCTCTTTTAGTAGGGTCTATCCGGATTGAGGAGATGCGTTATTATAACAGTGCTATCCTTTTTTCCGCTAAAGGTACCGTTGCCGGCATTTACGACAAACTTCATTTGGTGCCGTTCGGTGAATATATCCCTTTAAGGAAGTATTTGCCTTGGGTTGAGCGGATGTTGGGTATCGAAGATTTCACCAGGGGGCCGGGTTATGAGATTTTTTCCGTTCCGGCGTCGAAATATGGTATTATCAAATTTGGCGTTTTGATTTGTTTTGAAGATACATTGGGTTCCATGGCGCGCACCTTTGTGCGTAAGGGAGCGGATGTATTGGTTAATATGACCAATGACGCCTGGTTTGGTGATTCTGCGTGTCCTTTTCAGCATTTGGAGGCTTCTGTGTTGCGCGCGGTTGAAAACAGAGTTTTTGTGTTGCGCGCGGCCAATACCGGCGTTTCTTGTTTTATTGATGACACCGGCCGAGTCATCCGTCGCGTCCATGACGATCGAGGCAAGGCAACATATGTGACAGGCAGCGAAACAGGACTGGCCTATAAAACGCGAAGGTCGAGCCTTTATACGCAATTAGGGGATTACTTTGTATTTTTAAGCGGTGTTTACGTTTTTATCATGATCTTTTTTTCAAGAAGGTTTTAGTGGGTGATAACGCAAATTTTTTTATAATGATGCGGAAAAAAATACTCAAACAAAAAAAGGCGATTCTTTTAGGGATCTTTGTTTTTTTGCTTCAAGGTTTTCTTGTTTGCGACCAGGCTTTTTCCGGAACTCTTTCCAACGAACAACGCAAAGAACTCGCTTTGCATTATTTCCGTGGCATCATAAGTTTTAATTCGAAATATTATGATGAGGCTCTTTCTGAATTTCAGAAAGCGTCGGCGATCGATCCTTATTATAAAGAAACGCAAAGCTATATCCAGGAATCAATGAAGGTGCTTGAAGAAGAGCGTAAGTCTTTGTTTAAAGGCGTCGGTGAGTCTTCCGTAGGCCGGGGGGATAGCGAAACAGATTATTATTTTGTCGGTAAGACTTATTACGAAAAAGGGGATTTTAAACATGCCTTGGAAGCTTTTAAAATCGCGCTTGCCAAAAATCCTTCGGATAAATACGCCCGGTATTATGTTCAGTTGTGCCAGAAGGCATTGCCAAAAATGAAACCGCTTGAGAAAAGCAGCGCGGCGCAGGAAGATGGTGTCAAAAATATTTCAAGCCTCGCGAAAGAAGTGGCTTACGTTAAGAATGATGTGAAATCGCAGGAAGAATGGGCGGCTTTGCAGGTAAGAAAGGCTGAGCGTCGGGCTGATCGCGATGAATTGATCAGGACTAAAGAGCGCCGACTTAAAGAAGAGGAAGAGATTTTAGAAGAAGAAAAACAGGATTATCTCGCTCAGGAGAAGATCACTGAGCGTGCCACAAAGATAAAGAATGAGTCCGAGAAGTGGAAGAATATGAAAGAGAAATTGGCCTCCGAGGAGCCGGGCATCCCGGCGGACTTAACGGAGTTCCCACTTTATTTAAATAAAGCGGATGCTTATTACGCGGCCATGAAAGAATCTTTGCGCTCCAGCCGCTGGAATTCGGCGGGTTTAAATGCGATTGCAGGCGGCCTTTATTATTGTGACGCTGTCCTTATTTATTTTTATAATGTCAAAAGTTCTTATCCGCAACATGAGAATATCAATAGGCTCCTTTTGGAATATGTGAAACGCGCGGATACCCAGGAGAATGTTTTTCATATGCGCGCTATTTTAAATGTTAAAAAAATTACAGAAGAAACGGATAAACCGATCACCCGCTCTCAGGCGCTCTTTTTGAGCGATGAGTTGGAAAAAGTGCGGGAGTGGTCAAGGTCACTATTGCCATAATGTTCGTACGAAAAGCGAGGGGAGAAGATGAAACATATTCCTAAAATGAAACAGATTGCGTTTTTTTCTTTGGTGCTTGTTTTTTCTTGTGCTCAGACAGTCTTTTTGGCAGAGGCTGCAAAGAAAGATGATCCGGTGGCTGTTGAATTACATTACCAAAACGGCATCAAATATTTCAATCGTGGCCTTTATGATCGTTCCATCACAGAGCTCCAAAAAACACTAGAGCTGGATTCTGAGCATGCTGAGGCCAAAGAGTTTTTGGCAAAAGTTCAGAAGACCAAGGAAGAAAAAAAGAGCGTTGAATCTAAGATGAGCACAGACGCTCAGATCAAAGAGCTTTATAAAGAAGGACGCCAGCGTTATCAGAAAAAAGACTACGAAGCGGCCATTGAAACTTTCAATAAGATTTTATCCATAAAGTCTATTGATGATTTTGCTTCGTTTTATAAAGAGCGCTGTGAAATTCTCCTGGGGCGCAAATTGTCTAAAGCCAAAAAAATAGAAGATAGGGATAGATTAAAAGAAAAAAAGATCCAGGACCGCGAGAATCTAAAAAGAGCCAAAGAGCAAAAAAAGATCGATCGCAAAGAGATGCTGAAAAAGCGTTCCGAGATTAATGAAGAACGGCGCGGTGCCCAGGAAGAACGAAACGTGAAGTTTAAGGAAGATCGGGCGGCTCAGAAAGAGCGTAAGATCGAAGAACGCAAAATAAAAATAGATGAGAAGAAGGCGTTGAAGGAACAAAGGATCGCGGAAAAGAAAGAAAAAGCAACCGCGAAAAAAGGGAACGTTAAAAAGACGGCCAAAGATGAAGTTAAGGAAGAAAAAAAAGGAGAAGTGATTGCAAAGGACGAAAAGGTTGAAGAGACGCTTAAGATTGAGACACAAGAAGAGAAGAAGGAGGAGGCGGTTGCCGGGGCGTTAGATGAAGCCCTGAACGCAACAATGCCATCTATTCTCAAAGAAGAGTCTCTTGAGGTGAAGCCTGTTGTCAAAGAAGCAGTCCTTGAAGAAAAGCACGTGGAAGTTTTAACCCCAAAACAGAGGAAGATTGCTTTAGTCCGCCAGAAGAAGGAAGCGCAACAGCAGCTAAAGAATGAGCGCAAGGCTGCGGCGCAAGAACGTCGCGAAGAGAAGATCAAAAAGATTCAGGAAGTGCGCGATCATAAAATCATGCTGCATCAGCAAAAATTGGAAGACGCCAAGGCGCGCAAAGTGAGTAAGGAAGTGGCGCGTGAAGAAAAAATATTTAATAAGGGAAAATCTAAAGAACAATTAAAGGAAGAAAAAAATAAACAAAAGAAACTTAAAACTGATGCCAAAGAGTTGTATTTAAAAGGTGTCGACCATTATGCCAAGAAAAATTATCAGGAGGCGTTTGATACTTTGTCGTCTGTGGTGGAGTTTGAGTCGACGGGTAAAAAACTTTATACCAATTCCGCGAAGCGCTTGATGAATAAGGCGAAAAAGAAACTAGAAGCAAGTCAAAAACAGTAATTCGTCTCATGTCTCAAGTGCTACGTACCACGTTTTTTTTAACGTGTGACATGCAACGTGGTACGTGCGACAAAAATGAGGAATTTATGAGTCATAAAATCGATGTCGTTAAAATCAATAAGCCTGAAAATGTCAATATCATTATCGGTCAGGCTCATTTTATTAAGACGGTTGAGGATCTTTTTGAAGTGCTCGTTGCTTCAGTGCCGAATATTAAATGCGCCGTGGCTTTTTGCGAATCTTCAGGAGCCTGCCGGGTGCGATGCGAAGGAACAGATGAGGGTTTGAAAAAAATCGCCATTGAGAATGCTTTGTGTATTGCCTGTGGGCATTCTTTTATCATTCTTTTAGACGGTGCTTACCCGATCAATGTCTTGAACGCTATAAAAAATGTCGGTGAGGTTTGCTCTATTTTTTGCGCGACAGCCAACCCCTTAGAAGTTATCGTGATCGAAACTGATTCTGGCCGCGGCATCATGGGTGTTGTAGATGGGAGTAAGCCTAAAGGGGCTGAAGAAGAGTCCGATATCCGTTGGCGTAAGGATTTCTTGAGAAAAATAGGATATAAATTATGAGAATTTTAAAATCTCAATTTCCAAATTCCAAATAAATCTCAATATTCAATTTTCCAATGGAAGAGAACAAAATATCATGACAAAGAAAGATTTTTTTAGAAAATTAAGTTACGGGTTAGGCCAGTTTGCCATCGGGGTTTGCGATGTGGGTGCCAGGATTGTCCCTTTGCCACTTTTGTATAAATTTGCAAACGTGATCGGATGGATTGGTTATCACGCGGCCTCTAAACATCGCAAGATTGCGGTTGAAAGCCTGACCAAGGCCCTTGGGAGCGAAAAAACTCCTGATGAGATTGATCGGATCGCGCGTGGATGTTTTAACATGATGTCCGGCACTGCGGTCGAATTTTTTATGTTCATGCGTTATCCTGAAAGAATCAGGCAATTTGTTGAGATTGAGGGGATTGAACATTTAAAAAAAGCCCTGTCAAAAGGTAAGGGTGTTGTGGCGTTGAGCGCTCATTTTGGGAGTTTTCCGCTTTTGTTATGTAGGATTTCTTTAGAGGGATACAAGATCCATTCGATGCTGCGGCATATGCGCGATACGAATCTAGATCTTCTTTTTGAAAAAAAACGGCATGGCATGGGCGTCGGGTCTGTTTATACGCAGCCGCGGAATGAATGCGTTCAAAAAAGCCTTGAAGTTTTGCGTAAGAATGAGATATTGTTTGTGCAGCTGGATCAGAACTTTGGCACCGCTGGCGTGTTTGTTGATTTTTTTGGCGTTAAAGCCGCGACTGCTACCGGACCGATCATTTTTTCCATGCGTACAGGCGCGCCTATTGTGCCGATGTTCATCTTTCGTATTTCTGGGCCAAGGCATAAAATCGTTATTTTGCCGGAATATGTCATGGATGAGAGCTTGCCTAAAGAAGAACAGATTTTAAAGGCTACCCAGGAATTAACGATTTTGATTGAGCAATACATCCGTAAATATCCTCATGAGTGGGGTTGGATCCATAAACGCTGGAAAGCAAGGCCGAAGGAAGAAAAACAGACTATAGACAATAGTCTATAGTCCATAGTTCAAAGCTTTTTTAGAGTTATAGTCTATAGACTATCGACCATTGACCATTGACCATTGACTAATATGGAGGTATTTATGGCAGAAGGGGCTGATGTTAAAAAAAATAGTTTTTATGATTTACTAAAACTTATCTTAGGGATCGTTATCGTCGTGACAGGGGTTGCGCTGACGATTGTATATTTTCCGGAGCTCGCAAATTTGTTTAAAGGGATGATCGGTCTTATCCTGATTTTAGTGGGTTTGATTGTAATGGCGGTTGCTAAGGAATAAGAGAACAAGGTCCCTGATGAAGAAAGGGGCTAACACAGAAGGTGTATGCCTTACTAATTCCTCATAGAGGAAGGGCATAAATAAGAGAAATTAAGGTTTTAAAAATTGACCCGCTTGCTTAAGCACTTCAAAAAATCTTTGCCATGCTGCCTTCGGCAGGCCGGCAAGATTTTTTTGAAGTAAGCTTCGGGGTTCATTTTCAACCCAGAAAGGGGCGCCCTTTTTCCCTCCACATAAGAAAAAGGGGGTAAGGAAATAAAACAAATTACTCCGTATTTTACTAAATTAAAGAAATTAATGTAACTGTTTTGCTCCATATCTTCTTTTAAGAATAACATTAAGGAGGGAAGATTCGGAGTTAATTCCTGTAAAAATACAGGAATTAAGAGTTCACTCGCCCGCCATTGAAGCAATGGCGGGCTCATGAAGGAGTTTATTTTATGCATCAAAAAGAAGCAGTTTGTATTTCAGTTAAGAGTTATTTTATAACAAAGTTTTTGTCTATGATCGTGTTTGTTGTTCTTTTAAGTATTTCCGCTCTTATAAGGATTCCATTGCCATTTACGCCTGTGCCTGTGACCATGCAGACGTTTGTAGTGTTTTTATCCGGCGTTCTTCTTGGGCCTGTTGTGGGTATGGTTGCGATTCTGTCTTATATGACCTTAGGCTTTATCGGCGTTCCTCTCTTTACTAATGCAGGAAGTGGCTGGCTGTATTTTTTTGGGCCTACCGGCGGATATTTAACAGGGTTTATACTGGCTTCAGGATTGAGTGGATTTTTGTACCGAAGATTAAAATCGAGAAATATTTTTTCTTTAAGCGTTGTTATGATGGCAGGAATCCCTGTGATTTATTTTTGCGGAGGATTATGGTTGAGTCTGGGCTATCACTGGAGTTTAAAAGAGATCCTGGCGTTGGGGGTTCTTCCTTTTATCGGGCCTGATATTGTCAAGGTTTTTTGTGCGGCTGCGTTGGCGCAAAACTTCTTTGCCCGTAAAAAATAACTGGTTTAAAAAAAGAATTTTCAGCCCGTCTTTGCAGAAAACCCAGTGAAAAACGTGGAAGCGAAGGTGGCTTTGGTAGGTCGTCAGACTTCGCCGAACTCTGGCGAGATGTCACTAAAGAAAGTTATTTCAAAGGAAAAGAAACCTTACTCCGTATTTTGCAATCCCCAAGGGGATGGACCTTACTAATTCCATACAAAGGAAGGGTCCTACTCAGAAGGAGTGCCCTTTCTTATCCATATAAAGAAATGGGCTAAATTAAAGAAATTAATGTAGAAAATTCGGAGTTCACTCGCCCACCATTGAAGCAATGGTGGGCTCATGAAGGAGTTCCATGAAATCAGAAAAGCGTAAGTATTTTTTAACCGGGCTTTTGGTTGTTCTTCCAGCTTTGGTGACACTCTATCTTTTTATTTCCTTGTTCGCTTTTTTTGACAATATTATCGGCCGTTATATCAGTCGCATCACATTGCATTATCTGGGGTATAAGATCCCGGGGCTCGGCCTTCTTCTGTTTATTGTCCTGATTTTTGTGACGGGGTTTTTTGCTACGAATTTTATCGGAAAAAGATTTTTACGTTTTCTTGAACAATTCTTTCTGAAATTTCCTTTTATTAAGAAAATATATCCAGCAATTAAACAGATCACTGAATTTTTGTTTTCTCAGAAGATTGAGGGACATTTACAAAAAGTGGTTTTGGTGGAATATCCGCGCAAAGGTATCTATATAATAGGCTTTGTGACGAACAGGGCTCCTGAAGAGCTGAGCCGAAAAATAGGACAAGAGCTTTTGAATGTCCTCATCCCGTCTGTCCCGAATCCTATTACAGGGTTTGTGATTTGCTTTCCTAAAAGTGAAGTTATTGTTTTGGATATGTCTATTGAAGACGGGGTTAAACTTATTGTTTCAGGAGGAGTTTATAATCCGAAAGACCTGCCTAAAGTGTCATCTGAGCATTCGGCTTAGGTTTTTTTAAGAAAATAAATAAAGCAGGCGTTTGCGATCTTTATAAAATATAACAGAAATACTGTGGTGATGATGCCGCAGCTTGGGATGAGCATTAAAGGGGTCAAAAGCGCGCCTAAGCAGGCGCCCAAGAGATCAAGAGAATATAGTTGGCCGGCGATCGATGAGCTTTTAGAGATCGCCGGTTTTTTATTAATCTGGTTGAATATTTCACAGACTAAGGGAATTTCAAGGCCAACCAGAATTCCTAACGAGATGCTGAGGAGAGAAAATAGCCACGCAAGTGATTGGAGTGATAGGGTGTTTTTTGAAAAGATGATGATGGCGCCGCATAAAAGCGCTGCGGTTGTCGCCAGGATTGCGTCAATTTTGGCGATATTTTTTGTTGAACTCAAGAGTTTTATTTTTTTTGACGCAAGGATTGCTCCCAGTGAAGTGCCAACCATAAAGCTTGTGGTGAGTATTGCCACCCATTTAAAAAGATACCCCAGCAGGCTTTGAAAAAGAAAGAGTGTTGTTATCTGCATGGACATCGTAAATATTCCGGTTGAAAATACAGTGAATCGTAATGCAAGAGCGTTGCGATTTTTTCTCATTACAAAGATCCAAAAGATGAGAAGTAACCCTGCCAAACCTGCAAAGATATAGACACTCTTTATTTTCTCAATTTTTTCAAAAACGTTCGCCATTTTTTTGGAATGTTGAACGTAGTAAACTCTTAAAGCCTTGTAAAGGCCATTGGGCCACAAGTCTTGATTTAAGCGGCTTCTTGCAAGCGTATTTTTTATCGAGCTAGAAAACCATTCTCTTGCGACAGGGTCGAGCCGTAATTTCAGGTATTCGGGGTTGATGAGATAGGTTTTTAATTGAAAATTAGAAAGATTGCGCGTCATTTTATCAACGCTCAAGTCGATGTTTGTATTCGAAGCGATAAATAAGTTAAAGCCATCGCCGGGGATAACAACAATTTCAGGATAAATGCTTTTAAGCGTCTTGAACAACGAAGCATTAATATCTTTGAGTTCTTTGTTCAATGCGCTTAAAGAGCCCCAGGTTTTAAAGACTGCGATGCCGTTAGGTTTAAGTATATTTTTGACCTCGTTGAAAAATTCTTGAGTGGCATAGCGGTTTAAGACCAAAGACGTGGGTAAGGCTGTGTTAACAAATACGCAGTCGAATTTTTCTTTTGATCTTTTTACAAAATTTCTCGCATCCTGAGTTTCGATATGGACGCGCGGATTTTTCAGTTCATGCTGGAGCGTTGCGTCATTGATATGGCTCAATGTTTTGATCAGGATCGGGTCGATTTCAGCATAAATGATTTTTTGAGGTTGATATTTAAGAGCTTCTGTCAATGGGCCGCCGAACGCATTGCCGATAAAGAGGATATTGTCTACGCGGTCTCTCGTCAAAAGCGGAAGATGGATGAAGTCTTGTGTAAAATATGCTTCACTGTTAGGGATGCTCGCTAAAGGAAGCCCGTCGTAAAAAAGCGTGTATTGATTTAAAATGTGCCCGACGACGATATTGCCGTAAAGAGAGTTTTCGTAGCTTGCGATATTTTTTTCTTTCCATTCTTGTTCCAGGGTTGCTTTTTGGATCGGTAGAGAATATTTAAAAGAGACGGCAAACAATACGGATAAGACGAGAGGGGCAATTTTAAAAGCTAACCGTTTGTCTTCTATGGTGAGCCCGAAGGCGGCGAGGCTTGAAAAAATACTTACCAAGAAAGCGATCTGAAAAGAATTTAAAGAACCCAAAAAAAAGAATGTAAAAAGAATTCCTCCGGTGATGATTCCCAGCGATTCGAATAGATAAAACTTGGCCATAGGCGCTTTGTTTTCTTTAATATTCTCGGATAAGAGTTGAACGCCGCACGTGAATAGGGCTCCGTCAAAACAGCCCAAAAAACCTAAAGCTGAAATTGTGATGCCGATGAGAGAGCCAAGGCTGAGCATTTCTGTTGGAGCAACATTTAAGAAGGTGTGGCTCAAGCGTATGAGGAAGATGGCAAAAGGAAAATAGATGATTGAGAGGATTTGAAACAAAACAAAAAGCCTTAAGGTATTTTTATAAAACTTACCAAAAAATGAAGCCAGGATGCTTCCTGCGGCGCCTCCTAAGAGCCAGAGACAAAGAATAAGGCCTACGGTTAATTCATTTCCATGAAAAATGACAAGGAGTTCTCTTAAGAGAAGGCTCTGGATGATAATGGAAGAGAAGCCTTTGAGGATGAGATTGAAGACGAGCCATGTTTTCGTCATAACAGTTGTATTTTAACATAAAAATATTGCTTGAAGATAGAAAAAGGAGGAGTAAAGTAAAAAAACTGGTTGAAAGGGTCGAGGTCGGACCTCGGCTCCGATTGGCGAGGTCCGACCTCGAATCTAAGATCAGACCTTGAATCTAGGATCAAAGTTTTTCTAAAAAAATCTTTAGAAAAACTTTGACAAACTGGTTTTCAAGAGTAGAATGTGGGACAGAAAGAAAAAATCATTTAAGGAGAGCAAAGAAAATGGGAAAAGGAAGACGTAAAAGACTAGGCAAGTTGAACTGGCGCTCAAAAAAAGCGAATCACGGATCCAAACCGAATAAAGGTTAAATTTTAAAATATAAATTTTTCATTTCATTTTTTTATTTTAAAAAGAGATTCACGCAATGTTAGTTCACCAAACCTCACTCCAGAAATACCGTTCATCATAAAAAAAGTGTTTTTTGACCACGGGGGAGTTTTTTCTTTTTTATCAAAATATAGTGGTTTTTCCGTTATAAAACCCTATATATTGTGTTTTTTTAGTTGACAAGTATTTCGTTAAAGAGTATATTTTAAACGGTCTTATAAAAGAAAAATTTATTCTCTATCTGCTTTTTAGGAAAGGAGCAATTCATGGCGTTGAAGCTGTCCGAAAATTCCCTCCGGGTTCTTGAAAAACGCTACCTTAAAAAAGACGAAAATGGCAAAGTGGTAGAAACTCCGCGCGAGATGTTTGAGCGCGTGGCTAAAGCTATTGCCAGCGCTGATCGCATTTACAAGAAGAGCGAAGAAGAGATTGCCTTATTGGAAAAATACTTCTTTGAGATGATGAGTGGGCTGGAATTTATGCCTAATTCGCCTACGCTTATGAATGCCGGCCGCGAGCTTTCTCAGTTGTCTGCTTGTTTTGTCTTACCTATAGATGATTCTATGGACAGTATTTTTGACAGCATCAAATCAACCGCGCTTATTCATAAATCCGGTGGCGGCACGGGTTTTTCTTTCTCACGTCTTCGCCCCAAATCGAGCACCGTACGCTCAACAGGCGGCATTGCTTCAGGCCCGATTTCATTCATGAAGGTTTTTGACGCAGCAACGCAAGCGGTTAAGCAGGGCGGCACACGCAGAGGCGCTAACATGGGTATTTTGCGCGTGGACCATCCGGATATCCTCGATTTTATTTCCTGCAAAGAAAACGACAAAGAGATCAATAATTTTAATATTTCGGTCGCGGTTACTGAAGATTTTATGCGTCGCGCCATTAAGAACGAAGAATATGATTTGATCATGCCGAATAACGGCAAGGCTGTTAAAAAGCTCAACGCGCGCATGGTTTTTGATCAGATGGTCAAGATGGCGCATAAGAACGGCGAACCTGGCATCATTTTTATTGATCGCATTAATAATAACAATCCCACGCCTAAATTAGGTAAGATCGAAAGCACCAATCCTTGCGGAGAGCAGCCGCTCTTACCTTATGAAAGCTGCAACCTCGGTTCCATTAATCTTTACGCTCTTTTAAAAGACGTTAATGGTAGATTAGAGATTGATTGGGATAATGTAAGACGCATCACTCATTTGGCTGTTCACTTTTTGGATAACGTGATTGAGGTTAATAAATATCCGTTACCTGAGATTGACAAAATGACCAGGCAGACGCGTAAGGTTGGCTTGGGTGTTATGGGATGGGCCAGCGCGTTAGCAAAGATGATGATCGCCTATGATTCCGAAGAGGCACTTCAGTTGGCGGATAAGGTTATGTCGTTTATTATGAATGAAGCCAGAAAAGAATCTGTTAATCTGGCCAAAGAGCGTGGCACATTTCCCGCGTTCAAAGAAAGTATTTACGATAAAGAGGGCGGCTTAAAGTTAAGAAATGCCACCTTAACCACCATTGCGCCCACAGGCACGATTAGCATTATCGCAGGGCCTTGTTCATCTGGTATTGAGCCTATGTTTGCGATCTCTTATATCCGCGCTAACGTCCTTGATAACGATAAGATGGTTGAGGTTGAGCCGGCGTTCAAAGAGGTCATGGAGGAGCGCGGTCTTTATACGCGCAAGCTCATGGAAAAAATCGCAGAGCACGGCACGCTTCAGAGTGTCGAAGACGTCCCTGAAGATATCAGAAAAGTATTTGTTGCTGCGCATGACATAACTCCTGAGTGGCACATTAAGATGCAGGCGGTTTTTCAGAAATACACGGATAATGCGGTGTCTAAGACTGTTAATTTTCATCAGGATGCATCCATTGAAGACGTACGCGAAGTGTATCTATTGGCTTATGAATTAGGTTGTAAGGGCGTTACTATTTACCGCGACAAGAGTCGTGATGAGCAGGTCTTAAGCGTTGGTACAAAAGATACGACAAAACAGACGAATACAAACGTGGCCGCTGCGCAGATGGCTGGTAAACTCCAGCCGCGCCCGCGTCCTGAAGTTGTTAACGGAACGACCACCAAGGTTTCAACAGGTTGCGGGAATCTTTATGTTACGATCAATACCGATGAATCCAACCGGCCTTTTGAAGTTTTTACTTCGATGGGTAAAGCCGGCGGCTGCGCAGGTTCACAGCTGGAAGCTATCGGCCGCCTTGTGTCATTGGCATTTCGCGCAGGCGTTGATGTTAAAGTCATTGTTGAGCAGTTGCGCAGCATTCGTTGTCCGTCACCATCATGGGAAAAAGGTTCAAGGATTTTCTCTTGCGCTGATGCCATCGCGCGCGTGATTGAGCGCCGTTTGATTCAGGCAAAAGTTGAAGATAAGATCGCTGCTGAAGTCGCTGCTGTTAAAGAAGATCTTTTAAGTCAGGTTTCCAGAAGCGAAGAGCAGCTAGAAGACCATATCACCGGAAATATCGTTGGCGTCTGTCCTGATTGCGGCGGTGTTGTGCGTCATGAAGAAGGATGCGTGAAGTGCTCAGCATGCGGGTATACAAAATGCTGAAATACTCTAAATGCTAAAATCGAAAGGCCTCGCTAAAATGCGAGGCCTTTTTATTGGAAAGAAAGGTCAGTATTTTATAATTGATAAACGATGGGAGATTGAAGATAGAATGGTGAAAAAAGAGCGAGGATGAAAGAGGATTACAACTGAAGGAACAAATAAAATTTTTTTGAAGTGAGATTTGATATGTCTAATGAAGATAATGAAATTTTGGAAGCAAGCAAAATGGCAAAGATAGCCCGTGGTGCTCTACAGGTTGCTAGTGGTCTTGCTCCTTTCCTTGGAGGTTTTCTTTCTGCGATCGCTGGAGCATGGTCAGAGAAAGATCAAGACAAAGTTAATCGTTTTTTTGCTTACTGGATGAGGATGATGCAAGATGAGTTTAAAGAAAAAGAAAAAACAGTTGCTGAGGTAATGGCGCGCTTGGATTTGCAAGATGAAAAAATATCAAAACGACTTGAAAGCAATGAGTATCAATCGCTAATACGTAAGACATTCCGAGAGTGGGGTGGAGCAGAGAGTGAAGAAAAGCGTGTATTGATTCGTAATATATTGGTAAACGCTGCTTCTGCCGATATAACGAGTGACGACGTTATTCGACTATTTCTTGATTGGATCAAAAGTTATTCTGAACTTCATTTTCACGTTATTGGCGCAATCTATAATGCTAGCGGCATTACACGTAGGGGAATATGGCAGAAAATTGGAAAGGGTGTCGTGCGAGAAGATTCAGCTGATGCTGATTTATATAAGTTGTTAATTCGTGATCTTAGCACCGGTGGTGTAATTAGACAGCATCGTGAGACGGATTATTACGGAAACTTTATAAAAAAGCCTAGCAATAAAGGAAAAATGGGCGGTTTTGAAACAATGAAATCGGCATTTGATGATGAGGAGGAATACGAATTAACGCAAATAGGTAAGCAATTTGTTCATTATGCCATGACGGAATTGCCGCCGAAAATAGAATTTCATGAAGCAAAGAGTTCGGACCAGGAATCAGGTAAAGTTCCAGAATAATTTAAATTTGAAAAAAGAGAGAACTTGTAAGGCGCTTCATGTAACTTTCTTTTTAAGTATTGAGTTAAGAATAAACTTTTCAATTTTCTAATGTATGACATTGCGACTTTTTAAAAAAGGAGCAATATTATGTTTGGAAAAAACATGAAGTGGTGGATAAAGATCTTAGTTGGCAGCGGAGGTCTCATAGTTTTAGCAATAACGATTGTGCAGATGATTTGTGCTAAGCCACCTCAGGCATCTTCTGTGCATGGGATGGTTGGATGCAATGTTTCTGCGAGAGATATATTTTTTAATGAGAATCTAGATGCCGAACCAAAGAATAAATTTAGAATATTTAGGTCTAAATCAAAAGAGTTTGTTCCGACAGCGTCTGTGCAAGAG
Source organism: Candidatus Omnitrophota bacterium (assembly GCA_020052645.1). Taxonomy (GTDB): domain Bacteria; phylum Omnitrophota; class Gorgyraeia; order Velamenicoccales; family Velamenicoccaceae; genus JAGVOQ01. The sequence goes on from JAGVOQ010000054.1 coordinate 23,273, forward strand.
GTTTTTAGTAGCCGAGATTTTTTTGAAAGTGGTTATGGAAATTTAGCGATCCTTCCAAAAGCTCAGACTCGTTCATCTGCGTTGAAAACAGATGCTTTTAGAATTTTGAAACCTGCTAATCAGCATAAAATCAAATTGTCTCATTTGCCGGTTTGGCTGCAATTTAGTCATTATTCTCCAGTTTCGAATAAAAAACCACGGCATTTAGGTATCTTTGTAGTCACTTTTGGGCATATGGGATCTGTGATGCCACTTGAAGTTTATAGAAATAAAAATTGGAAAAGACCTCAAAGTAAAACAAAACTAGGTGAATTTTCAGAAGTTGTGGGTTTGCCGTGGTCTGAGTTTTTTTCTTTTGTTCAAAAATATTCATCTACAGATGCGAAGTTGGCAGACGTAGATCAAGTAGTTAAAGGGCCTTGGCACGCTGTTCCAGGTGGAGGCGATAATTCTTCTTGGGATTATCGAGAATTTTGGAAATGGGCTGCAGAAAACTGTCAAAAAACTGCTAAGAATGTTTTGGACGCGAACTCCGATTTTGAAAATGCGAAGGTTTCTACACGCCTGATCCGTTTTACTCCTATTGCACAACCAGTCTCTAACTCACCTGTTGTTTTTGATATACGATCATTTTCTAAAGAAGAGGGAGTGGCATTTGTTGCTATCTATTCATTAGAAGACTCGGGCCAGGATATCCGTCGTTGGTATTGGATAATTGATGAAGATTGAACATGGGGAGTAAAAATGTCTAATAAATCTTTAAAAGACTTTTTCTGTTGGCTAAGAGAATGGAGCGAGCTTATATCATTGTTCGTTGCTGTCATTATGCTTTGGTTTTTGTTTTGGCAGATAAAAGCAGCAACAAATGCTCAGATCGTTAATAATCTCATAACATTAAATCAACAAATGTATCCTTGCCAAAATTTTAATAATATTCTTATGGATATTGCTAATGGAAAAAAGCTTTTAGAAAAAAACGGTGGAAAATATCTTCAATTTGAAATAGATAATTTTTTAGGTTATTTTGAAATGTTGGGGATTGTGGAGGAGAGAGGTTATTTGGATACAGAGATTATAGATGATATGTTTGGTTATGATGTCGAAAATATTTTAAAAAACAAAGAAATTCAGGCTTATATTAAGAATGATAAAAAAGCTACTTGGCCATTCTTGAAGCAGTTAGGTAAGAATATAGCTTTATATAATCGCTAAGTTGAAGAATAAGTAAACATTTTGTGTAAGCTTTTAATTTGTTGAACTCGTTAACTCGCAAAACTTTTTTCGGATTTCAGGCTTCTGTTTTCAGTCTTCAATTCTAAATTGTTCATTGTTCATTTTTCATTGTTAATTGCTTATGTCTAAACTTAAGCTCGATCTGCATGATATTTTTGACCAGGGAGATAAGATTGAGCAGGCGCTCAATGATATTTTGCGGAAAGCTGTAGAAAAGAAGATCCGTCTGGTTGAAATCATCCCGGGCAAGGGCTCAGGCCAATTGAAAAAACGCGTGCTGCGTTTTTTGGATCAAAAACATATTCGCGCGATGTATCGGCGGCTTGAAAAAGACGACAAGAATTTCGGACGTATTTTTGTTCATTTATAAAATTAATCGAAGAGCAGAAAGAAGCCATGGGTTTAAAGCCCGTGAAGGTTCATTATGATAAAATTCGGAATTTTTGTTTTTTTCTTTTTTTTTCTCACACCAGCCTTTGCTGAAATCCTCGTTTTAAAATCCGGCCAAAACGTTACAGGTAAGATCACAGGACAAGATAAGAAAAGTATAAAGCTTAATATCGATGGCGTTGAGCTCACGTATTTTAACGAAGACATTGACCGCGTTGAAGTCTCTATCCTTAAGCAGAAAGAATCTCAGGTGTCGCCGGTAAAAAGTATTTCAGAAAGCAAGGGGGGCCAAGGCGAAGAAGACGGTTTAACGATTGCCATCAATCCTCTTGTGGAGTTGGATTTTAAGACTAAGAGTGAAGTTTATGAGTTGCGAAAAGGTTATGTCAGGCAATATCCTGAATTGGCAATTCCTGGGTATCGGCCTTCGGAACAGATTTTCGGACAGATAGAAGATAAAAAGGGGTGGTGGGGCATCAGCGGCATTTCTTGTTACGGCCCCGGAGAAAAAGGGATCGAAGGGCTGTCTGAAGAAAGCCGTTTTTTGGTTAATCCATATCTTTTGGTTGGCGTTGTCGAAAACAATGCTCATATCGTAAGCAAGGACGGTTCTTATTGTTCAGCGAATTATCCCAAGGCCACTAAGGTTTTCTGGCATCGTTCCCATTATTGGGCAAAGGCGACGTATAATGTCAGTGATTATATAGCTGTTGCTAAACAATACCGTTATTCGGATCCTAATGCATTGTATTTGGTCGCATATAACGCAAGGGACTATGGTTTTAACTATTTTTGTATTGATTTAGACAAGACCGTTGGTGTTGATGAGTCTAATTTTTCCCGTGAGCCTTTGCCTTTAAATCAATTCATTCATTGTGGAGGCAGCTGCGGTTATGCCGGAGGGTGCAATAACGCGAGCCCGACAGAAGGACACATGGTTATTAACGTCGTGTCTTTGCCAGCCTGGGTTTATGTGAAGCTTTGGAAAGCGGCGCCGGTCGCTGCAACACAGGACGCAGACATGATCTTTATCGTTGAATTGCAGTAATGATCTCAGAAAACAATATGTGTTTATAAGGGGGTGCCATGAAAGGAAAGATTAGAGGAGTATTGATCGGCGCTATCGTTGTGATCGGCGTTGTGCTGGCCGCGATATTTTTCTTTACGCAAACACAGGAAAAAAGTTCTATAGAAAAAGGGAAAGCTCTTTTTGAAAAAGAGAAGTATGACGAAGCCATTGCTGTTTATGACAAAATTTTAAGATTCAATCCCCGTTCCCTGGAGACCCTTTATAATTTGGGCCGTGCCTATAAAAGAAAAGGCAACCTGGACTTGGCTTTGTCTTATTACAATCAGGTCTTAAAGCATAAGCCGGATTTTATCGATGTCTATCGCAGCCGCAGCGCTGTTTATGAGATTCAGAACAAATTTGATTTAGCGATCGCTGATTGCAATAAAGCCATAGAGCTTAATTCCCGTTATGTAGATGCGTATCGTAACCGATCTGTCGTTTATATAAGGATGGGCGCCATTGATAAGGCCCTTGCCGATTGCAATAAGGCCTTAGAATTAAATCCCCGTTACGCGGAGATGTATCTGAACCGCGGAGTTTGTTATGAAAAAAAGAATGCGTTGGATAAAGCGCTTCAGGATTATGATAAAGCCCTAGAAGTCAATCCTCGTTATGCGGATGCGTATCGCAACCGGAGCCTTATCTATGAGATAAAAGGTAATTTCGATCAGGCTTTGGTTGAGATCAATAAGGCCATAGAGATCGATCCTAAACTTGTTGGGGTTTATTATAATCGTGGCGTTATTTATGATAAAAAAGGCCAAAAGGACGAGGCCATCAGGGATTACAATAAAGCTTTAGAGATTGACCCGAAATACGCAAAGCCTCTTCATAGCCTCGGGGTTATTGCTTATAAGGCAGAAGAATATGATCAGGCCATTGATTATTACACCAGGACGATCCAGTTTGATCCTCAACACGAAGGGGCTTATCTTAATCGGGCAGCCAGCTATTATCGCTTGGGGAATGTCGATAAGGCTTTATTGGATTATGACAAGCTTCTTGAGATAAACCCGAATCATGCGAAAGCTTATGAAGGTCGCGCGATTGCGTATGATTGGCAAGGGCATTCCAATCAGGCGATCTCTGATTATTCCAAGGCTATAGCACTTGATCCCCGTTCCCGCGAAGCTTACTATGGACGCGGGTATGTGTATCAGCATTATAAAAGTTATTTGACTCAAGGAAATTATATTGATGAAGCGATTGCTGATTATACAAAAGCTATCGAGATAGACCCTCAATATGTCAGCGCCTATTACGCGCGCGGAACTGCTTATGAAGAGAAAGAAGAATTTGACGCGGCTATCGCTGATTATACAAAGATTATTACAATCGATCCTAAGGATAAGTCTGCGTATAACAGCCGGGGGATTTGTTTCCAGGAAAAAGGACTTTTCGATCAGGCCATCGTTGATTTTAATAAAGTGATAGAGTTAGATCCTAAAAATGTGCGGCCTTATTTTAATCGCGCGCTTGCTTATGTGTCACAGGGCATGTATGACGAAGCGATCGTTGATAATACCAAAGCTCTTGAATTGGATCCTAAGGATGCCAGCGCTTTAAACAATAGGGGGCTTTGCTATAAAGAAAAAAAAGATTACAATAAGGCCATTGCTGATTTTAGCAAGGCACTAGAATTCTATCCTATTGAAAGCACTCCTGCGCATACGCCTCCTTATTTAAACCGCGCTGAAACTTATGCCTTAAAAGGAAATTTTGATAAAGCTTTTGCTGATTGCGATAAAATAACAAAACTATATCCTGACGATCCGGGCGTTTATATCTGTCGCGCCAAAGTTTATTACATTAAGAAAGATTACATTAAAGCCTGGAAAGATATCCATAGGGCAGAGGCTTTATCAGGAGAAGCGATGGATGTTGAATTCCTTGAGGATTTGAAAAAAGCCTCTGGAAGAGAAGAATAAAAGATTGTGTTAAGTGGAGCCATCCGGGCTAAAAGCCCGGGGTATAAAATTGCAGGTTGGTTTGCAAGACTTTTAGCGGGCTATGTTTCTAACCTTAATCCATAACGAACTTTTAAGATATGCCGATCAAAAACAAGCACTTATTCTGCAACGGTTTTTTAAGACTGGCCCTGGCGAATACGCTGAAGGCGATAAATTTCTCGGGATCAAGGTCCCGGTTTTAAGAGGCATTGCCCGCCAGCATCAAGATCTTTCCTTAAAAGAAACAGAGAATCTTCTGCATTCATCTTTTCATGAAGAGCGGCTTCTGGCCCTGTTTATCCTGATATTTCATTTCAATAAGGCTGACAGTAAGAAAAAAGAAAAAATATACAGGCTTTATCTGAAATCGACAAGATATATCAATAATTGGGATTTGGTAGACGTTACGGCCAAGTTTATCGTAGGCGCGTTTTTATTGGATAAAAATAAAGGTATTCTTTCTGAGCTTGCCCAATCAAAAGACATGTGGGAGCGCCGTATCGCTATCCTTTCAACATTTCATTTTATAGAAAAAGGAAGATTCGATGATACACTGAGGATAGCTAAAATTCTTTTAAATGACAGAGAAGATTTGATTCATAAGGCTTTAGGCTGGATGTTGCGTGAAGTGGGCAAACGCAGTTTAAATACGGAAGAATGTTTTTTAAAAAAGTATTACAAGGTTATGCCGCGCACAGCCCTTCGCTATGCGATCGAGCGTTTTCCTGAAAAAAAGCGCCAGGCCTATTTGAAAGGGTTGGTTTAAATCTCAAGGAATTCAAAGATAACGTTGCTTTATATTTTCTCGAATAAGAAATTAAGGTAAATGTTTTGCTCCATATCTTCTTTTAAGAATTACATTAAGGAGGGAAGATTCGGAGTTAATTCCTGTAAAAATACAGGAATTAAGAGTTCACTCGCCCGCCACTGTTCCAATGACGGGCTCATGAAGGAAAAGAAACTTTACTCCGCATTTTTTAAATTAAATAAATTAAGGTAGAAAACGCGGAGTTCATTTCGCCTCCCTAAATTAATTTCATAATGGTGGGAGGCTCATGAAGGAGGGGGTATGTTTATGGATCCATTTTTGGGAATGCTTTTTTGGTTTTTTCTGTTTCTTCTCGTGACAGTTGCTGTGTATCGCTGGGTTTTCCGGGTTAACGACATTGTTGAGGAATTAAAAAAACACACGAATCTGTTGGAACGTATCCTAGATAAATTAAATAAGTAGGAAAAATTGGAAAAAATTCATTTACTTAAAAAGATTCTTATCATAAGTATTGTTGTTTTTGTCGTCGCTTTCCTTCAAAAAGACCGCCTCCCTGATAAAAGCGACATTGTTCAGGAGCTCTATCAGGAGCCAATCCAGACACCAACCGAGGCTGTGCCCTTAACTGTTCATCAAAAAGGAGTGACGTATACAATAACGCCTCTTTATGATTACGAGTTTTATGGGCTAGTCGTTTCTTATCATCACAGTTCTGCTTTTGACGATTACTATCACAGGGAGTGGGGAGATTTCATCAACACGAAAGATATCTGCGTCATCTGGGGAGATAATATAGAAACCGAAATTTATAAAAAACTAAAGTTTTCAAGCGGAAGCTGGACGTGCTATGTGAAGTTTTCTTCGCAGACAGCTCAAGAGGCCTCGCGGAAATTTAACCATGCGTGTTTATCCAATAACCATCTTTTAGCGGCAAATAAAGAGGTGTCTCGTGCCATCAAGAGCGTGGAACGGGGCGATCAAGTTGCTTTTAAGGGTTTTCTGGTTAACTATGATAAGGATAATATAAAATCTTTTCGAACGACCAGTACAACGCGAAAGGATTATGGTTGTGAAGTTGTTTATGTGACTGAGGCAACGATCTTAAAAAAAGCCAATATGCTTTGGCGCTATCTTTTTCAGCTTACAAAATATATAATGATTATAGCGGGCATTTTTTTAATAATAACATTGATTAGAAAAGCATCAAAAGAGGATCTCGAAAATTAAAGCGCAAGCTAGTAATGGGTAACGGTTTTTTCAAAACCTTTATCCTTGTTCTAAGCCCTAATTTATTCGATAGGCTACACGGGACAGACGGAGCTATAAAAAAATGTCTGAATGTTTTTGCCCACATTGCAAAAATCCGATTTACGATGATGACGCGCTTCTGTGTCTTTATTGTGGGAATAGTCTTCGTCGCAACGTCACTTTTTTGGGCCGCTTTAAATATACAAAACCCGTTTATATTGCTGGATTGGTAATCGGAATAGTCATCTTAAGCTTTATTTTTTTTATCCTTAAGCATTAGTCTGTGTGCTTTAAAATTAAAGGGCAATGAGGCGTTTATGAGCTATGTAAGTTTATTGATGACAGCGTTGATTGGGTGTTTTCTTATGGTGATGAGTTATAAGACTTTTTTTAAAGGACCAGAAAGTTCTTTGAGTGAACAGGTGAAAAAAGTAGCCCGGGAGCAAAAAATTAATACTTTCAGCTACCGATCGACTGTTCAGGACATTCATTCTCAGCTTGATGAAGCTAGCGCCAAAGAAATTGATCGTGTAAAAGAAATGGAAAATTTTCAGTAGATTTATACCCAGCGGCCTAGGAACTTTGCGCCTTTTAAAGGCGCGCCTGCCTGTCGGCAGACAAGGATGGTTGTGGTCGCCCTGCTTATGGCAGGACTTCCTACAGTTACATTAAGATTGGTCGCTTAAGAATTCCACCTTAAAGGAACCCTTAGGCTAAAGCCATAAAGTGGGCTCCATTTAGACAGAACTTTTTATTTTCCATAGAGTTGCTATAAACTATTAACTATGAGCTAAATATTTTGAAACTTTTTGCGGGTTCATGCGTTTAAGTAAGTGGAGAAAGGAAAGGGCTTAAGATGCAGCAGTTGACAGACGAAGAGGTCATGCTTAAGTACAAACAAGGACTGGGTGAAGCCATGGATGAGTTGGTTCGCCGGTACAAGAATCCTCTATACCACTTTGCTTATCGCATAAGCCAGGATGCTCTTTTAGCCGAAGATTCGGTGCAGGAAGTTTTTTTACGCGTGCACGAGGCTCGGCATATTTATATCCCAAGCGGAAAATTTTCCACTTGGATTTTCAGCATCTGTCACAATCTTATGATAAGCCAGCTGCGTAAAAAGAAGTGGTGTCTTCCATGGCCCACCAAAAATGACGAATCAGGCGAATTGGTTGAATTTGCGAGTCCTGATCCTTCTCCAAGGGATGTTGTTGAAAACAAAGAGATGGTTGAAATTCTGAAAAACTGCATTCAAGGCCTTTCCTTTCTCCAAAAAGAAGCCTTGATCTTGCGTGAGTTCCATAGTTTGGATTATAAAGAGATAGCGGTTATTTTAAACAAACCATTAAGCACGGTTAAGACGCTGATCCACAGGGCCAGAGCCGCTTTGAAAGATAAGATGCTTGTGTATTTACAGGAGGATGGGCATGTTTAATCGCCACGTTTCTGAAAATTTGAGCAGTTATTTGGATAATGAGCTTTCAGATAAAGAGAGACTTGAGGTCGAGCTTCATCTTAAAACGTGCGAAGCTTGCGCTAAAGAATTATCTCAATTAAAAAATCTTTCTTTAAAATTAAAGGCCTGGCCTGTTCCTGAATTGCGAGCGGGGTTTGAAGGCGTGGTTCGCGACAAAATCGTGCGACAAGAAATCGAAAGGGGGAGAGTTCCTATGGATAAGAAAACTTTGAAGGTATTAATACCGTCGGGTGTTTTGGCGGGGATTTTGCTTTTAGTTTTTGTGAATGCTGCTGTAACGCGCGGCATTCAGGGAAGGATGCGGGAATCTGCTGATTATATCGGAGAACAATTTAGTCCTCAGATCGTTGAATCGTATAAAAATGAGGCTCTTTCTTTTGGCTTTGCTTCTGGCAATCAGAGGATGGCTAATAGAAAAGCCATGAGGCTTGCGAAGGCCAAGGTGCGTGACAACAAGGTATATGAAAAATCATTTTCAACAAGTCAGTACGAGCCTTATTATTCACAGCAGAGTATGACGGAGAGCCAGAGCGCAAGATTGAATGAGGGGATGGGGTTTGGCGGCATAGCGCATAAAAAGACGATATCTCAGCTCGCAGTTGTTGGGGCGAGCGCTGATAAGGCTATGAGCCGTCTTGAGTCAGATACATTATCAATAAATAATGAGGCAGTAAATGAAGAATCTTCAGGCGATGGAACGATCATCGTGGTTCAGCCTTCTTTGCCTGCAACAGGCATTGGCGATATGATTATTCGGACAGCGGAAGTAAGGCTGGAAGTAGCGGATGCTAAGCAAGCGTATGCAAAAGTAAATCTTGTTTGTAAGGATTTTGGCGGATATGTGACTGCGTCAAATTTCTTAGAAGACGCGATGAGCCACATAATACTTCGTATCCCAAAAGATAAATTTACCGAGGCTTTAGATAAACTCGGCGGATTGGGTAAAGTTGAAAATATTTCCAGCAATAGTCAGGATGTGCATCAGCAATACGCAAATCTAAAGACAGAGCTCGATACGGTTATGGTTGTTTATAATAAAATGGTCGAAGCCTTAAAGAAAAAACAGGCGACGATTCCTGATGTAGTTCGTCTGGAGTCTCAATTAAATCCTGTGCTTAGCCGTATTGAAGGATTAAAGAACGCTCTTGAATCTCTTAATAATTCTGTTTCATTCACAACGATCACCGTCTATTTTCATGAATCTGAGCTCTCAACTAACGCATTAAAGAAGGGCATTCGTTTTATCCAGGAGAGCTTGATCGTGGCTGGCTTGAATCTGATCAGGATCGTTTCTCGAGCCATTCCGTTATTGGTTATCTTTTTGTTCTATTTTGTTTTGGCCATACCTATTATTTTGGTGGCTAAATATATGTACAGGAAATATTTTATCAAGAAATAAACTGTTTTTACGCTTGTAGACAAGAAGGCCTAAAAGAGATTAGAAAGGTTTCTCTTTTGGGCCTTTACCCCGTTAGAGAACGAAGTCCTCTAACGGGGTTTATAATTAATCCGTAAATGGAGTGTTTTCTGGTAAAATAGAAACAAGTTAAGGTAAGAAGATCTGGAGTTGATTCTTGTAAAGAGACGAGAATTAAGAGTTCACTCCTGCCTACCGGCCCTCGGCTTCGCCGCGAGGCGAGCAGGCAGGCGCCCGCCACTGTTTCAATGGCGGGCTCATGAAGGAAAAGAAACTTTACTCCGTATTTTACAATCCCAAGGGGAATGGACCTTACTAAATGGATGGGCCTAAAGTAAGAAAACCCGTTATAGGCAAAGGGATCCTTTGTCTAAACGCTTGAAAATTTTATGACGCTTCGCGTCTAATATTTTCTGCGCAGACTTCAGGATTAATTTTATAAGGTAGAGAAACTTATTATAGGCAAAATTAAGGAGGGTTGCTATGAAAAAGCTGGTTGTTTATTATTCTTTTGAAGGGAATACAGCGTTTATTGCCAAGGGAATCGCCGATAGCGTGGGCGCCGACCTTTTGGAATTAAAGCTTAAAAGCGATCCGGGCCACAAAGGGTTCATGAAATATGTCTGGGGGGGTGGCCAGGTCATGAAAAGAGAAAAGCCAGAGCTTTATGCAATTGAAAAAAATCCTTGTGACTATGATGTAATTTTTATTGGTACGCCTGTATGGGCATTTACATATGCGCCAGCCCTGGCCACATTCTTTTCAATAACAAAGCTGAAAGGTAAAAAAATCGCTTTATTCTGTTGTTCCGGTGGCGGCAAGGGAAAGACTTTGGAAAAAATGAAGGCGGCCTTGGAGGGGAATGACTTTATCGGTGAAACCGATTTTATCGAACCATTGAAACGCAACGCCGATCAGGCGCTTGAAAAAGCGAAGCAATGGGCAAAGGGGCTAAATTAGAGAAATTGTTTTGCCCCATATTTTCTTTTAAGAATAACATTAGGGTAGGGGGTTCATTGAACCAGAGTGACTCCTCGTCTTTATCTAAAAAACATTAATGAAGTAAGACGAGGAGTTCGTTCAC
>JAGVOQ010000052.1 GCA_020052645.1 Candidatus Omnitrophota bacterium
CCTTTAGGCCGGGGATGAATGCAGGTTGCCTTTGGGAGGGAACCCCCGGGAAGGTGTTGTTAGAATTATTCTCTCTGATTGTTTGAAAGAAAAAAGGAGTCCCGGGCTTTAGCCCGGGGGATTCCACTTAAATCATATGAGCCGCAACGTGGCGTTGCTAATAATTTTTAGTATGTGCATATTAGGTCCGTGTGTCGTGTTTGCCGCCGGGTCCTATGCCAGTATCTATGCCTTAGGTAGAAACCCTTCCAGTGCGCCGAAGATCTTTACCGCCATGATTATTGGTTTAGTCTTTGCTCAATCTTTGGCTATCGTCGCGATGTTGATTGTTTTTCAGTTGTTCAGTCATTCATAATATAGAGAAAGGGAAAGATGTTTATTTTTTCATTGATTGTTATCCAGCTTATATTTTTTGGAGGATTAATCTTGATCCTGCGCAATGTTTTAACGAAAAATGTCGTTCAGGCCACTAGGCATATAGACGAAATGAACCAGCAGTATGCCCAGAAGGAAGTTGAGATTAATCAGAAGTTGGAGGAAGTCCAAAAAAATGCGCAAGAGATTCTGTCTAACGCTCAACAGGAGGCTGAGAATAAGAAGGCGCAGGTTTTGAAACAGACCGAAGAAGAACGAAATAAGATTTTAGAAGAGACGCGCGCGAAAAGTGAAGAATTAATTCAGCAGGCTGATAAATCGCGACAGTTACTTTTGGCAGAAATCAATGAGAGAATCGCCCGAGAGGCTGTCGATAAAGCCTGTGAATTGATTGAAAGCGCTTTACCGCAAGAGTTTAAGCTCGATGTTCATCGTCATTGGATTGACGAGTTGATGGATGGTGTTTTTTCTCAGTTTGAACGCTTAAAAGTTCCAGAGGATATTCATGAAGCAAAAATTATTGCTGCTTTTCCGTTAACGGAAGATGAACGCAAAAAATTAATGAAGAAGCTAAGAGAGGCGCTCGGAAGAGAGATGGTTTTTAAAGAAGAAGTTGATCCGCGTATTGTGGCTGGTTTTAGTATTTATATCGGAAGTTTGGTTTTGGATGGAAGCTTGAGGAATAAAATTCAGGAAAAGGCGCGAAATGTCTAACACCCCGATCGTTGATCAAAAAGAGACGGTGGCGGGTTTTGAAATTCGTGAAGTAGGCCATGTTGAGGCGGTTCGAAAGTTTATCGTTGTTGCCAAAGGACTTCCTTCTTGCATGAACGGCCAGCTGGTGGAGTTTGCCAACGGTGTGTCTGGTCTCGTGATGGGTTTTACAGAAGAGAAAGTGCAGATTTTGGTTTTAGGCGATGCCACGCATATCCGCGCAGGTGATGAAGTCTATAATAAAGGAAAATCGCTTTCCCTCCCCGTCGGAGAAGCCTTCCTGGGGCGGGTGATTAATAGTCTGTGTCAGCCTCAAGATGGTTTGGAGCCGATCGTGGCTAATGACACCCTTCCGGTTTTTCGAGAAGCGCCGGGGGTTATGGATCGCGTTCCTGTTAAAGAAACTCTGGAAACAGGGACTCTTATTTTGGATGCTATCATCCCTATTGCCAAAGGACAGCGTCAGTTGTTAATCGGTGATCGGCTTACCGGAAAAACTACTGTGGCTATCGATGCTATCCTTAATCAAAAAGGGAAAAACGTTATTTGTATCTATTGCTGTATTGGTAAACCCTATTCGAGTCTTTTGAAGATTTTGGATATTTTTAATGATAAAGAGGCACTCTCTTACACGATCATTGTCAGTGGCGTGGCTTCTGTTTCAACCGGAGAGCAGTACCTGGCGCCGTATACGGCTTGTCTTTTAGGTGAATATTTTATGCAACATGGTAAGGATGTTTTGGTGGTTTTTGATGATCTTACCAAGCATGCTTGGATTTATCGGCAGATATCGCTTTTGTTGGAGCGCGCCCCGGGTCGAGAGGCCTATCCTGGCGATATTTTTTATATCCACTCTCAATTAGTGGAACGTGCTGGTTTTATGAAACCAGAATTGGGAGGAGGCTCTATGACTTTTTTGCCGATCGTAGAAATTCTTCAAGGGGATGTCACCGGCTATATTTCCACCAATCTTATTTCTATGACGGATGGACAGTTGTATTTTTCAACCGCCCTTTTTAATAAGGGATTTAAACCGTCGATTGATTTTGGGCTTTCTGTTTCCCGTATCGGCAATAAAGCTCAGTGGCCGGTGATGAAGCAATTGAGCAAATCTTTACGATTGGATTATCTTCAATATAAGGAACTTTTACAGATGACGCAGTTAAGAACCACAGGATTATCTAAAGAGGCAGAGAGCAAATTAAAACGGGGCGAGGTTATCAATCAGCTGATTGTTCAGGAGAAAAACAAACCTGTTTCTATCGAAGAGCAGACGATTTATCTGTATGCTTTAAACAAAGGAATTTTAGATAAGTTGTCTAATGGTCAGATAAGACAGTTTTGCCAGGAGATTTTACCGTTTATTGCTAAGCGCCATCCACAATTTTGTTCCAAAATACGCGAAAGCAAAGAATTGAGTGAAGATCTTAAACAGGAACTAGAAGATTCTCTCAAAGCCTTTTTGACAGAGGCCCTGCGATAAGAGATGAAACCATTATCCATCGTAAAAAAAGATTTGGAGTTTAACAGCAGTTTGTCGTCATTGTTAGAGGTTTTAAAAAATATCTCTGTTTCTCAATACCGCGCTTTGGAAAGCCGGATGAAAACTCATGAGAAACTAAAAACGGCTATTTATAGTTTTTTGGAATTGATTGATCCCCGTCAGGTGGATCATCCGTTTCTTGTTCCGCGAAATAAGTCGCAGATCGTAGTGGCTGTAACATCGGACAGCGGATTGCTCGGAGGACTGAATCATGAGGTTGTTTATACGGCTTTAGCTGAATTAGAAAAAATTCCCGGTCGATTGGTGGTGATCGGTGAACGCGGTAAAATGGTGGCCAGGGATTCAGGAGTGCCTATTGTTTCTTTTAGCGGCGTCCGCGAAGAAGAGCAATATGCCCAAATGATACAGCTAAGAAAATATTTGGTAACAAAATTTTTTGAAGATTCTGTGGGATATCTTAAGGTTGTTTATCCTCGGCCGGTGACGTTTACCGTTCAGAAAATTGAAGTTATTTCTTTTCTGCCTTTTCATTTAGAGACGGTTCAAGAAACTCAAGCATCGGCATTTTTTAAAGAGGTGATTTTTGAATCTAGAAGCGCTGATATCGTGGAATATCTTATTTTTACATGGTTGGGGCAGAAGCTTTCTGAAATATTTATTTTAAGCCGTCTGGCCGAATTTGCTGCTCGTTTTGTGCACTTGGAGGGAAGCTGCCAAAGAATGAAAGAGATGGATAAAAAATTACGCCTGGAGTATTTTCGTATTCGTCATGAACTTATCGACCGTAATATGCGCGAGCTTTTTTCGTCACGATTGATCTATGCCCATTAAATCTAATTCTAGCGACGTGTTCGGACGTATCATTTCCGTGCAGGGCCCAGTGGTAGATGTTAAGTTTGCCCGGCCTGAGGATGTCCCTAATATTTATTGCGTGCTGATCACCTCCACGGTTGAAAAGACGGAGGTTGTTTTAGAGGTTGCTGAGCATCTGTCGGGGAATGTGGCCCGGTGCATTTCTATTAATTCCACTAATAATCTTCAGCGTAATGCAGAAGCCCGCGTGACAGACAGCGCTATCCAAATTCCCGCGGGTGAGGCTCTCTATGGTCGGATTATTAACATGTTAGGGAAACCAATTGATCAAAAGGGTGAGATTAATAGTCAGGAAAAATTTCCAATTCGAAAAAAAGAAATGGGTAGCCAGGTCAGGATCCATAAGGATAAAAAGCGATCTTTTGAGGTTATGGAAACAGGCATTAAGATTATTGATGTTTTATTTCCGGTTGTCAAGGGTGGAAAAACAGGGATTTTGGGTGGCGCGGCATTAGGAAAGAGTATTTTGACTTTGGAAATTATTCAACATATCGTTAAGAAATATCACGGGAGCTGTGTTTTTACTGGAGTGGGAGAGCGTATCCGCGAAGGCAATGAGCTTTATTATGAGCTTTCCAAACATGGGGTTTTAGATAAAACGATGATGGTTTTTGGTCAAATGAACGAACCGCCGGGGGCGCGTTTTGGGGTCGCTATGACGGGAATCACCATGGCAGAGTCCATTCAGCGTAAAAATCAGGATGTTCTTTTGTTTGTGGACAATATTTTTCGATTTATCCAAGCCGGTGCCGAAATTTCTACTCTCCTGGGTCGGGTGCCTTCAGAGACGGGTTATCAGCCGACTCTGATTGCTGAAGCGAGCGAATTTCATGAGCGGATACGTTCTACTGTAGAGGGCGGCGGTTCCATCACGTCTTTTGAAGCGGTTTATGTTCCTGCGGATGACTTGACGGATCCTGCAGTCGTTGTTCTTTTTAGTTTCCTGGATTCTATTTTAGTTCTTTCTCGTGAGAGAATTCAGTTGGGGCTGTATCCGGCAGTCGATCCCCTGCTTTCTTCTTGTGCGAATTTAGACATAGACATTGTCGGCAGGACTCACTTTGAAATTGCCCAGGAGATCATAAAAATTTTTCAACGGTATGAGGATATGCGGCGTATCGTTTTGGTGATTGGTATCGATGAACTTTCTTCGTCGGACAGAATTATTTATGAGCGGGCAAGAAAATTACAGTATTTTCTCACGCAGCCTTTTTATGTCGCTGAAGCCTATACAGGTAAGAAGGGGGAGTATGTCAGTCGCGAGCAGGCCTTAGAGGGTTGCTCGAGGATTATTGAAGGTAAAATGGATCATAGACCAGAAGAAGAATTTTATCTTATTGGGGCATTGCCGTAAGATGGCGTTTGAAAAGCATAGAAAACGATTGGGAGACATTTTGGTGCAAAAGGGCCTTGTCACTGTCGAGCAGTTGGAGGCGGCCCTCAAAGAACAGGTCCTGACAAAAGAATTTTTAGGCTCTATTTTAATCAGAAAAAAACATTTAAAGGAGAAAGATTTTTTACGCGCTCTCTCAGAGCAGTTTGGTTTGGCGGTCGTTAATTTAAAAAATAGTTATATCGATTGGAAGATAGCGGAGGAATTCAGTCCGTCTTTGATTTTGGATTATCAATGTTTTCCTTTTCAAAAAGACGACAGGTGGGTGACCTTGGCCATCATCAATCCATTTGATGCCTGGGCATTGCAAAAAGCTGAAAATGAAGCGAAGGCAAAAAGCATGTCGATAAAATATGTCATTTGTTCCCAGGAGGATATGCAAGATGCGATTGAAAGATATCGTTTTTATATGAAAAAAAAGATTTCAAACCTGTTAATTTGATATGACTAAAAAAATCGATACGATTTTATCGGAAGCTCTGGTTGAAAAAGGCCTCATGGAAAACAATCAACTTGAGGCTTTTATAAAAGAAGCGGAGGTTTCCGGAGAGGGGTTGCAGCAAATTTTACTGAAGCATCATCTTTTTCCTGAAAAAGACATTTTGAATGTTTTAGCTCAGAAGCTAGGGGTCGCCTATGTGGACTTAGGCCACAGAGACATTGAGAGAAAAGTCTTAGAGAAGGTGCCTATGAAAATAGCTTCCTATTATAGATTTATTCCCTTGACCATCACCGGAAGAATTTTGACGGTTGCTGTTGCCGCGCCTTTAGAAACAAAAATCCAGGATGAAATCAGAATCCAGCTGGGATATAATATCGAGATAGCCCTTGCCTCTCAAAATGATATTTCTGACGCTTTAAAAAAATATTACGAACTCTCAGCAGAAACTGTTGATAAGATTGTTTCTTCGACTAGCGAAGAGAGGCCATCATCCGCTCCTGAAATGCGGCAGCCAGCGGTTGAAGATATAGAGAAGATGGCGGGTGACGCTACGGTCATTTCGCTTGTCAATCAGATTCTTTTGGAGGGTTGGCGAAAACGCGCAACGGATGTCCATATCGAGCCGCAAAGACAAGGCGTGAGTTTGCGTTATCGCATCGATGGTCTGCTTTATGATGCCCAACCTCCTCCGGAGATTTCGAATTTACTTAATGCGATTATTTCGCGTATCAAGATTATGTCCAATCTCAACATTGTCGAACGCCGTCTTCCTCAGGACGGACGCGCGATTGTGAATGTGCAGGAGGAAACGTTGGATCTGCGTATCTCGACGATTCCCACGCCATTCGGTGAAAGCTTGGTCATAAGGATTCTTCCCATGCAGATGCTTTTTAGCCTGGAAAAATTAGGGTTGGTTAAAAAAGATTTACAGATTTTTGAACAGTTGGTGCTGAAGCCTCACGGTATTATTTTTGTGGCGGGTCCGACAGGGAGTGGTAAGACAACCACTCTCTATGCCTGTTTAAACAGAATCAATACTCGCGAACGCAAGATTATTACACTGGAAGATCCTATCGAATATGAAATGGCGGGCATCACTCAAATTCAGGTTATGCCGGAGATCAAATTTGATTTTGCCCGAGGTCTACGCAGTATTTTAAGGCATGATCCTGATGTTATTATGGTGGGAGAGGTCAGAGATTTAGAGACGGCTGAAACGGCTATCCGCGTAGCCTTAACCGGGCATTTGGTTTTTTCGACACTTCACACCAACGATGCCGCTAGCGGTATTGCCAGGCTTCAGGATATAGGTGTTGAGCCATATCTTTTGGCTTCAAGCGTCGAAGCCTTCATTGCCCAGAGGCTTTTAAGGACCATCTGTCCTGATTGTAGGTATGAAGATAAAAATATTTCCAATGAGCTAAAAGTTCAGATCGCGCGGGATCTGGATTTGAATTCTACGGAATCCATTAAAATTTATAGAGGGAAGGGCTGTGAGAATTGTAACAAAACGGGCTTTTTCGGTAGAGTGGCTATTTATGAAATTCTTTTGGTTGATGAGGAGTTGAAGGCGTCGATCATTAAAAAGATTCCTTCTAGTGAGTTAAAAAAGATGGCGATTGCTAAAGGAATGCGTACTTTGCGTCAGGACGGATGGCAGAAGGTTATCGCGGGCATAACGACACCCGAAGAAGTGGTGCGAACAACCTCTATGGAGAAAGAAGAATCTTTTTTCGGTAAGGATGCTTTTGCCTCAAGCGTTCAGGAGTCCTCTACGAATGAGCATACCACGGCCTCTGCTCTGGAGCGGCGCGTTTATCCTCGCCTTGACAGTAAAGTTAATGTCCGTTTTAAAGTGTTTAAGTCTAAGGAGGAATTGATTAAGCGAGGGTTTAACCCTGATCATTTGAGTGTAACAAAAAACATTTCTGCTGGTGGGATAGTTTTTGTTTCTCATGAGCCTTTAGCCGTGGGTTCTCTGATAGAACTGGGGATGGAAATTCCTGGCATGGATGAGCCGATAGAATGTCTCGCAAGGGTTTTGAGGGTTCAGGAGATCAAAGAGGAGGAGATCTATGATGTGGTGGTATATTTTTTAGACATAGCCAGTGCTCAGAAAACAAAACTGAATAAGTTTATCGTAACCTAACAAGGGCTTTAAAATGCCAAATTACAAATATCGGGTTAAAAAAGGATTAGAAGGAATTTTTGAGGGGGTTCTTGGGGCCTCGACGGAAAAAGAGGCTATCGAAAAACTTAGCTCAATGGGTTTATTGCCTCTGTCTATTGAAGAAGAAAAAACAACGGTTCGCGTGGAAACGACGCCCGCCAAGAAGATTCGAAAGATAAGGTCGCGCGAGATCACCGTTTTTAGCCGGGAATTAGCCAGTCTTCTCAAATCAGGTGTTCCTATTTTGAAGTCTTTGCAGATTATTGCTCAACAGTCTGAGGATATAAGTTTGCGCATTGTTTTGAATGAATTGCATGATGCTGTTAAGGAGGGCTCGACATTTTCTTCTGTGTTGGCAAAATACCCGCAGGTATTTTCTTCTCTGTTTGTGGCGATGATTCGTTCTGGTGAAAATAGCGGATCTCTTCCGGAGGTTCTTTTGAGTATTGTCGGCTACCGCACCAAGCAGGAGGAATTGGTTTCTCGTTTTCGTATGGCTTTGGCCTATCCTCTGTTGATGGCGTTTGTTGGGGCGGGAACGATTATTTTTATGTTTACCTTTGTTATTCCGAGACTTACAAAAATGTATGTGACTATGGATCAGATTTTACCGCTTCCAACGCGGATTCTTCTTTCGACGAGTACCGGATTAAAAAAGTGGTGGCCGTTGATTCTTTGTGTCGTTTTTCTACTTGTTGTTTTTGTTCGAAGGCAATTCCGTACGAAAAGGGGTAAAAAGTTTTTTAGTCTTTTTTCTCTTCGTCTGCCGATTTTCGGAAAGTTTATTCTTAAGGTCGAGCTTTCTCGTTTTTGTAGAACATTGGGGCTTTTGATCAAGAATGGTGTTCCTATATTGAGTGCGATCAATATCGCCGTTCCCGTTGTGGGCAACGACTTCATAAAAGAACAAATGGCCAAAAGCTATTCAGAACTTGAACAAGGGGGTTCTTTTGGCAAGAGTCTTAAATCTTCAGGAAAAATCCCTCTTTTTATGAGTAATTTAATCAGCGTTGGTGAAGAGTCGGGTAAACTTCAAGATGCCCTTGAAGAGGTTGCCGATAGCTATGAACGAGATACGGATGAAATTATGCGCATGATGAGCAGCTTGTTAGAACCTTTGATGATTTTAATCATGGGGCTGATTGTTGGTTTTATCGTGATCGCTATGTTGCTTCCCATTTTTGATATTAATGCGATGGTTCGTTAAAAAGGGATCTTGCTTCATCAGGATTTTGATAATGAAAAAATATTTCTTTGGTTGTTTTTTTATTTTTTTTTGGCTTTCCTTCCATCAAACCGCTGTGGCTTCTGAATCATGGCAAGAGCTCAAAGGCACCCATTTTATTGTTTATTTTACGGGGGAAAAAAGTTTTGCTGGAAATGCTTTAGATGCAGCCGAAAAATATTATGAAAGCATTGCTTTTGATCTAGGGTATCCGAGGTATAAAGAGTTTTGGTTGTGGGAAAATCGGTGTAAGATTTACATATATCCCGATCATCAAGCTTATCTTAAGGCAACGGGTCAGCCTGAATGGTCTCATGGCATGGCGGAATACAAAACAAAGAAAATTTTCAGCTATGTCTGGAGTCAGGGGTTTTTGGATTCGCTTCTTCCGCATGAGATCGCTCATCTTGTCTTTAGGGATTTTGTTGGTTTTGTGGGGGAAGTGCCTTTATGGCTGGATGAAGGTGTTGCTCAGTGGGCAGAAATAAATAAACGGCAACGCATGATGAATATGGTTCAAGATCTGTATAATAAAGACGGCCTTTTATCTATAAATGACATGATGAATACAAACCTTCAGACTGTAAAAGAAATAGATCGTGTTTACGTTCGGTCCTCTCTGACGAGGGAAGGAAAGCCAGGAGTCGTTTTTTTGAGCACGAACAATTTTGTTAATACGTATTATATTGAATCGGTTTCTTTGGTTGGATTTTTAGTAGAGAAATATGGCGGGGACGCTTTCACTATTTTTTGCCGTGAATTGCGAGATGGAAAAAAAATAGAAGAGGCCCTACGTGCGGCGTATCCCGATTCCTTGCCCACCGTTAAAGATTTTCAAGAAAAATGGTTAAAATATCTTGATGAAACAAAAAGGTGAGTTATTGAAAAATAAAGTTAAGGAATGAAAACAGGATTCCTTGTCTAACACAGAAAGTGTAGACCTAACCTAATTCCATATAAGGGAAGGGTCTAATCCAGAAGGGATACCCTTTCCCATCCTTATGGGGAAAGGGGTAATCCAGAAAGGATAGTCCTTACTGGTTCCACATAAAGGAAGGGACTAAACGCTTGAAAATTTATGACGCTTCGCGTCTAATATTTTCTGTCCCGAGAAATTCAAGAGAATTTCCGGGATTAAATCCCCGAAATCTTTTTTAAAGATTCCTGGGGACGCAGACTTCAGGATTAATTTTGTAACACAGAAAGTGTAGCCCTTCCTAATTCCTTATGCCGCAGAAGGCGGTATACCGGCCAATCCAATTGGGCCGGGTACAAAGGAAGGGGCTAAGGGAAAAATACCTATTATAGGCAAAATTAAGGAGGCTTCATGAAGAGACAATTAATGCCACAGGTGTTGTTTGCGCTCAAAAAAGGTTTTACCCCGTTAGAGGCAGCCGCCGACTTTAGTCGGCGATTATCCAGTGATAAAGCCGACAATGGTTTAAGACATCAGTCAGCGCAAACCGTTAGAGAACGAAGTTCTCTAACGGGGTTTACATTAATTGAGCTTATGTTGGTTGTTATTATAATCGGAGCGTTGGTTGCTATGGTCATGCCGCGCTTAACAGGACGAGGTGAACAGGCAAGGGTCGCGGTGGCACGCGCTGATATTCAGTCCAATATCGCCACCGGTTTAAAAATGTATGAAATGGATATAGGAATCTTTCCGACTACTGAAGAAGGTTTAGGGGCACTATTCACTAAATCATCGTCGGCGAATAATTGGAATGGACCCTATTTGGAAAAGAAACCCATTGATCCGTGGAATAGGGAATATAAATACAAAAGCCCTGGAGAGCACCGCGCCGATTATGATTTATTTTCATTGGGCAAGGACGGCGTTGAAAGTGCTGATGATGTTAAAAATTGGGAATAAACAACGAGAAGGAAGCGCGTGTTTTTTCGTCGGTGTGTTCTTAAAAAGCAGAAGGGATTTACTCTTGTCGAGGTACTGGCGGCCACGATAGTCTTTTCATTGGGGTCAGTTTACTTAGGTGAAGCTTTTTTTGTTTCCTTAGATACCTACACGTACTGTGAGGACTATTTAAAAGTTCTTTCTTGGGCTGATGATAAGGTTTGGGAAACACAGGAGACGATTAATTATTTTGGGCCTCTAGCCATTATGGAGAGTTCAGGAAGGCTTCCTCTGCATCGCAAGCCCGTAAATTGGCAAATCAGTGTGGGTCCCGCCGATGAGACGGGGAGTATTTATCAGATAAATCTAATTCTTTCCTGGAAGGAAGGGCTGAGGACGGTTCGTTTGAAAAGAAGTGCGTACACTCTTTATGAAAAAAAATAGTCGCGGCATGACATTGATAGAATTATTGGTTGTCACGTCGATTGTCATCGTGATTTTATTTGCGGCTTACGCTTTTCTTAATAGCGGTATTAAAATTTGGCAAAGGGTCAATCGGTCTATCCCCGAAGAAGATGTGAATATATTTTTTGAGAAATTTACACATGACGTCAGAAACATGGTAAAATTTTCAAATATTCCTTTTGTGGGGACGGCTGATCATTGTGAATGGGCTACCTTGGTGGTTAGTTCCAATCTTCGTAAGACGAGCATTGGAAAACTTGTTTATTCTTTTGATCCGCAAGACAAGATCATCAAACGGATGCAGTCGGATTACTCGCAAATTTTTACACAAGAAAAAAAGATTATCAATCAGGTTCTCCCGCACTTAAAGTCCATGAAGTTTAAATATTATATTCGCTATAAAGAAGCCACGAATCGCCTGTGGCTTGAAGAATGTCCGAGCGGCGTGCTGCCGCTTGCCGTAAGAATAGAATTGGAATTTAACGATGGCACAAATAATAAAGTCTATGGACGGACCGTTGCCTTACCGTTGGGCGCTTAATCGTCAGGCAAGCGTTCTTGTTTTCACTTTATGGGTGATATGTTTTTTAAGTACTTATGCGATTATCCTCGGGACGCAGGTACGCTCAAGGATCAGTTTTGTGCAACATCTCGATGGAAAGGATCGCTTGAGATTGAGTGCTGAGGCAGGGATCAAAAAGGCGGTGGCGTTGATTAGAGAACAAGAGATTAAGTCTTATGATTCTTTTAATGATACTTTTTCTAATAATAGGACTGTTTATAAAAATATCAGGTTAAGCGACGACGAATTTTCTGTTGGATATTTTGATCTCAATGATATAACAGGGAAAAGTGCTTTGCGTTATAGTCTTATGGATGAGTCTGGTAAAATAAATATTAATCAGGCGTCTCCTGCTGTTTTAGAACGGCTCTTTAGGTTTTTTGGTCTCACGGAAACAGAAGCTCAGGAACTAGCGGCTTCTATTGTTGACTGGAGAGATGCTGACAGCGAATTGACTATTCCTGTCGGTAGCGCGGAAGATTCTTTTTATCGCAATTCGAGGTATTCTTATGAAGCCAAGGACAGTGAATTTGAAGTTTTAGAGGAACTCCTTTTGGTTAAAGGAATGGACGAGAGGCTCTTCACGCTTTTGAAGGATTATTGCACTGTTTACGGAGACGGTAAGGTTAATATCAATACCGCTTCCAAGCCTGTTCTCGTTGCGGTGGGGCTGAGTCCTGGCATGGTGGCAAAGATTTTAGCTTTTCGCTACGGAAAAGATGAAACCATGGATACGATTGACGACAAAGTTTTTCATGCGTCCGGCAGTATCGTCGCCGAACTTAGCCAGGCAGTGGATTTGAGTGAAAGTGAAGTTGCTGAGTTGAGCAGGGTCGTTGATCAGTTTTTTACAACCCTTTCAAATTATTTTATGATTAAAAGCAAAGCCACTCTTTCTAATCGTCAAAGAAGCGCTGAGACCGTTAGCGTTGTCGACCGCAGCGGAAAAATCGCCTATTGGCGGGAATCCTAATTTTATAATCTATGTTTCAAATGAGATTCTTAAAACTTAAACCTTTGCTCTCTAGTCTTGATCGAGATATCGTGGGAATAGATTTATCGAGCAATACGCTTAAGCTCGCCCATGTAAAAAATACCTCTAAAGGTATGGAAGTGGTCAATCTTTTAAGCCGTGATATCGGCTCTTTAGGGGACGTTGATATTGTCAAGACGCTACGATCGGCTTTAGGTGAGTTGCAGGCAAAAAATCCTCTTCTGATAGGCATGATACCGGCGCACATGGTTATTACAAAAAATATTGAAATTCCTTCGACTGATCAAAAAGAAATTCGAGAGATCATTAATCTTCAGGCCGGGAGGCATACGCCTTATTCGCGAGAAGAGATTGTCGTTGATTATGTAGAGTTAGGCGTATTCAAGCATAACTACGTAAAAATTCTTCTTGTTATTGTTGCGCGATCTGTTATTAAAAAGCACTTTGAGATATGTGATAAGGCAGGTTTAAAATTGGAACGGATGCTTTTTACATCAGAAGGATTGGCCTATGCTTTTTCTCGCCTAACGAAACAAGAGAATGAAAATGAGCCCTTAGGCTTGGTGCATATGGATGATCAAACGTCAGATTTTTCTGTCATCATCGGAAAAAAAATTGTATTTGTGCGGTCTATGGGGCTTGGGGCGCACCACTTTTTGACTGAAAAGGAAAAATATCGTTTAAAACTTGTTGAAGAAATCAAAAAGTCGATTGAAGCTTATCAGATTGAAGATATTAATAAATTGCCGAAGAGTTATTTTTTAACAGGTGCTATCGGAGAGCTGGGGGATCTAGAGGTTTTTTTGAGCAATAATATCTATCAGCCAATCCATGTAGTTCCCTACACGCAAGTTTGTGTTTTTTCACAAAAGTCCCTTCAAGCGATCGCTGACTCCAAATACATGTCTTTTTTTGACGTTATTGCGACACTTCTTTTTTGGAAAGACTTAAAGATCAATCTTATCCCCGAGGAGGTTAAAATCAAGAGATCCTTTCAGGAGCGGGGGGAAGATTTGTTAAAAGCGGGGATTCTGGCTCTGTCTGTTTTTGTTTTGATTTTTTCAATTTTCATTAGTAAGATTTATTTTAAAAGCACTTATTTAAAGAAACTCGACGCGAGCTTTCAGAATTATAATCAGGAAGCTCAGAAGCTTGAGAAAGAATTTTCCGGCACGATGATGATTAAGAATTGTTTGGCCCAAAGAGGGTATGCGCTTGAGGTTTTAATGGAGTTGTATAATATCGTTCCGTCGGCTATGCAATTGAACGATATTCGCTATGATGCCGATGGCAAATTTTCTACACAAGGGACGGCTAAGACGATGTCGGTTGTTTTTTCTTTTATCCATGAGATGGAAAAATCAGGCTATTTTAAAGACGTCAAATCGAGATACACCACTAAACGAAAAGACGGTCGTTTGGATGTTACGGATTTCGAAATTATCGCTATTTGTGAAAAAAAGACCGATTAAAAGATATGGTTGATTTAAAATTTTTTACATCATTTCATGAGCGCTTAAACAAAAGAGAAAAGATGGTTTTTTACCTATCTGCCTCAATTGTTTCTCTGATGCTTTTTGATCGCTTGATCATTGCTCCTGTTTTTTCACAACTTAAATCTCTGGACGATCAGATTCAGGAAAAAATTACGACAACCAAAAAAAACCTGCATATTTTATCCCAAAAGAATAAAATTATGGCTGAGGGTGAAAAATATAAATCTTTTTTCAATGCGTTGGAGCCGGGCAGTGAAGATATGGCATCATTCATGAATGAAATAGAAAGCCATGCGAACAAAACGTCGGTTTATCTGATTGATTTAAAACCCGGCAATCCCAAAGAGACGGGTTCTGGAAAGAAGAATCTGGTGTATTTAACTTGTGAAGCCCAAATGGAGCAGCTGGTCAATTTTATTTTTTCCGTAGAAAATTCAGATAAATTTATGACGGTAGAAAAATTTCAGATATCCCCTAAATCCAAAGAGTCAAGTGTGGCTCGTTGTGTCTTGACGATATCCCAGACAAAATGGCAATAAAAAAACCTTGTTTCGCTTGTGAGAAAGTTAAAAAAAGCTGGGTTTTAGAAAAAAAGGAGTGTCGTTATGAAAAAGCTTGTGAGTGCTGTTGTTGTTTTGGTTCTTTTCTTAAGTGGTCTGGCCTTTTGTTTAGAAACATCGCTTCTTGATACGCGAAATAAAATTTTTCAAGAAGCCCAGGAAATCAAATCGTTATTTGAAAAATCCAAAGATGTCATTTTGATAAATAGCTTGTGGGATTCTTGCATTATGCTTGTTAACCAACTTGATGCCTATTTTTATATGGTTGGGATTTTTAATGACATCAAAAAGAACGATGTGACAGATTCTTCTGTTGATTATCTTATGCGCTGGCTGGATACGATTAAGAAAACCAATGATTTAAATATCAAGAGCTTGGCATCGGTGGATGTCAAAAAGTTAGAAAATAAATCCAGGGTGTATGTGGAGAGATTAAAAGGAAAGTTTAGCGAATTGAATCAGGTGATTGATGTTGATTTGAAAAAAATTTCAGCTTTAAAAAAACCAGAAAAGCCTAAAAAAATCTAGCTTTTGCGTTCTTGTTCTGTTTGAAAAAAACAATGATCTATAAGGATAAGTGTATTTCAAATTTTAACAAGGTCAATCAAGTTGTATAGATAACTTTTATTTTTTCAAAGGTGGAAGGTTGAAGTTCGTTAGGAAATGGTTTTTATACCATTTTCTTTTTTTTAATCCTTTAGCCGAAATCCTTTAGGGCAAGCCGAAAGATGCCCCGCCTGAAATGCGGCGGGGTCCCGCTGCGGCGGGAAATGCGGTGAAGATTACCCTAAAAGAGTATCACAAAAATATCCTGCTCGGGCATGCCGGGCGTGGAAATTTTTCGATATTTCACGATTGCTGAGTCATCCAGGAAAGAAGCTTATGAGGCTTTAGCCTTAAGGAGATTCACTAAATAAGCATGACGAATCAGAAGAAGAAAGCCTATCAATTCATTATCCTTATGGGTATCGTCAGCCTTTTTGGTGATATTACCTATGAAGGGGCGCGCAGCGTTACAGGACCTTATCTGGCTTTTTTAGGAGCGAGCGCGGTTACTGTAGGGTTTGCGACCGGTCTCGGTGAATTTTTAGGTTATGCATTTAGGCTTGTTTCTGGGTATCTGGCGGATAAAACAAAAGCCTATTGGTCTTTGACATTTATAGGTTATGGCATGATTTTGGCGATTCCGTTTTTGGCTTATACGCATCATTGGCAGATGGCCATTTTTTTAATTATCATTGAACGCATGGGAAAGGCCATCCGCTCGCCGGCTCGAGACGCGATTCTTTCCTATGCCACGAAGCAAGTGGGTCGGGGTTGGGGTTTTGCTATTCATGAAGCCATGGATCAGGTCGGGGCTATCATAGGGCCTCTGATTTTTTCACTCATTTTTTTGTTAAAAAAAGGATATCGAGA
Organism: Candidatus Omnitrophota bacterium; assembly: GCA_020052645.1. Taxonomy (GTDB): domain Bacteria; phylum Omnitrophota; class Gorgyraeia; order Velamenicoccales; family Velamenicoccaceae; genus JAGVOQ01. The sequence continues at coordinate 16,045 of JAGVOQ010000052.1, forward strand.
AGGTTTTGGTCTTTTATGGATTCCGGCGCTCTTGGTTTTAGTGACGCTTTATTTTGCTAGGAGAGAAGTTCCTGTTCCGCATATTTTGGAAGAACCTGAATTTGAAAAAAAAGAGGCCGCGCCTAAGTTGTCGCAGAGTGTTTGGCTGTACCTTTTTTTTACGGCCTGTTGCGTCGGGGGTTTTGTCGGTTTTCCTCTTATCTCGTATCATTTTAAAGTTAAGTTGATCATCTCGGATATTCAGATTCCTTTTTTGTATGCTTTGGCTATGGCCGTGGATGGGCTTGCGGCACTTGCCGTCGGGAAGTTGTACGATAAGGTGGGATTGAAAGTTTTATTGGTCGCGCCCCTATTGACAGCTTTTATTCCGTTTTTTATCTTTTTGAATAGCTATTCTTTTGTTGTTGTCGGGGTTGTTCTTTGGGGGATTGTCATGGGGGTTCATGAGACTATTTTACGCGCGGCTGTAGCGGACTTGACCCCCTTGGAGAAAAGGGGGGTTGCATACGGAATTTTTAATACGGTTTATGGGCTGTTTTTATTTCTTGGTAATGCTTTTATAGGTTATTTATACGGGTATGATTTTACGCTTATTACTGTTTTTATCGTAGCTACCGAATTTTGGGCCTTAGTTGTTCTTTTTATAATTTTTCAAAAATCATCGAAAGAACTTAAGAATTAATTAAACCTTGCAAGAAGCCATTGACAAGGCCTGTTTAAGATTCACTCATCCAAAAGAGTTTTTTCCTGGGTTATTCCACTGTATCTTATTTAAAATCAATGAGTTAAAGAGCTACCATTTTTAAAAAATTTCTTTAATAATGGAAAACCTTGATTTATAGTGAAAAAAATCACAAAAAAACTTGACATCGAGACCTTATATGGTATATTTTTAAGTGTTTTTGTGAAATAAGTAACAATAAATAAGCCTCAACAAAATTCTTCTACGCTAAACTCAAGGACCCATAAGTACCTTTCCGCAGTTTTTTTTCGGATGGTCGCAACTTCTATACAAAAAAGGGTCCGATTGGAGAAGTGAATAATGAATAAAAAATGTATTATCAGGCTCCTTCGATACAAGAACGCTTTGCATCGTTTGAATACTCTCGGTTTTGTTAAGATTTTTTCGGATAATCTTGCCGATGCCGTTGGTGTTACGGCGACTCAGGTCCGTAAAGATTTTTCGCTTTTTGGGATTTCCGGCAATAAAAGGGGCGGATATCAAATTGATGCATTGATAGAAAAGCTAAACGGGCTTATGGGTAAAGATGAACTCCAGGAAGTTGTGATTGTGGGAGGGGGCAATATTGGAACGGCTCTTATGAAATACAAGGGGTTTGAAAAAGAGGGTATTAAGATTGTGGCCTGTTTTGATATTGATCCGTCCAAGTACCAAAAAAAAGAAAAAGAAGTTTCAGTCATGGCATTGGAAGAGCTTAAGGATTTTGTTAAAGCCCGCAAGATAAAAATAGGCATTATTGCCGTCCCTGAGATCGCCGCACAACAAGTTTTAGACCATATGTTGGCTGCAGGCATTAAGGGAATCGTTAATTTTGCTCCTATTCGTTTAAGGGGGTCGGCTGATTGCGTTATCAATAATGTGAATCTCGTGCTGGAATTAGAAACAGTTATCTATTTTATCGTTAATGGATTGAATAAGATGATCGGGGAGATCCATGAAGACCAAAAGTCTTAAATGTCATATCTTTCGGTCTTTTTTGGCGGTGATTGCGGTGTTTGCCGTTTCAATAGCCATTTTTGGTTATTATGTAATACATTATACGGTTATTCAGCGAGCGCAGCTTCAGGTTAAGAATAATCTTCATATCGCCGAGTGGGTTTATGCATCGGAAATAGAAAAGATTAAGCGGGCCTTTAATCTTATCACTCCATCGCAGGACCTGGGGAAGCTGAAAAGAGAATTAGGGCTGGATTATCTCTCTATTTATGATCGCAAGGATGTAAATAAGGTAAAGAGCGAAATTGTCCTGAAAGCTTTTGATGGGATCCCGGCAGCAGGAACGAGGATTATCAAGGAAGATGAACTTAAAAGCATGGGGCCTGAGATTTATGAACGGTGTCGTATCAAGATTAAATCGACTCTTAAGGCCAAGCCTTCTGAAATGAAATACCTCAAGAGCGCTATGGCCATTGGTTATGCGAAACCTCTTTTTGGACCAACGGGTGAAGTGGCGCACGTTCTCTACGGGGGAAAGATCATTAATTATGATTCTGATCTTGTCGACAGGATCCGTGATTTTGTTTTCGAGAATCAGTTGTATGACGGAAAGCCCGTCGGGACGGTAACGATATTTTTGGATGATGTTCGCATTACGACCAATGTCTTGGATCAAGACGGGCGTCGTGCCATAGGTACAAGGGTTTCAGAGGATGTTTATCAAAAGGTTGTCGAGAAAGGAATACCGTGGCTGGATAGGGCTTTTGTGGTTACGGATTGGTATTTGACCGCCTATGAACCTATCAGAAATATAAAAGGCGAAGTGATAGGCATCCTTTATGTTGGTACTTTGGAAAAACCTTTTTACGATATCAAGAGAAATATATTTCTAGGATTTTTGGCGATTGTTATTGTTGCCTCACTTCTGGCGGCGATTTTGGCTTTTGTCCTTAATTATGCTATTTTAAAACCTTTTATGGCTATATTGGCAGGGATATCCAAGATTTCAAAAGGAGATTTGGATTACAGGGTTGAGAGCCGTACATCTATCGCGGAACTTGATGGCTTGGCCGAGTCTTTCAATGAAATGGCGCATAAGCTTCATGAGCATGACATGAGCTTGAAAGTTTCTGCGGATAGAATGACGGCATTGAACAAGAGCTATCTGGATCTTGTCAGTTTTGTGACGCATGAGCTTAAGGCAATCATGGCCTCAACGATCTTGAATGCCTATATGGTGCGCGACGGGTTTTTAGGGATGATCAATTTTAAACAACGCAAAGCTTTAGACGCAGTGGCGCGCAACCTTGATTATTTTGATTCAACCGTCAAGAATTTCCTGGATTTAAGCCGGATTGAAAAGGGCGAGATGGTTGTGCGTTCAAAAATTATTTTGATTAAAGAAGATGTTTTTGATGTTTCTGTTGATGCTTTTCTAAAACAGGCCAGCGAGAAGAATCTGTCGATTTTAAATCGCGTGGAACCCGGTTTAAAAGTAAAAGGCGATCTTGATTTGTTGCGTGTGGTGGCTAATAATCTTATCGGGAATGCCGTTAAATACGGACGCGCAGACGGCGCGATAATCCTTTCTTCTAAAAAGCTCGATCATTATTGCCAGATTGAGATTTACAACGATGGCGTTCCGATAGCGCTTCAAGAGAAAGACAAACTATTTAAGAAATTTTCAAGGCTGGATTCCTCTGAGGCCAAGAAGGCTTCTGGGACGGGCTTGGGATTGTATGTGACTCGTGAAATTATCGAAAAACATAACGGGAAGCTTTGGTTTGAACCTAGGAACGCAGGAAATTCATTTATATTCGAAATAGAAAGGGGTGAATGAAACGTGTTAACACCGCTTGAAACTGTTAAAAAGAAAAGGGCTGAAGCGATTAACCGGATCGTGGGGAAAGGTTATCTTTCGACCAAGCGAGTTTATGTAGGAATGGCGACGTGTGAGATAGCCGCAGGCTCAAAAGATGTGATGGAGGTCTTCCAAACAGCTATTAAAAACGGCCTAACAGATGTGTATTTAAGCCAAAAAGGTTGCGCAGGGAGATGTAATCTTGAGCCGACGGTAGAAGTGATCGAAGAGGGGCTTGTCCCTGTCAAATACGGCCGTGTCACGCGCGATATGGCGCATCAGATTATCGAACGGCATCTTAAAAAAGGCGAGATTATCGAAGAATGGGTGATCAGGTAGAGCAATGAACAATGAACAATTAAAAGTAAAAGCAAAAGCAAAGGAAGTTTGGCATTATAAATTAGCCCCATTAGAAGACTTAGTTCTCTAACCAATTTGCGCTGACAGTGGTTTTAACCCACTATCGGCTTTATCATTGTATAAACGCAGACATAAAGTCGGCGGCTTCTCTAACGGGGTAAATGTTATCAGCAAAGGAAGAGGAAAATGAGTAGAAAATACAGCATTACAATTTGTGACGGACCAACGTGCCTTCATAAAAAATCTAAAGAGCTGGAATCGGCTATTGAGCAGTGTCTCAAAGAACACGCCCTGACAGATAAGGTGCGGATCAATCTTTCGGGCTGCCTGGGGATGTGCGGTAAAGGGCCGATCTTAATCGTTAAACCCGGTTATACAATTTATGGCAGCGTGACCCTGGGTGACGTGGCGGAAATTATTGAAAAACATATTATAAAAAAGAAGCCAGTGGCTCGATTGGCTATTGAAGAAGACCATCTTTACAATAGGTTTTTCAGGATATTTGGCGATGTTAATTTTTTTGGCAAGCAGCTGCGTATTGTTTTGCGTAATTGCGGCATTATTGATCCTGAAAGTATCGATGACTATTTATCCGTTCGCGGGTATGAGGCGCTCGCTTATGTTTTGACTCAGATGAAGCCTTTAGATGTTGTGGAAGAAGTCAAAAAATCCGGTTTGCGCGGACGCGGCGGCGCTGGTTTTCCGACGGGGATCAAATGGCAGTTGACGGCCCGGGAAAAAAACAGCGAAAAATTTGTTATCTGTAATGCCGACGAAGGAGACCCAGGTGCTTTTATGGATAGGAGCACTATTGAGGGTGATCCTCATTCGGTTATCGAGGGGATGTGCGTCGGCGGCTATGCCGTTGGCGCCCAAAAGGGTTTTATCTATATACGCGCGGAGTATCCTTTAGCGATCAAGCGTTTAGAAAAAGCGATCGCGGATGCTAAAGCTGAAGGTTTCTTGGGTGATAAAATCATGGGGTCTGATTTTTCTTTTGATATCGAGATCCGTTTGGGTGCCGGTGCTTTTGTCTGCGGCGAAGAGACGGCTCTTATCCATTCGATTGAAGGGCATCGCGGCATGCCGCGTCCCAGGCCGCCGTATCCGTCGGTTCAGGGTGTTTTTAATAAACCGACGCTCATCAATAACGTGGAAACTTGGGCCAATATTCCCGTTATTATTTTAGACGGTGCCGAATGGTTTAAATCCATCGGTACGGAAAAAAGTAAAGGGACGAAAGTTTTCGCTCTTGCGGGAAAGATCAAGAATACCGGTTTGATCGAGGTGCCCATGGGGATAACGCTTAGATCAATTATCTATGATATCGGCGGTGGAATTCCTAATAATAAAAAATTTAAAGCGCTTCAAACCGGCGGGCCTTCCGGCGGATGTTTATCCGAAGAATACCTGGATACGAAGATCGACTATGAATCTTTAGCTAAAGTGGGTTCTATTATGGGGTCTGGCGGGATGATCGTTTTGGACGAAGATACCTGTATGGTTAATATCGCAAAGTTCTTTTTGGAATTTACCGAGAATGAATCTTGCGGAAAGTGCGCGCCATGCCGCGAAGGCACAAAAAGAATGCTTGAGATCTTAACGCGGATCACCGAAGGCAAGGGTGAGGAAGGCGATATTAATAAACTTCAGCGTTTAGGGAAATTGATCCAAAAGGCTTCTTTGTGCGGTTTGGGACAGTCAGCGCCTAATCCCGTATTGAGTACGTTGAAGAATTTTAGAAGTGAATATGAAGAGCATATCAAAGAGAAAAAATGCAGGGCTAAGGTTTGTTCAACCCTCTTGGGTTATGAGATTAGTGAAAAGTGTATTGGTTGTACGGCTTGTAAAAAAGTTTGTCCTACAGGCGCGATTGCCGGGATACAGAAGAGCCTGCATGTGATCGATCAGAGCAAATGTATTCGTTGCGGGGCTTGTTTTGAGGCATGTAAATTCAACGCTATTAAGCGAATTTAGGGGAGCATTTCATGAAAAAAATAAAAATCACTATTAATGATAAGCCATATGAAGTCGATGACGGTCAAACAATTATGCAGGCGGCGGATAAACTGGGGTTTCGTATTCCGCGTCTGTGCTATCATCCAAAGCTTTCTATTGAAGGCGCTTGTCGTGTTTGTATTGTGCAGGTTGAGGGGATGCGTAATTATGTGGCGTCGTGCGCGTATCCGGTTTCTGGCGGTATGAAGATTCAGACGAATACCGAAGAGATCCGCCAGGCCCGTCGTGATATCGTAGAACTTATTTTGGATAACCACCCCGAAGATTGTCATACGTGTGAACGGGATGGCGTTTGTGAGTTGCAGCGCTTGGCTCATTTGACAGGAATGCGCCACAGACACTTTGAAGGTGAGAAAAAACATTATGACAAAGATCTTTCGTCGTCTTCTGTTGTGCGTGATCCTAATAAATGTGTTTTGTGCGGCCGCTGCGTGCGTTTATGTTCTGAAGTGCAGAATGTTTTTGCCCTAGGGCATGCGCATCGTGGGTTTCGGACTGTCGTGGTGCCAGCTTATAATATGCCATTTAAAGATAGTGTTTGTACGGCTTGCGGTCAGTGTATCAATGTTTGTCCGACAGCGGCATTTGTCGAAAAGAATTTTACCCAAGAGCTTTATCCGAAGATGGGTGATACGTCATTGATAAAAATCGCGCAGGTGGCGCCTTCAGTGCGCGCGGCTATTGGTGAGGCTTTTGGTTTGGAGCCAGGCCGGACGATGGAGCTTCAGACAGTTGCGGCATTGCGCCGTTTAGGGTTTGATTATGTGTTCGATACGCAGTTTTCTGCGGATTTGACGATCATGGAAGAGGCGAGCGAATTTCTGGAGAGGCTCCAGGGCAAAGGGAAGCTTCCGATGATCACGTCGTGTTCCAGCGCCTGGATGAAGTGCGTCGAGCAGTTCCATCCGGATTTCCTTGAAAATATTTCAACATGTAAGTCGCCGATGTCGATGATGGGAGCGATCATCCGTACGTACTTTGCCGAAAAGATTAAAAAGAGACCTGAGGATATCGTCAGTGTTGCTGTCATGTGTTGCACCGCGAAAAAATACGAAGCCGCTCGTCCTGAATTGATGGTTAACGGTCTTCCCGGAGTGGATATGGTGATTACCACGCGTGAAATCGCGTGGATGATCAAATCCGCGGGTATTGATTTTGTTAATATCAAGGGTGAGAATTTCGATGAACCTTTGGGGTTGTCTTCGGGTGCCGGGGCAATTTTTGGGACGACGGGTGGCGTTATGGAAGCGGCTCTTCGAACTGCCTACGAGCTTTATACAGGCGAAACCCTTATGGATATAGAAATCCAGGATATCCGTGGGCTCAAAGGTGTTAAAGTTGGGAAAGTTGTTATGGATGGAAAGGAAATCCGTGTGGCTGTGGCGCATGGGCTGGGTAATGCTTCGAAGCTTTTGGATGAGGTGCGCCGTGACCCGAACAAGTATCATTTTATTGAGATCATGGGATGCCCTGGTGGTTGCGTGGGTGGTGGCGGGCAACCTTATGCGGGATCGAATTCTATTCCCTTAGATGAGGAGTGTTTAAAAAAACGAGCTGAAGCACTTTATGGATTAGATAGAAGCAAGACCATACGCCGCAGTCATCAGAATCCGGATATTCAGAGGATTTATAAAGAATTTTTAGGCAGGCCTTTGAGCGCGACGGCTCATCGAATTTTGCATACGCATTATCAGGCTAAAAAACCTTGCGGGATCATTCCTCGCGAGCTTCAGGTTAGATGAAGAAAGGATATTATGCAGATGATACAGACAGATGATGTTAAATTGACTGAGTTGAAGAATTTTATGGCTGAGATTAAAAAACGGGAACGTTCGGAATCTCAGTTGATCGCTATTTTGCATAAGGCCCAAGAACTTTATGGATACCTTGGCAATGACGTCATGGATGAGATCGCGGCCACGATGAATATTCCGACCGCTCACATCTGGGGTGTTGCGACGTTCTACCATTATTTTAATTTAAAGCCTAAAGGCAAACACGTGATTTCTGTTTGTTTAGGGACCGCCTGTTATGTCAAAGGAGCGGCTCAGATTTTAGAGACAATTAAGAAAGAGCTTAAAATTGCGATTGGCGAGACGACACAGGATCGTTTCTTCACGCTTGAGGAGACGCGATGCTTGGGGACGTGCGGCTTGGCGCCGGTCATGATGATTGATGATAAAGTTTATGGGAATTTAACATCCAAAAAGGTTGTTGAGATTTTGCATAGCCTTGCGCATGAACATGAATAAGAGCAACAGACAAAGGTTTAATCCTCCGCAGAAATCCTTTAAGGCTTTTAGCCAGTTAAGATGAATGGTGTTGTGCATTTTCTGCTAAAGGAGGAAGCCCCGGACTTAAAGTCCTAAGGAACTTCACTGTGAACATATGATGTATATTGATGAAAGAAAAATAGAAGTTTTGTTGAAAGAATCTCAGCTAAAACTGAACAAAAAGCGCTTGGATGCTATTTTAGAAAAAAGCCTGCAATTGCAGCGCTTATCTTTAGAAGAGGTAGCGATCCTTTTGTCGGTTGATGAGCCTGATGTGGTTGAAAAAATTTTTCAAACGGCGGCTCGCGTTAAAGATGCCATTTATGGGAAACGTGTTGTTCTTTTCGCGCCTCTTTATATCAGCAATTTCTGTGCGAACAGTTGTTTGTATTGCGCATTCAATTTTGAAAATCGTCTGCTTGAGAGAAAAGCCTTGACGATAGATGAAATCAAAGAAGAGACTCTGTGCCTTTTACAACAGGGGCATAAGCGGATTTTGGTCATCGGAGGAGAATCAGCGCCAGAAGGACAAACCGCAATCGATTATTTTGAATCTGCTGTTAAGGCTGTTTATGGTGTTTCGTTTGGCTCTCACAAGATCCGGCGGGTAAATGTGAATTGCGCGCCTTTAAGTGTTGAAGAATTCAGGCGATTGAAAAAAGCCGGTATCGGTACGTATCAATTGTTTCAGGAGACGTATCATGAGGCGACGTATCAACGTGTTCATCCCAAGGGGCCAAAAAAAGACGCTGATAATAGATTGGTGGCTGTTAATCACGCGTTTGAAGCGGGAATTGACGACGTAGGCGTCGGTGTGCTTTATGGTCTTTATGATTTCAGGTTTGAAACGCTGGCTATGCTTATGCATATTGAGGCGTTAGAGAAAAAATTTAATGTTGGCCCCCATACGATTTCTATTCCGCGTCTGGAACCTGCTGTGGGATTGGATTTCTACGAAAACAATCCTAATCGTTTGAGTGATATGGATTTTATGAAGGTGACATCTATTTTGAGATTGGCGGTTCCCTATACAGGAATTATCTTGTCTACCCGCGAAACTCCTTCTATGCGGGACAAACTTTTTGGATTGGGTGTTTCTCAGGTGAGCGCTGCGTCTAAGACTTCGCCTGGCGGATACACGTCTGGCTCAAAAGACGCTAAAGATGGGCAATTTGTCTTGAGCGATCATCGCAGTTTAGATGAGGTTGTCGGTTCTCTGATTGATAAAGATTTTATACCTAGTTTTTGCGCCGCCTGTTACCGAAAAGAGAGGACAGGAGAGGCTTTTATGAATCTGGCAAAACCAGGAGAGATTAAGGGGAAGTGTACTATTAATGCTTTGGTGACCTTGAAGGAATATCTGGATGATTTTGCGTCGCAGTCTGTCAAGGAAGCGGGATGTCGCCTGATTGAGAAGACGAAGAGCGAGCTTGATAAAAGCAGCCAGGAAATATTGAGCGGTTTTTTTGAAAATATTCAAAAAGGGTCAAGAGACGCGTATGTCTAAGCTGGAGCAGCTCTTAAAAAAAATATCCTGTGCGTCTTTCCCGGGCGTCGAGGATCTGGTGGCGGTATTGTCCTTGGAGGATCTCCCAGAAATTAAAGTTCTTTTTGACTTTGCGGATGTGGTGAGACAGAAGGTTTGCGGCCGGGGAATTCTTTTGCGCGGGATTGTTGAGTTTTCTAATTTTTGTCGAAATGCCTGCGCCTATTGCGGGTTGAATAAAAATAATTTGGCTCTACCGCGCTACAGGCTTTCAATGAGTGAAATTCTTGAAAGCGTTGCGCGCGTCGCCGCCTCAAAAGTAAAGACCGTCGTTCTTCAGTCCGGCGAAGACGCGTGCGTGGATATCTTAGGCTTGTTGGAGATCATCCGGAGTATCAAAGAACAGTTTGATATGTCCATCACTCTTTCTTTAGGAGAGATGAATTTCAAGGATTATCAACTTTTAAAAAAAGCCGGCGCCGACCGATACCTTTTAAAAATTGAGACCTCTAACCAAGCTCTTTATGAATCTTTGCATCCAGGCATGAGCTTTGAAAACAGGGTGGCCTGTTTGCATGATTTAAAGGAGATGGGTTTTCAGACAGGGTCTGGGAATATCGTCGGTTTAAAAGGCCAGACACTGCGCATGATCGCCGAGGACATTCTTTTTTTTAAAAAAGAAGATTTGGATATGGTGGGTATTGGCCCTTTTATCCCACATGGCCGAACTCCTTTGAAAGATGAGTCCCAGGGAAGCGCGTTGTTGACGCTTAAAACTTTAGCGCTTTCCAGGATCGTGTTAAAAAATGTGCATTTGCCGGCCACCACCGCGCTGGGGAGCCTGGAAAAGGATTTTAGAGAAGAGGCGCTTCGCGCTGGGGCCAATGTGCTTATGCCTAATTTTACCCCTCTAAGATACAAAAAGCTTTACGAGATCTATCCGGGTAAGCGATGTATCGAGGAGGCTGGGAGCGTATGTGTTTCTTGTCTTACGTCATTGGCAGAGAGACTGGATCGGACAATTGATTATTCAAGGGGCGATACTTTGAAAGCGGGCTAGAGTGTGATATAATATTTAACAAATGACTCCTGGCTTGACACAGAAAGTGTAGTCCTGCCGCAGAAAGCGGCATACCGGCCTTTCCATAAAGGCCGGGTATAGAAAGGTTCCAAATAGAGGAAGGGGCTAAGGTAAAGAAACTTATTATGGGCAAAGTTAAGAAATAGCGGAATAACTCCTGGCCTTAACGCTTGTAAATTTTCTCGCCAGCACAATTGGGCAGAAAATTTACCAAGCAGGCTGCGGAGTTAACTTTGTAAGGAATAAAACCATTATATAGGCAAAGTTAAGGAATGAAAACATAATCCCTTGCTTAAGCACTTTCAAATTTCCGCCAAGGCAAGCCGGCTGGAAATTTGCAGCGTAAGCTTCGGGATTAACTTTGTAAGGAACAAAAACCATTGTATAGGCAAAGTTAAGGAGACTTTGTTATGTCAAAAAAAATTCTTATTATCGATGATGACGTAGATTATTCCGAGGCAATAACAACACTTTTGGAGGCTAAGGGCTATGAAGTGGGTTCTGCGCCTAATGGAACAGAGGGTTTTAAAAAAGCCAAAAGCGAGGTGCCGAATCTTATTTTATTGGATGTTATGATGACCCATAAAAGCGAGGGGTTTGATGTGGCCCGCTGTTTAAAGGGTGATGCCGTGACGAAAGATATTCCCGTTATCATTATTTCGGGCATCCGCCGTGAAATGAATCTTCCTTTTGCTTTTGAACCGGACAGTGACTGGCTCCCTGTTAAAGTTGTGCTTGAAAAACCTATCAAGCCGGAAGTGCTCCTGAAAGCTGTGGAAGAGAACATTGGTTTGTAAGGAGAACGTATGGAGAAGGCAATTCTTGTTGTTGTGATCAATAAGCAAAGGGCAACGGCGCCTGAAGTTCAAAAGACCCTGATAAACATTCGGTTGCATTATTAAAACTAGGCTAGGGATCCATGATAGTGTCATGGATAAGTGTTCCGATCATGGCTTTTTGATCTAGAGAGCTGGTGGGGAGGAAGTCGGAACGAAAAGGGCTTTTAGAAGAAGCTGGGACTTTTGCCCGGAGTTAAAACAAAATCTATTAATATTTCCGCATGATGGTTTCTTGAAAAGTTTTAACCTCTCTTTAAAAAGTCTTCGGTAATGAGCTCCTAAAGCAATAGCAATAAAACTCTAATTTACATTTTTGATAATCTTTTAAAAAAAGTTTATGCAAAAGGCACCCCAATCGCTTCGCCTTCATATCGGGTTATTTGGCCGGACTAATGTTGGTAAGTCCAGCTTTTTAAATTTTGTAGCGGGTCAAGACGTGGCTATCACATCTCCTGTCCCTGGGACGACTACGGACGTGGTTCAAAAAACCATGGAGTTGCTTCCCTTGGGTCCTGTTGTTTTTTTGGATACCGCCGGGCTTGATGATATTTCGGTTTTGTCTGACTTAAGATTAAAGAAAACAAAAAAGATATACGATGCCTCGGATGTGATCTTGTTGGTGACTGAGCCGAACGCGTGGACTGTGTATGAAGACGAGGTTTTAAAAGAAGCGAGGAAGCGTAATATCCCCGTTATTGTTATCGTTAATAAAATAGACATTAAAAATCCTCTTTTAAGTTTTAAGTCTTTGGTTTCAGCAAAAAATCCCCGATGTATTTTTTGCTCGTCCATAGATTTAAAAAAACGAGATCAACATGTCAATCTTTTAAAAAAATATCTCATAGAAGTTGCGCCTGACGAATTTTTAAATCCTAAGGCATTGGTGGGTGACCTGCTCCCAAAGGGAGGGCTTGCCATATTCATTGTTCCTATTGATTTGGAGGCGCCAAAAGGACGATTGATCTTGCCGCAGGTCCAGGCCATTCGAGATATCCTTGATCATGATGAAGCGGTGCTGGTTGTTAAAGAGCATGAGTATGCGCAAACCTTGAAACGTTTGAAGAAATTGCCTGATTTGGTTGTTTGTGATTCGCAAGTCGTGTTAAAAATGGTTCGACAAACGCCGCTTTCCGTGAAATGTACAACATTTTCGATTCTTTTTTCACGATCCAAGGGGGATCTTTTAGAGGCTGTTCAAGGAGTCATGGCGCTGGAGAGCTTAAAGCCAAAAGACAGGATACTGATTGCCGAAGCCTGCAGTCATCATCCTATTGAAGGGGATATCGGCCGTGTCAAAATACCGCGTTGGTTTAAGGAGTATCTTAAAATTCCTGTGACTATTGATGTGGTGGCTGGTAAAGATTATCCCTCAGATCTAAAGAAGTATAAATTGGTGGTGCATTGTGGTGCCTGTATGTTAACAAGACGCCAAATGCTTTTCCGTATGGAAAAGGCCAGGGAGGCTGGAGTGGCTATTACCAATTATGGTGTCTGCATCGCGAGCCTCCAGGGTGTTTTGGGTCGCGTGCTTTCGCCTTTTTCAAACATTTCAAGCGACAAAAGGATAAGAAAATTTTTAAGATTGAATGAAACCTCGTTAGAGAACGAAGTTCTCTAACGGTCTGCGCTCAACTGATGTCTTAAACCATTGTCAGCTTTATCGCTGGGTAACCGCCGACTAAAGTCGGCGGCTTTCTCTAGCGGGGTAAAAAAATGGAAGTTAAGGTTTTCTGTGCCTTTTCAAGACGGGTTTTCTGCAAGAGAATTCAATCCCACGGCAGGATTCCTAAGGCCTTTAGGCCGGGGATGAATGCAGGTTGCCTTTGGGAGGGAACCCCCGGGAAGGTGTTGTTAGAATTATTCTCTC
>JAGVOQ010000001.1 GCA_020052645.1 Candidatus Omnitrophota bacterium
ATTTGTTCCTTGGTGAATGTTCTTCTGCTCATATGGCGGTAGTTTAACAGAATCAAAAAGTGGACACTTTCGTGTCCACTTTTTGGGGTACAGATCAAAAGGGCGGTTTTGTCATCTACTAGTTTTGATGATAACATAGTTAATAATTTATGATGATACAGGAAAAGAAAAGGCAAGATCTTGCTTTTCTTAAATCTAAACTGGACTTAGGAGGAAATTGGAAAATTATTGCGGCTCAATTTCATTTTATTGCATGTAGCGTACAATCCAATCATAAAGTCACGGACGATGAGCTGGGGGTATTTTTTTGGAGGCTGCTTGAGTGTTTCAACGATTCCTTGAAGGGTCAAGGCCTAAGTATAAAGGCAGATATTAAAGCAATGTTTCAAGAAACTAATTTTGATTTTATACTTAAGTTTCCAGACTGCAGTTTTGATTTTGGGCCTGAAAAATTCTCGGACGAGAAAGAGGCTCTTTGGAATGTAGATAATGTAGTCGATTTAGATTCAATAAAAGAAAATTCGTTGAATGATGAAAATTATTCTTATTTTATTTTTATCGATTGTGACAAGGGTAACTTTCTAGTGAGTAATGGGGAATTTTTTACTAAAGATGTTCTATCAACGGTGGTGTGTTGTGTGAAAACAGCACTGCTCGAATTTAAAAAGCCTGAAGAGAGGGCCTCTTGTTTAACAAGAATAAGTGAAATTATCCATGCCACGCTTTAGCATTTTATGAGAAATTTTGAAGACAGAACTGAAGAAACGCAGGAACTCATTTCAATGCTGCGGGCGAATTGTGTGCATAATTTTTTTCATGTTACACATCGCGACAATCTCTCTTCCATTTTTGAGAAGGGCTTGCTGTGTGCCGCAAACCATGCCAGTCATGATGTAAATCCGAAATATTACAGCAGCGATGCGAGTAGATATGTCGAAGCGCGTCGAGATAGTCTCGACAGATACGTGAAACTGAGTTTTATCCCTTGTCATCCCATGTTCCAAGGCAGGCTTGATTGCGTCTCTCTGGAGGTAGATCTTGATTATGTGTGTAGCATCCCCGAAATCAAACTTTGTCGCGTTAACAGCATCAAGAAAAATGCTAAACTCGAGGACGCTGTCAAAATCAAAACGCTCAACTTCAAAGTTTTAACAGAATGTATCGAGAAACAAAAGAAGGATATGTCGTATAGCCCCAAATGGGGAACTGAAAATTATACAGTCATTCAAGCAGAAATTCTCGTGCCTTTATCCGTGCCACCAAAGGCGATCAAAACTTTAACAAAATAAAGCCATGGCGACCAGGCCTATATTTATACCAAATACGGAAAACGAAAGAAGGCTAGTCGACGAAATCGACACGCCCTTTCATTGGAATCCAGGCATCGCACGCTGCCAAAAAATGAAAAATGTCACCGCTCTGCACAAAAGCGCTGAGTCAAAATATATAAGACCACTACTTGAAATATCAACAAAGTCGGAAAGTTCACTCGGTCGATCTTTAAGTGCTTTTAATCTTTGGATTAGTATCCCTGCATTTGGTCGCGCGAAGATTGAAGCCGCCTTTCAGGGTAGTAAGGTTTTTGAAAATGGAGGGCCCTATACCGATTTTTATCGTGAAGAAGACGGATCAAAAATAAAAAAGGACGATAGGCTTAAGTCTTCAGGAGAGCTAAAGTATTTCTTTTATGATCACTCACGTTGGGAACTATTTCCGCAAACAGCTTTTTATGATTGGCTATACATTAACGCATTACAGAAGAATAATATAGTTGGATTGTTTGAGTATGGAGGTTTTACTGACATTGAATTTAATCCAAAAAAATCAATCAATTGTCAGGCCAGATCGGTAGCTCTGTACGTATCGTTGTTAAAACGTAACTTAGTAAACAAGGGAGAATATATCGATCGCGAACGCTTTTTAGAAGTACTGTCTAAATGGATAGTCCGACCTTCAAGTAATCAAAGAACACTTTTCTAATGGAGCCATGATGTTTTGCTTTGAGAATCGACCCCGACCCACCTGCCTCAAAACCGTATTCAGTCAAACCCTCAGAAAAGCTCTCAACACACCACACTGGTTGGGTACTTAACCCGCTGACACCGCCACGTCGTTCGCGAACGACGTGGCTCAGCCACGATCAAAGAAATTTTTCCAATTTGATCCTGGATCGAGTCACGCACGCTGGCTATCGACGAGATAAAAGCACTCCATCGAAATTGGAGTGTTTTTGTATCTTGTAAGAATTTCGGTGTCAGGTCAGCTTTTATTAGTTATTTCCCCAACGCCAATACAAAACCGTATACGCGTTCTGCGCCAGCCTCTCGTAACGCTCTCGTAGCATCTCTCATCGTGGAACCTGTCGTAAAAACGTCGTCTACAAGAAGTACGGCGCGTGGCATCTGTTCTGTTTTTGAAACCGTAAAATTTCCGAGCACGTTTGCTTGTCTTAGCGGTCCGACTTCAAGATCGGCTTGAGCGCTGATGGACGCGGAACGATTGA
>JAGVOQ010000053.1 GCA_020052645.1 Candidatus Omnitrophota bacterium
AGCGTCGTGTTTCACCGGAAAAAGCTGAGGCTATGAATATTTTAGGTGAGGTCGAAGGCAAAAACGCGATTTTAATTGATGACTTAATCGCTACCGGTGGTTCTTTGCTTGAGGCAGCGAATGCCTTAAAAAAGGCACAAGTGAAAAAGATTTTTGCGGGCGTTGTGCATGGAGTTTTGTCGGGCGATGCGATAAAGAACATTGAAGGCTCTATTCTAGAGGAACTGGTTATTACAGATACGATTCCTTTGCCTGATAATAAAAAACATCCGAAGATAAAAGTATTATCTGTCGCGCCGCTTTTGGCGGATGCGATCAAGCGTATTCACCAAGAAGAGTCCATCAGTTGTTTGTTTGATTAATAAGCGAGGACGTGATTTACGCTTGTTGTCGCTTGCGTAAATTATGCGTTCAAACTTACCCAGCACTAATTTTATATAAAATTAGTGCTGGGTTCAATTCGCGCAGATAACTTATGTCACGAAGAACGTTCCATAAGTTAAGCGCTCATTAAAGGAGAGAGTACTAAAATGGAAGCTATTTATTTGGATGCAGAAATTCGAGAAGAGAAGGAAATCGGCAAAAGTAAAATTTTGCGCCGGGCCAATTTTGTGCCGTGCGTTGTTTACGGAGAGAAGAAGAAAACGATCTCTTTAAAGATTGAACGCGGCCGATTGATCAAATTCATGCACGCTCATCATGGCGGCGAGAATATGGTTATTACTTTAAAAGTTTCAGGTGCGGATAAGAAGAAGGCTGATGAGAAAGCTGTGATCATTAAAGAGATTCAGGTCCATCCGGTTAATGATGAGATCCTGCACGTGGATTTCAATGAGATCTCTTTAACCAAGCGCATTGAAGTTAAGGTGCCCATCGCAGGTTCGGGAGAGTGTTTCGGAGTTAAGCAGGAAGGCGGTACTTTGGAACAGATTCTTTGGGAAATTGAGGTGGAGTGTCTGCCTACGCAAATTCCTGAGAAATTAACGGTTGATATTTCGAATCTTAAGATCGGCGATACCATTCACGTGAAAGATCTTGTTATTCCCGAAGGTGTCAATATCAAGCATGATGCGGAAGCCATCGTGTTCTCTGTTGCGCAGCCATTTAAAGAAGAGGTAGCTGGCGAAGAAGCTATTGAAGGAGCTCCTGGTGCCATAGAGCCTGAAGTCATTAAGAAAGAAAAGAAGGTTGCTGAAGAAGGCGAAGCTCAAGAAGGCAAGCCCGAGACTAAGGAAAAGGCAAAATCATAAGGATGGGTTGGAATTTGGAAGTCAATCCCTTTAAGAAAGATGGTGTCAAATTGATTGTGGGATTGGGTAATCCCGGATCAGCCTATCATGGAACGCGCCACAACATCGGTTCAAGAACCGTTGAGCTTTTAGCTAAGAAAAACAAGCTTGTTTTTAAAAATAATCGTTCTTTTAAAAGTTTTTACGTCAAGGGATCGATAGGGGGTCAGCCGGTGATACTGGCCTTGCCGCAGACATTCATGAATCTTTCTGGTGTTGCAGTAGCGAGCTTAGTTAAGAAAAAAAATATCCCCTTGAAAGATATCCTCGTTGTTTGCGATGACGTGGCTTTATCTTTAGGTCAGATAAGATGCAGGCCTCAAGGGAGTTCCGGCGGGCATAACGGAGTTGCTTCTTGCATCGAACGATTAGGCACCAATGAATTCGCTCGTTTGCGATTAGGCGTGGGGCGCGAGGGCGAGAAAAAAGATCTCGCGGATTATGTTTTGTCTCTTTTTAAAAAGGAAGAAAAGCCGGATGTTGAGGTGATGCTAAAGAGAGCTGTCGAGGCGCTGGAGATTTGGGTTTTCGAAGGCATAGAAGAATGCATGAATCGATATAATACAAAGAACAAACAAGGTTGAGTTATCTCGTTTGAGATGGGGCTTGATTAAGATAAAAAAATTTACTCCGGTTTTTCAATCCAGAAAGGATTGCCCTTTCCCATCCTTATAAGGAAAGGGGTTAAATAAATGAAATTGTTTTGCTCCATATCTTTTTTTAAGAATAATATTAAGGAGAAAAGATCTGGAGTTAATTCCTGTAAAATACAGAAATTAAGAGTTCACTCGTCCCGATGGAACGTTGGGACTCGCGAAGAGAGGAGAAGCTGAAGAGTATGAAGACCAAGTATGAAGCGATGTTTATTATTAAACCGGATTTAAAAGACGAAGAGAAAAGCGCGGTGATGAAGGGGATCAAGGAGCAGGTCGCTAAGCATCAGGGTAGTGTTACGAGCGATCAGATCTGGGCGGAACGCAGGAAGCTCGCTTATGATTTGTTTCCTATTGGTGGCCAAATGAGATTTAAGGAAGGGATGTATTACCTTGTTAATTTTGAAAGCGATTCTTTGTCGATCGCGGCTCTTAAGGCGATCTATAATCTGAATGAGAATGTCTTGCGGTATATGATTTTGAAGCTTGATGATAAAAAGGCGAAATGAGTGAGGATATAACTTACGTCATAAAGAACGTTCGCTGCCTGTCGGCCCTCGGCTTCGCCGCGAGGTGGGCAGACAGGCGCCTGCCACTGAAGCAATGGCGGGTTTATTAAGGAAAAGAAACTTTACTCCGTATTTTACTAAATCAGAGAAATTAAGGTAGAAAATCCGGAGTTCGCTCGTTTGCCATTGAAGCAATGGCGAACTCACGAAGGAAAAAAAACCATTGTATAGGCAAAGTTAAGAAATAGTGGAATAACTCCTGGCCTAAGCGCTTTTAAATTTTCTTGCCAGCATAATTGGGCAGAAAATTTACTAAGCAGGCTGCGGAGTTAACACAGGGAGTGTAGACCTTACTGATACCAAACAAAGGAAGGGTCTAATCCAGAAGGGATAGACCTAACCCAATTCCAAATAGGGGTAGGGTCTAACTTTGTAACACAGAAAGTGTAGCCCTTCCTAATTCCTTACAAAGGAAGGGGCTAAGGAATAAAAACCATTATATAGGCAAAGTTAAGGAGATCTATTATGGCGAATCTAAACAAGGTTCTTGTTATCGGAAATCTTACTCGTGATCCGGAATTGCGCTATACGCCAGGTGGGACAGCTGTAGCTAATTTAAGATTAGCGACCAATCGGCGTTACAAAGATAAGTCAGGCGAGCTGAAACAGGAGGTTTGTTATTTAACTGTTGTTACTTGGGACAAACAGGCTGAGGTTTGCAATCAATATTTGCATAAAGGCAGTCCGCTTTTTGTTGAAGGACGTCTGCAGTCGCGTACTTGGGATGGTCCTGATGGAAAAAAAAGAAGCGTGGTTGAAATACGGGCTGAACGTGTTCAGTTTTTAGGCACGAGCGGCGCTAAAACAGGAACTGTTGCAGAACCTGCTCAGCCTGTTGAGGCCGAAGAGAAAATAGACAATACAGCTTTTGCTTCTGGATCTGACGATGTTGCCTGGGGACAGGATCCGGTTGAGGAGCAGGGATAGTAAGATGATATAAAGGAAGGGCTTGGTTTCCAAAAAGGGGGCAGGTAAAAGAAATCTCATAGGTTAAATTAGAGATCCTTTGTCTGAACCAGAAAGGATAGACCTTACTGGTTCCATACAAAGGAAGGGGCTAACACAGAAAGTGTAGTCCTTCCTGGTTCCAAATAGAGGAAGGGACTAAGGAATAAAAACCATTGTATAGGCAAAGTTAAAATTAACATTAACTCCTCGCATAAAGCGCTTTGAAAATTTTTGTTTACACCCAGTTTGCGCAGAGCTTAAACGGGCAAACAAATATTTTCAAAAGCTATTGCTTGAAGGAGTTAATCCCGCCAGGGGCGGGGATTAAGGAGGTTTTAAAAAGGTTATGAAAAACAGAGTAGAGCGTCGTGAGTATGGTGTTGAACGTGAACGGGGTGGTTTTGGCGCTAAGATGCGTCGTAGAAAAGAAAAAAAAGATGATGTCTTGTCCGGTCGCATGAGAAAAAAGACATGCCGTTTATGCGAAGAAAAAATAGTGAATTTGGATTATAAGGATTTTAGGCGTTTGGAACGCTTGGTGAGCGAGCGTGGTAAGATCCATTCTCGTCGTGTTACAGGGGCTTGCGCAAAGCATCAGAGGAAGGTTGAAGCCGCTGTAAAAAAGGCAAGATACCTCGCGTTGCTTCCGTTTTTAAAACAATAGGCGTAATCAAGTTTGAAAAGCGTATTGAAATAGAGTGTTTGAGGCCTTTACTCGGAAGCTGTTACGGGTGAGTTGCGGATGAATGGCGTACGAAGGGCGGATATTTCAAGATGGTATCTTTGTGCGTGAGGTTTCGGCAGGATTTCGCTAAAAGCATTTAAAAGAAACATTGGTATAAAATCAGGGAACTTCATTTAAAAAAAAGGAAAGATATGCTTAAAGTTATTTTAAGAGAAGATGTCGCAGGGTTAGGAAAGACAGGAGACGTAAAGCAGGTTAAAGACGGTTTTGCCAGAAATTTTCTTCTGCCGCGTCATTTGGCTTTAGAGGCATCGGATGAAAATCTTAAACAGATAGAAACCCGAAGAAAAAAAACAGAAGAAAAAGCAGTCCTTGAGAAAAAGAAGGCTTTGGATTTAGCTCAACGTCTTTCCAGCATCTCGGTGACGATCGCAGTGGAAGTCAATGAGGAAGGCAAGCTTTATGGTGCTTTAAGCGCTTCTGATATCGTTAAAGCTGTTTCTGTCGAAGGCATTGAGTTGGATAAGAAGTGTGTAGTGCTTAAAGAACCCATCAAAGACCTGGGTATTTATGATATTGAAGTGAAGCTTTTTACTGAAGTTCTTTCAAAGGTTAAAGTTTGGGTTGTAAAGAAATAGTGTCCGGGTTTTAAGTTTCAAAGATTTCAAGTTCCAGGCATCATAAGGTTTCTATTCATGAAAAAAAATCAAAAACGCTCGGAAAATAAAGATTCTTCCCATAATTCTTCTCTAGAGAGAGTCCCTCCACAAAATCTTGAAGCAGAGATGGCTGTTTTGGGTTCTATGCTGATTGAAGAAGACGCTATTTCTTCGGTCATTGAGATCCTGGAAGAGTCCGCTTTTTACAGTGAGGCTCATAAAAAAATATTTTCGTGCATCGTTCAGCTTTATGATAAACGTAAGGCCATCGATCTCATTACATTGGTAGAAAAATTAAAAAACGACGGCGTTCTTGAATTGGTTGGCGGAGCGAGTTATCTGGCGGGTTTGACGAATGTGGTGCCTACGGCGGCTAACGTTATGCACTATGCCCATATCGTTAAAGAAAAGAGTATTTTAAGGCTTTTGATCAATAACGCGACGCGCATTGCCGCGGAGGCTTATGAGACGGAAGAAAACGTGGATAGCGTCTTAGATCGTGCCGAGAAAATGATTTTTGAGATTGCCGATCATCGCATCGAGGGCGGGATCGTCTCAGTCAAAGAGATCATTAAAGATTCTATTGAAGCCATTGATAAGCTTTATCAGAATAAAGCTCATGTGACGGGCTTGGCAACAGGGTTTACGGATTTTGACATTAAGACAGCGGGATTACAGCCGTCCGATCTCATCATTGTCGCGGGTCGGCCTTCGATGGGCAAGAGTGCTTTTGCTATCAACATCGTCGAATACATTACGATTAATCAAAAAGTTCCGGTTGCTTTTTTTAGCTTGGAAATGTCTAAAGAGCAGCTTGTCCAGAGGCTTTTGTGTTCTCATGCGCGGGTGGATGCGCATAAGGTTCGTACCGGTTATTTATCGGCTTCGGACTGGCCGAGTTTGACAACCGCCGCCGGGAAACTTTCTGAGGCGCCTATTTTTATTGACGATACGGCGGGTATGACTGTTTTGGAACTGCGCGCCAAGGCCCGGCGCTTGAAATCCCATCATGATATAAGAATGATTGTCGTAGATTATTTGCAGTTGATGCGCGGCACAGGCGGAATCGAGAATCGTCAGCAGGAAATTTCAGAAATTTCAAGATCCTTAAAAGCCCTGGCCCGCGAACTCAACGTGCCCTTGATAGGCATTAGTCAGCTTTCCCGTGCGGTAGAGAGCCGCACTGACCATCGGCCGCAGCTTTCGGATTTAAGAGAATCGGGGGCTATCGAGCAGGATGCGGATTTGGTTGTTTTGCTTGTACGCGAAGAATACTACAACCCTACAGAGCAAAACAAGGGTATCGCAGAGGCCATCATTGCCAAGCAACGTAACGGGCCCGTGGGGACGGTTAAGCTTTCCTTTATTAAGGAATACACAAGATTTGAAAGTTTGGCCTCAATGGGAGAACCGGCTTACGAATAAACCCCGTTAGAAACATCTTTTTATTGGGGCGAGCGGGTCTGGGTTGATGGTATTAAGCCTAAGTCACTATCGATAGATTCGAATGGTAATGATCGCTGTTTAGAAGTAACGGCTTTTTCTAACGGGGTAAATGATTTAATCCCACGGCAGGATTCCTAAGGCCTTTAGGCCGGGGATGAATGCAGGTTGCCTTTGGGAGGGAACCCCCGGGAAGGTGTTGTTAGAATTATTTTCGAGATTGTTTGAAAGAAAAAAGGAGCCCCGGGCTTTAGTCCCTTCCTTTATGATGATTAGGAAGGACTACCCTTTCTGGGTTAGACCGGGGGATTCCACTCTTTTTCTGTTGGAGTTGACTTTGCGCGCTCTCTGCCTTATAATAAAAAATTAAATACATGTTTAAAAAACTTTTCTTCATTCTTTTTCTGTATTTTTCTTTTCTTCCTTTGGCCTCTTTGGCTCTTGCCCAAAATGAACCTTCTTCGGTAAAATCAGAACCCGAGAAAGAAACTCCGAAAATCGTTAAAGCCGTAGAGGTTGTCGGCAACAAAGCGACCTCAACTTCGACCATCATGACAAAGATCAAGACCAGGGTCGGGGAGCCTTATTTTGCCCAATCCTCCCGCGATGACCGCAGAAGACTTTATGAAACAGGTTATTTTGCCGATGTGAGCCTTGTGCAGGAAGATTACCAGGGTGGGTTAAAAATTATTTTTAAACTTGTAGAGAACCCGTTGATTGAAGAAATTAAAGTTGAGGGTAATTATCGTGTACGGCGCCCTGTTATTTTAAAAGAAATTAAATCCAAGAGTGGGCAGTACTTTAATGACGGTGTTTTAAAATTAGATGTTTTGGCGATTAAAAAAATATATGAGAAGAACGGCATTCCGGATGCTCAAATAAATTACGCCATTGATAAAAATACTGAAAAAAATAAAGTGACCATTATTATTAAGGTGAGGGAGAGCAAGCTTGTTAAGATTCGAAAGATGTATGTTGATAATAACTTGTATTTCTCTGACAGAAGAATCATCGGCCTGATTAAAACAAGGCAGAAGAATTGGATCAATCCGGGCTTTTTTAAAGAAGATCAATTTAACGATGACCTTGAGCGTATCAAATCTTTTTACTTAAGGAACGGTTACCTTGATATTAAAGTTGATTATAAGCTGGATTATGACACGCGCCAGGATATCTATCTTCGCATTATTGTGGATGAAGGTAAGCAGTATGTGGTCGGCAGTATCGTTATTGAGGGAAATGATAAAATTTCAGAAGATGATATCCGCAAGACCTTAAAATCGTGCCCTGTGGATAATATTTTTACTTATGATTCTTTAAAAGAAGATTCAAACAATATCAAAGGGTTGTATTTTGGTAAAGGATACATATCGGTTGAGGTTAAGGATTCGACGTATCTTGATGTTGCGACGGGCAAGGTGGCGATCACTTATTCTCTGGTTGAAAATGATGTTGCTTATGTGGAAAGGATTGAAATCCGTGGCAATATTAAGACGCAGGATAAAGTTATTCGTCGGGAATTAAGGATTAAGCCTGGAGAAAAATTTGACGGTGATAAGTTAAAACGAAGCAAAGAGCGTCTCTATAATCTCGGATTTTTCCAGGAGATTAACTACGATACCGATCAGGGGTCAGAACCGGACAAGCGTAATTTGATCGTAGATGTTAAAGAGGCAAAAACCGGATCTTTCAGTTTTGGCGGTGGGTACAGTTCTATTGATCAGTTTGTCGGATTTGCTGAAATTGAACAGAAGAATTTTGATTGGAGGAATTGGAAGACATTCACAGGGGCTGGGCAGGATTTGAAATTACGCGCTGAAGCAGGTTCTGTGCGGCAAAATTATGAGTTGAGTTTTACCGATCCATGGATGTGGGATCATCCTGTTTCATTCGGTTTTGATGTATACAAGCGTGAACACGACAAAGATAGTAACGTTGGTTATGGCTATAAGGAAGTTAGGAGCGGCGGCGATTTAAGGTTAGGCAAGGACCTTAGCGAGTATATAAAGGGAGGCCTTACATATCGTTTAGAACAAGTGGATATTTCCGACGTAGATTCTTCCGCGACCCAGGATTTGAAGAGCGAAGAAGGCAAGAACCTTATCAGCAGTCTAGAGTTTTCAGTGACCCGGGATACCACCGATAACGTGTTCAATCCTACGCGCGGGTTGGTATTGAGCGGTTCTTATGAAGTTGCCGGTGGGCCTTTTGGGGGTGATAAGGATTTTAATAAACTTTTCGGATTGGCCTCTCAGTATGTACCTCTTTTCGCGAAAGGCGTTTTGCAGTTTCAGGCACGCGCAGGCATGGCGCAACCTTTTCGTGATCAGGGGACTGTGCCAATCTATGAGCGTTTCTATGCCGGTGGCGCTAATACGATCCGTGGTTATGAAGAGCGAAGCGTGGGTCCTGTTGATCCAGTGACAGATGATCCTTTGGGTGGCGAGGCTTTGCTGGTTGGCAATATCGAATTAACTGTCCCTATCGTTGAATTTATTAAAGGTGCTTTGTTTATAGATTCTGGTAACGTCTGGTCAAAAGCTTCTGATTTCGGCCAAGGAGGATTTAAGACAGGCGTTGGTTTCGGTGTAAGAATTAACACACCTATCGGTCCTTTAAAATTGGATTACGGTATCCCTCTTAATAAGCAGCCGGGAAAGGAGAGCAAAGAGGGGAGATTCCATTTCAGTATGAGCCACGGTTTTTAAAAAAAATCACGAAAGACTTTTACCCCGTTAGAGAAAGCCGCCGACTTTGTGTCGGGGTTATCCAGTGATAAAGCTGACGGTGGTTTAAGATATCAGTTGAGCGCAAACCGTTAGAGAACGAAGTTCTCTAACGGGGTTTACTAAAAATAAAGTGTGGTATTAAAAAAGGAGGAGGGTGCATATGTTTAAAAGAAAAACGATTGGCGTTGGAATGTTAGTTGTTTTTTTGCTGCTTTTTGGGTTATCGCTGAATGCCTATGCCGCAGGAAAGATAGCGTATGTTGATCTATCATCGACATTCGATAAATATGAAAAGACAAAAACTTTTGATGATGCTTTATCAGCTGTTCAGGCGGAGAAAGAAAAACAATTGGAACAAGCGGCTAATGATATTAAAGCCATCGAAGACAAACTTCAGCTTTTAAGTGAAAAAGAAAAAGCGACTAAATCAAAAGAATTGGAAGAGAAGAAGAAAAAATTTCAGGCTACCGGGACGCAGATCGCCCAGGATTTAAGAAAAGAGCGTGACGAGAAACTTAAAGAGATTTTACAGGATATTGAGAAAGCCGTTCAGGATTATGCTCAGAAGAACGGTTATGATTTTATTTTAAACGACAGGGTTTTGCTTTATGGGGCAGCGAGCGCAGAAGTGACGCAGGATATTATCGCAGCGCTCAATAGCAAATATAAGGCACCGGTAGAAAAGAAATAAATTATTTGTTTCCATGAAGAAAACTTTGAAAGAAATAGCTCGGATCGTCGGCGGAGAAGTTGTCGGCGATCCGAATGTTATCTTGACAGGTGTTTGCGGAATCCGCGAAGCCAAAAAAGGCGATATTACTTTTGTCGCCAATCGCCGCTATGTTTCCTTGATTGATGAGACAGAGGCGAGCGCTATTTTGGTTCCTCTAGATATTGAAATCGCCTCTAAGCCTCTCATCAGGACAAAAGATCCATCTCTGGCTTTTTCAAAAATTATGGCTGAATGGTATCCTATTGTCATCAAGCATCCTCGCGGGATTCATAAGACAGCCGTTGTCGCCAAAAGTGCAAAAATCGCCCGCGGGGTCGCGATAGGGCCGTACGCGATTATTGAGGATGACGTTGAGATCGGCGCGAACTCCATTATTTATGGTGGGTGTTTCGTCGGTCATGATACAAAAATAGGGTGCAATTGTCTTTTCTGGCCAAACGTATCTATCCGGGAGCGCGTCACGATCGGGAATAAGGTTTCTGTCCAAAGTGGAACAGTGATCGGCGCTGAGGGGTTTGGATATACGAATGCAGATGGGGTCTATCAATTGCTGCCACAGATAGGGACAGTTGTTATTGAAGATGAAGTTGAAATAGGCGCTAATGTAACGATTGATCGCGCCAGATTTGACAAGACGTTTATCGGAAAAGGGACCAAGATTGATAATCTGGTGCAGATCGCTCATAACGTGGTGATCGGAAAAAATTCTATTATTATCGCTCAGGCCGGCATTTCGGGTTCAACTCATATTGGGGACAATGTGACGATCGCCGGTCAGGCAGGACTCGTGGGCCATATCACAATCGGCGACGGAGCTATATGCGCCGCTCAGGCAGGCGTGACGAAATCTGTTTTGCCTAAAACAATTGTTTCCGGGTATCCGGCCAGGCCTCACGAGGAAGCCAAAAGAATTAATGCTTATATTCAGCGTTTGCCTGATTTGGCAGAAACGGTTAAAAATTTAAAAAAGAAAATAGAAGAATTGGAAGAAAAAATAAAAAATGGAGCCCGCCAGGGTTAAGAGCCTCAAGGTTTTTTAAATAAATCATGACAGTGCGCGCCGGCCGATTTTATTTTTAAGGCCGGCCACAGAAAGAGTGATATCTTGCAAAAGACAATACAAAAAGATGTAGTGTTGGAAGGCGTTGGGCTGCACACCGGACATTCGGTGAAGATGATTTTAAAGCCAGCGAGCCCGAATACGGGCGTGATTTTTCAAAGAGTGGATCTTCCTGATAAGCCTTTTATCAAGGCAGATATTTCTTCTGTCCTATTCTTAAAGAATAGCCCCAGACGTTCAACAATTAGTTATAAAGATGTGCAGGTTCAGACCATTGAGCATCTGATGGCCAGCCTGTCAGGCTTGAGCATCGATAATCTTTTGGTCGAGATCAATAATGACGAAGTCCCTGGTCTTGACGGAAGCGCTTTAGGATTTTTACAGGCGATCCAAAAAGCAGGCCTTAAAGAGCAAGAGGTCGCGCGTCGTACGTTTAAAGTAACAACTCCGCTTGTGGTCCAAGATGAAGATTCGACGCTTTTGATTCTTCCTTCCCAGGATTTCAGGATCTCGTATACTTTAAGTTATGATAATTCCGTGCTAGGGAACCAATATCTGGATTTAAAAATCGATTCAGATATTTTTGAAAAAGAAATCGTGTCGGCCCGGACCTTTTGTCTTCAGGAAGAGGCTGAGGCGTTAAAGAAGAGCGGGTTGGGCCAGGGAGCTAATTATGATAATACGCTGGTGGTTTCAAAAGACGGTATTGTCAAAAATAAATTGCGTTTTAAAGATGAATTTGTCCGCCATAAAATAGCGGATTTAATGGGGGATCTTTATCTTTTGGGGATGCCTATCAAGGGGCATGTTATCGCTGTCAAGAGCGGCCATTCGTTGAATGTGCGGCTTGCTCAGAAAATTAAAGATCAACTGGATCGACAGATGACGAGTGCTATCCAGGCTGTTTCGGGTGTTGCGACCGGTCAGGAAATCGATATATCAACGATTATGAAGATATTGCCTCACCGCTATCCTTTCCTTCTTGTGGACAGGGTCCTTTCTATCGAGGAGGGGAAGCGTGCCGTCGGGATTAAAAATGTTACGTTCAATGAGAATTTTTTCCAAGGGCATTTTCCCGGCAAGCCCGTTATGCCCGGTGTTTTGATTGTTGAGGCTATGGCCCAGGTGGGTGGTGTCCTTATGTTGAGTCCGACGCAGAACAGAGGTAAGCTTGCATTTTTCATGGCTGCCAATAACGTAAAATTCCGCAAACCCGTTGTGCCCGGGGATCAGCTGAGGATAGAAGTTGAAGTCGGAAAGATTCGCTCAAGGACAGGTCAGGTTTTTACGCGCGCGCTTGTGGATGGCGATGTGGTGGCGGAAGCAGAACTCATGTTTGCTTTGGTAGAGAACTAGTTTTATACCCCGCGGCCTATAATCACATTTAGGTTGGTCGCCCTGCCAATGGCAGGACTTCCTGTAAGCATACTTAGGTTGGTCGCTTGGGCATTCCGCCTTAAAGGAACCCTTAGGCTAAAGCCCTAAGGTGGGCTCCATAAACTGATTCTTTGTTTGTGTTTAAATATCTAAAAGTTTTTAGTACATTATTCTAAAACTGAAGGATTGTATGGAAAAAATTCATTCGACAGCGATCATTTCTAAGAAGGCCAGCCTTGAATCCGATGTCGAAGTCGGTGCTTATGCCGTGATCGGGGATGGCGTTAAGATAAAAAAAGGTGTCAGAATCGGTAATTTTTGCGTGATTGATAATGATACGACGATTGGCGCCGGATGCAAGATTTTCACCGGGGCTGTGATTGGCAGCATTCCGCAAGACCTTAAGTATAACGGTGAACCCACTTCGGTTGTGATCGGTGAAAATAATATTATTCGTGAATACGTTACGATTAATTTAAGCACTGCTATCGGACATCCGACGACAATCGGTAATAACAATCTTATCATGGCTTATAGTCATGTGGCGCATGACTGTCGCGTGGGAAATCATTGTGTTATTGCTAACGGCGGAACGCTGGCAGGGCATGTGGTGATAGAAGACCGCGCGGTGATCGGGGGATTGGTGGCCATCCATCAATTTGTGCGTATTGGTATGATGGCCATCATCGGAGGATGTTCAAAGGTCGTGACGGATATTCCCCCTTACACGACTTGTGACGGGCATCCGGCAAGATTTTATGGATTAAATACCGTTGGCCTTAAAAGAGCGGGTGTTTCTGACGAAGTTTTAAAAGATCTCAAAAATGCCTGTAAAACATTTTTTCATTCAGAACTAACTAAGAAACACGCGCTTGAAGAGATCAAAAAAACATGTCCTTCTTCCAAAGAGGTTGATCATTTGATCGATTTTCTCTCTACCTCGGAACGCGGAATATGCCATTGAGCGAACTTAATGGAATGAAAAAAATCGGATTGATCGCTGGAAACGGAAAGTTTCCTCTTATGTTCGCGATCGCTGCTCGTCGACGAGGCCTTGATGTCGTGGCTGTCGCCATTAAGAAGGACACGTCATTATTAATCACTCCTCTTGTGAAAAAGGTTTACTGGTTAAGCCTTCAGGAGTATGGAAAAATGTTTAATGTGTTTAAAGAGGAGAATATCACTGAAGTGATTATGGCGGGGCAGGTGAATCCGCAAAAGCTTTTTTACAAAAATGTAGGTGATGAAACATTACGTCATTTATTATCAAACATCAAGGATAAGCGACCGGATACTGTTTTTGGCGCTGTTGCCGATATGTTGGCGGAGCATAAAATTAAATTGATCGATTCGACGTTATTCTTAGAGGAGTATTTGCCTAAGAAAGGCGTTCTTACAAAATGCACTCCGGATGAAGCTACGTGGAAAGACGTTACCTTTGGCTTTGAGATGGCTAAAAAAATCGCAGGGTTGGATATCGGTCAAACGCTTGTCGTTAAAAATGGTTCTATTATTGCAGTTGAGGCCATTGAAGGGACGGATGAGGCTATTCTTCGCGGTGGTCGATTGGTGAACGGCGGCATTGTCGTTATCAAGGTGAGCAAGCCCAACCAGGATATGCGTTTCGATATTCCTGTTGTTGGCCCCAAGACAATTAAATATTTAAGCAGGATGAAGGCTGTCTGTCTGGCTGTAGAGGCCCAAAAGACGTTAATGATTGATCCTGAAATATGTATTCGGGAAGCCGAAAAGAGAAAAATATCGATCGTCGCTCTTTAGTTACCTTTTAAAGTTTTATGCTTTTGACCGGGACAGAGGTGGACAGGAAATTTATTGACAAGGCTCAAAGACCCTACTAAAATATCTTTATCCCGTTAGAGAAAGCTGTCGCTGTTTAATGGTGGTTATCTCGTAGGGAGTCGATGGGGCATAAAGTCACCGTTGGCAACAATTGTTAGAGAATTTCATTTTCTAGCGGGGTTTATTAAAAGGAGGAGTGTTATGGTTAAGAAAAGTCTTTCAAAGAAGATCGAATTTAAGATTTCTGCTCCGGGTGCCAAGTGGGTCGGAATTGCCGGAGATTTTAACGGTTGGAAGGCTGACGCCTTGACAGCGAAAAAAGATAAGTCCGGAGTCTGGAAAGCAGCCGCGTTATTGCCGACCGGTACCTATGAATATAAATTTATTGTGGATGGGTCTTGGATTGTAGATCCTTCATGTTCTCGTCGTAGCATCAATGCTTTCGGCGCTGAAAATTCAGTCCTCGTGGTTAAATAGAAGCCCAGATATTTTTTGAATAGAGTCATTTATAAAGAAAAGGGATAGCCTTTTGGATTAAAAGCTATCCCTTTTTCTTAACAAAAAACAAAACTTGCTCCTTGCTTATCCCAGAGGGGATAGACTTTATCCATTCCACATAAGGGAAGGGTCTTATGCACTTCTAAGTTTCATGCCAGCATGGGTGGGCCTGAAACTTAGTTCGTAAGCTGCGGAGTTAATTTTTTAGGGTAGTACCTTTTATTGGACTGGAGAAAAATTAATGAAGTATGTTTACGGTCCTGTTTTTTCGAGAAGACTTAAAAATTCCTTAGGGATTAGTACTGTTCCTTCTAAGGTCTGTAGCCTTGATTGTGTCTATTGTCAGTTAAAACATACGACCAGGCTTACGACAGAACGAAAAAATTATATTTCCGTGGAGGAAATTATTGAAGAGGTAAGGAATTTCTTTCGTTATAAGCCCAAAGATAAACGAATCGATTATGTAACTTTCTCAGGTTCTGGAGAGCCGACGCTTCATCGCTCTATTGGTTCTCTCATCAAGCGCGTTAAATCCATTTCATCTGTGCCGGTGGCGTTGATCACCAATGGAACGACTCTTTTGGACCTCAAGGTTCAAAAAGATCTTTTGTCTTTGGATCTGATTGTCCCTTCTTTAGATGCTGTCACTCAAAGAATTTTTAAGAAAATCGACAGGCCGCCGGCTGGCATGAAGATTAAGGATATTATTGAGTCTTTGGTTTATTTTAGGAGAAAATTTAAAGGAAAATTTTGGTTGGAGATCATGCTGGTTCGTGGGATTAATGATACTCCTGCTTATTTAAAAAAAATGAAAAAGGTTGTTGACCGGATAAAGCCGGACAGAATTCAGATCAATTCACCGGTGCGGCCTCCGTCAGAAAAATGGGTCAAGCCAGTCTCTTTCGCAACTTTGAAAAAAGCTAAAAAAATATTTGGCCCTATCAGTGAAATAGTATAAATGACATGCGTTGTTTCAAGGCAAAGTTAAAGGTATATAAGGTCGTATTTAATTTAATAATGGTGAAGAGTTTTAGTGTTTTGAATTTAGAGTTTTAAATATTTTTCGATAAAAAATTGCTCCTTGCGCTTATTTAAACATTGCGTACCCGAGTCCGCTACGACCCTTGTCGGGTCGCTTAACGCGGTCTCGAGTACTCCGAAATTTTTACTTGTCGTAAAAATTTCTGCGCCTGTAGCTCCCCGCCTTTGGCGGGACTTACTAAATGTGGCATTAAGGTGTGTCGCAATTTTTAAGGTACTACAGGCGATGATGAAAAAAATTACGCGCCTGTAGCTCAATGGATAGAGCGCTAGCCTTCGGAGCTAGGCGTTGCGGGTTCAAGTCCTGCCAGGCGCATATTTTAATCCTTTAGCAGAAATCCTTTTAACGGCTTTTAGCCCGTTAAGATGAAGGGTGTTGTCATTTTCTGCTAAAGGAGGAAGCCTTAGGACCTAAAGTCCTAAGGAACTTCACTTTTTAAAATTTAGTTGAAGGTTTGAGGGGGCATGTCTGTAACCAAAGGTCTTTAGTTTTTTTGACCGAGGGAGTCCTTAAGCGTAGCAGAGGGACCAAGCGCATATTTTTTATTGTAAAATGCATGATTTTTGATTGATGATAAAACCTGATTTTAAGCGTTTATTTTCTGTTTTTATTATAGAATAATTTGGCTTTCTTTTAAGGATCGCGTTTCTTCTCTAAATCGCCGTATTCCACTTAGTTACGTATTTTATTTGCTTTATTTTTTTTAAAATGATAAAATATGATTTAAGTTTAAATAGTTCAAGGTCAATAATGATGAAAAAAGGAGTATAAAACAAATGACTCCACCACAAGCTAAACAAAGACTCGGCGATATTCTTATAGCGAAGAAATTGCTCTCTCCTGAGGAATTGGAAGCTGCTTTAAAAGACCAAAAGGTAAAAGGCGGTTTCTTGGGGCAGATTCTTATCAATAAGGGCGTTGTAAGTCCTGTAGATATAGATCGCGCCTTGGAAGAAATGTCGTCGGATGTCAGAGAAAGAATGGAGTTCGGCAGGACGCTTGTTGCTAAGAAAATTATTACGGATGTTCAGTTGACGCAGGCCGTAGACAGGCAGAGGGCTACGAATCAGAACTTAGAAGATCTTGTTGTTGAGCTGGGTTTTGCGACGGCCGATCAGATCGCGGAATTATTAAGCCAACAGGTCGGTTTGTCTTTTGTGCATTTAAAAGATTACGAGCTTAAGCAAGACCTTCTGCTCCTTATCCCTGAGAATTTTATCCGCAATTATCACATCATTCCTATAGCTCAAGAAAATGATATGTTGACGGTCGCTATGTCGGATCCGTTGAATTTAAATATTGTCGATCAGATCCGTCTCATTACAGGCTATAGGATCAATCCCGTTGTCGCGACAAAAAAAGATATTTTAGAGTTTATCGATAAATATTTCAGCTGGCAGATGAGGATGAAGCAGATGTTGGCGGATATCCGGTTGGACAAGGTGTCTGATGATACGGCGATTGCGCGCATCGTAGACACGATTATCCACGCAGCTATTGATGCCAGAGCCAGCGATATTCATTTGGAGCCGCAATTTCCGGAAATGCGTGTTCGTTTTCGCGTGGACGGTATTTTGCATGATATTAGCAATATCCCCAAGACGATCGAGGCGCCTCTTGTTTCCAGAGTCAAGATTTTAGCCGATATGGACATTACGGAACATCGTCGCCCGCAAGACGGCCACTTGACAATGAAATTCAAAGATAATGAATACGATTTGAGAGTTGCTTCGACATCAACTGTTACCGGCGAAAAGCTTGTTTTGAGAATCTTGGATAAAAGCGGGATGCTTTTAGGATTGGAGGAGTTGGGCATTGATGAGAAAGATAAGAAAATTTTAACTTCGCTCGTCGCGCGTCCTTACGGGATCATCTTAGTCACGGGCCCTACGGGATCAGGAAAAACAACAACGCTTTACGCTATTTTGAGCCAGATGGATACCTTAAGAGAAAATATCATTACTATCGAAGATCCGGTAGAATACCGCTTGACAGGTATCAGTCAGATTCAGGTTAACCCTGCAGCCAGCATTACGTTCGCGACGGGTTTACGATCGATTTTAAGGCAAGACCCCAACATCATCATGGTTGGTGAAATCAGAGATACGGAGACGGCCTCTATCGCTATTCATGCTGCTTTAACGGGCCATCTTGTTTTTTCAACGCTGCATACTAATGACGCCCCCTCAGCTGTCACAAGGCTTATCGATATGGGCATTGAACCTTTTCTTATTTCGTCGTCTTTGATCGGCGTTGTGGCTCAACGATTGGTGCGCAGGGTCTGTCCGACGTGCCATGAGACCTATGTCCCCGATGCCGAGACGCTTAAAGAACTGGGCTTAAAAGATGATCATAAACAGTATCATTTTTCGCGCGGTAAGGGATGCCGGGATTGCCTGGGCTCTGGATACAGGGGAAGGACCGGCTTGTATGAAGTGATGGGAGTTTCTGAGAGGATGGAAGAACTGATTTTAAAGAGAGAATCTGCTAATAAAGTCAAGGCGCTTGCGATCGAAGAGGGAATGACAACGTTAAGAGAGGCTGCTATTCAAAAAGTGATCAAAGGGGCTTCAACGCCCCAGGAAGTCAAGCGCATTATTTTTAGCTCCGGAGACTAATGCCTATTTTTCATTATGTAGCGATACTTCCAGATAAAAAAAAGACCAAGGGTATTGTCGAGTCTGCGAATATTTCCGCGGCTAAGCTGAAGCTGGCTCAGAGCGGCTTCGAAATTGTCTCAATACACGCGGAGAGTATTTTTGCAAAAGAGATCGGTGCGAGCGGCGTCGGTACCATGGATCTCGCTGTTTTCAGCCATCAGTTCTCTGTCTTGATCGCCAGTGGCATTCCTTTATTAAAAGCTTTAAGCGCCTTGGCCGAAGAAGCATCAAACCAGCGGTTCCGCCTTATCCTGCAACAGGTTCGCTCGGACATTGAAAACGGCTCAAGTTTGTCAGTTGCTTTAATGAAACATTCCAATGTATTCTCTCCTTTTTTCGTAAATCTGATCAAGAGCGGCGAAGCCGGCGGCATCTTGCCTATGGTTTTGAATCGTCTGGCCAAGCACTTGGAAAAAGAAGAAGATCTCCGTCGAAAAGTCGTTTCAAGTTTTGCCTATCCTATTGTGGTCAGCGTCGTGGCAGTAGGCGTTGTTACTTTTTTATTGATCTTTATCGTACCGGTTTTTCGCAGTGTTTATAAAACTATGAAACTTAAGCTGCCAGGGCCAACTGTGGCTCTTTTGGCGGCGAGCAACATCCTCTTACATTATTGGTGGCTTCTTTTGATGATTGCTGGCGGCCTTGTCTTTTTTATTCAATATACTAAAAAGAATGAGAAGCTGGGATTGGCGATTGACCGGTTTAAATTGCACATGCCTTATTTTGGACTTTTATTCCGCAAGGTGGCTATTTCGCGTTTTGTGCGCACCTTGGCGACGATGATTGGAAGCGGTTTAAATTTAAGTTCTTCTTTGAATATCGCAAAAGATGTTACAGGCAATCATGTTGTTGCCAACGCTATCGAAAAGGTGCGTCAGAACGTTATTCAGGGTAAAGATTTTTCACTGTCTTTGAGAGAAGTGGAATTTTTTCCTCCGATGGTGGTTCAGATGATTTCGGCTGGTGAAGAAAGCGGTCATTTAAATGAAATGTTGGATAAGTGCGCCGATTTTTTAGATGATGCTATTGATATTATGATCAAGGGACTTTTGGTTAAACTTGAACCTATCTTGACGATGTTTCTGGCGGTTTTGATAGGTTTTATCGCCTTGGCGGTTTATCTTCCAATGTTTGATTTGATCCGCCAGATTTCACATTAATAAAAATTTTTTAGATTGAAGGGGGAAGGTGTGAAAGACCGCGGTTTTACCCCGTTAGAAAAATCCATTGTTTTTAAACGACAGCCATTATCGCTTAAAGCTGATTGTGGCATGAGCCTGCCGTCAGTTCGGACTGCTAGCAAACGAAATTCTCTAACGGGGTTTACCCCGTTAGAGACAAGATTAAGTTTTTTATTAAACAAAAATGTAAAAATATCGAAGCGAGCTGTTAATAAAGCGGCTGTGGCTTATCAGCGGTCGCCCAAAGGCGACCTGTCTTTAACGGGGTTTACTTGTGTTGAAGTTTTATGTTTATAGGGACAACAACGCATTCAGTCGCCAAGCACAGTCATGCATCAAGCTAGAGCATTTTTCTCGTCGCGTGAGTATGAAGTATAAGGTTTTTTATGAGAATAGATTTGTTTATCTTTAGAAAAAATCGGATTACCAAAAAGTCGAAGAAGGGCCTGACTTTAGTAGAAATCATTATGGCTGCTGCTATTATGGGAGTTACGGCTCTGGTTCTTTTGCCACGCTTTGTCCAGGAGTCTTATCTAGAGAGTAACAAACTGCGCGCTGCGGTTACTGAGCTTGTTTCCTCTATCCGCTTGGCCCGTCAAACAGCTGTAACCAAAGGCGGCCACTATCTCCTTTACATCAATTTTTCCAATAACCAATACGCTATTTATAATAATTCTTATTCTGTTGCCAATCAGGTTGGTAATGGCGGAACGTTCAATTCTGCTGTTAATTGTTCAGGAACTAATCAGTTTGATTTTTACGCTTTAGGGAATGCTGTTTTTAGCGGCTCAGGCTTGCGTTGTTCCGTCAAAAACAGCGCATACGATATTACCGTTGATCCAACAACAGGAGCGACAGACGTTGAAAAAGTATAGGCATAATAAGATGCGACTTATGTTTTTGTGCCATTTTGCCAGAAGCTTTAGGAGTAAGAGGGCTTTTGCCCCGTTAGAGAAAGTCGCCGACTTTAGTCGGCGGTTATCTAGCGATAAAGCTGACGGTGGTTTAAGACATCAGTCAGCGCAAACCGTTAGAGGGCTTCGTTCTCTAACGGGGTTTACTTTTATTGAGATTTTAATGGCCCTTGTTATTATGTCTGCGTCTCTCATTCCTATTATGATATGGATTCCGACGAGCGTTACAACAAAACTGGTCGCAGAACAAAAGACTAAGGCGATATTTTTAGCCGAAGGGCTCATGGAACAGCTGCGTTATCAGGTTATCAATAATTTTACAACAAGCCGCACAGCGACTTCACAAGCTTTCTCAACGCCTTTCTCAGGTTTTTATTATAATATTACGGACAACGGGGACGCGTCTTTAAAAGCAATTACTGTTTCCGTGTGGCACAGTGAAAAACCCAGCAATGTCGTTACTTTTTATGCGCAAATCGCCAGGCGTTACTAAAGGTTATACTCTTGTCGAGGCTATTATGACGATTGCTCTCTTGTCTATCGTCATGGTTTCGATCAGTCCTTTTGCCAGGACAGCTGTTATGTCGTGGAATTTAGGCGATCGCAAAGCAGAGCTTTTGCAGAATGCTCGCGTGGGAATGGAAGTCATAACGACGAATTTACGGCAGGCAAAGCGGATATGCAAGATTCCGTGGAATGTGGCAGGGGATTATGTGGCTGTGCGCAATGCCTACGATAATCAGACGATTGTTTTCTTTTGGAATATCGCCACGAACCCTTATTACGTTGGCAATACCGGTTTGATCCATGACAACAGTTTAGTCATGTGCACGATCAATAATGACACAGGGACAGCTTCCGCAGCAGATTGCCAAAATAGTTTATTGGCTAAATCGCTTTCAAATTTCAGCATTATTTTTAAAAATGCGACAGGAAGTGAGGTTGTGCTGCCGTATCGGGTTGATGCTATGGATATCTTGCTCAATCTTTCTGATCCTCAAGGGTTGGTTAGCGACACGGTGGTCCTTAAGTCAACAGTGGCGCTGCGTCCTTCGGTAAGGATCAATGAAACAGCTTGGGCAGGTTTGAGCGGTAGGATGATTGAGTTGGCTTTTAACGATGCTGTTACGGGATTTTCTACTCCGAGTTATGTTTCCGTGAATAAAGTTCTTTTTCAAAATAGTCGCGAGACGGCCTGGGTTTCTGACTCCGGCGATAATAGTGTTTCAAGGATTTATTGGACGGGTTCAGCCTGGACAAGAACGAGGATCACAGGGTTTTCTTCGCCCCAGGGGATCGTGGCGAACCCTAATGAGACCTCCAATGGATTGGAAGTGGCCTATGTGGCTGATACCGGCAATAACCGCATCTGCCGCTTGACGTGGTCAGGGAGTGCGTGGACGTCAACAGCGCTCAGCACGACCACAACGGATCCAACGAGCGGTGTTGTCTCTGCTTTTTCTTTTAATGGCCCTCGTTCTATTGTTGGCGGTGAGTATTATGGCGGCCGGCATACGTTTTGGGTGGCAGACACCGCTAATAATATGATTGATAAAGGCTATTATGATTCGGCTAGCGGATATTACAATATTTCCAACGTTACGTATTCAGGCATAGCGCCGCGCAGCATTACTTTTATTAACAGCGGTTCTTATGCCGGCAATACATTTATCGCCTTGACAGGGACTAACGAAATCGGTATGGAGACGTTCAATACGACAGGCAGTGGCGGCAATATTTTAAATTTTACATCACCATGGCCGATGAGCGGATTCAGTTCACCGAACTCTGTCTCTGCCAATGCTGCGACCAGTGAGGTGTGGGTGGCAGATACCGGCCGTAGCCGCGTTGCGAAAGTTTCTTTTACTGGTTCACTTCTTTTAAATTTGAGCGGTTTTAGCGCGCCAAATACAGTGTCTGTTGCTCCGATAAACAATCAGTGCTGGGTGGCTGATACTGGCAATAATCAGATTGTGCGGCTGGATGCTGAAGGAAACGAAGAATTCAGGATCAGCGGTTTTACTTCAACGAGTGCTGTGGGCGAAAGATTATGAAGAAAGAATCACCTTTTGTTTTGATAAACAGGGTTTTTCGAAAAGTTCTAAGGCGCGGTGAAAAAAAAGGCGTCGCGCTTCTCTTGGCTCTTTTGTCCTTATTGGTGGTTTCTGTTGTAGTGACGGCTTTTTTTGTGCTTTCAACCATTGACCTGCAGATCTCGACCAATCATTATCTGCGCAAAGAAGCTCTTTATATCGCGGATGCAGGTGTCGAATATGCTATTTCGGTCTTAAGCGGAAGTAAATCAGCCATCACTCAATCTGTTCAATTTCCTTCAGGATCGGGGCATTATTATGACGTGACTTATGTGACAAGTAATAGTACAATTACTTCTATTGGTAGGCTGGCATCGGGAGAGAGGGTAACATTGGTGGTTAAGATCGGTCATTTGGGCAGTGCGCCTTATAGGGTGAAAATTCTTTCTTGGAGAGAGGCTTGATGGAAAAGGTTTTAGGGCTTGAGATTGCAGATGATAAGATTAAAATAATAAAATTGCTGCCTGCGCAGGAGGCTGGGAAGGTCGTGGTCTTGCACGTAGCAACGCTGCCGCTCCCTCCGCAGAGCCTTAAAAACGGCGCCATCGTTTCTCAAAAACTCGTCAGCGAAATAATTTCCTCGTTTATTAAAAAAAATAATATCACGACCGACAAGGTCATCGCGCTGTTAAATACTCCTCATGTGGCCGCGCGTATCAGTCTTCTGCCACAAAATCTGAATGAAACGCAGATAAAATCCAACCTCGAAGCAGAGATTAATCAATACCAGATATTCAGCGGTAAAAATAATATTCTTGATTTTAAGAAGATTGAAGAAATATCCGATGAAGGCGTTAAAAAGGTTAACGTGCTTTTTACGGCGACGCATCGTGAGTTGACGGAGTCTTATTTAAAAACGCTTTCGATGGCGGGCCTCGATCTGGTGGGCGTTGATGTACCGATTCTTTCGTTGATCCGGCTTTTGGATGGCGTTGATTTTTCTTCTGAGTCCTTGGATGCCACGCTTCTTGTTCTTTTAGGTGAAAAAAATATTGACATGTGTATTTTGAAAGGCAATCGGCCGCGGTTCATGCATTCGATTGAGATCGATTCAAGAAATTTTGATAAGGATAAAACAATTTTTATTAATCGTCTTGTTTCGGCCATCCGACTGGTGGTAAGTTTTTATCAGGAACGTATCGTGCATCGAGAACAGATCACCCGGGTGATCATTCATCCTGCCCATGCTTTTTTTAGCGAGGTTCCCGAATTGATCAAGGATAGAATTTCTGGTATCCCTGTCCAGCTCTCCAATCCTTTAGGTAAAATCGTTATCCAAAAAGATAGTAAGGAAAGCCAAAGTAAGGCTGAAGACTTGCGATTTCATTTTGCGCCCCTTGTGGGAGCAGCATTCAGGGTAGAGAACAAGGATGTACTGTACAACCTCGATCTTTTGCATGAGCAAAAGTCCGCTATGAGCAATCGGTTCATCCAGGTCTATTTATTGTTGACCTCTCTGACTATTGTTTTGGTCGTCATGCTGATCATTTTTACCGTGTTGACTTTTAATATGCAGATTGTCGATAGCAAGATACGCAAGATCCTGAGTGTCGCTCAAGCCCCCACCCCCGAATTGACAAAAGCCCTGGCCGTCAAAAAACACATTGAAGGTTTGAGTAAGCAGATAACTGAGGCGGACTTTTTGAAGGCATTGCAGAAGTCTTCCTATTTTCAAAATTTGGCACAAGCCGGCGTCCTTGTGCCTATGGATCTGTGGCTCAGGCGGATGTCGATAACAATTGCGAAAGAAGAGGGGAAAAGTTTCTTAGATATTGAAGGAGAGGCAAGGAGTGAAAATAATATTTTTGATTATATCTCGCGGCTTTCCAAAAGCAATATTTTTGGATCCGTGGAATTGATATCAAGCAAAAGCGGAGGGGAAACGGTCCAGTTTTCTGTGCGATGCAAAATTATATAAAAGTCGTCCAAAGATTTTTTGAACAAACCCATAAGGCTCCTGAGGTCTTTAAAGCGATCTCAAGAGAGAAAAAGATTATTGGGGTCGTTGTTATTGTTCTTTCCATTTTTCTTTTGTATCAGTCCCTATTGTCAGACCGGCTGATGAAAATTAAAGCGTTGAATTTTCGGTTGGCATCTCAGACGAAGCTTCTCGATTATTATGTGGATCTTCAGAAAAATTCAGAAGTGTTTTTAAAAAGGGTCACCGATCTAGAGGCATCTTTGGCGGATGTGAAGAAAAAATTCGTTCTTGCGGATGAGTTATCAACGTATTTTACGAATTTTAGGCAGTTAATAACAAACCAGAATATTGAGATCATCTCTCTGGACTTTCTGCCTCAGGAGGGCATTAAAGATGATCAGGGCAATTGGCTGCAGTATTTTTTAAAACAGCCTTTTGATGTTTCTATGAAAGGGGACTACCTGAGCATTATGACTCTTCTCTATAAACTGGAAGCCGGAAGCACGCTTTTTGATATTGTTTCAATTAATCTTCGCTCAGAAGGTAGCGATTCTTACAATGTGGTTATGGATATAAAAGCGGCAGTTTATATTTTAACGGAAAGAAATGTATCTGACAAAAACAAACGTGATATCCTTGAAGAGCCTACTTTGTAAAGGCATGCTTATTGCGCTATTCTTATTGACTGGATGCGGTCGCCAGAAACCGATGGCGTCTGCTGCTCCTGTCAAGCCGGGGCCCCCTAAGCCTGTTCCGATGCGGCCTGACATAGCCACTGGTGTCGGGCATCGCTATAGAACCAATGTGTCGGATGAATTATTAAAGGGTATCGTCTGGGATGATAAAAAGCCGTACGCGATCATCGGTGCTCACGTTGTTGTCGTCGGAGATTATATTGACGAAAAAAAAGTTATTAAAATTTCCCAAGATACCGTAGTTCTTGAATATGATGGACAATACGAGGTGCTTCATTTGCAATAAAGCGATCCACAGAGATAAAAGCTTAAAAAAAAGATGAACAAAATTTCAAAAATTTGGATGAATGGTTTAGCGAAGCACAAAGGATTTCTTTGTGTAAAAGTGGTGATTTTTATTTTTCTCGTCGCAGGATGCGGTCAGCAGAAAAAGGCTGAGAAGTCGGCAGCTGATTTGAAGTCCGTGGCGAGCGCTGAGAAAAAATCTGAGACAGCCGCTCAAAAGAAAGAAAAGGCCAAGATTGCTGCCGATTCGGTTTATAAGTTGCTTCGAGAACAAAATCCCTTCAGGGTCGATCATGCCATACGTCGCGAAGTGATGTCAGTAACGTCTCAGCCAAATAATCCCTTAAAAGGCATTGTTTGGGACGCTCAATCTCCTTATGCGATCGTCGGAAGTCGCATTGTCAGGGTGGGCGATTTTATCGGAGAGAAAAGAGTCGTTAAAATTGACGAGAGTTCTGTGATTTTGGAAGAAGTAACGGGAGAAAAAGAAGTTCTTCGTTTGAGATAGATCGCGTGGGGGTAAACCTTATGGAAAAAAACATCGGTGAAAATGAAAAGCGGCGAGACTTGCGTGTTAAAATAGATTCTTTTCAAATGAAGTGCCAGATAATAAAAAAAGACGGGCTGTTTCCCCTGCAATTGAAAAAAACATCTTTGGTTAGGGTTAGGAATGTGAGCGTCGACGGGGTTTTTGTTGAGCTGCCTTTATTGAAACAAGGTCAGCTGGAAGATCTTTCCAAAGGGGGCTACGAGCTCGTCTTGGAATTAAAGACCAGCGATGACAGAAAGCCCATTAAGATTAAAGGAAAGCTTGCCTGGATCAGGAAGAAAGATGATTCCGGGAAATCCATAAATGTTGCAGGTGTGCATTTTCACAATCTAGATGATAAGACGCGTAAAGAAATTCTGGATCAATTGATCGATGTCTGTTTACGGTGCGACGATTGCCTCCAGGAATAACTGTTTTTTTAAGAAAGGAGCATTTTATGAAAAGAGCTGGGTTTTCGTTGATTGAAGTTTTGCTGACGATCCTTATCATCGGTATTTTAGGTGGTATGGTTACGGCAAAAATTTATTATTCCAAATTAAGCGCTGAAAAAGAAGCCTGTAAAAGCACCGGAGCAGCTCTAAACGCCCAGATCGAATTTTACCGGGCGCAAGAAGGGATGTGGCCGAATTCGATGAATGATCTTTTGTATGCCCAACAGAGCCACGTTAAGTACGTCGAACAGCTTCCGACCTGTCCGTTTGGAGATACGTTTTCATTTAATACGACATCACATAGGGTTAACTATCACGTGCATTAATTTTAAGAGATTTTTTTGAGCGCAACTTGAATTATTGAGATAAAATTCTTCTTGCATTTATTTGATCTTATAGATATAATTCTTTTAAAGGAAAGATTATCTTAAAAATTTATCTGTAGAAGAGGTGGGCTCATGTTGA
>JAGVOQ010000040.1 GCA_020052645.1 Candidatus Omnitrophota bacterium
C
Organism: Candidatus Omnitrophota bacterium; assembly: GCA_020052645.1. Taxonomy (GTDB): domain Bacteria; phylum Omnitrophota; class Gorgyraeia; order Velamenicoccales; family Velamenicoccaceae; genus JAGVOQ01. The sequence continues at coordinate 2 of JAGVOQ010000040.1, forward strand.
TCGAGAATAATTCTAACAACACCTTCCCGGGGGTTCCCTCCCAAAGGCAACCTGCATTCATCCCCGGCCTAAAGGCCGGGGGATCCTGCCGTGGGATTGAATCCAACACTTATTTTCCTGCCCACCTTTATTTTTGAATCACATGTTTAGCGTTAAACTCAATCTTAAAATTCTTCATCCTAAGCTTATTAGAAAAATAAGTGCTGGGTCAAATTCAGCCGACAAGCTTACGTTCTCCTGACGTGTTGCGATAGTTCCGTAAGCTTGGGCTTCATTTGACTCCCCTTAAAACTTTCTCTAAAATTCTTATCATCGTATCGATCTGTCGCTTTGTTACATTCAAAGCCGGCATGAGCCGCAAAACAAAATCATGCGTACAATTGATCAAGAGGCCTTCTTTAAGACATTCTTCAATAACTTCTTTCCCCTTTATATTAAGCTCCACGCCGATCATCAACCCTGCCCCTCGGACATCTTTAATGACCGAATAATTCTTCTGAAGTTTTTTAAGTTTTTCAAAAATAACAGGCGACATTTTTGACGCGTTCTCAAGCATCTTGTCTTTCTGAATCGCCTTAAAAACACCTAACGCAGCCTTACACACGAGCGGACTTCCGCCAAATGTCGACGCATGCATACCCGGCTGCAGGATATCGGCAATTTTCTTTTCCGCTACCATACATCCAATAGGTAAACCGCCGCCCAAGGATTTCGCCATTGTAATTATGTCAGGGACAATATCATAATTTTGATAACCGAACATCTTTCCTGTGCGACCAATGCCTGTTTGAACTTCATCAATCATTAAAAGCATTTTCTTATCATCGCAGAGCCTGCGAAGGTTCTTCATAAAATCACAACTGGCGACATTAACGCCTCCCTCGCCTTGTACGACTTCAATTAATATCCCGACTGTTTTTTCATTCACGGCTGCGCAAACAGCTTGAAAATCATTAAAAGGCACATTCGTCTTAAAACCCTCAACCAACGGCTCAAATCCTTTTTGATATTTTTTCTGGCCCGTGGCCGTGACCGTAGCCAATGTCCTGCCGTGAAAAGCATTTTCAAATGTTATAATCTCATAGCGCGGATTGGAAGGATCTTTTGCTCCCACCATGCGGGCTAATTTAATAGCACCTTCATTAGCCTCGGCCCCTGAATTAGAAAAAAATACCTTCCCGGGGAAAGTCAAACGGATGATTTCTTTCGCTAATTTAGCCTGAGTCGGATTAAAAAAATTATTCGGCAAATGGATGAGCTTGCCAATCTGATGGCGCACCGCGCTCATCACAGCCGGATGACAATAACCCACGTTGCCCACACCCCAACCAGGAAAAAAATCCAAATATTCTTTACCGTCAATATCAACCAATTTCATACCCTTACCTTTTACAAAAATGTAAGGCATTTTCGTGTAGGTCGGCATGATGCAGTTTTTATATGTTTGAAATATTTCTTCTTTTTTCATATAAATCTCATTTTTCGTGCATGAGGTAACCGGTATCAAGCATCAGTAACTTTTTTTAACCGTTACCTGTTCCCCGTTGCCAGTTGCCTGATTATTTCACAATTTCCGTTCCTACGCCCTGATCCGTAAAAATTTCCAGCAATAACGCGTGCGGGATCCGCGCGTCAATAATATGCGTCTTTTTCACATTTCCCTTAAGCGCGTCCAAACAGGCATTCACTTTCGGAATCATACCCCCCTGGATCACATTCTGTTCAATCAAGGTCTTAATATCGCTGACCTCTAAACTTGCGATCAAAGACTCCGGATCATCAGGATCACGCATCACCCCGCGTACATTCGTTAATAAGACAAATTTTTCGGCATCAAGAGTGGCAGCAATATGCGAAGCCGCTTCATCGGCATTAATATTGTAAACCACCCTTTTCTCATCAACGCCCATGGGGCATATGACAAGGATGGAATTTCCCTTCCATTCTTTTTCAATCAGTTCTTTGTTAACTTCTTTAACCACGCCGACAAAACCCATGTCAACGCTGCTTGAAATTTTCTTCACTTTAATGAGGCCATTATCCTTACCGTTCAACCCAACGGCCAAACCGCCGATCTCATTGATCTCGTTAATGATCATCTTGTTCAGTCCTTCAAGCTCCTCTTCAACAACTTCAAGCGTCTCAGCATCAGTAACCCGCATTCCATCGACAAACTCGGACTTCTTGCCGATTTTTTTTAACTTTTCAGAAATATTCGGCCCCCCACCGTGGACAAGGGCTGTTTTTATACCCATAAAACTTAAAAAGACCAAATCCTCCAAAACACCGCGACGTATAGAATCTTCACTTAAAATGCTTCCGCCGTACTTAATGACAAAAGCTTTTTTCCGGAATTGTTTGATATAAGGCAATGCCTCTATCAACACGTCTGCTTTCTTTATAGCCTCGTCCATTATTTCCTTTCTACAATGAGCGTTCAATTTATAGAGTGCTAGCGAATATAAATTGATTACGCGAATTGGATCCTTGACATCTGCCTCTATATTTTTGATAGGTACATGTCAAGGATGAATTCGGCTTCATAACTTATGTTCACTAACGTTCCATAAGTTATGGCCTCATTCAGCTGTAGTCCGCGTTAATCTTGACATAATCGTAAGATAAATCCGACGTGTATACGCTATATTGCCCCTTCCCGCACGCGAGATTAATATCAATGACAACAGGTCGGTCTTTTAAAAATTTATTATCCTGGACTTTACACGGCTTGCCGTCCTTAAACACCGCTTTTTTATTAATAACGATGTTCAGTTTTTCACCAGACAAATGCGAATCAACAGACCCGAGTGCCGCGGCAATACGGCCCCAATTAGGGTCGCATCCAAACATGGCGCATTTAAAAAGATTCGAATTCGCAACGCTGAAGGCAAGCCTTTTGGCCTCAACACGATCATGAGCACCTTGCACATTGATTTGAATGAATTTTGTCGCGCCCTCGGCATCCTTAACAAGCATAGTGGCTAAACAAAAGCAAATCTCTGTTAAGGCCTTTTGAAACACCCTGGCTTCTTTGGAACCTTTTTGAATAAGACTATTGCCCGCCTCGCCGTTAGCCAAAACAAAAGCTGTATCATTAGTACTCATACAACCATCAATAGTAATAGCATTAAATGTAGATTCCGCGGCTTCTTTTAGAGCTTCTTCTAATGCCGCTTTTGCAATGGCCGCGTCTGTAAATAAAAATACAAACATGGTGGCGCATTTTAGATTAGGAGCGATCATGCCGGCGCCTTTGGCCACCCCTGAAATCGTAATTTCTTTATTCAAAATTTTGCATTTCAAAGCTACTTCTTTAGGAAAAGTATCCGTGGTCATTATTGCGGATGCCGCGCTGGAGATCCCTTTTGAAGACAGCTCACAAACAACGTGTTCAATGCCTTCTTCAATTTTTCCAATCGGAAGAGGAACACCGATAATCCCCGTAGAAGCAACTAAAACTTCCGTCTTGCGAACCCTTAAAGCTTCAGCCACCCATTGGGCGGTCTGTTGCGCGTCCTCAATCCCTTTTTTTCCCGTCATGCAATTAGCATTACCACTATTGGCAACAACGGCATGTACTAAGCCGCTCTTCAAATGCTTCTGGCTGATCACAACAGGCGCAGCTTTTATTTTATTGGCCGTAAACATTCCGCTCGCCACGCATGGCGCTTCAGAATAAAAAAGTGCTACGTCTTTTTTACCGTTTTTCTTTATTTGAGCGCTGATGCCAGCCGCTTTAAATCCTAAGGGAAGAATCCCTGAATTAAACAACAACTTCATAACAAAGCCATCTCCTCATCAAAACCGCACATAAGATTCATATTTTGAACAGCCTGCCCCGCAGCGCCCTTGATCAAATTATCAATCACAGATACGACAACAAGCAATTTTTTAGATGCGTCAACCACAAGACCGATATCGCAAAAATTTGTCCCACCCACATCTTTCAACTCAGGCAAATTTCCCAAAGGCTTCACGCGCACAAAAGCTTCATTCTTATAAAAATTCCTATAAACCGCTTCGATCTTTTCAGGCTCCACGCTTTTATTGAGTTTGATATAAATCGTCTCAAAAATACCACACTTAATAGGCAAAAGATGCGGACAAAAAGTCACATTCACGCGGCTTAAAGTTACCTTAGACAACTCCTGGTTAATCTCAGGCGAATGTTGATGAATATTATATTTATAGCCCTTGAAATTCTCATTAACCTCAGGAAAAATATATTCAAGAGCCACTTTTTTCCCTGCTCCGCTGACTCCTGATTTAGCATCAATAATTATACCTTCACGATCAGCGAAGCCAGACACGAGAGCCGGCACAATCCCTAAAATAGCCGCTGTCGGATAACAGCCGGGGTTCGCCACGCAAGAGGCCTTTTTGATTTTTTCCCGATAAAGCTCCGGCAAACCGTAAATAAACTTAGAAATATTTTTTTTATCTTTGTGCGTCTTATGGTACCACTGCTTATAAATACCGGTATTTTTGAGACGATAATCAGCGCTTAAATCTACAATCATCTTGTTTTTTTTAACAAAAGCCGGAACCACATCCATCGATACCGTATGAGGCAACGCCAAAAACAAGAGATCGCACTGTTCAGACGCTTTAAAAACGGAAAAATTTTCGCATTTTACATCACATCGTTTTTTAAAATGAGGGAATATCTCGGAAATGGGTGTCGCCTTTTCCAGCGTCGCCGCCAGATACGTCAAGCGCACACCCGGATGCTTAATGAGTATCTTGATCAGCTCTTCTCCGGTATAACCCCGTGCTCCAATCACGCCAACTTTTACCATATGTTCCTCTTTTTTAATGATCGCATCCTTTGCAAAATAATCATTTTGCAAAGGACCTGCGCGAATTAAACCCAGCACCTATTTTTCTGTCCTACGTTAATCTAAAATATAGATTTAGTGCTAAGTCTCAATTTTAAAATTTTTTCTCCACGCTATTAGAAAAAAAGTGCTGGGTCAAATTCAACCGGCAGACTTACGTTCACTTTGTTCCGTAAGTCTGGGCTTCATTTGACTTTACCGCCGATGATAATTAAAATTGTCGTCTATTATGTTAGGATAAAAAACGCAACTCGTCAAGGATTTTCGTCGAGATTCGTATTATTTTTTTAATTCTTTAATCCTTTAAAAAACATTCACGCACATGGAGCCCACCTAAGGCTTTAGTCTAAGGGTTCCTTTAGGACGGAATACCCAAGCGACCATCTTTAATGTAATTTCAGGAAGTCCTGCCATGAGCAGGGCGGCCAACCTTAATGTGATTATAAGAAATCCTGCCATGGGCAGGGCGACCAACCTTAATGTGATTACAGGAAGTCCTGCCACAGGCAGGGCGGCCACAACCATCCCTGCCTTCTCGCCTCGCGGCGAAGCCGAGGGCCGGCAGGCAGGCGTGCCCTTTCAAAGGCTCAGGTTTATAGGCCGCGGGGTATAAAAAAACCGCCAGTGGATTAGGCGGTTTCAATTATTCATTATAATTTATTTCAGCCGTAGGCTGATCCGCCTGCGGCGGAAATTCTCAATTGACCACTACCTCTTTGTCCACTGGAATTTCTTCCGAGCCCCCTTCTGTCCATATTTCTTGCGCTCTCTTGTCCTTGGATCACGTGTTAAAAATCCACCTTTTCTTAAGATCGAGTGATACTCGTCATCCAATGTAGAAAGGGCGCGAGAAATCCCATGCCTCAAAGCCCCTGCCTGTCCCGTAAGCCCACCGCCATTCACCAATGCCGCAACATCATACTTATTGAGCGTATTGGTCACGATAAAAGGCTGTTGAATAATAATGCGATCAGTCTCTCGGGGAAAGTATTTTTCATACGAGATGCGATTGACGACAATTTTTCCTTCACCCTGAAAAAGCTGAACCTGGGCTGCGGCTTCTTTGCGTCTCCCTGTAGTTTTAATTTTCATCTGTTCATTCATTCGTTAAACCTCTTTTTAAACACTTAATCGATTTTTATAGTTAAAAAATTTACTTTTTTATAAGGATGCGTTTCACCGGCATACACCTTGAGCTTTTTTAACATCTGGCGCGACAAAGGATTGGCTGGGAGCATTTTGCGTACCGCGATCTTGATCACGTCTTCTGGCTTTTTCTCAAGCATCACCTCTAAAGAGGTGCTTTTTAAACCACCCGGATAACCGGAAAAATTCAAGTATTGCTTGTTCTTAAGCTTATTACCCGTTACTCTGATTTTCTTAGCATTGATCACAACCACATTATCACCCATATCGAAATTGGGTGTATATGTAGGCTTGTGCTTGCCCCTGATGACTGTAGCGACTCTGGACGCAAGGCGACCGAGAATTTTTTCCTTGGCATCTACTAAATACCACTCTTTCGGAGTAGAAGCTGTATTTGTCTGGTTACCCATATAAGTTTTCATAAGGCGTAAAATATAACATAACCACTGAATGATGTCAACTTTTATTTTTTAACAATGAAATACTAGCCTTTTTAGTGGCGCGGTCTTACCTGTTCCAGAAATTAATAAAGAACTCTCTTGCCAACCCAAAAGGTTGCAACATGTTAGGACAAATCATCGCAGGGAAAATTTAATTTTAGTATTTTCTAAAATAATAACCGCACCACTTAAAAAAAGAATTAAAAAACAAACTCCTGTGGGAACAATGGCGGGAATCACCTGCCGTTTAAGATGCGCTTCATTATTCAAATAAAGATATGCCAAATCCGTTTCTCCAATTTTCTTAAGACCATAACGCTTAACTGCATCAATCCGTTTTCCCTGCTCATCCGTATCCAATTCCTTAAACCACAAAACAAAACGGGCATGCTGAAGAGAATCAAACGTTTTAAAAGACTTCACTTCACGAAGCATAGCTCCTGAAGTCGCCCTGTCCGAAAGGGCGGCAATCATCCCTCCGGCATAATCATAATTTGAAAAAAAGATATCGTCGGAGTCGGAATATTGCTTCAAAAGCGCGACGGTTGGCGCGACAAACTTTTCGTTATAGATTGTCTCACCTTTAGGGGTTTGCGAAAAACCCTGGCTTAATTGAGAGACAATCCAAGATTCCAGGATAATGTCCGGGTTTTTTTTGAGAGGAGAAAATAAGACCAAAGGGGTTAAAAAAACAAACTCAAAAACAAGGATGCTGAAAAAGAAAAACAGTGGAATCCCCCGGGCTAAAGTCCGGAGCTCCTTTTTTCTTTCAAACAATCTCGAAAATAATTCTAACAACACCTTCCCGTGGGTTCCCTCCCAAAGGCAACCTGCATTCATCCCCGGCCTAAAGGCCGGGGAATCCTGCCGTGGGATTGAAGCTTTTTTAAAAGAACGTAATAACCAACGTCTCGTCTCAGTCAAAATTAGCGCGGCAAGAAAAGAAAAAGAAATAACACCCTGCCCTGACAAAAATCTGTCACGGTTCGTAAAGAGCAACAACGACATTCCACAAAGCAGCGCAAAGAAAAAAAGATAATCGCCTTTCTTTTTAAAAACAAGCATGGCGCCTCCTGCGGCCAATAGAAGCAATATCGGATTTATTTCAGCCGTGTAAAATTCAAACGTCTTGATCGACCTGAAAAAAGAATAAAACTTAAGCTGGTGCAGCAATAAAGGCAGAGCTAAAGCAACCGCTATTGCGCAAATAAAAAGCAAGCGCCTGGCTTCATTGCGTTGAAAAAAAGAGTAAAAGATAAACGCCGCAATCATGAGCCAGGGCATCAAAGGATGGGTATACAAGGCCAAGGCAAGACAAACAGACGAAGAGACTGGTTTTTGTTTTTTAAAAAAATAGAACGAGGAAAAACTTAGCATAAAACTTAAAGAGAACGGAATATTATTAACAATGGCTAAATAAAGCGAATGCGTGGTCCCCATGAGAAAAATGCTAAAAAAAGATACTTCTGAATCAACAAGGTCTCTGATAATAAACCAGATAAGCAGCAAGAATAACGGAAAAATAAAAAAATCAAATAGGCGAGCTATTTGAAGAGGCGCGACTCCATTTTTAAATAAAATAAGTTCTAAAAAATGAAATAGAGGCGGATACAAATGCGGACGGCCAGTGGGCGCGTATTCCCAAAACGCCTGCCCCACCCACCCTCCGGCGTCGCTAAAACCTCTCATGGTGGCTAGATGATAATAACAATCCATGAAAAACGGAAGCTTGGGCCAATCCGTAAAGGTGACGAAAGCTACGGCTACAATGCTAAAAAGCGAATAAAAATCCCATCTGGAAAATGAATTTTTTTTATTTAAATCGCATTCTCTATTCATCATAATCAACCTTTAAAAGATACAAACCTTGGGCAGGCGCACATAATCCGGCAGCCCTCCTGTCTTTCTTCATCAGGATTTTCTCTAAGGACCCTTTGGGCAGGCGACCTCTTGCAATATCACAAAGGGTGCCTACGATATTGCGCACCATGCCACGCAAAAACCCCTTAGCTTCAATATCGATTAAAACAAGATTCATGCCCTTTAAAAAAGGAAAAGAATCTAAGGCCTTTCCTTTTCTGATCCGAACGTGATAGATCGTCGTCTGGACGCTTCTTTTGGCCTTATCGCTGGCCTGAAATGATTTAAAATTATGCTTACCCACAAGACTTCGCGCCTCTTTCCTCATCAAGGGAACATCCAAAGGAAATCTCACCCAATAGCCGTATTGACTCACAAAAAGAGGCCTGGTCGAAGCATTGATAATAACATAACGATACGTTTTTGCCCGCGCGTCAAACCTTGCATGGAATCCATCGCGCGTTTTTTGCGCGCGAAGCACAACGATATCTTTCGGTAAAATTCCGTTAAGCGCATTTTTTAATTTCTCGTCTTCGATCAATCTATCAGCTTTAAAATGAGCCACCTGGGCCATGGCATGCACGCCACTATCCGTCCTGCCGGAGCCTTCCACTTTTATTTTCTTTTGGAAAATTTTTCCCAAAGAAACCTCAACCTCCTGCTGGATTGTTTTTAATTTAGGCTTTATTTTTTTCTGATGACTGACGACTGACGAGAGCGTAAGCCTCCCCGAAGGGGACTGACGGCTGACTTGTGTCTGCCATCCGGCATACTTTGAACCGTCATAAGAAATAATTAGTTTATAGGTAGGCATGGTTTTAAAAAAAGAAGATAGAAAATAGAAGATAGAAAATGGATAAAGTTGTCTTGCTTTATCTATCTTCCAACTTCCATCCTCTATCTTCGTAAAAATTGCAGTTTATTTCTTAATCAGCACTTCCGCGATCTGCACCGCATTAGAAGCGGCACCCTTACGTAGATTATCCGCCACAACCCACAGCCACAGGCCTTTTTCATCAAGCGGATCTTTTCGGATGCGGCCCACAAAAACCTCATCCCTGCCGCACGCATCAATAGGCATAGGATATTGACCGTTTTTGATATCATCAATAACAACAATCCCAGGGGCCGCGGATAAAGCCTTCTTAACATCCGCGATATCCAAAGGCTTTTGGGTCTCTATATAAATCGATTCGCTATGGCCGATCGCAACAGGCACACGCACGGTCGTCGCGGAAATCTTCATTTTAGGCGCATGCATAATCTTATGAGTCTCCTTCACCATCTTCCATTCTTCAGTGGTAAAATCAGCGTCGCCGGCCCCTCCGATATGCGGGAAAAGATTAAAAGCAATACGCTGAGCCAATGCCTCAGGTTTAAAGCTCTGATTATCCAGCGCCGCCTTGGTCTGATGATACAATTCCTCAACGGCCTTACTTCCAGCGCCTGATGCAGCCTGATACGTCGAGACAATCACTTTTTTAATTTTAGATAATTTATGGATAGGCGCCAAAGCCACAACCATCTGAATGGTCGAACAATTCGGATTCGCGATGATCCCACGCGCCTTACATTTTTTAACATCCTTTGGATTAACTTCTGGAACTACCAAAGGGACATCCGCTTCCATACGGAAATCTGCGCCATTGTCAATAACAACAGCGCCGCACTTAACCGCTTCAGGGGCATAGGTCACCGCAGCACCCTTCTCGCCTTCAGTACCAGCGAATAGCGCGATATCTATTCCCTTAAAAGCCTCAGCCGATATCTGATCAACATGATATGTCTGACCGTCAACGGTAATTTCCCGTGCACTGCGCGCCAAAACTTTTAAATTACCAATAGGGAAATTGCGTTGTTTTAAAACCCTAAGCATTTCAACACCAACAGCACCAACACCAACTACCGCGACATTGTATTTAGCTTTTTTCCGCATGATATCACCTTTTACATTCTTGTCTCACGTCCCAAGTATCACGTCTCACGTTAAAAAATTTTGACGTGTAACCTGTAACGTGCGACGATTGTTTACAGGTTTTTTACCACCAGATCCCCAACCTCAGAAGTTGAATACCCCATCTTTCCAGCAGCCAAAGACGTTATTTTTGTTGAAACTAATTTAATAACCGCATCCTCAATGGCTTTCGCGGCTTTGACTTCGCCTAAATTTTCAAGCATCATCGCCCCTGCACAAATCGCGGCCAAGGGATTGATGACATTCTTCCCTGTATATTTTGGCGCTGAACCGCCAATAGGCTCAAACATCGAAACGCCTTTTGGATTAATATTTCCGCCAGCTGCGATCCCCATACCACCCTGGATCATAGCCCCTAAATCCGTAATAATATCTCCGAACATATTATCTGTAACAATCACGTCAAACCACTCAGGATTTTTCACAAACCACATCGTGGTGGCGTCAACATGAGCATAATCTGTTTTAACATCCGGATACTCTTTTGCCACCTCATTAAATGTCCGTTGCCACAAATCCCATGCGTATGTCAAAACATTAGTCTTTCCGCAAAGGGTTAGCTGTTTTCTCTTGTTACGTTTACGCGTATATTCAAAAGCATAACGAATGCAACGCTCAACGCCGGCTCGAGTATTATAAGAAATCTGGATCGCAACCTCATCCTTGGAATCCTTCTTCTGAAACTCGCCCATCCCCTTATACAAACCTTCGCTATTCTCGCGCACAACAACAAAATCTATGTCTTTAGGTTCCTTATCTTTAAGCGGACAAAAAGCCGAATTATAAAGTTTTACCGGGCGAAGGTTGATATACTGATCCAGCGCAAATCTTAATTTGAGCAGAACACCTGTCTCAATGATCCCGGGTTTAACATCCGGATCACCGACAGCACCGAGATATATCGCCTGGTATTGCCTAAGTTCTTCGACATCTTTATCATCAACGAGCTTACCGGTTTTTAAATATCTTTGACCAGAAAAATCGAATTCTTTTGTTTCAAACTGAAAGTTAAATTTTTTGCTGGCTGCTCTCAAAACTTTCAAACCCTCTCTGACAACCTCTGGTCCCGTACCATCTCCACCGATAATTGCAATTTTATACATGTAGGACTCCATTTAATGAACAATGAAAAATTAACAATGAACAATTAAAAGCGTTTTCTTCAAATTTCAATTGTTCATTCTTCATTGTTAATTGTTAATTTCTTTTTTCTTTTACCCAATTCACCAATCCGCCCTTTTCAACAATCGCGCAAACAAAATCAGCGAAAGGCGCCGCATGATAAACTGAGTGTTTAGTTAAATTCTTGATCGTCCCTGAAGAAAGATCAACGTCTAATTCATCGCCCGCTTCGATCGCATCAGCTTCCCTTAATTCAATAATGGGCAATCCGATATTGATGGCGTTGCGATAAAAAATCCTGGCAAAACTCTTGGCGATTACAAGAGAAACACCACAACCCTTGATGGAAATAGGCGCATGCTCCCTGGATGACCCACAACCAAAATTGTTTCCCGCAACAATAATATCACCGGGCTTTACCTTTTTAGAAAAATCCTGATCCAGTATCTCCATACAACAAGATCCCAGCTCGCGAGGATCCGTTGTATTCAAATACCGCGCTGAAATAATATCGTCGGTATTAATGTCATTGCCGAATTTATAAACCTTGCCTTTAATTAACATAAAAACCTTTTCCAACGCGAATGGTCGCAAATTGCACGCGAATAATCACGAATTGATTGGCGAAAATTAGCGTTAGACTCGCGTAAATTCGCGTTAAAATATTATTTTATATTGCATCCGGATGCGTAATGAACCCCGTAATCGCGCTTGCCGCAGCGACCGCTGGATTCGAAAGATAGACAAAACTATCCTTATGGCCGATTCGACCTTGGAAATTCCTGTTTGTCGTAGCCAGACAAACCTCTCCTTCGGCTAAAATCCCCATATGTCCGCCAAGACACGGCCCGCATGTCGGCGTTGAAACAACACCACCGGCTTTAACAAAAATTTCAAGCAGGCCTTCTTTCAATGCCTCTAAATAAATCGCCTGAGTCGCCGGTATAACAACAAGGCGAACCTTACTATCAACCTGCTTATCTTTTAAAATTTTAGCAGCGATCCTTAAATCGGATATTCTGCCGTTCGTACAAGAACCAATGATAACCTGGTCTAATCTTATTTTGCCTACTTTGCTCACAGGCTTGGTATTGCTGGGCAGATGCGGCATGGCCACGATCGGCTCCCACTTAGACACATCATATTCTCTGACTTCTTTATATAAAGCGTCATCATCAGATTTCAAAACATCGCAAACAACGCATCCTTTTGCACATTTTGAAACTTTATGGCCATGAGTAGCCGCTACGTATTCTTTCGTGATTAGATCAGGCTCAATAATACCCGATTTACCTCCAGCTTCAATCGCCATATTACACATAGAAAACCGACCATCTATATCCATATGACGAATCGCCTCTCCGGTAAATTCCATGGCGCAGTAACGAGCCCCTTCAACGCCTATATCGCCTATACAATAAAGAATAAAATCTTTACCGCTAACCCATTTAGGCGTTTTGCCATGAAAAACAAATTTTATCGATTCAGGAACTTTAAGCCATACGTGCCCTGTCATCCAGGCTACAGCCAAATCCGTTGAACCAATCCCGCTTGAAAAAGCGCCTAGAGCTCCATAGGTGCACGTATGCGAATCAGCGCCAATAACAAGATCCCCGGGCTTAATCAAACCTAATTCCGGCAAAAGCGCATGTTCAATTCCCATGCGGCCGACTTCATAATAATGTTTAATTTTATGCTTAGCGGCAAACTCGCGAAGACGCTTTGCCTGCTCGGCGCTTTTAATATCTTTGGCCGGCGTAAAATGATCAGGAATAAGGGCGATTTTCTCGTTATCAAAAACATTTTTAAAACCCGACTTTTCAAATTCCTCGATCGCGATCGGCGCTGTTATGTCATTGCCCAGCGTGAAATCTACACGCGCCCAGATAAATTCATGAGGCTTAACGGTTTTTTGACCGCAATGTCGTGCTAATATTTTTTGTGTAATAGTCTGATTCATAAAAAGAAAAGTTATGTTTGTACTCCAAAACTCCCGTTCCCCTGTTCTCCCGTTAAAACAATTTGCCGGAGCGCTGGAGCACAGACGCACAGGAGCTCAGTTTACTATCCTTTAAATTCCTTCACTGCAAGAGTGGCGTTGTGCCCACCAAATCCAAGGGCATTCGAGATAGCTGCGTGGACTTTCAAACCTCTGGCTTTATGCGGAACATAATCCAAGTCACAATCAGGATCCTTATGATCCAGATTGATCGTTGGTGGAACAACGCTATGTTTCATTGCAAGACAACAAACAATAAACTCAACACCACCGGCAGCTCCAAGCAAATGCCCTGTCATGGATTTTGTGGAACTAACAGGGATCTTATATGCATGAGCACCAAAAAGTTTCTTAATGGCCAATGTTTCAATCTTGTCATTCAAAAGAGTCGAGGTCCCATGCGCGTTGATATAACTAATATCTTCAATCTTAAAACCTCCATCGCGCAAAGAAGCCCCCATAGCCCTGACGCACCCGTCACCAGAAGGATCAGGAGCTGTAATATGATAGGCATCCCCTGACATTCCATAGCCAGCAACTTCAGCATAAATTCTGGCCCCTCTTTTTAAGGCATGTTGGAGTTCTTCTAAAACTACGAGTCCTGCCCCCTCGCCCATGACAAAACCATCCCGCTCTTTATCAAAAGGACGGGAAGCTTTCTCAGGTTCATCGTTTCGGCATGACATGCTTTTTAAAGCACAAAATCCGCCAATTCCCATCGTTGTAACAGCGCCCTCTGTTCCGCCGGCGATCATAATATCCGCATCACCATATGAAATAATGCGGAAAGCGTCGCCAATGGCATGGTTGCCTGTAGCGCACGCTGTCGCGACGCATGAATTAGGCCCCTTAAAACCAAACTTCATTGAAACATGACCCGAAGCTTCGTTAACGATAAGCATTGGGATCAAGAATGGGGTTAGTTTCGAAGGGCCGCGCTCTAAAAGAACTTTATGCTGTTCTTCTATAATACGCAGGCTGCCGATACCAGACCCGATCAAAACACCGCAACGCGTCAAATCTTCTTTTTCCAAAACTAAACCGGAATCCGTGACCGCCTCAGTTGAAGCGCCCATGGCAAAATGAACAAACCTTTCGGTATGCTTAATCTCTTTTTTTGACTGAAAATTCTCAGGAATAAAATTCTTAACCTGACCAGCAATACGTGTATCAAAAGCTGTTGGGTCAAAATGAGTAATCGGCCCGATGCCGCTCTTGCCTGCTTCTAAATTCTTCCAAAATTCAGCGACCGTATTACCGATAGGTGTTACTACCCCACACCCAGTCACAACAACGCGTCTTTTCATGAATTGACCCTTTTTATCTTTTTTTCTATAAATTATCCCGAATCTTAGGCGCCTTAGCGTCCTTCAAAATTATCGTAGAGAATTTCGAAGTGTTAAGACAAGGGGTAATTATCCCTAATTAATAAATACCCCGATGATAAGTCGGGGTATTTAAAATACCGATGGTTTTTACACAAAGCAAAACCATCCTGTTACTTCTTTGCAATTTTATCCTCTATATATTTGACAGCATCACCGACGGTCGTCATCTTCTCAGCGTCCTCATCAGGAATCTCAATACCAAATTCCTCTTCGAGCGCCATAACCAATTCAACCGTATCCAAAGAATCCGCACCCAAGTCTTCCACAAAAGAAGCCTCTGGCGTCACCTCTTCAGGCTTTACACCCAATTGTTCTGCGATAATCGTCTTTACCCTATTTACAGCGTCTGTCATTCTATTCCTCCTTTAATGAGCACTTAACTTATGGAACGTTTTTGTGACATAAGCCATTTGTGCGAATTAAACCCAGCACTTTCTATTTTTAAAATCTACCTTCTCTCAAAATTTACCCGCACGATTACAAAATTTTATTTACATTCAAAGAAAGTGCTGGGTAAATTCGGCCTTTTTCAATTTACGTTTACTGGCGTTCCGTAAATTGTGGCCTCATTTACATACTCATGCCGCCGTCTACAACTATCGTCTGACCTGTAATATAGTCTGAATCAGACGAAGCTAAAAACGAACATGCCCGAGCCACATCGCTAGGAACGCCCAATCTATTCAAAGGGATATTTGCTAGCATTGCTCCGCGCTGTTCCTGGGTCAGCTTATCCGTCATAGATGTTTGGATAAAACCCGGGGCGACCGCATTGACACAAATATTGCGGGAGGCGAACTCTTTGGCTATAGATTTAGTAAGACTGATGATACCGCCCTTAGATGCTGCGTAGTTCGCCTGGCCTGCATTCCCCATTATTCCAATGATCGATGCTATATTGACAATCTTACCGCTCCTTTGTTTCAACATACTCCTGGAGGCGGCTTTCATACAGTTAAAAACACCTTTTAAATTTACCGCAATAACTTTATCCCAATCTTCTTCCGTCATTCTAAGCAAAAGATTGTCACGCGTAATGCCAGCGTTGTTAACTAATATATCAAGATGTTTAAAATTGTCAAGAACAATGTTCATCATATTTTCAACTTCTTTAAGGACAGTCACATCCGCCTGAAAACTTAAGGCTCGACGGCCTAGCTCCTCGATTTCTTTCTGGGTTGCTGTCGCGGTTTCGATATTGACATCACAAATAGCAACATCCGCGCCTTGTCCTGCAAATAAAAGAGCGATCTCACGGCCTATGCCGCGAGCCCCACCTGTGACTAAAGCAACCTTGCCATCTAATTTCATATTCAACCCCTTAAAAGGTTAGCCAGTTACCCAGTTAATCGGTTCACCGGTTTTAATCAATTAACCGGCTAACAGGCTAACTGACCAACCGGAAAACTTTATATCTCTTCCCACTTCCCAACATTAACAACCTTTGCATTAGGATCAATCTTTTTAAAGAGCCCTTTCAAAACCGTACCTGGCCCTATTTCATAAAAACCCTCAACACCCTTTTGGAGCAAGTATCTCATAGAAGCTTCCCAGCGGGTCGTAGAGTTCACTTGCTTGACCAGATTACCTTTAATGATCTCCGGGCTCTCCTGCTCCTTAGCGTCCACATTACTGACCAAAGGATATTGCGGTTTATTAAACACTACCTTTTCAATTTCAGCTTTTAATTTCAGGCTCGCCTCATTCATCAGCGAACAATGAAACGCGCCGCTAACATCTAAAGAAATAACCCTCCTGGCCCCACGTTCAGTGGCCAACGCTGTCGCGGCCTCCAAGGCTTCCTTTGTGCCTGAAATCACGACCTGACCCGGACAATTCAGGTTGGCAACTTCGCAATGGGTTTGGCGACAAATAAGAGAAACAGCATCGGGCTCAAGACCTAAAATACAGTTCATGCCACCGGGATTCTTCTTGGCCGCAGCTTCCATGAATTCACCGCGTTTTCTCACCAAGGTTACAGCGTCGTGAAAATTTATAATACCAGCTGCCACAAGGGCCGAATACTCCCCTAAACTTAATCCCGCAACATACGACGGCTTCCTATCAGGATAAGTATGAGCAAAAGCAACTAAAGCAGCGATACTCGCCGTCAAAACCGCAGGCTGGCAATTTTCAGTTTTTGTCAATTCTTCAAAAGGACCTTCAAAACAAAGACGCGTTAGAGAAAAACCTAAAAAGCTGTCCGCTTCATCAAAAATCTTTTTCGCCTGAGGCGAATTCTCGTACAAATCTTTGCCCATTCCCAAATATTGGGCGCCTTGACCGGGAAATATATATGCGATTTTCATAATTTAATTTTTCAGGGAACTGGTAACAGGGATCAGGGATCGGAAAAAAATATTTTTGCTGTTACCTGATACCCGTTACCTGATGCCCGAGATTTATTTCTGCCACTGAATGACGCAAGCCCCCCAAACAAGCCCTGCGCCAAAGGCATCGAGAACAACGATATGACCTGGCTTAATTCTTCCGGATTGATAAGCTTCGCAGAGTGCAACAGCCGTAGCCGCTGAAGACATATTCCCATATTTGGCAACATTAAAAAAGATTTTCTCTTCAGGCACTTTCATCTTTCTTGCCACCGCGTCTAAAATCCTCTTATTCGCCTGATGAGGGATAAAACAATCAATATCATCAACGGATAATTCACACTGCTTTAAAACCTTACAGGCCGCGTCAGACATAATCTTAACAGCCAGCTTAAAAACTTCATTGCCGCGCATTTTAATAGAATGAAGCCCCTCGTCAACGGTCTCTTTTGACGCTGGTTTTTTACTGCCACCGCCTGGAACCATTATGAGTTCGCTCAAAGCACCGTCTGAGCCCAGATAGCTCGTTAAAATTCCGCCATTATCAACACTGGACAATACCGCAGCTCCTGCACCATCGCCGAAAAGTACGCAGGTATTGCGGTCTTTCCAATCCGTCACGGCAGATAATTTTTCAGCACCGATCACTAACGCATTCTTATAGCACCCTGTGGAAATAAATTGTTGCGCCATAACAATTCCATAGACAAATCCTGCGCACGCGGCGCTCACGTCAAAACAAGCCGCTTTTTTAGCACCCAACAACTCTTGCACCAAACACGCGGTCGCGGGAAATTGCATATCAGGCGTTACTGTCGCCACGATGATTAATTCAATATCTTCAGCTTTAATTTTTGCGTTTTTTAAGGCTTCTTTGGCGGCGTAAAAAGCAAGAGTAGAGGTAAATTCATCGCTCGCCGCGATATGTCTTTCTTTGATACCTGTACGCGTGGTGATCCACTCATCATTGGTATCAACCATTTTTTCCAAATCCTTATTTGTAAGGATTTTTTTAGGGATGTACGCACCTAGCCCGACAATGCCGACTTTTATATTTTTCTTCATAGATTTACGCCTTAACATGGACTTTTCTTGCTTTCTCTATAATGTCCTGATTGATATTTCGATCAACTTCTTTAGCGGCAAACTTAATCGCGTTCATGACCGCCTTAGGGTTAGAACGCCCATGACCGATAATCACAACGCCATTAACACCTAAAAGAGGCGCGCCGCCATATTCCGAATAATCGATTTTCTTTTTGAACTTTAAAAAACTTCTCTTGGCAAATAAAAGCCCGATTTTACCACCGAGCGAGGACAAAAGCTCTTCTTTTAAAAAATGCGTAAGAGTATCCGCCATGCTCTCGGAAACTTTCAATGTAACATTACCGACAAAACCATCGCAAACAATTACATCGCAATCACCAGAGAAAATATCCTTACCCTCTACATTGCCGATAAAATTAAGCGCGCTTTGTTCAAGCAATTGATATGTTTCCTTAACATAATCTGTACCTTTGGAAGCCTCTTCTCCCACATTCAATAAACCAACACTTGGATTCGGCTTTCCCAGTATTTCCTCAAAATAAGTGCTTCCCATGAGACCATATTGAAAAAGATGCACAGGCTTAGGATCAATATTAGCCCCGGCATCAATAATTAATGAAACGCCCTTCATGTTAGGCATAACGATGGCGATCCCCGGCCGCTCAATGGTTTCAAGCATCCCGAGATTTATTGTCGCCGCACAAACAACGCCGCCAGTATTACCGGCGCTAAAAAAAGCTGAAGCACGATTTTCTTTTAAAAGATTGATACCGACAGAAATAGAAGAATTTCTTTTTTTGCGGATGGTAACAGCCGGAGATTCATGCATTTCAACGACCTGGTCCGCATGAACAATTTCGATGCGAGAATGATCGTATTTATGTTTGGACAGCTCTTCCTTGACTATTTCTTCCTGACCCACAAGAACGACGCAAACATCGAATTTTTTTACGGCTTCGACGGCTCCGGTGACAACCGCATGCGGTGCATAATCTCCGCCCATTGCATCAACAGCGATTTTCAACATTAACCCTGCCCTTTCCCTTTTTTCTTTTTCTTTTCTGCTTTTCTTTTCTTCTTCGCCTCAAAATCCAAAACAAGCTTCCCATCATAATAACCACACGCCGGACAAAGCTTGTGAGGGGCCTTGGGGGCCTTGCATTGAGAACATTCAACCAACTTAATATTGGCTAATTTCCAATGCGTTCTGCGTCTACGGCCTCTGGCCCTAGAATGTCTTCTTCTTGGATTTGGCATATGTTTATCTCCTTTAATGAGCGCATAACTTATGGAACGCTTTCCGTGACATAAGTTATTTGCGTGAATTAAATCCTTGACATCTGCCTATGTGAAAAATTTAAGGTGAATGTCAAGGATCAACTCGGATAGATGACTTAGCTTCGCACTGCTCGCTAAGTCATGTCCTCGTTTGACACTTACACTTCTCTTCATTCAAATCCGCGCCGCACTTTAAACACAATCCCTTGCAATTCTCTTGACAAAGAATTTTTGTCGGATAATTTAAAAGCAGCTCTTCCCGGATACCTTCATCTATTTCAATGACTCTATCAGATAAATCCAACGCATACACCAAATCAAACGTCTCATTTAAAACATGAGAGAACGTTTTTGAACATCGGCTGCACATCAACTCAAGCGGCGCCTGAACAGAAGCCTTGATCTTCGCGATACCGCTGTCTTTAACGGCTTTTATCTGAACCTTCAAAGGCCCGGCATACTGCCAGCCCGGACTGTTGAGATCAAAAGCTAAAGCATCCCACTCTTCAGATAATTCAAGCTCCCGATCTTCGGAAAGTTTAGATATGTCAAGCTTCATCTTGAAATCTTATTTAAACGCGAATTTACGCGAATATTTGCGTTTGATTTGCGATCATTCGCGTTAAAAAATTTTTTACAGCCTAATGGCTTAATTTCTTTTTTAAAGCGACCTCAACGCACGCAGGCACAAAACAAGAAAGCTTAGCCCCAAGGCTGGCAGCTTCTTTTAAAAGTTTTGAAGACACGTAGCTGTAATCTTGTGAAGGCATTAAAAAGATCGTCTCAACAGAATCGTTAAATTTGCGATTGGTCAATGCCATCTGAAATTCATACTCGAAATCTGAAATCATGCGAAGTCCGCGCACAACTATATTCGTTTTATTCTTACTGGCAAAATCAACCACCAAGCCGTCGAAACTCACAACCGTAACACCCGGAATATCCTTAACGGCTTTCTTTATAAAATCCACCCTCTCCTTGACAGAGAAAAGAGGTGTTTTCGAAGTATTCTTGGCAACCGCAACGATCACTTCCCCGAATAACTTCACTGCGCGCTTAATAACATCAATATGCCCGTAGGTGACGGGATCAAATGTTCCGGGATATATGGCTTTTTGACACACGAATTTGACTCCCCTCTAAGCAAAAGCTCAAATTTAAGATTGGGCTTTTCTTAACCTTAACCTCAACCTAAACCTATTTCTTTCTTCAATGAGCGTTCAATTTATAAAGAGCTAGCGAATATAAATTGATTACGCGAATTGAATCCTTGACATTCACCTAATTACTTAATAAAAGCATATGTCAAGGATCAAATTCGGCCCATAATTTACATTCATTACATTCCGTAAATTATGGCCTCATTTGAAAATACGTAACCTTGATCTTACCATATTCAGACTCTTTGTAGAGCTTGAAAACACTGTCTTTAGGCTCAAAATCTAAGTTATCTGTAACCGCATGCTCTACAACCAGAAAACTATAAGGTGGTACTATATCATCAAGATCCGGCGTTTTCAAGAGTTTTTTTGCAAGGCCTTTATGATAAGGCGGATCTGCAAAAACCACATCAAATCTCCTCTTGCGCTTAGCTGCAATAGTTATGGCATGAAAACCATCCTGGCGATAGATCTCAACAAGTTGAGACTTATCAAGCCTATCCCCAAAACTCTCCAAATTACTTTTGACGAATAGGTTACATTTCCGCTCAATATCGACAAAAACAACGTTTTTAGCACCTCGCGACAGGGCTTCTAGCCCCATAGCCCCGCTTCCGGAAAACAGGTCAAGGACTACGCGCCCCTTAAAATCCTGTCCCAACGTGTTGAAAATAGCCTCCCGCACCTTATCCTGGGTTGGACGGATATGTTCAGGAAAGTCTATTTTACGGCCTTTGAATTGACCGGCGATGATACGCATAAACACCAGTTTCCGAGTTTTACGAGTTCAGCGAGTTTAACGAGTTAAACCGAAAAAGAATACTACTTAAAATTATAGTGTTTTTTCACCGGCTTTTTAATATCCCAGGTACAGGAAAGGCCATTAGGGAATGTCACAAAATCACCCTTTCCAAAAGTAACTTTTGCGCCGTCTTTAGATTCAACCGTCACGTCGCCCTCCAAGATATAACACTCCTCAATGCTGTCATAGACCCATGGGAATTTCGAGATTCCCTTTGTCCAAACAGGCCAGCTATCAACGCCCCTCTTTTTTAATTCATCCGGGCTGAGCTTCTCAACCTTAATGCTCATAATCACCTCCGGTCCATAGTCTATGGTCTATAGTCGATAGTAAGTTCAAAAGCAGGAAAGTCACAAAATTAAAAGAAAATTTCAAATAACAAATCCCAAATAAATTACATACAATACAAAAATTCCAATATTCAAAAATCCTGTTTAAGACATTTGAAATTTCGAATTTCGAAATTATTTGTTATTTGATGCTTGTGATTTGATATTTAACCTATGACTTTAAAAATTATTTATTATTTTCTTCAACAAACTTCTTTATTTCCTCGATGTTGTCCACAATGAGTTTTGCTTTGGTCATACCAAAAGAAAAAGGAAACTTTTCTTCTTCATCTCTTTTTAGAACAAGGATCG
This sequence comes from Candidatus Omnitrophota bacterium, assembly GCA_020052645.1. Lineage (GTDB taxonomy): Bacteria > Omnitrophota > Gorgyraeia > Velamenicoccales > Velamenicoccaceae > JAGVOQ01. Next base: position 22,028 of record JAGVOQ010000040.1, read on the forward strand.
GCTTCCCCTTAAATTCACTGCGCTCTACAATGCACTTTTTTTCGTCTGCCACACTTCCTCCTTTTTTGTAAACAGGTCAATGTCTGGTACGCCAGTTCCCTGTGCCCCAGTGCTCCAGTTAAACATAAAATTAACAATTTCCGCCGTAGACGGATCAGCCTTCGGCTGAAACAATGAAAAATGAACAATTCAAACTCAAAAAAATCAAAAATGTAAACTAAAAAAAGAAAAACTAAATTTCAATATTTACGATAATCAACACTAATTGCATACTTTAAACCGTATGGATTAAAATTATATTTTTTATCTGATTTATAAAAATCTAAATTTTTATCAGGCCGATTAAATTTCTCTGCAGATATATTTTCAACTATAAAATGGACTACATTTTTTCCATTAATGATTTTCTTGGTTATATCAAATTTATGAATATTCTCATATCCTCTAACCTTTTCAAATCTAAAACCATTAACTTCTAATTGACAAAAATCATCTACTAGTAAACAAATCTCTGCCGATCGCAATTGTTTAACTTCAAAATCAATAATGAATTCCCTGCAAAATACGTAGGTACCACCCTTTAAGGCCTCCTCATTGGTTATCGTTGGACGATCCGCGATCCATTTTGCACCTTCCAATTCAGGATATCTGTTATCTGACTGCCCCCACAAAAAATGGACTTGTGCTTCAACCGCACTAGTGTTAATTGCAATGGATTCAATATTGGTTTTAATAAAAAATGTTTTCTCGTCACTTACAATAGAAATCTTTTCAAAAAGGTTTGCCAAATTTTTTTCTGCATCGTTTAGCCAAAAGGCACTACTCTTGTCTCCCTGCTCAGATAATTTTTTTAATATGTCGATGGCTTTGTCATAATGACTTTCAGCTCTCACTCTATTTCCAGTATCCCTATAATCAGACCCAATAAAGATATTCAGCTTACCTTCCATTTCAGTTCCTTCAAGACCCTGCGCCCTCATCATACGTTCTACTTCTTGATATTTTAACAAGCTAAACTTAGGACCCCTCAAATGATTTGTATAAATTGCTGAATTGAATTTTGCCACTATATTGCTGGGATCTATTTGTATAGTAGCTTCGCAATGAACTAAGGCTTTTTCTTTACTGTCTGGATCCCCTAATCTTTCACCGTAAATAATAGATAAAGCAAGATGAAGATTAACATCACCTGGCTTTATCTTTAGTGCATTTTCAAAACATTCGATTGCTAGATCATAGCGCTTCGTCCTCTCAAACTGCATTCCGGCTGCAACTAATGTATGGAAATTTTTTTCATCATCAGTCCCAACCAATCCAACTTCTCCAGGAAGACTCAATTTCTCGGGCATTGGCTGCATTTCTTCTGCCAACGCTATGTTATCTCCTATGGGATTATCAGATTTCTCAGGATCTCTTATAATATCATCTATACATCCAATCAGTTTTCCGTAGAAATCCTGGTTAGATGTCCCATCAATTTTATACTCAACGACTCTATAGGTTTGAGTGTAGAACCATTTCTTGGAACGAGTTGGACAAATAGGAATCGATCTCTTGCGAAATGTATGCCGTATGCCCAACTCATAAGCAACGCTGGGATTACTTCGCCGCAAATCTGCTATTACGATCTCATCTTCTTTCAATGCAGATATCACCTGCTTATCGATTGCCCCAGATTCGTTAATCAAATCTGCATAATAACATTCTATGTTATAACCACTATTGACTACACATAGTTTGATTATATCCTCATATACCCTCATATTATTTTTATACTCATTCGTTCCCTTTTCACCAATCGGCATTATTACAAGGCATTTAAATTTTCTTTGGTCTTTGATTAATCCATCAAACTTAAAATTCTCCTTAAGAATATCATACTCACATTCTCTTCCTAATAGCTTCAACCAGCAATTCTTCACAAGTTTTTTCATCGTTATTTCAATTCTTAATTTTTCATTCTTCATTTTCAATTTTTAATTACTTTTAACTCGTCAACCCACAAACTGCTTTTTTCTATCTTCTCTCTTCTATCCTCTCTCTTCTATTTTCTCAATTGTTCATTGTTCATTTTTAATTGTTAATTGCCCTTAACTCATCCAACTCAATAACCTGCTTTTTCGCCCTTCGAACTTCCGACTTCGGCCTTCGTTTTCCCCAACCTTAACCTTAATCTTAATCTTTTTACTTGTGACCTGTGACCTTTTGACCTTGTGACTTATTTATGCTACTTCCAAAAATTTCTCAAACTCCGGAAACCGCATATACAACTGACGGCGCAACTCCTGATGATTGCGGTCTAAAAGCTTCGGGTCTGTTTCAATCAACTTAATCGCCTCTTCACGCGCAGCTTTCAATAAATGCATCTGCGTCAAGGGATTGGCGATTTTTAATTGCACCAAACCATGCTGCCTGTCGCCAAAAAACTCACCCGGGCCTCTTAACTTCAAATCTTCTTCAGCAATCTTAAAACCATCTGTTTCCTTGACAAAAGCGCCTAAACGCGCTTGAGCTTCTTCGGTCTCGGCGTCTGAAACAAGCAGGCAAAACGAAGCATGAGCGCCACGGCCCACACGGCCGCGCATTTGGTGAAGTTGCGACAATCCAAAACGATCCGCATGCTCAATCATCATAACAGTTGCATTCGGCACGTCAATACCGACTTCTAATATGGTTGTAGCAACCAAAATATCCAATTTCCCATCCCGGAATAACCGCATCGTGAGTTCTTGTTCCTCTTTTTTCACGCGGCCGTGAAGTAAACCAACCTTAAATTCTTTAAAAATCTCTTCACTGAACTCCTTAAACATTTTTTTGGCAGAACTCAACTCAAGGGTTTCGCTTTCCTCAATAATCGGATAAACAATATAAACCTGACGGCCTTCTAAAACTTGCTTTTTGACAAAATCATAGGCGCCAGACCTCTCTGAAAGATTATAAAGAAGGGTTTCTATTTTTTTTCTCCCAGGGGGTAACTCTCGGATAAGTGAGATATCTAAATCCCCATAAAGAGTCATGGCGAGCGTTCTGGGAATAGGCGTCGCAGTCATAATAAGGATATCAGGGCTAATGCCTTTTTTTGTTAATAGCGTTCGCTGAGAAACTCCAAATTTATGCTGTTCATCAATCACGATTAACCCTAAATTTTTAAAATTCACACCCTCCTGGATTACGGCGTGAGTTCCGATAACAATATCAATTTCACCTGTCGCAATTTCTTTATAAATTTTTTTGCGCTTTTCTTTTGTTATGCTCCCTGTCAACAAAGCAAGTTCAATTTTTGACTTGTGACCTTTTGACATTGCCTGCCCCGTGGCGAAGCTATGCGGAGTGACCTTGTGACTCAACATTTTGAAAAACTCAGAGAGTTTTTCAAAATGTTGGTTGGCCAAAATCTCTGTAGGCACCATAAAAGCAACCTGGAAGCCATTTGAAACAGCAACTAAAGACGCGAGCGTTGCCACAATCGTCTTCCCGGATCCCACGTCTCCCTGCAACAGACGCTGCATAGGTTTCGACAAACTCATATCGTGTTTTATTTCCGTTAAAACCATCTTTTGAGAAAACGTCAGCTCAAAAGCAAGTGTTCGGATAAACGCGTCTAAAAATGCATCCTCAATCTTAAATGCGATCCCTGCCTTTTCTTTTCTTTTCAGCTTACGTAATACCAGCGGCACCTGGTAAATAAAAAACTCTTCAAAAGAAAGCCTGCGAAAAGCTTCTTTTCTTAAATCATGGCTCTGCGGAAAATGAATATTTAAGAGGCTCTGCGCAATATTGAGCAATCTATGTTTAGAGCGAATGTTAAAAGGAAGAACCTCTTCCACTTGAGGAATATGTTTATCCAAGACAATTTTAACAATTTTTCGAAAACCCCTCTGAGAATAACCTTGCGGAAGCGTATAGCGCGGAACGATTTTATCAACTTCTTGGAATTCTTCTCCCTCATCAATCATTTCGAATTCGGGCGAGACAATTTGAAGCCTCTCTTTATAAATTTCAGCTTTCCCATGAAGAAGCACTTTTTTCCCCAAAAGAAAATAATGACGAAGATACGGCTGATTGAACCAAACAGCGGTCACTTGTTTAGTGTCATCACCCAAAACAACCTCAAGCACATCCATCCCCCGCCTCATAGCCCTGCGACCGCCGACACGAAAGACTTCTCCTTCAACGGTAACGACATTTCCTGGGATAACTTTATCTAGTGGGATAACTTCAGAACGATCTTCGTAACATCGGGGAAAATAAAACAAAAGGTCTTCGATTGTTTTAATGCCGCTCTTCTCGAATGACTTTGCTCTTTTTGGACCGATACCTTTTAAATACTGTATAGAAGTCGTAAGATGAGAAAACATCTTAATTTAATAAAAAGGTTGGCTATAGAGAGGAAAACTTTTAAGGACAATAACCAGTGCAATCAACCCTATTAAACGAAGAGTCGAATACATATGTGCCGCATTCACTAGAGCTAAAAGAAACAGTAAAATCATCGCCCGGAGCAACACCATTCGTCTGGACAGCAAAATTCCTAAAATCATCATTAACGATATTTAAGCCCAGTTTTGCATTGGTATCCGCTGTATTTGTAGTCGGTTCGTACAAACCAGTCATTGAATAGACAAGATAATCACTTTCAGCTGCAATGATCATCTTGACTATGTTCAAGGCGCTATCATAGCGCGTACGCATACGACGCTCACGATAACTCACTAAAGTCAAAGACATAAGGATACCTAAAACAACAACGACAATCAGGATCTCAACCAAAGTAAACCCCGTTAGAGAACCTCGTTCTCTAACGGTTTGCGCTGACTGATGTCTTAAATCACCGTCAGATTTATCGCTGGATAACCGCCGGCTAAAGTCGGCGGCTTTCTCTAACGGGGTAAACCCATGACACGCACATTTTCTAGACCTATATTGATTTAAAAAATGCCACTGCCTCAAAAAATCAAATCTTTTATTTTCCATAGAATCCAGAATTTGTTATTCTTCCTGATCTTAAATCAATCATGATCCATCTCGTCGCATCATTTGTACGCGTTGCGGTTAAAGTATTGGGATTATTAGGGTCATCAAAAACATAATCAAAATGCCTTCTGCTTACATCAAAGCCATTAGGATCCCAGTCAAATCCCAATTGTGACCAATTCGACCCAGTCCCCCATGTCGATTCACCCTCAACAACCAAGCGATTATATCCGCCGAAGGCTTTAGTTAAAATTTCCTTGGCTTCCGCTGCCATGCTTTTTTCATAAAAACTTGAAAGAGCCCACATAAAAGCTGACGCAAAAATACCAATGATCACAACAACCACTATAATTTCCACCAAAGTGAAACCATGCGTCTTTCTTATAAATAGTTTTGTCATTTTGGGCACCTTATTCTTTCGAACAAATTGATTCTATTATATTTTCTCTAAAATTTCAACACATATAAATTAAAAAGCCCCACAGAATATACTGCAGGGCTTTATAATTTAAAGGACACCTTTTAAATGAGACCACAATTTATGGAACGAATACAATGAGTGAACATAAGTTATATACGCGAAGTGGAATCCCCCGGGCTAACCCAGAAAGGGTAGTCCTTCCTAATCATCATAAAGGAAGGGACTAAAGTCCGGGGCTCCTTTTTTCTTTCAAACAATCA
>JAGVOQ010000007.1 GCA_020052645.1 Candidatus Omnitrophota bacterium
TTCGTCACAGGGCTGGCACGTGATCGCTTCAGCTCTTCCTGCGTGCTGCCCTGTAAAATTCACTTTTTTTTCAAAAGGCTGACACGTGATCGCCTTGGCGATTTTACGTGCCGCCCGAAAAAAACTATTTAATTCTACAATGCCGGGAGAGGGACTTGAACCCTCAAGGCCTTGCGACCGACGGATTTTAAGTCCGTTATGTTTGCCAATTTCATCACCCCGGCGTTTATTCGAAATCAATTAAATCTCAAAAAATAAAATTGGAGGCGTGGAGCGGATTTGAACCGCTGCATAGAGGTTTTGCAGACCTCTGCCTTAGCCGCTTGGCTACCACGCCATAAAATCTGCTATTTCAAATAGCCTAAAACCGTGCGTACCAACAGATCGATATCGCACATGCGGCCAATAGAAATTTTCCCGCACGCCAAGGGCCCTTTGTCAGGACCGATAAATTTATAGCCTATTTTTTTCAACCGCGCCACATTTTCCTGGTTGATCTTATTCAAATACATCCTGTCATTCATGGCCGGAGCTAAAACAACAGGAGCCGCTGTCGCAGCCACAACGCATGTCAAAAGATCATCGCATAATCCTGCGGCAAGCTTCGCAATCGTATTCGCCGTCGCCGGAGCGATCAAAACAAGATCCGCGCTTTCAGCCAAACCCACATGTTCTACATCCCAGACATCCTGAACTTCAAACATATCCTTATACACTTTATTCCCGGAAACAGTTTGCAGTGTGAGTGCGGTTACAAAATGCTCTGCCTCAGGCGTCATGACAACAGTCACATCTACTCCTGTGTCTTTAAGCCTGCGCACTAAATCCGGCGTTTTGTAGGCCGCAATACCGCCCGTGATTCCTAATAAAATTTTCCTGGATTTCATGCCTCGCTCGTCTTCTCCTCTTTCACCTCGCTACCACTCACCAAACGAAGTTTCCCTAAAGAAATCTCCATCATGGCCAACGTCGTCACTTTTGTATCCGCAGGCACCTCAATATAACGAGGAGCTCCCTCAGCCAGCTCTAAAGCGCGCTTTGAAGCAAGCGTCACCAGTTTGAACAAGCTCCCATTCGACTTATCGATCAACTTCTCCAACGGAACGTACGACATAATTCCCTCGTTTCATTTTAGGTTAACAGCGATTTTAATTTTTCCAAAGCCTTGTCAATATGATCATTAACCACCACATGATCATATTTTTTACTGTAAGAGAGCTCTATTTTAACACGCTTCAATCTCTTTTCTATCTCTTTTTTATCCTCGGTGCAACGCTTTTTTAACCTCTCGCTTAACGTTTTTAAATGCGGTGTTTTGATAAAAATAGAAGTCGCCTTTTTACCAAAAAACTTCCTAATTGTTTGGGCGCCTTTTACATCAACACACAAGAGGACGTCTTTCCCCGCTGCTTGCGCGTCCACAATGATCTGTTTAGGCGTCCCATAATAAAACCCAAAAATATTTTCATATTCCAATAGGGCCTTGCGACGGATCAGGCTTAAAAATTTCCTTTCACTGACGTGGTGATAATCCCGTCCTTCTCGCTCCCCTGGACGCAAAGCCCTTGTTGTTACAGAAACTGACCTCAAGAGCCTGTTTTTAAACGCTTTGTCTTTCAAAACCGCTTCACAGAGCGTCGTCTTGCCTGATCCCGAAGGACCGGAAACAATCCAGATCCTAAAAGGCCTACACTCCTCATTCGACATTCTGAACCTGCTCGCGAATTTTTTCGATTTGATCCTTAACCATGATCACCTGATAAGCGACATGCTTGTCCTGAATCTTGGCGCCTAAAGTATTGATTTCCCTCTGAAGCTCCTGCCCGACAAAATCCAAGACCTTACCCTTGGGTTCAATGGTCTTCATCTGTTTTAAAAAGCTCTTCAAATGAAAATCAATGCGCGTCAATTCTTCCGACACATCCGTCGAACGTAGAAAACTTTCAAATTCTTCCGCGACGAGAGCCTTCTTCTTTTCACTTCTGGTCCGAGCCACAATTTTTTTAATCGAAACGATATGTGTTGCGATATACCGGATACGCTGTGATAGATCTAATGCCAAAGCCTGCCCCTCACGCTTTCTCATGTTGATAAGCTTAACCAAAGCTTCTCCCATCGCTTTTTTTAAACAGACTTCCCGCTCCTCTATTTTCAATTCATCTTTTTTGGAGCTGATAACACCCGGCAGGTTAATCAAATCAGAAACATGCAGAGGCTCGTCAAGCTTTAGCTTCTTTTTTGTCTTTTCCATAACAGTAAAATACTTCGCCATCAAAGCTTCGTTAAGAACCACAACGTCCGGCGATTCATTCATATGAACGATAGTGATATTGATGCGGCCTCTTTTTATTTTTGTCTGGATTTTCGAACGAAAGAACGCTTCGAGATAATCAATCCCCAAGGGCAGATGAAACATAGTTTCAAAATATTTATGATTGACTGATTTTAGCGTAACAAGAAACCTCTCGCCTTTCTTCTCAGTCTGCGCCTGTCCAAATCCTGTCATTGAAATCATCATGTCCACGACCTTTTCTCAACTGTTTCAACAACGATTTGCGTCGGATACAAATCCACGATAATCTCGTCCGGTTGAAACCATAATTTAATTTCCCTGTCGGCATCGGCGACATTGGCCGAAACATGAATGCAGTTTTCATACACCCCGCGCGTCGTGATGCGTCCATAGGAACCACGGATCGATACCGGGTCAGCCTCTTCGGGATTTGTCGCGCCAGCCAAAGCACGGCACTTCACGGCAGCGCCTTCCCCGTAATACACCAGGGCCATGACTTTGCGCCGGTCATGATACTCGCCCATCAAATACTGAAGGACGTCTTCAAAAAAAGGCTTCTCTTTCAAATGTTGATAATGGACTGCGGCCAACGCATGAGAAACCCTGACCATCTTAGCAGCAACAATCTCAAGCTTTGTTTCAGAGAGACGCGTTAAAATATTCCCAGTCAAAGATTTTTTTAACCCGTCGGGCTTAATCAAAATTAGCGTTGCTTCCATAGCCATAAATCATCCTCCGTTTTCAACCACGCTTTAAAATTTTTAAAATTCTCTCTCTGTCTTCATTAGAATAGTATTCGATCTCTATCTTGCCGCGTTTTTTAAAAGCGAATATTTTAACCTTTGTACCAAAAACCTTTTGCAGTTGATTTTCCAAATCAGCAACATAAGGATCTTTATCTTTTGCGATCTTTTTTTTCTTTAGCGAAGTAACATTGTGCGATTGTATATACGTCTCTAACTCTCTGACAGACAACGACTTAGACAAAACCAACTGAGTGAGCTTAATCTGCTGGGGGATATTATCTAAACTCAAAAGCGCTTTGCCGTGCCCGAAAGATAAACGGCCACTAGAAATCATTTTCTGGATCTCAAGCGGCAAATTTAAAAGACGAAGCGTATTAGCAACGGTCGTGCGATCTTTACTAACCGCCTGGGCGATAGCTTCCTGTGTTAACGAAAATTCGTTGACCAATCTTTGAAAAGCCTTGGCCTCTTCCATCGCGTTTAACTCCTGACGCTGAATATTTTCGACGATGGAAAGCACAAGGGCTTCCTTATCGTCGACGTTGCGAATCACAACAGGAATGCGATCCAGCTTTAATTGACAGGCCGCGCGGAACCTGCGTTCTCCGGCGATGATTTCATATTTATCGCCAATCTTGCGCGCCAGAATCGGAGCAAGCACTCCCTTTTCTTTAACAGAAGCTACCAGCTCTTTCAATTGATCTTCGTTAAAATCTTGACGAGGTTGAAATTTATTGGGAACGAGTTTATGCATTTCTACATACAGAACGCCTTTTTCTGGATTAGCCCCTGACTCAAAAGGAATCTCTTTCCTTAAAACTTCCTCGATATGATTGCCTGAAGAAATCAACGCGGACAATCCTCTGCCCAATGCTTTTTTTTCCATAGCCTCTCCTTAAAATAATATTTAAGCGGTTGATTCTTCCTGTTGAACTTCAAGTTGTGGCTCAGGGTTGATCTGGCCTAAAATTTCTTTGGCTAACGCCCCGTATTTTTGAGCACCAATAGAATTTTTATCATATTGATAAATCGATTTCCCAAATCCGGGCGCTTCAGACAAACGTATGCTGCGCGGGATAATTGTTTCGAATACCCTATCTTGGAAAAAACTTCGCGTCTCTTTAATAACTTCAGAAGTCAGGTTCGTCCTAAAATCAGCCATGGTCAACAACACACCTTCAATTTTTAAACTTGGATTAAGATTATCGCGGATAAGATTAATGGTCTTTGTTAGCTGACCCAACCCCTCTAGCGCATAATATTCACACTGAACAGGAATTAGTACGGAACTCGCTGCTACCAAAGAGTTTAGAGTAAGTATACCCAACGATGGCGGACAATCTAAAAGAATATAATCAAAATCATTTCGTATTTTTTCTATAGCGCCATGAAGCTTCTGTTCTCTTTGTGCGGTTTCAACAAGCTCAACCTCAGCACCGATTAAATCAATATTGGAAGGAATTAGTTTTAGATTCTCAATTTCAGTTTTTATAATAACATCCTGGGCAGACGCTTGGTTGATCAAAATATCATAAAGAGATTTTTCAATCGTATTTTTATCTATGCCCAAACCACTTGTTGAGTTTCCTTGAGGATCAGCATCGATTAACAATACCCTAGAACCTTCAACAGCCAAGAATACAGAAAGATTAATAGCTGTTGTCGTCTTCCCTGTCCCGCCTTTTTGATTACAGATAGCTATAACTTTAGACATTCTTTACTCTTTGCTTAAAAGCACGGCTTTTTTGATTTAGACCAGACAGCTTTTCAGAAAAGATTTTAAATTTGTCGTCGCTACAATTAGTATAATATTCAAGCTTATACTGGACCATTTCTTTCCAGGCATTATAAGCTTCTTTCTTTTTGCTTTGCAAGGGAAATTTATCAAAGTGCTCGATGATCCTGGGCAGCTCGCTCTGACGGCAAACCCTAAAATAAACATTTGGCCTGGTATGCCCGCTATTTTTTGTAGGAAGCTGTTCTTTACGCCAATAAATTTTACCAATACTGCCAAAATATTTCTGAATTTTCTCGAGGATGTCTCTATTGTCTTCTCTTTGAGTAATCGAAAAATACATCGAAAAAGCATTCCCTGACCTGCTGAATGTAAAAGCCGCCTCCCCGTCAGAAAACCCTGTAACAAACCATGGATCTATATCTGGGATTGAGCCAATCAATTCTTCCTTGATATCTGTTTTATCTTTCATGTTTCCCCGTAGAACATTGTTCAGCTATGCACAATGTTTCCCCGTGGAACATTCTACCAAATCAACAAAAAAAATCAAGCTTTTTTCTTTAAAGAAGCAGCTATAATAGTGGCCCTTACTCTGGCAGGACGCGCACCTTCCATTCCAAACAACCCCCTGCTCTCTTCAGATAAAACCTTAATTTTAATCTGGCTTTTCGGAACCTTTAAAAGAATTATGGCCTTTTTAACAGCCTCTTCAACAGTCCCTCCTTCAACCTCAACCTCTATTTTGCCTTTGATATTTTCCATTGAAAGAGAAACATTAATAAACTATTAATAGACCAGTACAGGACTAATCCTGAAGACATCTTGTAAAAAAGAACACCAAAGATAACAGGCATAAGCATAGTCATTATCTTTTGCTGCTGTTCCATTTCCGGGGAAGAACTTGCGGGTTTAACGGTGAATTTTTGCTGGAAAAACATAATAATAGCCATCAGAATAGGCAAAATATTAAAATCATTCCCGATAAATGGTATATTTTGATTGAAAACAAATAATCTGTCAGGTTCTGAAAGATCTTTGATCCACAAGAATGAAGCACCTTTTAGGCTGATAAATCTCATAAGAAGCTGGTAGAGCGCAAAAAATACAGGTATCTGCAAAATCATGGGCAAACATCCTGCAAATGGATTTGCTTTCTCCCGCTTATACAACTCCATTATTTCAATATTTAATTTCTTAGGATTGTCTTTATATTTAATTTTTAACTCTTCCATTTTGGGAGCAAGAGCCTGCATCTTTTTCATGGATACCATGCTTTTCAAAGAAAGAGGGAAGAGGACAATATAAACAAGAATCGTAACCAGTAAAATTGCTAAACCCCAGCTATTGCTTAACTTATGAAAAAACCGAAGACAAACAAGGAGAACCTTGGAGATAGAATCAAAAAATCCATAATTGATGATTTGTTCGGTTCCATTGCTAAAATCTTTTATGCGCTTTTCTTCTTGAGGGCCTAAATAAATCTTGTAGACGTCTTCAATGCTTGACTCACCTTTTGGAATTGATCTTTGAGGCACCACCAGGGATAAGGTGACAATTTTATCAAGAAATTCTACATCTGCTTTATTTACAAATAGTTCTGGAACAACAATTGAACAAAAATACCGATCGCGCAATCCAATCCACTGAATACGGCCATCTAAGGAGTAATTATTTTTCTGGCCTAAAACAGGTTTTCTAACCACTAGGTCTTTGGCAAGGGAACAGATCTCAAAATACCTTTGATCCATAGGATCCTTCTGCTCCAAAGGATTGGCAGACCCAGCTGAAATTATATAACTATTTATACTAGAACCATTTACGTTATAAAAAACGACTGTTAACTCCAGAGAATTGTCTGATTTAATCCGAAAAACCTTTTTTAGAGAAGATCCGTCTTCAAAGGTATACTCAAAAGAAACTCCCCGAGGAAGCTCAACAGTCTTAAAAACGATCTCTGACCACTCTTTAATAATTCCTATATTTTTAAAAGCAAGGGGGAATTTACGTTCTTTGTCAAAACCTTCGGCTAAATAGCCTCCGCGCTTTGAAAATTTTAGCTCCAAGCCATCCGTATTTATTTTATATAAGTCCTTTTCTTCCAATACATTAGAAACACATTGTTCAGCTGGAGCCGGTTTTTCTATAGGCTTTCCAACCAAAACTGAAGCATCTGGATTGATATTTTCCGCTTGACCCGAAATTGCTTGCGAATTATTTAGATAAGCTGTAACATTTTTATTTTCAACAGGATACAGTTTTTTAGCAACCGAGGAATAGGCAGCGAGAAACAAAAATGAAATCGTTATAGCTAAAATCAGTCGTTTATCCATAAGAATGTTTTATTTAACAGGGTCAAAACCGCCCTTGCTAAAAGGATGGCATCTTGCGATCCTTTTTAAACCTAGGAAGCTGCCTTTAAATATGCCGTGAACAACAATTGCTTCGGCTAAGTAGGAAGAGCAGGAAGGCGTAAATCTGCAACATGAGGGCATAAAAGGAGATATAATCCTCTTATAAAATTTTATTAACCCAACAAGCGCTTGTTTCATTCGCCTAAACACTGAGTTTGCGTCTGCCTTTTTGGCGTCTGGATTTTATTACGTCTCGACCGCCTTTTGTCTTCATCCGACGACGAAAACCATGCTTGCGCTTGCCTACAATATGAGTTGGTGTCTTTAAATGAAATTTCATAGTTCAGAGATTATAACATAGAGCATTTTTAAGTCAAGAGATTCCTGCGCAATGTCTATAAATAAAATTTTCTTGCAATATGAAAAAACGCTTAGTATAATGAATCCCCTAAAGGAACAATCCGGCTTTTTTAAAAATGGTTAAAACGAACGCGCCTGTGGATAACTTGTGAACTTTGTTAATTAGCCTCTTTCTCTCGAAGAAGAATTCTTTTTATACCGTCGAGCTCTCATATGACATCTACAAAAACCCTCTGGGAACAAATCTGTTCGGCCATTAAACCAAAAATAGGCGAGAGCGCTTTTGAAGCGTGGATCAAACCTATCCAGCCGAAGTGCGACGAATCGACGCATGCCCTTGTTTTAGAAGTCCCTAATGAATTCTTCAAAGACTGGGTGGCCGAACATTACGGCCTTTTGATCAGCGATTCTTTGAAAAACTTAAAAACTGACTGCTCCGTACGTTACCATATCAATAATAAATTAGACACGCCTCCCAAGCAGAAGGAAGCCCGAGGCCCGGTAAAAGAGAAGACGCTCGATGGTTTTTTCTTAAACCCCAAATACACTTTTGAAAACTTTGTTGTCGGACCGTCTAACCGCTTCACGCACGCCGCCTGTGTAGCCATCGCGGAGTCACCGGCAAAAGCCTATAACCCGCTTTTTATCTATGGGCGCGTAGGGCTTGGCAAAACCCATCTCATGCAGGCCATATGCCACAAGATTAAAAAAAACAACCCGCAAACAAAATTTTATTATACGCCGTCGGAAAAATTCACAATTGAACTCATAAGCGCGATTCAACATCGATCCACCCAAGCATTCCGCGATAAATTCCGCCACGTGGATGTTCTTTTAATCGACGACATTCATTTTATTGCCAACAAAGAAGCCACCCAGGAAGAATTCTTTCATACATTTAACGCGCTCTACGACGCCCATAAACAAATTATAATTTCTTCAGACCGTTCGCCCAAAGAAATCGCGCATCTTGAAGAGCGGCTCGTTTCCAGATTCAGCTGGGGGTTGGTTACAGACATCCAGCCGCCAGACGTTGAAACACGCATCGCTATTTTAAAGAAAAAAGTGGAAAACGAATCTATCGCCATACCGGATGAGGTTATTTATTTTATAGCCGAGATCATCAAGAGCAACATCCGCGAACTGGAAGGGGCCCTGGTCAGGGTGATCGCATATTCATTGCTTCAGGACGAACCCATTAACATCGAAACCACGAAAAACGTACTAAAAGACCTCCTTAAAGAAGCCTCCCGGCAAATTTCTGTTGAAGAAATACAAAAAAAAGTTGCTGATTATTATAAAATCCTGGTTTCTGACCTTAAAACCAAAAAACGAATTAAAAATGTGGTTTTGCCGCGTCAAATCGCCATGTTTTTGGTGCGAGAACTCACAAGCTTGTCTTTGCCTGAGATCGGACAGCAGTTTGGGGGCAAAGACCATACCACTGTTTTGCATTCTTATAAAAAAATCAAACTTGAGATCACGCACCACCAAAATTTAAAGAATATCGTTGAAGAGATTAAACTTAACCTTCAACACTAAATAGATTTTATTAAACAAGTTCTTAACAATTTTTTTTGATGTTAGTTAATAATTTACCCCTTGTTACAATGTTTTCAACAGAATCCAAACACACTGCTACTACAACTATTTATCTTTAAAATTATTAGTACTTAGGAGGATCGCCATGAAGATTAAAGTGAGTAAAGGAGAGTTGCTTAAAGGAGTCCAGGTTGTAGGAAATATTATAACTCCTAAAAACATGTTGCCTATTCTTTCAAATATTTTATTTGAAACAACCAAGAATAAACTGCGGTTAACCACTACGGATTTAGACATCGGAATCTCCGTAACCCTTGATGCTGAAATACTTGAAGCAGGCGCCATTACTATTCCAACCAAAAGGCTTAGTGATGTCATTAAAGAATTGCCAGAAGGGAGTGTGGGAATTAGCACTAAAAAAAACAACATTGTGGATATTCAGTTAGGAACCTGTGAATTTAAGTTGATGGGGTTGCCTAAAGAAGAATTTCCAAAACTTCCCGAGTTTAAAGATAAAGAGGTTGTCACTTTAGAGCAGCAAGTTTTAAAAACAATGCTCCAATTAACCTCTTTTGCTATTTCTCATGAAGAAACAAGGTATGTTTTAAATGGTTTGTTGTTTGAGCTTAAAAGTGGGTCCGGAGAGCAAGGGGCTGAGTCTAGTGTCAAATTTGTGGGCACAGATGGCCGGAGATTGGCCGTGGTTGAAAAGAAACTAAAAACAAAAACACACAAAGACATTAAAATCATCCTTCCTTATAAAACAGTTCAGGAGTTGTTGCGTAATTTAAAAGAAGAAGGGGAAGTCTTTTTGGTTATCGGCAACAATCAGGCTTTTTTTGAAATGGACGGCATTGTGATTATTTCTCGTCTCATTGAAGGAGACTTTCCTGATTATCAAAAAGTCATTCCTCATTCTTCAGCCACAAAGATTCGATTGAATAAGGAGGATTTTATCCTTGTTTTGCGCCGGGCTAATTTGTTTACAACGCCGGATTTTCAAGCGGTCCGTTTTGAATTATTTAAAAACAAGCTTGTTGTTTCTAAGTCAACGCCGGATGTGGGAGAGTTTAGGGAAGAAATTGCTATTGAGTATTCCGGCAAAGAGCTGGTGATCGGGTTTAATCCGGGTTATTTGCTGGACATGTTAAAACATTGGCGTGAGGACGAGGTCTTGTTGGAATTGTTTGACACTGAAAAACCGGGTGTTGTGCGCACGGCTGAGTATACCTATATCGTTCAACCTATGAGATTGGCGTAAAAAGCGCAAAGGCTTTAGTTAGCGCATCATGCGTAGCTGTTTAAGTGTATTTTTGCCTGCGCGGGAATTTGACATGGAAAAGATCAGAGATGTTTTAAAAAGTGTCCTGCATGATATAGAAAAGAAACAAAAAGCTAAGGGTTTGGATAAGGTCCTTGGTGTCTGGAAGAGGGCTGTGGGCGAGGCTGTTTATCCGCATACAAAAATTGTCCATTTGACAAAAGATCGAATTAGGGTTAATGTAGATAATTCAGCAAGGCTTTATGAATTGAATTTAAAGAAAAAAGCCGTTTTAAGAGAGTTAACAAAGGGTTGTGGGATCGAAGAAATTGTCTTGCGGTTGGGCGGTGTTTGAAGCGAGAGGGGTAAAAGAAAGAGATGCCAGACGTTAAAAAATACGATGCAACAACAATCCAGGTTTTAGAGGGCGCGGAAGCTGTCCGTATGCGGCCGGCCATGTATATCGGAGACACGACGAGCCGCGGGTTGCACCATTTGGTGTATGAGGTTGTCGATAATTCCGTCGATGAAGCGCTCGCCGGGTATTGTAAGCACATTGTTGTTGAGATCCATCAAAACATGAGCGTCAGCGTTACGGATGACGGCCGGGGCATCCCCGTAGACATCCATAAAACCGAAAAAAAACCGGCCGTGGAAGTGGCTTTGACCACGCTTCATGCCGGAGGTAAATTTGATCATCGCGTGTACAAGGTTTCCGGAGGGTTGCATGGCGTGGGTGTCAGTGTTGTTAACGCGCTTTCGGAATGGCTTGAAGTTGAGATTAAAAGAGATGAAAAGGTCTATCATCAACGTTACGAAAAAGGCAAGACTGTTTCTAAGTTGACCGTGATAGGCAAGTCCAAATCCACGGGCACCAAGGTTACGTTTAAACCGGACAAGCAGATTTTTAAATCTATCGAGATGTCTTACGACATCCTGGCCAATCGCTTGAGAGAGCTCGCGTTTTTAAACAAAGGCCTTTCGATTAAACTATCGGACGAGCGGTCGGATAAAGAAGGGTTGTTTTGTTTTAACGGCGGCATCATTTCATTTGTCGAACATCTTAATAAAAATAAAAATCCTTTGCACAATAAGGTTCTTTATGTCGAAAAAACAGCCGATGATATGGTTCTGGAACTTGGCATGCAGTATAACGATAGCTATTCGGAAAATATTTTTTCTTTTGCCAATAATATTAATACCATCGAGGGTGGAACACATTTAACAGGTTTTAAGTCAGCGTTAACGCGTGCCATCAATCAATACGCTAAAGGTAAAAATCTTCTCAAGGATTCAACCGCTTCGATTTCCGGGGAAGATGTGCGTGAAGGGTTGACCGCTGTCGTAAGCCTCAAGATTCCCAACCCACAATTTGAGGGCCAGACAAAAACAAAATTAGGCAATTCAGAAGCTGATGGTTTTGTGGCTTCGCAAGCCTTCGAGTTTTTAACAACATTTTTTGAAGAAAATCCATCGGTCGCCAACAAGATTGTTGATAAAGCGGTCTTGGCCGCCCGAGCTCGTGAAGCCGCGCGTAAAGCCCGCGAATTAACCAGACGCAAAGGCGCCCTTGAAGGCCTTTCTTTGCCCGGGAAATTGGCGGATTGCTCAGAAAGAGACGCTTCCATGTGCGAGATCTATATGGTGGAAGGCGATAGCGCAGGCGGGTGTTTTGATGAGGAGACAAAAGTTGCTCTAGCAGACGGGAGAGCTTTAAATTTTAAAGAATTGATCGAAGAAGATAAAAATGGCAGGGTTAATTTTTGCTATACCATTAAAGAAAGCGGAGAAATTGGGGTTGAAAAAATACTTAATCCGCGGATGACAAAACAAAAAACAACAGTGATGAAGGTTGTTTTGGATAATGGAGAAATAATCACTTGCACCCCCGATCATAAATTTATGCTTCGCGATGGGACTTTTACCAAGGCCAAAGATTTAAAGTCTCAGATGAGTCTCATGCCTTTGAGGAAGAAGTTGTCTCGGAAGGAAGGAAGAATTTCAATAGAAGGTTACGAAATGGTTTTTGACCCCAAGACGCATCAATGGGTGTTTACTCATGTGCTGGCGGACAGGTACAATTTAGACCGCGATGTTTATGATCATAATTGCGGCAGCCATAAGCACCATAAAGATTTCAATAAATTAAACAATTATCCTGGTAATATCGTTCGGTTGTTGCCTGAAGAACATCTTAATATCCATCGCGATCAGGCAAAGGTAACGTTGCATAAAAAAGAAGTGATAGAGAAATGCAATCGTATCAAAAGGACTCCTGAGTACCGTCG
This sequence comes from Candidatus Omnitrophota bacterium, assembly GCA_020052645.1. GTDB lineage: Bacteria > Omnitrophota > Gorgyraeia > Velamenicoccales > Velamenicoccaceae > JAGVOQ01. The sequence continues at coordinate 12,577 of JAGVOQ010000007.1, forward strand.
GAAAATCTCAGAGATTATGAAGGGGAGATTGCGGCCTGTTTTAAGCGGAAGAGCGAAAAAACAGTGGGCAGATCCGGCGTATAAAGATTTTATGCGGAAGAAATATCTAGAATTTTATTATTCGAATAGCGCGCATAGAGAAAAAACCTTACGGATTATTTATGAGGCTCAAAAAACTTATTGGGCGAAAGAAGAGAACAGGCGCAAACAGTCGGATCGGGTGAAAGAATATTTTCAGCAGCACCCTGAACGCAAAAGTAACCTTAAGCAAAAAGCTAAAGAGCAATGGCAGGAAAAAGAACTGCTGAATTGGCGCTGCGAGAAAACCCGTGAACAATGGAATGAAGAATTCAGGAGAAAAAGAAGGCTGGCTTATGACGAGACCTATTTGAATTCCAGCCTGGAGTTTGCAAGGCGTGTTTATGAACAGAACGGCCAAGTTGACCAATACGATGAGGAGAGGAAGGGTCTTTCTAAGCGGAATACAAATTTACTTAGCTTAAGCACTCTTAAAAAGAGGTTTTTTTCCGATAGCACGTCAAGTTTGCTGGAGGCCGTTAAGAATTATAACCATAAGGTTTTGCGAATAGAGGAAGCTTCAGAAAAAATAGATGTTTATGATATGGAGGTTCCTGGCACGCATAACTTTGCTTTGGCATGTGGAATTTTTGTTCATAATAGCGCTAAGCAAGGCCGCGACCGGCGTTTTCAGGCTATTCTGCCTTTAAAAGGCAAGATCCTTAATGTTGAAAAATCCAGGTTAGATAAAATCTTAAGCAATGATGAAATCCGCACCATCATCACAGCGCTTGGCACCAGCGTTGGAGAAGAATTTAATTTGGAAAAGCTCAGATACCATAAGATCATTATCATGTGCGATGCTGACGTTGACGGATCCCATATTCGGACCCTTATTTTAACTTTGTTCTTACGGCAATTCCCAAAACTCTTAGAAGAAGGGCATGTTTATATAGCTCAACCACCACTTTACAAGATAAAAAGAGGGAGCAGGGAAGAGTATATTCAAACGGAAGATCAGATGAACAATTTGTTGTTAGATATTGGCAGAGAAGGACTTAAGCTTACGATTTTATCAGAAAAGAAGACTTTTAATGATCCTCAGTTCAAGGAAATCCTTGAACTTTTGGTACAATTTGAAAGATTTAATATACTATTAGATAAAAAGGGAGTAGTTTTAAAGAATTTAATACAGAATAGACATAAGAATTCCAAAAAACTGCCTATTTATGTGGCAAAAGTGGAGAATGAAACCAATTATTTGTTTTCTGATAGCGAATTGGCCAAGTTGTCTGAAACAGCTAAGGGTGAAAAAGAAGAGTTTGACCATGTAGAGATCTATGATACAGAAGAGATGGAAAAGGTCATCTCAAGAATAGAAAAGCTTGGTATTCCCATTGAAACGTATTTTGCTGAAGAAGTTGTAAAAAAAGGTGCTGGGGTAGGAGTTGCAAAAAAGAAAGAATCTTCTGAAGAGAAAAAGCTCAAATCCCGCTTTAAGCTGGTTAACGAAGAAGACCATGATTTTTTTGCGTTGCGCGATGTCTTAGAATATGTCAAAAACACGGCGCGCAAGGGAATGTCGATCCAGCGTTATAAAGGTTTAGGTGAAATGAATCCCTCGCAGTTGTGGGAAACGACCATGGATCCTGAACGCAGAACACTTTTAAAAGTTGTGCTTGAGGACGCCATTGAAGCTGATGAAATTTTTACAATTCTCATGGGCGATCAAGTAGATCCGCGTAGGCAGTTTATTGAAGAAAATGCGCATTTAGTGCGCAATCTGGATATATAAGCAAATCCCGTTAGAGAACAAAGTCCTCTAACGGGGCAAAAGGCAGAGGATTTATTTAATGCAAAAAGCTGGATGTTCGTTTTAGTGTGGGTTGTAAAGAAGGACACAGGGAGGAACTCATGGATAAAAACGCAAGTACCACTATAAGCATGTTTGGAATTTTGAGCGACGCGTTTAGGGCTTATAGGCGAAGATTTCTTTCTATCGTGGCCATCTGTAGTTTAAATGTTTTTTTCTTTAAACTCTTGCAGTTGGCGCTGCCGTTAAGCAAGTCTGAAACACCCGTACCTATTCAGATTTTCTTTTCGCTTTTATTTTTTTGCGCGTGGCTGGTGGTGCTCGGGTTGGGGGCTTTTTTAAATATTCTGATCATAAATAATATTAGATCTCAGGAAAAAAATCTTTCGTTCGCAGCGTCATTTGATGACGCGCGTGGACGCATCATTCCTTATTTAAAGGCGTATTTTCTCCAAGTAGCTATGGTCTTGGCTTTTCTGGTGCCGGCTTTTTTCGTTCAGACATTCGGCCGTTTTGTTTATTTGTCGCAGCAGCCTGTTTTCTCTCCACATGCGCGCATGGTGGTTCTTTTGATCACCAGTACGATTTTTGTCACATTGTTGATCGCGGCTTTTTGGTATCTTTTCTTTTTTTCACTCAGCCCCCTTGTTAATGCCTTTGAGAATGTTGGGGCTCGACGAGCTTTGCGGGAAAGCCGACTGCGTGTCAAGGGGAATGCTTTGCGTTATTTAGGAGTTTTTTCAATTATTGTTTTAACCTACTTTTTCGTCGGGTTAGTGGCTTTGGCCATTGTCATGATCTTTACTAAAGATCCTTTTATTTTTCGTAAGATTGATCCTGTGTTGATGACGCTTTTTATCCCCCTGGGGATTTCGGCCTGGTGGATGAGCTATCAACGGCTTACAGAAATATCAAAAGATCGGCATGTTTAATTTTCAATCATCAATTTCTAAATTCAAGATAATATTTCAGGAATCAATGAACAAAGCTTCTTAGGAGCAAAATTAAGGAAAGACTCCTTGTTTAGCACAGAAAGTGTAGGCCTACCTAATTCCATATAAGGGTAGGGCCTAAGCACTTGGTATTTTCCTGCCATGGTAAACCGGCATGAAATTACCTGCGTAAACTGCGGAGTTAATTTTGTAATCCAGAAGGATAGACCTAACCCAATCCAAATAAGGGTAGGGTCTAACACAGAAAGTGTAGCCCTGCCGCAGAAAGCGGCATACCGGCCTGTCCATAAAGGCCGGGTATAGAAAGATTCCGAATAGAGGAAGGGGCTAAGGAAGAAACACCATTAAGAGAGGCAAAGTTAATGTACGCGCAAAATGAAAAAATAATTCCGGTTTGCATTGAAGAGGAAATGAAGAGCTCGTATCTTTCTTACGCGATGAGCGTTATTGTCGGTCGCGCCCTTCCTGACGTCAAAGACGGTCTTAAGCCCGTACATCGCAGGATCCTCTATGCGATGCATGAGCTTAATTTAGATCATAGCAAGCCTTATAAAAAATCAGCTCGTATCGTCGGTGAAGTCTTAGGTAAATATCATCCGCACGGTGACACCGCGGTTTATGAAACTCTTGTGAGGCTTGTTCAGGATTTTTCGCTTCGCTATCCCTTGGCCGAAGGCCAGGGGAACTTTGGTTCTGTGGACGGCGATGCTGCGGCAGCCATGCGTTATACAGAAGCGCGCCTGGCCGCTATCTCCAATGAGATGCTGGCGGATATCGATAAAGATACAGTTGATTTTGTTCCTAATTTTGATGCGTCTTTACAAGAACCCATTCTTTTGCCTTCTGCGCTCCCTAATCTTTTGGTTAATGGATCCAGCGGTATCGCGGTTGGTATGGCGACCAATATTCCCCCGCATAACTTGACGGAAGTTGTTGACGGTATCGCATACTTAATCGATCATCCGGATGCCGAGATTAAGGAATTGATGAAATTTGTCAAAGGGCCTGATTTTCCGACGGGCGGAATTATCTGCGGCCGTAGCGGCATCAAAGACGCCCTTGAAAGCGGGCGGGGAAAGATAATGCTTCGCGCCCGTGTTTCCATCGAGCGCCAGAAGAGCGGCAAAGACAATATTCTGATCACGGAAATCCCATATCAGGTCAACAAGACCACTTTGATTGAAACCATCGCCGATTTAGTTCAGGAAAAGAAAGTTGAAGGCATCAGTGACCTGCGCGATGAATCCGATAAAGACGGTATGCGCATTGTTATTGAGCTTAAGCGCGATACCGAACCCCAGATCATCCTCAATCAGCTTTATAAACATACGCAGATGGAAACAACATTCGGCATTATAACGCTGGCCTTGGTCGATGGGCGTCCTAGGGTTTTAAACCTTAAGCAGGTGATGCGTTGTTACGTGGACCATCGTAAGGTGATCGTTCGTCGACGGACACAGTTTGAATTGGATAAGGCTTTAAAACGCGCCCATATTCTGGAAGGGTTGAAGATCGCGTTAAAATATCTTGATAAAATTATTAAGACCATCCGTGAATCCAAAAATACGCTGGAAGCGAAAAAGGCGTTGATGAAAAATTTTGATTTATCGGATATCCAGGCCCAGGCAATTCTAGAAATGCAGTTGCAGCGCTTGACGGCCCTGGAGCGGGATAAGATTGAAAGCGAATACTTAGACCTTTTAAAGCAAATTGAGAAATACCGGGCGATTCTGACATCAGAAAAAATGGTCGAAGAGATCATTAAGGAAGAGCTGGCCACTTTAAAAAAGAAATACGGCGATGAGCGTCGCACGGAAATTATCGGCGAAGTGGAAGATATTGAACTCGAGGATTTGATTGCTGAAGAAGACATGGTGATCACGATTTCTCATGAGGGTTATATCAAGCGTTTGGCCATGAGCGCCTATCGTAAGCAAAAGCGAGGCGGCAAAGGTGTTTCGGCCATGGAGACGCGCGAAGAAGATTTTGTCGAGCATCTATTTATTGCCTCGACCAAAGATTATCTTTTAGTGTTTACGGATCAAGGTCGCCTGCACTGGATCAAAGTTTATGAAATCCCTCAGGCATCGCGCCAGTCCAAGGGCAAAGCTATTATTAATATTTTGCAGTTAGCGGCTAAGGAGAAACTCGCGGCTGTTTTGCCGGTCAAAGAATTCTCCGACGATAAATCAATTGTTTTGTGCTCAAAACAGGGCGTTATCAAGAAGACGGTGCTTTCTGCGTTCGCAAATCCCAGGAAAGGCGGCATTGTCGCCATGGGGTTGGATAAAGATGACGGTGTGATGGGGGCAAAACTTACAGACAGCAATCAAGATATTCTGTTGGCGACATCTCAAGGGAAAGCTATTCGTTTTCAAGAAAAGCAAATCCGAGAAATGGGTCGTCAGGCCAAAGGTGTCAGGGGCATTTCTTTAGCGAAAAAAGACGAAGTTATTGGTATGGAGATTGTTTCTGCTGATTTGACCAAGACAGGAGCGACCATTTTAACCGTTACGTCTTCAGGTTTTGCAAAGCGCACGGTTATCGATGAGTACCGCATCCAGTCGCGCGGCGGCAAAGGCGTTATCAACGTGAAGGTGACAGCAAAAAATGGCGCAGCTGTGGCTTTGAATTGTGTTTTGCCAGACGACGAATTAATGACAATCACGCAACAGGGCATGATGGTGCGTTGTCCTGTGAAAGATATCCGCGAAACAGGGCGTAACGCTGTAGGCGTGCGTTTGATTGCTTTGGATAAGGGCGATGTTGTTACATCTGTTGCCAAGATTATTGCAAAAGAAGAAGAATGATTCAGTCGATAGCTGATAGACAATAGTCTATAGGCTAAAAATAATAAATTAATATTTTTTCTTCTTTGACTTTGTTCTTAACTATTGTCTATCGACTATAGACTGATTCGGCGGATAGCCTGTTCGGAAAATGCGGGCACTAACATAAAAATAGTAAATTAATATTCTTTCTTTTTATTTTGTTCTTATCCATCGTCTATTGTCTATAGACTATCGACTATAGACTGATTCGGCCCCATCCCGTAAAGCGCCTTTTAGGCGCCACGAGATAGGTGCCGCGTGATGAACAAAGTGAATTTTACGCGGCCCCATCGTCTAGCCTGGTCTAGGACGTCAGCTTCTCAAGCTGTAGACACCGGTTCAAATCCGGTTGGGGCTACCAACTAGCTTTATCGGTTCTCCCGCCAAAAATCGGCGGGATTAATTCCGGCATAAAAGTTATGTTCACTGGCGTTCCATAACTTTTGCCGTCATTATAAATCCGGTTGGGGCTACCAGAATTCTTCTCGGTAAATCTCAAACAAATATTCCGCAACAACATCGAGACAATCCGTCCTTGTTCGCTTCGCTCACAAGGACTTCGCTGTATGCGCCTAAAGGCGCACAATGTGGTGCTTGGTTGGGGCTACCAGAATTCCTTCCCTGCGCAAGAGTAATTGTTTTTCCTCACAGTGTCATACCCCCAGAGTCATTTTTTGTTTGCTTTTTAGAAACGGAAATGGTAAACTAAGTTAGTTTACATATGTTAATAATAGGCATGAAGATTAACTTACGTTAAGCGAATAAATTAAGTTAACAAAAGTTAATAACATTTTCATAACTTATTTGAGGGGTGTCGGATGGAAAAAATCGAATATTTTAGCATAGCCCAAGTAGCGAAGATATTAAAAATAAGCAGGGTAGCTGTTTATCAGAAAGTAAAAAAAGGACAATTGCCTGCTATAAGGATTGGGAAGATTTACGCAATTCCCAAGGAGAGTATTATATTAAAAATTAGAAGAATAAAAGGGCATTCTTTGAAGCCTGAAGAAAAAGATAAGATAAAGATGGCCGTAGACAGAACCATGAAAGAGTATGGTGAAGTGATAAAAATGTTGGGGGCAGAATAGTGCGTAGAATTACGGTAAAGGAGGTCGAAGAGATAGCATTTCTTGTCGCACAAAAGAAATTTTCTTTTAATGAGCCGATACCTGCTTTTGCGACGAGGTTCCCCAATGTTTTGGAAAGTTGCCTAGAAACTCCTTTCCAAACTTTTGATGGAAAGAATTTTTATCCCACCTTTACTTCAAAACTAAGCATATTGTTTTATTTGATGAACAAAAATCGTCCCTTTCAAAATGGAAACAAAAGAGTTGCAACGACGACATTATTTTTTGCATTATATGAAGCAAAAAAGTGGGTAAAAACGGATACGCAAACTCTGTATAATTTCGCGGTATGGGTAGCCGAAAGTCCGCCTAATGCAAAAGTCGAAGTGGTGCAGTACATAGAAAGATTTATTAAAACTCACATGGTTCTTTTAGAAGAGTAGTTTTAAAAAAGCGAGAACGTCTTTTTGTGTTATCTTTAACAATTTTTTGGTTTATCTAAAAATGTATTTGGCTGTCATTTTTTTAATCTTCTCTTTGCAAAAGACGCAATGAGCCAATCATTTTTTATTGATTTACAATTTTAATTGTGTTATAACTAATTTAATATCTAGGGGTTTATAGAAAAGGAGAGAAATGATGAAAAATCGTTATCGTTTATTTTCGTTATTTTTTATTATGGGTTTGATTTCGATTTTTTCAGGGTGTGACCAGATAAAAAATATTTTTTGGCCGACAGCTCCGATTGTTGCTACGGCGACTAAGGAGAAACTCCAAGAAACGCCGGCCCCTGTGCACGGGACAGTGTTGGCAAAAATTAATAATGAGGTTATTACGCTAGAAGATTTTGATGAAAAAGTCAAGGCGATGCAGTCGGCATCTGCTGAAAATAAGACTCTGACGCGCGAGGAGAAAAAAACACTGTTGAGTAATTTAGTTACCCGGGAATTGATCGTCCAGGATGCCAAGGCTCGGGGTATTGATAAGAAAAAAGAAGTCAGGGACGCTGTTGTCGAGGTGCAGAAAAACGTGTTATTCGCCGAGCTGATTAATGATGAAACCAAGGGCATCACCATCGACGCGCAGGAGATAGAAAATTTTTATAATCAGAATCCTAAGGAATTTTTGACACCGCAGGAAATCCGGGCTCGCGAAATCGTCGTGTCTTTGGAATCAGAAGCAAAAGAAATTATGATTGCGCTTTTGCAGGGGGCTGATTTTGTGGCGCTTGCAAAAGAAAAATCTTTAGGTTCCAGCGCTGCCAATGGCGGCGACATCGGGGTTGTGGATAAAAACACCAAGTTTGATAAATTCCGCGATGTGGCGTCGTCTTTAGACAAAGGGCAGATCAGCCAGATTTTTAAAGGGCCGGATGGAAAATATTATATTGTTAAAGTAGATGATAAAAAAGGCGGAGGAGTGCTGCAGCTGAATGATAAGATCCCAGGCTACAATACTACCGTCTATGATCAGATTAAATCATGGTTGTTGCAGCAGAGGCAGACGCAGCGTGTGCAGGAGTTGGCGGATAGGCTTAAGAGAGAAGCCAAGATTGAGATTAAAGAAGAGTTGTTGTAGCTTAAGAAAGGGTTAAGCCGTGGATAAACGGAAATTGAGCATAATTTTGGCAGTTGTTTTGGCAGTGACAGCAGTTGTTATGGTTCGGGGTTATATCAGCCAGACAGAAAAGCAATTTATTAAAGAGGAAAGAAAAGCTTATGTTGTTGTTGCAACAGCCAACATACCAACAGGCGCGACCATTGATGAGAGCATGATCACGATCGCTGCTGTGCCTGAGAATTATGTCCAGCCCAAAGCGCTTTCTTCTACCAGCATGGTTGTTGGTAAGCGTGCCATCGCCGATATTTTCCCTGGCGAACAGCTTATGTCGACGAAGTTGACGATCGCAACAAAAGATACAAGCCTGGCCATGCGTACGCCTCAAGGTAAGCGTGCCATCACCATGACCATTCCTTATCTTTCAGCTGTTGGAGGAAAAGTAAGACAGGGCGATTACGTAGACGTTATGGGGACATTCCCATATAACCAACAGGTGGGGGGCCAGACCACAACGGAATTAGTCAGTGTTACCCTATTTCAAAATATACAGGTCTTGGGGATAGAGGGCGGGGCTCCGCCTGAGCGCGGCCAAGCAGTTTCTTTACCGACGGATTTGGCCTTGACTTTGGCGCTCAACCCGAAAGAAATCGCTATTTTGACCTATGCTTTGGATCAAGGAGGTAAAATCCGACTTGTCTTAAGGCCTCCGCTAGAAACGACGGTAGAGCCGGTTCCTCCTGTGGAAGTTAATACGCTTTGGCGTTATGTTTTCAGCAATCTTGGTCAGGAGTTTATGCAGCCTAGGGAAGAAGTATCTCCGGTTGTGGTGCAGCAAAAGCCGCAAGAAAAACCGGCGCCTCCGGAGCCGCCTCCTCCTCAGACCGTTGAGATTTACCGAGGGACTGAAAAATCCGACATGATCGTGAAATGACGATTTATTAAAAAAGCGAGGACGCTTGTTTATTCCCAGATTTAGAAAGATCGTTTTGGTTGTTTTTTTTCTCATCACGAGTTCTTTTATCCCTTCTTCTGTTTTCCCTGAATTTTTTTCCGATAATTACGGCATGGCTCATAATGTGGATGTTGTTGTCGGAGAATCTAAAGTGGTTACAGTTTCCAAGCCTACACGCATCGCCATAGGCAACCCTGTGGTAGCTGATGTTGTCGGCGCTGGCAATACGGAAATTATTATTTCGGCAAAATCTGAAGGAGAGACGAATCTTCAGATTTGGGATGAATTGGGCCAGCGCGAATTGGTGATCAGGGTCTTTAAGGAAGACCTTGGGAAATTAAAAACGAGGCTTGAAGAATTATTTAGGACCGCTGGTTTGCGCGGCGTCACTTTTCAGGTAGGCGATCAAGAACGAAAAGTTTTTGTTTTAGGGGAAATGCCTACGCGGCAAAAAGAACTGGTGAATCAGCTCTTAGGGAATTTTAAGGAAAAGATTATTGATCTGGTCGTTTATAAAGAAGATAACCCTGTTGTTGAAATCGACGTGCAGTTGATAGAAATCGCTAAGACCGCTGTGGATAAGCTGGGGATTCAGTGGTCATCTTCATTGACGCTTAATGAATTGACACCTGCCGCGCATACTTTTAACAGGCAGGTTGGTGATGCGATCAAGGCCATCGGTCAATCAAGGTTTGATAGGACCGCTTTGACAGCGACTATTAATTTTCTTGAACAGGACAATTTAGCGCGAACATTGGCCAGGCCAAAGTTGATGGCTTTAAGCGGCAAGGAAGCGAAATTTTTAGCCGGCGGTCAGGTCCCGATTTTATCTGATGTCAGTGTTTCCGGCGGATCGACAACAACCTCAGTGCAATATGTTGATTACGGCATCAAGCTAAATATAAGGCCAGAGGTTAAAGAAAATGGCGATATCGTCTGCCAGATGGAAGCGGAAATAAAAACCATTGACACTTCAACGGCCTTGACTGTGCAGACCGGGACGAGCATTTCAACGTCGACTCCGGGTTTTAAAACCCGCAATGTTACAACGGAATTATACCTGAAAAATAATGAAACAGTATTTATGGCAGGGCTGATCGATAATAAGGAGTCTAACAATCTTCAGCAGGTACCGGCCATAGGCAACTTGCCTATTATCGGGGCCTTGTTCAGATCCAAGGATTTCCAAATCGGAGCCACGGAGCTTATTGTTTCAATAACTCCAAGGGTTTTGCGATATGGGGATATGAAACAGGATGCGCAGGGGGCTAATATCCCCCGCAGGAGCGCTGATGAAGATCCCGCTGAAGCTTATAGCCGCGCGGTGCAGGAGATCATTTTAAAAAATGTGGGTTATCCGCTGGAGGCTCAACGCGCCAATTTGTCAGGTGAGGCTGTATTGAGCTTGCATCTTGCTTCAAGCGGCCAACTCCTCGGCGTTGTGGTAACCCAATCGTCGGGGCATAAACTTTTGGATGGCGCAGCGCTCTATACGGTTAAAAGACTTACGCCTTATCCGTCCTTCCCCAAAGATCTGATGCTTCGAGAAATTTGGGTCGAGGTGCCGATTAATTACCAATTAAGTTAAATCAGTTAATCTGTTTGCTGGTTTGTCTGTTAATCGGTTGAATGTTTTTAACCCAATAACAGGTTAACTGGATAACCGGATAACATTTTTGAACAAGCCATGGTTGACAATCTTGAGAAATCTGAAAAAAATGTAGTGACAGGGAATGTCATTTCTATTTTTAGCACCAAGGGCGGCGTGGGCAAGACCATGATCGCCGTTAACTTGGCTATTTCCCTGGCGCATGAAGGTAAGCGTGTCGCTTTGATTGATCTGGATCTCCAAGCGATCCAGGATATGGCGCGCATGATCGATACCACCCCCCAATATTCCATCTTCGATGTAGTTTCCATTATTGACAAAGTTGAGCAGGCCGGAAATATCAAAAATTACATGACCCTTGTTCCTCTGGGGATTGATTTTTTACCTGCCATCACGCGGCCTAAACAATCGCCTCACATCACCGGAGAACGCATCGGCAAAGTGATCGGTATGCTGACGCCTTTTTATGATTTTATTATCGTCGATGGCGGAAGGGCTTTTACGGATAGCCTTATCAGCATATTCAATCGCTCCAACCTCATTCTTTTTTTGGTCACGCCGGATATTCTGTCCGTCTATGAAACGCGTTGGGGGTTGGATGTTTTGCAGAGTCTTCATTTTCCTCTGCGCATGGTGAAACTTTTGCTCAACAGGGCTGAAAGCAAGTCAGGCCTTTCTTGGCAAGAGGTCAAGTTGGCATTGCCTTGTGAAATCATCGCCAGTATTCCTTCAGACGGACGTGTCGTCGGGTTGGCTTTAAATCGTGGCGTGCCTGTTGTGGTGGACAATCCTTCCAGCCGCGTAAGCGCCTCGCTTAAGAAATTAGCCCAGGATCTGATTTCTAACTCAGCTTTATTTATCGCGCACAAAGAAGTTGAGGATCTGCGTTCTATCAAAAAAGAAGAACTGCCCACCGCTGGCGCATTCTGGGACATGATGGGCATGTCGGATAAGGTTAAGTGGATAAAGCCTATTGAAGAAGAAGACGAGGTTATTAAGTTAAAACGCCGGATCCACGCGCGCCTGATTGAAGAGTTAGATTTAAAGCGCCTGGATATGGAGCTCATCAATAATCCGAAAAAAGCCAAGGAACTGCGCGAGAAAGCCGAAAAAATCGTTACGAATTTATTGGCTGAAGAAACCGGTGCTTTCTTGTCTTCCTTTGAGGTTCGCGAGAAACTTGTTAAGGAAGTGGCAGATGAAGCCTTGGGGTTAGGCCCCTTAGAAGGGCTTATCCGCAATCAGGATATTACCGATATCATGGTGAACAATAAAGATCAAATTTACGTGGAAGAGCATGGGAAGATTATTTTAACAAGTAAAAAATTTATTTCAGACGATCAGGTCAGGGTCGTTATAGAAAGAATCATCGCGCCACTGGGCCGGCGTATCGACGAATCCGTGCCTATGGTGGACGCGCGCCTGGCCGATGGTTCCCGTGTTAATGCCATCATCCCTCCCTTGGCGCTTACAGGGCCAACATTGACCATCAGAAAATTTTCAAGAGAACATTATACCGTCGACGATTTGATGACGCGGTTTGGCAGTCTTAACCGTCCGATGGGTGATTTTCTGTCAGCTTGCGTTTCGGCAAGAAAAAATATGATCGTTTCCGGAGGAACCGGTTCAGGTAAAACGACATTTTTAAACGTCTTGTCCGCTTTTATTCCCAATGATGAGCGCATCATCACCATTGAAGACGCCGCTGAGTTGCGATTAAACCAAGAGCATTGGGTGAGGCTTGAGTCCAGGCCGCCTAACATTGAAGGCAAAGGGCAGATTTCCATTCGCGAGCTTTTTAGAAACTGTTTGCGTATGAGGCCGGATCGTATAGTTATCGGTGAGTGCCGTGGTGAAGAAGTCTTGGATATGCTCCAGGCCATGAACACGGGTCATGATGGTTCCATGACAACGATCCACGCCAACTCCACGCGCGATGTGTTGAGCCGCTTGGATTCCATGATCTTGATGAGCGGTGTTGAATTGCCTATACGTGCTATTCGCGAGATGACCGCGTCCGCCATAGATGTTATTGTGCAAACCGCCAGGCTCTCCGACGGTACCAGAAAAATTACCCAGATCACAGAAATAACCGGCATTGATGACGACATGCATATTAAAATGCAGGACATTTTTCGTTTTAAGCAACTTTCTATAGAAAAAGAAACTAATAAAGTTATCGGTGATTTTATCGCCACAGGCTATGTCCCTACTTTTTATGACGAATTGATCACTCGCGGCATCCATCTTTCCAAAGAATCCTTTTTGCCCCCAGAAGAAAAGTCTTGAGGTTTTAATCCTCCGCAGAAATCCTCGGGCTTTAGCCCGTTAAGATGAATGGCGTTGTGCATTTTCTGCTAAAGGAGGAAGCCTTAGGACTTAAAGTCCTAAGGAACTTCACTTTACACAATATGTTTAGGTTACTTTAAGTTTCTTTAAGTTCCGTTATGTTTCTTCATGCTGCTTTTTGCAACCTTAAGGAACCCCATGAAACATTTTTAAAATTGCTCTAAAACCGCCTATCATCCCCAAAAAAAGAGATAACTTTTTGCAAATTTTTCATAGACTCTCAAAATCAGAAATTTGGCATTTTTTGTTATTAAAAAGAGGCCATCATTTTCTTTAAATTTATTTGTCCAAAATGGGCATAAAAGCCTTGATAGAATGCAGGCAAGTTTGCTATAATTAAAGTCCAGTAAGAAAAGACTGTCAAGTTTATAGTGAGGCGGTCTGATCATTAGTCAGGGTGTTTTTAAGACGCAAGTTTAATTGACCTAATCTAACATGGAAAACGTATACTTCAAGGCTATAAATTTGGCTACCGGACATGTTATTGCGGACAAGGTTAAAATCGCCCAAGATTACAGGTCAAGATCCATAGGCTTGCTTAACAGGACGTCCTTTTCTAGGGAGGAAGGCCTGCTGATTAAGCCCTGCAATTCAATCCACACTTTTTTTATGAAATTCCCCATTGATGTCCTATTTTTAGATAAGAAAGGCAAGGTTGTTAAAATCCGAAAATCCCTTGTGCCCTGGAGGCTTTGTGCAGCTACCAAGCGCGGGTATATGACTCTGGAACTAATGGATAAGGCATTAGATGCTGTTCAAGTTAACGTTGGTGATCCAATAGGAATTATGAAGATGTGAGCTTAGTTACAATGTCCATTTTATATATTTTATTGCTATAAGTTGTTATATTTAAATATATTATAAAAAATAAATGTCCAATATAAAGAAACGGTCAAAAAAGATAGACTTAACGATTAAGAGTTATATTCTTCGTAGAAAAAAGCAACAGCCTGACATAGCCTGCCGAACACTCTCCATTGAAGCCAGTGCCAAATTCAATATTAAAATATCTAAATCATCTGTCAATTCTTTGTTAAAAGCAGAACTGTTAAGCAGCCCAAAAGGACGCAGGGTTCAGTTAATATTTCAGCCTTGTGGTGTTTCGTCAAATGTCGGTTTTTCTTTTCTTTACGGAGCTAGTTTGTTGCTTGGATTGCCTAAAATTTTGAGCGAAATCATCGTTGAAAATCATCCTGCAATTAAGCTAAAGCGCGCGAGTTTAGAGGCTATCTGCGAAGCCTGGATTTTGGCTAAAGCCATGTACAATGTTCCATTGGAAAGGATTGAAAATTATTCAAAAAATGAGATATGGTTTATCTTAGGCAGAAAGTCGAATAAGGCCCATTTAAAATACTTTATTGATACGCTGAAATTATTACAAGTCATTAATAATCAACTAGTTACAAGATTACTGGAAGGTTTTCAAGATGTCCATTTTTTAAAGTTTACTCTCGCTGATGGCTCTCAATTTTTCTTGGATGGTCAGCTAAAAAGCGTATGGAAAGACAAGAATATCCCATTAAATTTTTGTGTAACCATAGATAAAATAGAAGGTTACGTCAAATTTTCTTTTTCTGGTTCTGATCCTTTGCTAATTTTTAGCGCAAGACCTGAAACCATGCTTTCTGAAGAAACCAACAATTTTATTTTTGGTTTGGATGGTTCATCACCTTCAAAAAGAATCCGGAAAATTGAGGTTTTTTCACCCAACGGAGAGGTGGTCAATGAGGCTTCATTTGTGATGCCCCAAAGAAGGCGATTTATCATCGGTGTTTGGCCTTGGCAGTATAAGGCCATTGCAGAACTTGAAAAAATACCTGCCCAGGGTTCGGTCACCTGCGAGGTGAGAAATAGCAATATCCATTACTTGGAAGATGTGGCTTTATATTTGCAACATGCTGAAAACAATGAAGTTGTGTTAAGAGTAATTGTGCTTAAAGCGACTAAAAACGGTCCTGCGAGGATTGCGCTTTTGACGAATCTTGAAGCAAGGGAATGGGATACGGAAAAAGTGGTGAGGGAATATCTTAAGAACCATTTTGATTTTGAGACTGAACATAAGTTGTTTCTTGAAACAGTAAAGACGCCGCTCTATTTTGAAGATTTTCTTTCATGTGAAAAAATCTCAAAGGTGGTTAAGAGACTTGGCGAGGCAAAAGAAACAGACGATTTCTTTTCAACTCTCGTCGATATTTTGAATATTTACGCCCAAAGATTATTCTTTCCTCCAGAGTGTTGTCGATGGAGTTTGTTGAAGATGAAAGAATTGTTTTACAAGAAAAAAGGCCATGTTAAGCGAGATATGGCTGAGGATGTTTTATATAAGTTATTTATTGACAACGTGTTAGATGAAAAGAAGGTGATGGAATACGCAACAGAAAAGTTTAACGAGTTGAATATCCAAGATCCATTTTCTAAGAAGCTTTGGTTGGTCACGCAATAAGCCCGTTTTTCCTTTCCCCATTTTTTATTAATGCCTGCAAAATATCCTAGTTACGAAGGAAAGCGCTTTCTTTTGAGGGTGCTTTTTTTATTGACATATCTATATACTATATGCTATATTTTACATGCAAGATAAGGCGGTATCGAATCGGCGAAACGAAAGAAGAATGTTAAAAGCCACGGCCACGGTGAAAAAGATTTTTTCTATTTTCGTTGTATTTATTTTTTTGCGTCCATTTTCTTTTTTAACCGGATTGCCGGATACCGATTTTAAAAATTAGTATTCGCGATCCGGTAATTTTTTGAGGGGGTTCATAATGAGTTTAAAAAAGTATTTTAAAAGTTGTGGACTGAACAAAAAATTGTCCAAAAATTATTTTTTGAACTGCAAAGGACAATCAACGGTTGAGTATTTTATTTTGTTTTGTGTTTTTGCCGCTCTCTCTATTTTTGTAACATCGTCTTTTTTAGGTGGGGCTCGTGCGCAAATCCAGGGTTTTGCAAGTAGCGCGTGTTCTCGTATAATTTCGCCGTGACCGGTTTTATAGCGGAGTGAAAATGACCAGTATTCTTAACGCAAAATCGTTGAACAAAAAAGGACAGGCTGTGATTGAGTATGCGGTTTTGCTGACAGCTTTATGCCTGGTTTTTTTATCGATGTTTGTTTATATGCAACGGTCTGCTAATGCCAAGCTTTTTAGTGTGCAAAATCAGATCAATGCCGCGATGCGTTAACGTGAGGTTAAAATGAAGAATAAAAAAGGACAGTCCGTTTTGGAATACGCGATCGTCTTATCGCTGGTGGGCGCTGCGTGCGCGGCCATGGGGATGTATGTGAACAGGGCTGTTAATAGTAAGTTGATTGACATCGTCGAACAGATTTCTCCGGTTCAAAATAAAACGACGAGCGCGTTTGATCCGTTGAATTCTCGCGGGGGAGGCACAAGCTGGTATCCATGGATTCGTTAATCAAATTTTTTAGGAGGGCGTATGAGATTTTTTAAAAAAGTGAAGAAAGAAACGAAGCGGTTGAAAGAAACACGCGCGCAAATGACGATCGAATACGCGGTGATGTTTACAGTGATTTGCTCTGTGATCATTTACGCGTCAACGGCTTTTATACGTCCGGCGGTGAATAGATTTTACAACTCAACCCAGGTTATTCTTGACAACGCGACAACAACGGTGCAGGAGAGGTTTTCTTTTAGTGGATAATTCAAAGAGGGAGAGAGGGGGTGAGAAGAGATGAAGAAGGTGTTGAACAGAGTGGGTCAAAGCACGATGGAATACGTTATAGTGTTGACAGCAATCGTGGCTGCTATTTTATTTGCAGCGACGCAGTTTATCAGGCCGAGTATGAACAAGGTTATGCGTGATGCCAGCGTGTCAATGAACGCCAGCGGCGGTTTGTTGCAATTAGCCGGCGGCAATGTTGTGGGCTATGTAGGCACTACGACGGGTGGTTCAACCATAACACCATAAGCGAAAGAAATGAATTGCTTGTTAGATTTTAAAAAAAATCTTTAAGAGGAGGTGAGTAAAGAGATGTATATAAGATTGAATAGCAGGAGAGGTCAGAATACGGCTGAGTACGCGATCCTTATCGGGGTTATCGTCGCTGCGGCTATCGCGATGCAGGTTTATGTCAGGCGCGGTGTGCAGGCCAGGATCAAAGAGTCTGTTGATTTTAGTAGGACAGCTGATGATCAGGCAGGCAATGCGATATTCACTCAGACACAATACGAGCCTTATTATTCAGCGCAGAACACGACGCAGAGCCAGAGCGCACGTCAATCCGAATCGATGGCGTTCGGCGGTGTTACGACGAGAAATACGATTGAACAGATCGCATCAGTGCGCGGTAACCAGACAGCGGGTAACTACATGATGGGCAATTAATCATAAGGATCTTATTTCAACAGAATCTTTTAGAGGAGGTGAAAAGTAAATGTTTAAACGGTTGGGAAAAAAAGGTCAGAGCACTCTCGAATATGCAGTTTTGATCGTGGTTATCATCGCTGCCCTTATCGCGATGCAGGTTTATTTAAAACGCGGCATCCAGGGCAAAATGAGAGAGTCTGCTGATACGATTGGCGAACAGTTTTCACCTGGGATCACACAAGGCAACAAGTACACACAGTCATGGATGAATCAGACGTCGACATCAGATCGCTGGAGCGAATCAACGATCATCCAGAACCAGTGGCAGAATAGAAGCGGATACGAGAACGTTATTAACGCGTCCAACGAATATTGGGGCCATTAATACGTTGATTGTTTTTTAAAGACAAGCCTCGCTTGAGAAAGCGGGATACGAAAGAAAAAGTGATGTTAGAAAAAGCGAGTCAAAAAACGAAAAAAAGAAACGGGCAACTCGTCCAAGAGATTGGTACCCTCCCTTTATCAGGGACGAGTTGCCCTGCTTGTCCTGAGGTTCATTCAGAAGTTTTTGAGAATCGCAGGGCTTGTCCTGAGGCTTACGCAGAAGTTTTTACAGGACGAAGGCATAGCCTAAAAATTTTTTCACAACGCGGCCAGCAAATTTTGGAATACGCGGCTGTCATGCTGGCGATTGTGGCTGCTTTTGGTGTGATGAGAATTTATGCAGAGCGTGGACTGCAGGCACATATCAAGAGCCAGGCAGACCAGATAGGCTTGCAGAACGAGAGCTTTGAGCAATCCTATGACGACGGGTATGATAGAACTACGGTCACAAAAGATATGGGCGTATTAAGCGATGGTGTATCAAGAAAAAATTCAACAGGTTTGGCGAGCTCGTATAATTCGTTAACCACGGGTGTGTCAAAAGGCGTTGTGGATGTCAATAAAACGGAATTAATAAGCGTGGGTTATTACTAATAAGCGCGAATTATGAAGGGGTATGTTAATGACGGCAAAAGAGTATTTAAAAGCTGTTGAAAGAAAAGGGCAATCTATTATGGAGCTCTCTATTCTTTTTGTTGTTATTGTTTTTGCCCTGATCTCCATGCAGACCTATATCAAACGGGCGATCCAAGGGGCCTGGAAGAGCGGCGTTGATGAAATAGGAGACCAGTATGATCCCAATACCACAACATCTGATTATACCTCGCGGCGTTATTTCAATGCGAGCACGACGAGTACAACGCAACCGGAAAACAGGCTTTTAGCAGGCCGG
Organism: Candidatus Omnitrophota bacterium; assembly: GCA_020052645.1. Lineage (GTDB taxonomy): Bacteria > Omnitrophota > Gorgyraeia > Velamenicoccales > Velamenicoccaceae > JAGVOQ01. The sequence continues at coordinate 31,328 of JAGVOQ010000007.1, forward strand.
CCTGGTACGTCCAGCGCGCGGTATGCGAACGTAATATTGACGATATCAAACACGCAGGTTCATTATGACAACACCATAACAAATGGTTATGAGCAGGTTGCTGCTTTTTAGCAAATTAGAGGATTTTGTCATGGGAGAAATTATGTTGAATATAGCGCAAAAGACGATGATTGTTAAGATGCAGCCTTCTACAGGGCAGGCATTGATAGAACTTGCTGTCTTTGGCGCGATTTTTCTTGTTGTTCTTTCTGTGCTTGTGCGCTATGGCATAGAATTTAACCTTCAGCAGAAAGCTGAGATGACGGCGCATCGCAGGGCATTGGCTATTGCGTCAACCTCTGTCAGCGATGTTGGTTCTCCGGCTGTTCCTATGGGCAGTGGAGGATATAGTTCCAGGCAAGATGTGTTTATTCCGGATGTTGCGGAATCCATGGGGCAGGGGTCTGCTTCGTTAATAGGAGCGTCAGCCAGTGTAACGCGCAATCCTGTAGCGCACCTAACGACCGGGACACCTTCTCCTTATGTCGTGGATTCGCAGAATTATCTGCGCATAAATAGCAGCGGAGCAACAAAAGATTTCAGGAGAAAGAAGACTTATGGAAGCGGCTTTAGGATTGAGAACAGTGTTTCACAGTTTTCAATCCCTAAATACGAGGAATTTTATAGTATTTTAGTTCAAGCATCTGATCTTAGTTGGAGGTTTTGGGATGCCGGCGCCGAAGACATGGAAGCCGCTTATAAGACAACGTGTCTTACAGGTGCATGGGTGCCAAATCCTTCTTATGACGCCACTTCTTCCGGTTATGGTACTGGCGGTTCTGGTGGTGAAGGCGGTTCTGGTGGTTCTGGCGGTTATGGCGGCGGAGGTTCTGGTGGTGAAGGCGGTTCTGGTGGTGAAGGCGGTTCTGGTGGTGAAGGCGGCGGAGGTTCTACTGGTCCGGAGGGGAATACTGATTCTGATGGTGATACTCAGTATGTCTATGCTTGTTCGGAGTATGGCCTTACTTTGCGCATTGACGATCCTTGTCTTGCAACAACTCCGGAGTATGATACTTGTTATGAACAGGCGCGCGTGATTGTTGATGTGGATTACTGCAAATTAAAATGCACTAAGACTAATAACTGCGCATATATTGCGACAAGGACAGCTTGTGTAAAGAAATGTGATGATCTTTGTGTGTTGGAGACAAATCCGCCTCATCAAACCAATACTTCGTATGATCCGGCTTTAGGGGGCGCTTGGTATGCGGCAGATTATGCTTATTACAATCATGCGTTTCTCGATAATACTCGTCGGGTTTATACATTTCCATACCTGGATCGATTTTTTAATAAGTCTCTTTCAAAAAAATTCGGGCTTGGAGCTGATGGAGCGAAAACAACCGGCGATTTTCAAACCCAGGCTTTTGATAAACAGGAAACACCTACGCGGGTGGTGACAGGAGAAGCAGCCGTGTGGAATGAGACCTCTAACAGTAATACTCTTTATCAGAACAATCTGGATGAATATGGTTATCAGCTTGAGGATAGAAGGCCTGATGAATACGCTGATAATGTTACAGTGATGTCTATTCCTTCAGAGGTTTCAGTAAGGTTGAATCAGACGTGGCAGACAGATAAATAGAGGGACTGTATATAGGATAGTGAAGTCCCTTAGGACTTTAGTCCTAAGGGACTTCCTCCTTTAGCAGAAAATGCACAACACCATTTATCTTGACGGGCTAAAGCCCTAAGGATTTCTGCGGAGGATTAAAATAATGACGGATATGATCATGATCATGGAAAAAATGATAAGAACGCATATAAAAGGACAGGCCCTTCGACTCACTGATGTTCGCTCAGGACAGGCCACCTTAGAGCTGACGGTAGCTTTGATTTTTGTCATGATATTTTTAGTAGGCGCTATCAGGATTTTTCTCTGGCTGAATGAGAGCATTGTGAATAGGCAGGTGGATTATGAAGCCACCCGGGCTACAGCAGCGAGCACGGATTTTACGCCTATGGATGTGTCTCAGATTCAGGATGATGATTCAAAGACAGAGGCAGAGCTGGCAATTCCCGGAGAGGTTTTAGTTGATGAATCTGACAAGACGCGTTATCCGGAGTTGAATCTTTTTAAGTCAACCTGGTAAAAAGAGGATGTTATGAAAGGTTTTTTGCAGCGCTTAACGTATTTACGCCAATTCAATAGGGCAAAAGGCGTCAAAGGACAGGTTACGACGCTTATGATGCTTTTATTGGTTGTGATGCTTGTTTTTGTCATGGCGACGTTTGAGATCGGCGATACGAGTATTCGCGCGACAAAGATGGTTAATGCTGCGGACCAGGCAGCGCTTGGATTAGCTTCTAATTTAGCCACGCGCGCCCGTATGATGGCAGAAGCTTTGCCTTGTGATGATCCTGGTCTTAATTGTTGCGAGAAAAAAAATTTTTGGGTCTATGTTTTTCCAATAATAGCCTCTTTTGGACTCGCTGGTCCCATAGGTCCTTTAGAAGCAGTTCTTATAGGCAATTGGTTAGATGGAAATCCGCAAGGATATGACACTGCGCTTGTGAATGCGTTTAGAATTCTTGTAAATATTGTGATATGTGTTGTAGGAGTTTTAATCATGATAGTTTATGGGCCTGTTGGTTGGGTTGTAGGAGGATTAATTGTTGCCGTAGGTGTTTATGGCATTTACCAAACCGCGTTTGGGTATAATAATGCATTGCAAGACACGATTGATGAGATTGCAAAGACATTTGGTGACTTAGCCGATGATAGGCAGCGTTGGAAAGGGATGGCTGAGTTTACGGTTTTAAATGCATTAGTTGATAATCAAAAAATGTCGCGGGACCTAGAAGATGTTAATGCTAATGGTGACACCGCTGAGCTAATCCCTGATTTTAGCTATTGGTGGGCTCGAAGATTGCGTGCTCTTGCATCTAACGAAGCCAGTAAGGCGGTATCGGCAAAAAGATTAATTCAGTTGATGGAAGGCCATCGGAATAGGATTCGTTGTGCTTACGAAGGCAGTGCTTGGTGCGCTTCGAATGAAGGGCAATTGGATCCCACAGAGATTGTTCCTGGGTATACAGCTCGCGTAGCTGTGCCTGTTTTTCAAAGTTCTGATTATGCGTGGACCGTTAACGATGATGGTGAAAATGAGGCAGTGGATACCATTAATGGTGCGCCTATTATAGACGGTAGGATTGTTCGTTTGATGCGCGCTATGTATGGTATTGGATCTTCCGCGGGTTCTTATTTAGCTTTGCCGATATGGGAACCAGGCCCTTCAGCTGCGGATATGAATAATTATGCTGCCATGGATTGTTGTCCTGAAGGTTCAACGCGCACAGATTGTTCTCCAGCGTGTCCAACGCCTGCAGGATATGATTGGTTTGACGATCTTACGAATGGTTTAAGAGAAATAACTGCTCTTGTTGATGAAGTTGTGAACATGGCTTCTGCGGATACTTCATGGCCTATGTGGATCAGTTTCTTTTATAATCCAATTGATTTATTAGACCAGGATACTGTTTATGGCCAATTGGGGATGTATGCGGATATGTTGAGGAATTTAAAGACTGCGGTGTTGTTCCCGAGCGCGCCTGCTTGTGTGGGAGGATGGTATTCAAGAGTTTGTGCTGCGGGGGTTTGTTCGAATGTTTGCGGAGATTGTCCTACAGCGTCATGTCGTTGGACTTATCGAAATGGGACGGCTATGTGTATTCCTTATTGCGGGAATTGTGTTGATAGTCGTTCTCCGAACCCTCTCTGGCCTTGTCGCTTGACTTGGGCTGGGGGGTTTTTTGTAAGTCGAGATGGCATAACCTTGACAGAGCAACCCACGGATGTTTTGCCTCTTGTCCAGCGGTCTATTGATACGTTGATTGCGCGCATAGAAGCATTTCGTAGGGATATAGCATCTCAAGCCAGATTTTTAACCTCTGCAACGAATTTGGAAGCGACATTAAGGAATTATGGCGGCGTAAATCCGATTTATTCTTGGAAGGATTCCAGGGGCCAAAGAGCAGTAAGTGTTGAGGTCGGGCCGTTTAATATGCCGGAATGGAAAAAGAAAAACAATTGGCGCAAGACCTGTATTGGGGTAAGAAATTATTCAGACGATGGATCTTCTGGTGGTCGTTGCTGGATAAAGGTAACGCAAACAACAACGCCTGCAGTCAGCTTGGGAGTATTAGGGGCATGGAATCCATTTCGTCGCTCAATAACAAAAACGTCAAAGGCTTATTATACAGTGGACAAGTCTAACAATACGGCGAATGCTGTTGGTATCAGGAATACGGAATAAGATTAAGGAAAAGAAATCATTGTGAGAAGTAAAATAAATGAAAAGTTGCCCCTGGCTCAAGCACTCAGTCATTTCATACCAGCACGGTTGGGCATGAAATGACCTTCGTAAGCTGCGGGGTTAATTTTGTAACACAGAAAGTGTAGCCCTGCCTAATTCCTCATAGAGGAAGGGGCTAAGGAAAAAGTACCATTATGTGAGGCAAAATTAAGGAGAGTGTATGAAGAGCGTGTTGCGTAAATTGATGTTGGTTTTTTTAAGCGTTTGTCTGTTGGCGGGGTGTTCTTATTTTCAAGAGGATGATGTGGCTTTTGCCCGAAGGTTTTGGAAGTTGTTTTGCGCCGGGGATTATGCGGCGATAAGCATGGTAGACTGGTCAAAAGCAAACTTTTTCGGGCAGGATATTGCTAAAGAGTACAATGCTTTGCCGGATAACGATAAAAAATCAGCTTATGCCAAGCTTTTGATCGATGTTTTTTCACAAGGGTATAAACAGATGTCATATTTTTTTAAAAATGTCAAAATTTTCAATTGGAGGGTTGTCAAAAGCGAATCAAACTTAAAAGTTGTTGCTGTTAATGTTGTTGATTTAAGCCGTACGTTTTTTTTCCACATTAGTCATGAAAATATGGGCAAAAAAATCGTCGGCATGTTGGCAGTAGCTCCGGGCTATAGTCCGGAATTAGCTGTAAAAATGGCGAATTATTTTGAACAAGGCGGCACCCCGGAAGGTTTGCTTAAGGCAGCGCAGCAAGGCAAGCAACCAGATGACATTTTTAAACAGGGTGGTCAAAATGTTACGCAGCAATAAAAACACAGGTGTTTCTATCATGGAATATGCTGTTTTAATAAGCATATTGGTGCTTGCCATGATGGCGTTTCAGACGCCTTTAAGAAGGGCTATTAATTATAAATGGAAGCAGTCGATTGACAGTGTTTTTTCAACAGACGGCAGGCAGTATGAGCCAGGAATTACAACAGTGACGGTCAATGAATAATGATCCCTTATCTGAGCGCTTGAAAATATTCTTGCCAGGGTAAGCCGGCAGAATATTCTCTTCGCAGATTTCGGGATTAACTTTGTAAGGAAGAAAAACCATTATATAGGCAAAGTTAAGGAGAGGTTAAAATGTTGGTGTTGCAGGGTTTGATCTTCATATTTATCTTTGTTTCGGTAACGCTGGCGTGTTTCCAGTTAGTGCCGATGGCCTTTGATAAATTTTATAGCTGGCGCGTGCGGGGCGTTGAAACGCAACGCACCAGGCTCAAAGAAATGTTTTTGGACCTTGACCCACAGAAATTATTTCTTTTAAACGTAGGTTCGCCGGCTTTATTGTGCGGCATAGCTCTTTTGATAACAAAGAGCGTGATCGGTGCTTTAATAGGTTTGGCTGTTGGTTTTGCTATTCCGGCGCTAATTGTTAAAAACCTTATTCTTGCGAGGAAATCAAAGTTTCAGTCTCAGATTACAGACGGCCTGATGATTCTTTCAAGCTGTTTAAAAGGTGGTTTAAGTTTGTTGCAGTCAATTGAGGCTCTTGTGGAAGAGCTTCCGCCGCCTTTAAGCCAGGAGTTTGGATTGATTTTACGCGAAAATAAGATGGGTATTTCTTTGGAGGAATCTTTTGAGAATTTGAACAAACGCATGCCATCAGAAGAACTTAATCTTTTGACAACGTCTATCCTGGTGGCGCGCGAAACAGGCGGCGATATCACGTTGTTGTTTGACAGACTCGTGGATACGATCCGCGCCAAAATAAAAATTAACGACAATGTTAAGACATTGAGCATGCAGGGAAAAATCCAGGGCGTGGTGATGTCCATGTTGCCTATAGCGTTTGCGATCCTTGTTGTTTCGTTTCAGCCGAATTATTTTGACATCATGCTTTCAAATGCCACGGGACGTGGGTTGATGATTTATGCGCTTATTTCAGAAGTTATGGGGATATTTTTGATCAAGTCATTTAGCAGGGTGAATGTGTAACTAGTTAACCACTTCGCGGAGCAAAGTCATGACTGTTTATTTGTCACAGATATTATTGTTCGCCGGGCTCTTCCTGATCTTCATGAATTTCTTTTTGTGGTTCTTTTCGACCACAGAGCTGAGGCGTACGATCAAGCGAAGGCTTCGTTATGAAGTCGCGCAGGATAAAAAAAATATTTTTGTACGTATTTTTGATGTTTTCGGGCCTTTGAATTATTTCGTGGTGCGTAAATTCGTGAAACGCGAAAATATGGATAATAAATTATTTGGGGCGCGCGTGGCAATGACAGCTGAGCAATTTTTTGGCTCAAAGGAATTTTTCGGGATTGGCGCATTTATGCTGGCCATGGGGTTTTTGCCTAAAGAAGCTTCTGCTCAGGCTTTTATAGCAGCTTTAGTTGGATTTTATTTGCCTGATCTCTGGCTTAATATTAAGCTTGCGCAGCGAAGAGCAGCGGTTGTGCGTTCATTGCCGGATACTGTGGATCTCTTATCTTTGTGCGTGGACGCAGGCCTTGATTTTATCGCAGCTGCGCGTTGGATCGTTGAAAAATCAAAGACCACGGCTTTTATCGAGGAGTTATCGCTTATGTTGCATGAAATAAAGGTAGGCAAGCCGCGTCGGGAAGCATTAAAAGATTTGTCACGCCGTATCACAGCGCCGGATGTAACGGCTTTTTGCCGCACGCTTATTCAGGCGGATAGGATGGGAACGCCTATTGCTGAAGCGCTTGCAATATTGTCTGAAGATACGCGCGAGCGGTTTTTCAGGCGCGCAGAACGCGCAGCTCTTCAATCGCCGATGAAGATGCTCATCCCGCTTATATTTTTCATCTTGCCGGTGGTTGGTGTTATTGTTGGCGGCCCTATTGCTATACAGTTTATGAGCGGCAATTTATTAGGAGGCATGCATTAATATGCGTTCTATTATTGAGATGGTCGATGATCTTGTGGTCAGTATAATGATGATGATCGTGTTCTGTGGCGGAATGCGATTCAGTGCCTCTGCTTATGCCGATGAGCAGAGAATTCTTGCGGAAAGGAGGATGTAGGTGCATAGCCAAGCAACCAAACGTATAGCGTGTTAGATGTTCGCAATAAGCTTTGGGTTAAGGCTGTTGCGTGGTTAATAGTCCTGACCTTCCTGCCTGAGCAGGTAGCGTGGGCTGTTGACTATAATTGGCGCGGTGCGATGAAACAAGAGATAACATCTCCTGTTCAATCAGCTTCCGTAGCGTCGGGGAGGTCTGTCTCCGAACAATCTCATGTTTCCAATAAAGTTTTAGCCACGGCTGTTAAGGAAGCCTTGAGTTCTTTGGTTAACAAGGAAGCCACGGATATTCGTTTATCCAATGACGTTATTATTCACAGGAATTATCCTTTATCTCTTACAGAAGAAAAGCTTAATGAATTGCACGCGTGGATGCTTGATCCTGCTCATAATCTTATGACTTGCGGTGCGTTGTCTCTGGCTGGATTGATGGAGCTTATGGGGCAGCGCGTTTCTCCTGTTGCTGTTGCGCATAGCGCGCTATTAATTGATATTTTGTCAGACTCGTTAAATATCTATACCTATAATAAAGATAAAAAACTCGAAAGTTCTTTATTCGCATTAGAAAAAACTGCGGCGTTATTTGGTCTTGCCTTAAAACCATTCCACTGGCTGGGTTTTGACCTAGATAATAAAGAGATTGCAAAAGCGCTGAATAAGCTAATTCCTTTTATTGCGTTCTTAGATGATGACCACATGGTGCTGGTCAAAGAACTTTCTAAAGATTCTTTGATAGTCCAGGATAATGGAAGAGAAAATATTTTTACAAAAGAAGAATTTAGTCGTCGGTTTTCCGGATATGGATTAATGCTCGCCAGAAGTGATGAAAAAGATTCGAACATAGAAATCCTTTCTGATGAGGTTGCCAAGGCTGTGCGGGGGAGTGCCACTGATTTTAAAAGAACTTACGGGAAAACGAATCTTTATAATTTAAGCACAAAGAAGTATTTTGACGAGCTTCAAAATCCTGACCTTTCGACAGCGTATATTAGTATTGGTATTTCCGTTGTGATGGCGATTGCAACTGTGCTTTCCTCAGGCGCAACTGCTCCGGCCTGGGTAGGTTCATCGATGGCTGCGAACGCCGCCTATGCTTTTATAGTATCTCAAGCAGCCAGTCAGTTTGGAAGTAATGTAGCGCAAATCGGTATGGATAAATGGGGATGGTCTCCTAGTACAGCTCAGGTCTGGGGCTCTGTTGCTGGAGCTGCATTTGGTGGCGCGATGAATCCTAACGTTTCTGCAGGCGCCTTGAATCCAGATAAGACCATTAACATGGATACTTTTATGGGGCGAATGTATAGCTCATACGGGCCGCATGTAGTCAATGCTTTTAAAGGAGGCATTACAGGTGGTTTGGTGGCTGGTGGGACATTGATGGCCAATAAACAGTTTGGCGACAAGAAAGATAATAGTTGGGTTACTTCTATTCTTTCTTCTTCAGCAGGCGCCGTAGCTGGTTATTATGCTTCCAGCGCGGTTTTTTCCGGCCTTGGTGAAGGGACATCTGCAACTCAAGGGACGTGGGACTGGTTTAAAAAATGGGATTTGATAAAAGACGGTCAAGGTCCTGTATCCGGCGTGGCTGATCAAGCGCCGAGCCAATTTATGATTTCCCGGGATTCTTTTAATAATCAGTATTTGGGAACCTTGTTAACACCGCTGGCTGATAAAAATTTCCAGGCTTTTTTAGTCCAGAGTCTTGTGGGTTCTGCAGTTGAAACTTATGCGGTTAAAAAACATCTTTTTGGGCAGAATTCATATATGTATGCTAAAGGTTTTGGCGCTGCGATGGGGAGTACTGTTTCAGGAACGTATTTTGAAGATAAAAGTTTTCCCGAGCTCTTAGGCTATTCTCTTTTAGATGCGAGCGTTGGCTTTGGCCTGACAGCCATGGGTGGTAAGTATGACAGGAAAACTGGTAAAAATAAATGGGGGCTGAATACTTCAGAAATGGCACTTATTTCTTTTCAAGTCTCGGCTCTTGGAAAAGCCATTTTTGTGGATGATATAGGGGAGATGAATGATGGCCTGGATGATCAGGGTAAGCCAAAAACCAGGGATTCGACATGGCTGGATAGATGGCCTAATAATGTTAATAAGCTCGCAGTAGAATATGGCACCCTTCATGGGACAGCACCTGCTTATAATCCTCCTGGTGGTATAGATACTCGGGGTCTTTTTACGCAAGCCATGTATGTTTCCAATGTTCTTGATATGACAGGCATCTCCAGCATAAAAGAAGCTGTGGATTATTATCTAAAAACATTTCCTAACCGCTATACATCTTTTGATGTTTTTAAGGAAAAAGGCGGCTTGGCTTTAATATATCGGTCTATGGATCAGGCGTTTTTGAGTGATTGGGTCAATACGAGTCATTCCATGGCTTCGAGTAATTTGATAAGCATGGTTGGTTCAGGGCTTAGCGGAAGTTTTAATAAAGACACCGCTAAACAAGCCTGGCGTTCGATCGGAGAAGATGACCAAAAGGAAGTGGTAAAAAATTCAAAATTAAATGTGGAACCGGAGAAATTTGAGACGTTGCTGGATTCCCTTGAAAATAACAATGACGGGAATTCCCGAAGCATTTTAAATAATATCTATAAAAATCTGGCTTTAGCTCTTAATAAACCGGCTAATGCTGAAAAATGGCGCAACATGCCTTGGGCTTCAAGGCCTATCGGCGCTCCTGGAACATTGACAGGATGGATGTTGAAGCCATTGGGCAAGTATAAGTCTGATGGTTCTTCGAATTCTTCGACGGTAAAAAATTCTGCTTCGCTTGATTTCAGTTGGAAAGATTATGTAAAAGTCGGTTTTGGTTTAGGCTTGACAGATGATACAGCAGCAAAATATCAAGCGGCCGGACAGGATTTAAATTATTTCTTAAAGCCCATAGGGTCTGAAGGAACAGCGACTAATTTTGTCGCTAACAAAATGGTGGCTGGCTATAAAGCTTGGGATAAAAGCATTATCCATGACGTGATGGGCATGGCTACGGCAGGCTTTTTAGGTTTTAGGCCAGAAACCTATAAGACGCTTGGTATTACTCCAGAGACTTTAAGAGACAATCCTTTGGCTTGGTGGTTTAGAACGCCGGGCATGTCTCCTGCAGGCCTTTCTCCAGTGCTTGGTGGTTTAGAAAATCCTTATGCCACCGGCGGTTCTACAATATTGGGTTGGCTTACAAATGATTTAGTGCATCCTAAGGCTGATGTTCAGAAAGTTCTTGCCATAAGGGCTAAATATTTTAATAGCATTACGGATCCGATAAAGAGATGGGGGGCTATATACAGTGTAATTTTCAGCGATGATGATCAATCGAAGGAAATAAGACAGAAACTAATAGATGCTGGCGTGGAAAGCCTGTCTTTACCTGGAGGGGCCACGGAATATAGTTTAACGAATAAGTTGGTTGCCTCGGGCACCACGTTGTATAAACTTGATCAAGCAGGGGATCTTCATCAAACTACACAAAAGCCGGACCAGATAAAACTAAATAGTCTCGGACAAAAAATAATTCCTGTTAGCGCAACTGCAACCATGCATAGATTCGGAGGAAACATTGCTGATTTTAGGAAAAATATTGAGAATAAAGCTATTGGGTATTTCTCTTCTCCAGGGGGAAAAATTGACGTCTACTTTGATCCCACTACGGAGAAAGTTGTTTATACCGAAGATGGAAATAATTGGTATTATGCAGACGAAACAAAGATTCAGGAATTTAAAAAAGATATTCAAAGTGGAAAATTAACGCGCTCAGGAGATTTAAGGTATGTTTATCTGAACAATGAACAGAATGGTAAAAAAGGATTTTATCTTATTGATTATAAAAAAGATGAGGTACGCGATATCAAAGGAAATGTGCAAGGAGCGCCATTGGCATTTTTGGGGAATGAGTTTGTGTTCAATATCCCGATTCCTGAAGGTCAAAGCATTGAATCTTCTAACGCTCTTTTATTAAATTATGTCAAAGATGGCCAGTTGAAGATTGCGTTTATACCTGGCAGACAATTCGGATTAGATTATCCTCATAAGAATTCAGGTCATGTCACAGAAACACAAGATTTTGTTGATACCGTTGAGATTAACGGTAAATCCATTGATGTTCAGATACGCACAGTTGCTACGAAGGATGATGCTATTGATGCGTTGAGTAACTTTGGGGTAGTTATTTATTCAGGGCACTCTGCTTTTGGGACTGGATGGTTATTAGCTAATGGCGAGCAATTGCAGATGAATGCTGGAGATGATGGGGAATATGCTATTCCGTCCGGAGGCTTTGAAGAATTAAAAAATTATAGCATCTTAACGTCTGACGATGCTGTAGGTAAGACAAAAGACGGAAAAGTTTTAGTTAATGTTTCAGATAAAGATTTACAACAAGTAACTCCTTACGAAGGAAATCAGTTGATTATAGGAAGTTCATGTTCTGCTTGGAATCATTATGGAAATGCTTTTATTGATACCATAGTTGCAAAAAAAGAAAAAGGAGAAACAGTTCTTATTTTTACAAATCAACCTGCTGTAGAGCCACCGCTTAATTTAGTTGTTGGGGGCCTTTTTACAAAGGGATCTGTGGATGAGATAGCAGGAGATTTAAATCAACTCGATGAGAAGGCTCATTATCAAGTTAAAGCTTTTGGTGTAAAGGACAATCCCGATGCTTCCTCCTTGCCTTCTCCGCTGCTGGGTTCTTCGGTTAAGGAAAAAAATCCGCCTCTATCGGGTCAGCTAATAGGGGAATCGGTCGTTACGACGCCAGAAATTGCGTCAGAACCGAGGGCCATTGGCCCTCCGGCTAATACTGCTTTAGTTGTTGCTAGAGAGGAAATAAATAAGCCACCGAGTTCTTCGATTTTAAATGTTGATAAAAAGGAAATAAATACGTCGCAATCAAGTCAGCTAATTCCGGCTGATAAGGTGGCTCTAGTTTTTTCTAAAGAGGAAAAAAATCTGCCCTCATCGAGTCAGCCAACTCTTGATGTGTCAGAGAAACCGGCTGTCAAGACGCCGGAAATTACGCCAGCGCCAAAGAATGATTACGCTCCAGTTAACGCAGCTCAAGTGGCTGTTATGAACTGGGCTGTTTCAGACATAGGCGATCCGGGGACATTGACAGGGTTGGTGAAACCTGGTTTAACAGCAGGATATAATTACGCAGCTGCAGGAATTTCTTATGCAGGGGGTCTTGTTTTCGGCACACACGCAAAAAATTCCTTCAACACGCCTATTAAAATCGCAAGGAACGATATTGTTAATAATCTTAATATTTCTGAAAGTGTAAAATCTGCGCTTCTTGGCCATTTCGAAGATATTGAATTGAAATCCATTGATGAAGATAAAAAAGAAGTGGTCGTGTCTTACTATGATAGCGAAAAGAAGATGGATGTTGATGTTTCGATTGCATTTTCCGAACTTTTGCCGTCGCGAACACTTGCAGAAAACGAGTGGATTTTAAAGACATCTGCCGATTCGAATTCTACGGGTAACCAAGAACTTATAACAGTCCATATGCCTAAAAATGTCTATATGGAGGAAATCGGTGATTTGGGCGGTGGGTTGGGATGGTTGATGAGAAATATTGGTTTTAAGGATGAATCTATTGCAAGAGTTGTTAAATTGGACGTTCCATGGGCTTTTGATCCGGAAGTTATGACGGAAAATAAGGATCAGGATGTAGCCTTCAGTATCTTAAGCAGCAATAAGCAGAAAGATGTTGAGATGTCGCTGCATACTTTATTTACGAATTTAAATGCGCAGCAACTCGGAATATTGTTAAGTGGAAAATCCAACGTAGATTTGACAAATGTAACCCGAAATGATTTGACCGCAACGTCTTATTTATTATCTGCAAGTCTCATGGGTGAGGCTCCTGGCGTGGTGGGCGTTAAGGCTGTTGACGGGCAAATGCACGTGAAGCTTGGAATAGGTAAGCAAAATGCTCCAATCTTTAATCTTTCTAAGGGTGGCGACAGCAAAATGACCACGGATTGGTCAGTTCTCAGAAATACTATTGTAGAGAAAGTGGACGATAATTCTTACAGAGCCAGCGGGCTGGTTTCTTTTGATGTCGCGATCACCGAGAATTCTTATACATCGATGAAAGGGGCGCTTTCTCCCAATCTTCCACAGGAAAGAATCAGCGCTATGGAAATCGGTAGTTCGGCGACGTTTAAAGGTTTTACAATGCCGTTAAGAATTGGTGATCAGGATATTAATTTTGATCTTACAGAAAACACTTTAAATAATCCTTTTGTAGTTGAAAAAGCCGCGCATTATGCGCCGTTCTATTCTGTTGAGCCTAATACGACGTCATTGTGGCAGATAACAAAGGGGATTCCGGGAGAACCGGGATTCTCTGTTTCTTCATCTGCTACTAGAAGAGGGGTTGGATTAGGTGCTCTTCTAAAAAATTCTTTAGCTATGAGTCCTGAAAATGCAGTCTCCGGCATTGGTATCGAAAAACTCAAGAATAGCGATTTGTTTACTCGGATATTTTTTAATAATGCGCTAGACAGCAATGTTCCTATGAGCATTTCCATGCAGGATGTTTCTAAGAATGCTTCTGGTGCTTATGCAGTGGCAACTTCTGTTTTGATGGGAACGGGTGGCCGGGCTGGTGAGGGTTTGAAGCTTTCTTTTATCGCCAACCCAAATAATTTAAATCCAGTTTATGATAAAGATGGAAAAATGATTTCTTCGACGCCTGCGATAGCTGTGACGCATACTGAAAATTTAAACAAGACAGAAGAACTTCAATTTTTTAATCCGAAGCAGGAAATTCTTAACGTTGGTGAAAAGGTGGCTGTTGGTGATGGTATCGTTACCGGTCAGATTGTTACTTTGGATGATCGTGCCGATTTGTTGGCTAATCCGGCTAAGGCGCCTTTTGAGCAGACAACGTTTAAAGATGGCATAAAGGAAATAAAAAATATCTCTGAAGGTTTGGTTATTGCCGCGTCCGGAGAAAATAGCTTTACTGGCTGGGCACAGAACGGTGAAATTTATAATATTCGTACTTCTCAGATGCCTAAAGAACAATCACCGCAAACAGCAAAAGGGATAAAAGGTTTAGAGAATAATGTTGCAGCGCCTCAATACGCTTCGAACGAAGCTTTTGCTTATAAGCTTATGGGCAAAGATGTTCCGGAAGTTGGAATGACAGGTTCCGATAAATTTCCGATTATTGATAACACGCCGAGTAATATGGCTGGCGGCACAGCGAGATTTGGATCTTCTGAGGTGCTTAGCTGGGATGGGAAGCTTAAGGTGTATTCTCTGGATTCATCCAAAGATGCTACCATCGCCTATGGCCGAAATAAAATGGAGACGTCTCTGGTGGGCTTGACGGGCTTTACAGGTGAATTTAAGAATATCAATGGTCATCAGGGTAGTTTTAGGGAGGTTGAGATAACCGCTGAAAAAGGTAAGATGGTTTTAACCTCCAAAGGTGTTGAGTTAAAGTTGGATAAAGCGGAATTGGCGAATTTGAGACAAGGCAATAAAGATATCCAGGCTATTTTAAAAAATACCTATGGACAGAATGAATTTTGGGTGAAGTTAGACAAGATTAATAAAGATCATTTTACAGCTAAAGGAGTTACGGTTTCAGGATATGAGGTTTCTTCTCTTCTCGGGGAATCTCCCGATGGGAAAGTCAATGCCATTGATCCGACTTGGGCTCCTATCAGTGGGGCTTATGTTCGTGAGAATGGAATGAGGCAAGGGGCGCCCAGCTATACCGTAGCAACAGTGAGCCGCGGGGAACACTATGTGACGCCGGAATTCAGTTCCTTGCTCAAGCAAACATTGCCCGGGACCCAGGAGGCGGTTGGTTTTCAACCATCTGCGGTAAAACCTGATAAAAAATTAGGCGATGTTTCAGCCCGTCTTTCCATGACAGACATAAAAATTGCGCCTGTTAAGGATGCTGCGGGCCAGGAATACGCAGGCGTTTTAAAGGCCTCAGGCAAATTGGAGCTTATTTTAAATGGCCAGAATCTTACGGAAAATTACGGACGTTTTTCGCGTGTTACGGCTGCTGAAAATATAAATAACGACGTTGTGTTTGAGACATCGGGCTCTGAAAATTATCTGACTTCTAATATAAAGAGCATTGAAAGAGTTCAGGGCGGTTTGGAAAAAGGCGCACAGGTTGTTTTTGGAAGAACAACACCAGGCGGTTTATTTGGTAAAGGAGTTAAAGGTCTCGGTTTTGATAAGGAAGCTTATCGAAAAGAAGCATACATATATGATAAAAAAGGAAAAATAGAGGGCGTTAACCTTGTCAGTGAGAATATTGATGGAACGTTTGGTCTTGATACGACGCTAGGAAAAAACCTTATTTTTACAGCGCCAAAGGCTTCTTTAAAAATGAAAGGCACTGGAGTGGCTGCTTTAGTTGATTCGAATGATCAGACCAATGCCGGCATTATGAGTTTGAAAGCTGAGAAGCTTCGGGATATGCAAAAAATCAACGGCGAGAAATATAATATTTATGAAGTAAAAGGCGAAGGGGTTGGACTTCGTGAAACTAATCAATTTCTGCCAACGGAAGAGCAAAAACTTGGGGTGTCGCCGAAGGCCGAAGGTCCTAAAATTGTTAAGCAACGACAGGATCTTGTTTATTCAAAAAATGGGGAAATGGTTAAGTATGACGGTCTCGATAAGTTAAAACCGGACTTGGCTTTGGTTGCGAATACAAATACGAGATATCAGAAGTTTAACGATATTACTGTTTTTGCCGCACAAAATAATAATTTAGATGATCGTCAGGTAGGATTGCTTAAAGAAGCGCTTAAGCTTGATGCCCAGACAGGCATGACGGTTTTTGGTCAGGCTGTATCGCAGGACACGATAGCCAACTTGAACAATCTCTCTCCTACACAAACAGGGATTGTAACGACATCGAAAGAATGGAATGGACCGCTTGAGGCCGCAGGCATTAAAGATAATTCTTTCCGATTGGGTCAGAGCTTTCTGGTAAATGATATCGGTCCAGGGACACGCATGTTGGTTGCTCCAGCAGGCCGAGGCGCAGCCAGTGAATTTTTCACGCAGCATCTTGAAGTGAATGAAGCCGGAAAAGCTAATCAGGTCTGGAAAGTTAATATTATTAATTCAAATCAGAATAACAGAGTGTTGTCTTTTGTTTTAGGAAAACAGGGCGCAAGAGATTACAAGATGATAGATCCTGAAGGAAAGATGAAAGGCGCCGGCAGCAAAGATTATATCTATCGTAACAAAGAATATGTGGTGGATGAGTTTACATTGGCGAGAAAATTCGTTGTATCTGCGATTAATAAAATGAAGGCTGATAATGGAACTAAAGAATTTTCAGAACTTCCTGCCGAAATTCTGCGTGGCCGTAATATTGAGAAAATAAAGAGCGGAGAAAAATTAAGCCCTGCCTTAAAGAAAGCCGTTTTGGAGTTGGGAAGGAAATTAGGTAGTGCCCGAGGTATCGATATCTCTAAGCCGTTGAGCATTGATATTTCTATTAATGCCAAGTCCCCGAACAAAGGAACTCAAGTTTTTAAGTCAGGGACTGAAGGAAAAGACGAAATACGATTAGGTAAGTATGTTGTTGATTTGATTGAGAATAACGGCAATCCTCTTATTGCCGCAAATAGTGCGTTTGGCTGGCTTGCTTTTCCGTTGCCAAAGCCACCTTCAAAAGATTCGTCTAAGCCGCGCAAAGAACAAGGGCTAGATGTAACGGTTCGGGAATTCGGCGCAAGCCTCCCCAAAGGTTCTGTTTCGTCAAATTCAGCTACGAAGTTATTGAATGAATATAGGACAAATAAGGCAGCTATCGGATTCTTAAATATTGACCAGGATTTATTCACCTTACCTAATTCATATACGATAGCGGGAAATGTTTTGTTTGATTCCGGACTTGGCGAAGGTCTAATGAATTATCGTTCCAATAGCGGCATAGATATAAAAACGCAGAAGAATGAACAAGGATTACCGCAAGATACGGTTTTGTATAGAAAGGGTACACAATATTCTTATCCGTTTGGTGCGTATGAGTCAGTGAAATATGAAGGCACGGCCCAGAAGAAAATTTCAGGGGAAGTCACTTTGCATTATAGTTCTAATGTGATGTTCTTGGTTTATGCGGACTACAAGCAAGATGCTAAAACAGGAAATTATGCACAGTCTATCAGGCTCTCTAATACAAAGCAGTTTTTGGCAGCTGCCAATGATTTAAAGGCTAAAGGAGATATCAGGGTTTCAGGGCTTTATGTCCAGGGCAAGGATGTTGCGGGCCAGCCGATTACACAACGCTTTGGCTTTGATGCGACCAAGAGTTTTATTGATCGAGACAGTAAGGGTGCTGACGCTATGGTGCTTTCTTTTATTAATCCGACTTTTGGGCAGGGGAATACATTCCCTGCAGAGTGGGCATACAGTATGAGTACGTCGTCTTCTGGCAAGGATGAAGAAATGGAGTTGAAACAAAATTTATGGAATACCATGAAAAACCAGGTATCTGTAGCCTATAAAAATTTTAGGTCGGAGGGAATTGTTAAAACAAGTTCGCAAAATTATAACATTGGATCCGCAGATATATACAGAGAAGCGATTGTGTTGGCGCCTGATTCGACTAAGGCCAGGCCAGCGATCGGTACAAATGGGGTGAAGACTTTGGTTTCGATTTCGAAAGAATCTCAAGGGCGACCGTTGGTCATAGGGGCCAAGCACTCTTTGTTATACGGCACTATGTATACGGATGGTAACAAGGTGATTCTTGACGAACAAAGTTTTCTTAAGGATTTACAGAAGGTAAAAAAACAGGATGTAATTCAGGATTCACAGAAGGTGAAAGAACAGGGCGCAACCGTTTTTACGGATAGAAAAAATGATAAGCGAATAGGTTTGATAAACAGGCTTGTGAAAAATGTGAAAGACGATTGGAAAAATTTTAAGGATGAGACAACCAAATCTCGAGGGTATAAAGCCTTAGGTTCTGTTTTTTACGGCGACACAGCAAACAAATGGATAGGTGGCAATATTTATGATGCCGTTGATTTAGCTGGTAAAGCCAA
>JAGVOQ010000042.1 GCA_020052645.1 Candidatus Omnitrophota bacterium
CTTTAGATAAAATCTTAACTGTTCAACCATCCGCCACAAGTGCTTCGGCGGATGCCCGCTGATGCTTTAGTAGCGGGCACTCAGCCACCTCTCCAAGAATTTTTCTACGAAAAATTCTTGCTTCGTCAATATTTTAGCTTTCCTTCCACAATATATTGACGAAGCTAAATCCTTACAACGTAATTTTTTCACTTCTGCAATCTTTTAGCTTTTCTTTCCTAAATATATTGCGGAAGAAAAAATACTAAAATTTGTCTCTACATCCTTTGGCTTTATTTCAAAAATACGTTTCTAGAGCAAATTTGTATTTTCAAGAAGCAAAAGACGATCACCTATTATAAACGATTATTCTCACAGATCACGCTAAATTTTAACCAAAGCCTAGCCGACCTTTTCTTTAAGCGCATTCATCATAGACTCAAAAGAAAGCTGGAAAGCCGCTAAGCCTTCCCGCTGAGCTTCTTCGCAAAAAGTATCCAAATTAATGCCTACAACCTCTACTGCTTTAAGATCCTCAACAGCTTGAGCAATATCTTTTTCTATCGATAAAGCAACGTGGCCATGATCAATGAAAGCCGAAACCGTCGAAGGAGGCATTGTATTGACCGTATAAGGCCCGATAAGATTTTCAACATAAACAACATCGCTATATACAGGATTTTTTGTGCTGGTTGAAGCCCATAGCGGCCTCTGAAAATGCCCTCCCTTAACCTTATATTCTGAAAAATTTCTTTCGCTAAATATCTCTCTGAATCTCTTATAAATAAGCCTGGCATTAGCAATCGCTGCCTTTCCTTTAAGAGCAGCCATTTTTTGTTTCTCATCAAAAATATCCGTTCTATTTGCGAAAACATCCAACAAATGATCCACTTTCGTATCTATCCGACTGATAAAAACACTGGCAACAGACGCTACAGAATGAATATCTGAACCGATGGTCATCCTTTCTTTCAAGCCTTCTAAATAAGCGCAAGCGACTCGCTCGTAGTGGCCCACCGAAAAAAGCAAGGTCACATTAACATTAATGCCTTCGCGGATCAGGGTACGGACAGCTTCCACGCTTGCCGCAGTCCCCGGAACCTTAACCATCACATTCGGCCGGCCTATTTTTTTAAAAATATGCCGCGCGTATTCAATCGTTCTCAATGCATCATGAGCATACGTCGGCAGGACTTCAATACTGACGTAACCATCAACACCTTTGGTCCGCTGATAAACCAAAGCTAACATGTCAGCCACATCCCGCACATCATCAGCCGTCACTTCATCATAGATGACTTCTAAGCTCAACCCGCTGTCTTTTAACTTTTTAATCTTCTCATCATAAACAGCGGAAGATTGAATGGCCTTTTCGAAGATTGTCGGATTCGACGTAACGCCCATAATCCCGGAGCTAAATAAAGAACTCAGCTCTCCATTTTGGATAAGACGTCTATCGATATTATCATACCAAGGGCTCTGGCCAAACTGATATAATTTTTTGAGCTTATTAACTGCCGCGGTTTCCATTACCGTCCCATCTCTCTCTTATTTATTAAAATCCTGATCTTAAAAGAATTTTTCACCCTGAGCCCAATTACCACTTTCAACTTCATCGATGACGATGTACGTCGCTTCTTTTGGCTTAGAAGCCACACGCAACAAAGTATCAGAAAATTCTTTTGCGATCTGTTTTTTTTGTTCTTTCGTCAATTTGCCAACGACTTTTAAATTGATATATGGCATAACACCTCCTTTAAAAATTCTATTTGATTGATATTTCAGACTTAAGGCTTGTTAATAACGAAAAGGGCGTTCTGCGCAAAAAGATTCGGCCAAAACCGGATAAGCTTCTTTTTACCCAGATAAAAAATATCTAAGACTTTAATATTTTTTTCATCACAATAACCTTTAAAATCGCTTGTGCTTAAAAAATGCAAATTCGGCGTATCATACCAGTGATACGGCAATGACACCGTTACCGGCGCCTTACCTGAAAAAAAGAGCCTACAGCGTGCGGCGATATGAGCAAAGTTTGGAAAACCGACAATGACTTTCTTCCCAACCCGCAGAGCCTCTTTAATAACATAATCAACTTTCTTAACCTCCTGCAAACTTTGATTAAGGATCACATAGTCAAAAGATCTGCCCGGATAATCCGTGAGGCCGGAGTCAATATCGCTATGAAAAACGCTCAAGCCTTTTTCAACACATTTATAAATAGCCTCTTCGCTCAATTCGATGCCTTGAACCTTGGCAGCTTTTTCTTTGGCTAAAAAATAGATCAAATCTCCCTCGCCGCACCCTAAGTCTAAGACGCGTGAACCCGGCTCGATAATTTTATAAATGATTTGATGATCCAAACGAACGGTCCTATATGTCATAGTTCTCTTAAAATGTTGTACCCACGGAATGTTTTATCCAAAAAATGCTTGATCAAATGCGTCTCTTCTTCAATTTCCAGCAAAAAGGCATCGTGGCCGTAGGTCGATTTGATCTCACAGTACGTCGCCTCCACGCGCCTCATTTTTAATTGCCTCACAATTTCCTGCGACTGATAAGCCGGGTAAAGCCAATCCGATTGAAAAGCTAAAACCAAAAACCTTGTCTCAACGGGTTTCCCCTTCTGCAACATCTTATCGCCCGACAAATCAAAATAATCCATAGCCTTGGTGATGTATAGATACGAATTCGCGTCAAATCGTTTCACGAAAGTATCGCCGCGATAACGCAAATATCCTTCCACTTCAAAGTCCGTTTTAAATTCAAAACTGAAATTTTTCTCTTTGAGCCTTCGGGAGAATTTCTCCTCCATGGACTTATCGCTCATATATGTGATATGTCCAATCATACGGGCCACCGCCAGGCCTTTTTCCGGCTGGCCCTGGTCGTAATAATTGCCTTCGCGCCAATCAGGATCCGCCATAATGGCCTGACGGCCAACTTCATCAAAAGCAATTTGCTGAGGAGAATGTTTTAATGTGGTTGCAATGGGAATCGCGCACCGAACCATATAAGGATATGAAGCCACCCATTGCAAAACTTGCATCCCGCCCATAGATCCGCCCACAACACACAACAGGCGCTCGATCCCCAAGTGATCTATCAAATATTTCTGGGCATTGACCATATCACCGATAGTAATAATCGGAAAATCTAAACCATAGGGTTTATTCGTTTCCGGATTAATCGACGACGGACCCGTGCTTCCCTTGCATCCCCCGACAACATTAGAACAAATCACAAAGTATTTTTTTGTATCAAAGGCTCTGCCAGGGCCGATCATGGAGTCCCACCAACCGGGATCTTTGTCCTCCGGATGAAAACCGGCCGCATGCGCATTCCCTGAAAGCGCATGAACAATCAAAACAACATTGCTTTTATCACTGTTTAATTCACCATACGTTTCATAAGCCAAAGTGATCGGGCCGCATTTTTGGCCGCTTTCTAAAAGCAGCTTGTCAGGCGGTTCGGCAAAAGTAAAATACTTGGGCTCAATAATTCCAAGGCTATTTTGCATATATGTTTTTCCCTGCCTGCCGGCAGGCAGGCATCTTCTATTCCCTATCTTCTATTTCTATTCCTGAAACAACCAGGTTGAAAGGTAACGTTCGCCGGAATCCGGCAGGAGCGCTACAATAGTTTTTCCTTCGAATTCTTTACGTTTTGCCACTTCTAAAGCAACCCACATCGCTGCCCCGCTTGAAATCCCCACCAGAATACCTTCTTCTTTAGCTAATTGTTTCGCTGTTTTCCCGGCATCCTCATGCGAAACAGTCAAAATCTCATCAATAATTTTTTTATTCAACACGCTCGGCACGAAACCAGCGCCAATGCCCTGGATCTTATGACTCCCGGGTTTGCCGCCGGACAAAACAGCAGATTCCTTTGGCTCAAAACCAATGATCTTAACCGCCGGCTTTCGTTTTTTCAACATCTCGCCCACACCGGTTATCGTTCCGCCTGTGCCGATCCCTGCGACAAAAACATCCACCAAACCGTCCGTGTCCTTCCAGATTTCTTCCGCTGTGGTCTTACGATGAATATCAGGATTCGCGGGATTATCAAATTGTTGAGGCATAAAAGAATTCTCCAATGCTTTTGAAAACTCTTCCGCTTTCTCCACCGCGCCCTTCATCCCTTTACTGCCATCTGTCAGGACAACCTCAGCCCCAAGAATTTTTAAAAGCTGCCTGCGCTCAATACTCATCGTATCAGGCATTGTTAAAATCAAGTGATATCCTTTTGCCGCGCAAACAAAAGCCAAACCAATTCCCGTATTTCCGCTAGTCGGTTCAATAATAGTCGTTTCGCTATTCAAAAGACCCTGGCTTTCCGCAGCCTCAATCATCGCAAGGCCGATCCTGTCTTTAACGCTTGACAAAGGATTGAACGATTCAAGTTTTACAAGGATCGTCGCCTTAAGCCCTTTGCCACATTTATTGATCTTGACTAAAGGCGTATGGCCGATTGTCTTTGTTATATCTTCGAATATATTTGCCACCTTGAGCTCCTTTAAGAGATTTCAAAACTCCCTTACAATCTTCCTATTTTATCATGAAAAATATTTATATCAACGACTGGCCTTCTTTAAAGCCTGCTTGATATCGTCTAAAATATCATCAATATGCTCAAGCCCCACAGACAACCTGATAAAATCAGGCGTAACGCCTGTGGCAAGCTGTTCTTTTAAAGATAACTGTTGATGCGTTGTTGTGGCCGGATGGATCGCCAGCGTCTTGGCGTCACCGATATTGGCTAAATGAGAAATAAGCTCAAGCGCATCAATGAATTTTTTTCCAGCCTTTAAGCCACCTTTAATCCCAAAACCAATAATCGCGCCCGCCCCTTTAGGAAGATATACCTTAGCCCTCTTTCTTTCAGGGCTCAAAGACAGACCCGGATAATTAACCCATGACACACTTGGATGTTTCTTGAGATATTTAGCTACACACAACGCGTTCTCACAATGCCGTGGCATCCTCAAATGCAGGGTTTCTAACCCCAACAAAAATAAAAAAGCATTGAACGGTGACATGGCAGCGCCGATATCTCTCAATAAAGAAACCCTCGCCTTCATGATATAGGCGATATTGCCATGCGATTTAAGCGCTTTAACAAAATCCATGCCATGATAGCTGGGATCAGGCCCGGCGATCAAAGGAAATTTACCGCGTGTCCAATCGAATTTTCCCGAATCAACGATAATCCCGCCCAAAGAAGTCCCATGTCCACCAATAAACTTTGTCGCCGAATAAACAACAATATCCGCTCCAAAATCAATAGGTCTTAATATATACGGCGAAGAAGTATTGTCTACTATTAGAGGGATGCCATTTTTATGGGCTAGCTGCGCTAAACCTTTTAGATCCGCAACATCCAGCTTAGGATTTCCAATCGTTTCGGCATATAAAGCTTTAGTCTTAGACGTAATAGCATTCTGAAAAGCAGTTAAATCGTTGGACTTAACAAATTTTACTTTTATGCCCAAGCGCGCAAAAGTATAATGCAGAAGGGTGTAGGTCCCTCCATAAAGGTTATCCGCAGAAACTATTTCATCCCCTGCCTGGACAAGATTAAGCAAGGCCAATGTGATCGCTGATTGACCGCTCGCAACCGCTAAAGCTCCAATGCCCCCATCCAAAAGAGCCATTCTCTTCTCAAGCACATCATTCGTTGGATTCATCAAACGCGTATAAATATTACCGAATTCTTTTAATCCAAAAAGATCTGCGGCATGCTGAGTACTCTTGAATTGATAAGATGTTGTTTGATATATTGGAACAGCACGCGCGCCCGTCGCAGGATCAGCGACCTGCCCACCGTGAAGCATTAAAGATTCTATTTTTAGCTTAGAGTCTATTTTCGACATCTTTCTTTCCTCCGTCTTAATTCTTCTTTGAAAGAGGCAATCGAACGGTAAAAACGGTCCCAACGCCCTCCTGGCTGGCAACGTCAATAGAACCTTGGTGATTTTCGATAATTTTCAAACACAAAGAGAGCCCAAGCCCTGTACCTGTTGCTTTAGTGGTAAAAAAAGGTTTAAAAATTTTAAGCCTAGTCTCTTCGCTCATGCCCTTACCCGTATCACGGAATTCCACTTCAACGCTTTCATTCTTTTTAGACGAACACACCGTTAAAACACCGCCATTTTCTTCCATAGCCTGAGCCGCATTCATCATCAAATTCAAAAACACTTCCTGCAGTTGATTAGGGCTTCCCTTGATGAACAAGGATTCTCTTGCCAGCTCCTGGACAACCTTGACTTTATCCTGAACCTTGATGTGATATCTTAATAATTCAACACAAGAACTAAGCACTTTATTGACGTCACACTCTAAAAATTCGGCCTCTTTCTTTTTGGCAAAATCAAGGATCCCCCGGACAATGTCCTGCAACGCGGCCACCTGTTTTCGCATACTCGCAACCGTCTGCTTGGCCAAAGGTGACAATCCATCTTCCGTTTCTAAAACTTCAATCTGGCCCGCGATCACAAATAAAATATTCTTAATCTCATGAACAGCCCCAGCAGCCATCTGTCCCAAGGAGATCATTTTTGAGGCCTGGATAAGCTCTTCCTGGGTCTCTTTCAATTTCTTAAAGATCTCAGCTTCGTCTGTTGCCTTTTCACCATTTCTATTTCTTGAAAAAATACCCAAATGTTTTTCCTCCTTACCAATGAAGATGCTTCACAACAACCTTTTTTAAGCTGGAGCTCAATTAATACTATTATAATGAGCGTCGATACGTCCCACAAGAAGAAAAATTGAGAACCTTAATGTCCTATTTTAGCGTACCTTGCCTTAAAGGATTGGCAAGTGCGTGCTTGCTGCACTGCACCTTGCCTTGTCTCTTAAACAAAAGATCGATAATACGAGCTGTTGCTGAAGGCAAAGGGAAATTTTTAAATTCAGAAGCGAGTACCCATTTATGGGTCGCGTCACTTTTAGGACGCGATTCAACAACACACCTCCACACATGAAGGTAAACTTTAAATTTTGTATAGGCATATTTTACGCTAAATAAATAATCACTCGAGACCAATCGGACGCCGATTTCTTCTTTAAGCTCTCGTGCTAAGGCCTCTCTCTGCGTTTCTCTTTTTTCTATCTTCCCTCCCGGAAATTCCCAAAGATCTGCCAACAACCCCCGCGGCGGCCTCTTTTGAATAAAATAACGTCCGTCTTTTTCGATCAGAGCGCACACCGCCTCTATTCTTTGTGCTATTTTACGCTGAAACGCCGGAATGCTATCCTGAAGATTCTTTTTAGTGGCCAGGCAAAATCTCTCGAAAGGACATGCCAGGCACTGGGGTTGCTGAGCGCGACATACAAGCGCGCCCAATTCCATTAAAGCTTGGTTAAAAATATTATTATTTTTTTCCGGAAGAATGATATCCAGGAACTCAAGAATCTCTTTATCTTTTTTGGCTTCAGAAAAACCTTTAAGAGCCAACAACCTCATGGCCACCCGACGCACATTAGCATCAACCAAGGGCCGTCGTTGGTCAAAAGCAATGCTTAAAACCGCTGCAACCGTATAAGGCCCAAAGCCCGGCAGACTTCTTAAAACAATTGAATCTTCGGGAATCTTCCCTCCATATTGCGCACAAATAATCTCCGCGGATTTTTTAATATTGCGGGCTCTCTGATAATAGCCCAATCCTTGCCAATTTTTAAGAATCTTTGCCTGAGATGTACAGGCCAAGGCCTGAATATCTGGAAAAACTTTAATCCAACGCTCGTAATAAGGGATGACCACATTAACCGTCGTCTGTTGCAGCATGATCTCTGAAATCCAGATCTTGTAAGGATCTCGCGTCCTGCGCCAGGGTAAGTCACGCGCATTTTTTGCATACCAGCTAAAAAGACTTTTCTGAAAAACATTCTTATTCATAGAAAATTATTTTAAAATAATTTTATAAAGCCTGAGACCGAATCTACAATTGATAATATTTTTAAAAAAAGGGATTAACGAAAACAATGGATTGGAAATGAATCACTCTGATCAACTTCTTAATATAATGATTTTGTCACTGGTGATTTTCGCGTTCGGAATGATAATTTGTCTGTTTGCTGAACCTTCCAGGATGGTATTAAAAATCTGGATTTCTTTGACTATGCCCGAAGCTCCTGAAGTCTCGATATTGTCTCCGACCTTAAAAGGCCTCATCATTATAATAATGACCCCTGCGGCAAAATTCGCCAAAGACCCTTGCAACGCAAGACCAACAGCCAGGCCCGCGGCACCGATAATAGCGACGAATGAAGTTGTCTGAATACCCAGCTGCCCCAACGCGGTGACAACAACAAAAACTAAAAATCCCGTGTATATAATGTCTTTAAAAAATCCGGCCAATGTCTTATCCATATTGGCCTTAACCATCCCCTTTTCGAGACGTTCTGATACAACACTAGCCAGCCACTTTCCGATTAAAAAAATAACAACAGCAATAATAAAATTAATTCCATACTGGATCACGAAACCATAAATTTTATCCAATGTCACTTGCATTTAACTCCTCCTTCATTTTGCCTATAACAAGGTATTCTTTCCTAGACCCTTCCCTTATATGAATTGGGTTAGGTCTATCCTTTCTGGATTAGCCCCTTCCTTTGTAAGGAATTAGGAAGGTCCATCCCCTTTGGGATTGAAAATACGGAGAAATATATTAAGTTTAATTATCGAAAACATACATTAAGATACGAATACTACGCTCGTTTTAGTAACCGCCCTTTGTCCTTGATGCGGCGTCAAAACCAGAGGTTCCGGCATCCAAACCATACACTTTGGTGCGGCGCCGAAACCAGAGGTTCCGGCATCCCTGCCTACCGGCAGGCAGGCGCCTTTTGTCCCCAGAGCGGACAAAATGGCGGAGAGTGAAGGATTTGAACCTTCGTACCCCTTGCGGAGTAACGCGCTTTCGAGGCGCGCGCTTTCAACCGCTCAGCCAACTCTCCAAATTATTTACTTTAGATAAAATCTTAACTGTTCAACCATCCGCCACAAGTGCTTCGGCGGATGCCCGCTGATGCTTTAGTAGCGGGCACTCA
>JAGVOQ010000043.1 GCA_020052645.1 Candidatus Omnitrophota bacterium
CTCGAGAATAATTCTAACAACACCTTCCCGGGGGTTCCCTCCCAAAGGCAACCTGCATTCATCCCCGGCCTAAAGGCCGGGGGATCCTGCCGTGGGATTAAAAAGAGACTTTTTAAGATCGAAAAAACAGGTTTCAATCCAATGAAAAAACAGTAAGGAACTAATCGCGGAGAAACTACCAGGGGAAAGTATATTTATAAGTTGAGTTAATTTCAAAAAGGACGCCGCCTGTACCCGGGACTTCTGCTGTGGCAATATCGATCATGGGAGGATCGATAACCCGAAACACCACCGGCTCAACGCTGTTGTCCGTTGTATATTCCCAGACAATGCCTTCATCTGGATGATCAGAACAAGCGCCATTCTCATACATTTCATCAAAACACCAGACAAGAGCAGCTTCAACCAAGTAAGAAGCCTTGGTGCGCGTGATAGATGCTTCAAGCATCCTTGCTTGGCTCGAAACCGTAATCAAAAGAACAGCCGCGAGCATGGAAAAAATAACGCTAAAAATAATTACGTTGATAAGGGCCAACGCTCTTTTGGAAAACATAGACTATTTCCTTAATGAGATTTTAAAATTACCGTCACAGGCTACCAAAACCACGTGCCCTTCGCGGGCCAACCAGCCCAAACTCATTAGGATAATTTCTCGTGGCTTATCAATCTGTCTGTCCATATCTGAAAGCAAAACCTCTCCATGAGCATCCAAATAATGCCATATCTCCCCCGCCACGATGCCAATTTCTGTAATCATTGTCTTAAGCTCCTTCCTAAGCTTCTTTTTTTGTAAAAGTTCTCTTGTTAAAACTTCCGCACACCGGACACGTGCTTATATGGCTTAAACGTGGATCAAAATAAACATACGTACATATCGAACACTGCCATACACTTTTGGTATCCAAAGAACGTTTTTTAAGCTGGGTCTTCTTATCCAACAGCCAAAATATTAGAACAAAAACAACAACTCCTAATAAATAGTAACAGATAAAAGAAGAAAAATCAATTTCAATCATTTTAATAAAAAAATATTTTTACGACGCATGGTCAACAAAAAGCAGAACTTTTTTATGTATCTCCATCCTCTCTCAACCAGAGACGCTCTTTTAAAGGCTTACTTTTAGTTTAAAATGGATGCGAACCCAGGTCTTTGGAGGAAAAGAATCCTTAAACACGGCGTTCTTAAGCTTCCGCAAAACAACTAAATCAACGATAGGATCACCACAGCTGGTCATTTTTTTAATAGATTGAACCAGGCCATTAGTATTTAAAAGTATTTTAAAATCTATAAAGCTTAATAAATCATCCCTTGAAAAATAAGGCCGGCAGTCGGAAAAATCAACGTTATCAACATATAAACCATAATCACCAGGACCAAAAGCAACCTCACGAAGATTCTTCAAGGAGCTATCAACTTCTGCCTTTTTTTCATAACGAAGTTCTTGGGGCCTAGAACTCTCCTCCATCGTTATTGTTGTCATGGGCTTATCGAAATTCACAGCCGTCTTAAAGAAATAATTCTCCTTTGACAGATCCTTTGAGGGCTTAGAAAAGCTTGAAACATCCCTCTCGCTTTTAAAAGAACTGACTTCAAAATCCCTTTCACCAAGAATCTGTCCTAAAAACACACTCTCTCCTGCCCCCCATTTCAAAAAAGGTCTTTCAATCATAGGATTAAAAAGAAGAATCCAGAAAGCATGCCAACAAAAAGCAAAAAAAACTCCAAAAACAAAAAAATTTTGTGAAGTTCCCCGGACTAAAGTCCGAGGCTTCCTCCTGAGCAGAAAATGCACAACACCATTCATCTTGCGGGCTAAGCCCTTAGGATTTCTGCGGAGGATTAAAAAAAACTGTTTATTCATTGGTGACTATGTAGACTTTTGCCGCAGCGGCTTCCTTAAGCATATCCCATAAACAGACGAGCGCCCCAACAGATGCCGCTCTGTCGGCCTTGATCAAAACAGAAAAACACTCATTGGCGACAGAAGAACTTGAGAGCACTTCTTTTTTTAAAAAAGAAGGTGAGGAAGATAAAAAAATCTTTTTCAATTCAAGCAGGCTGGTTTTACGCGCTCCCAAATAAATAGAATTATCTTTTAAAAGCGTTATGACGAGCCCCTTACCGCTCAAAGGTTCGCTGGTTACCCCGTGAGGCAATGAAATGGGAAGACCCGATGGAGTCACAAAAAAAGAAGAAAATAAAAAAAACATCAAAAAAACAAATAAACAATTGAACAAAGCAACCGAAAATAAAAAAGAAATCTTCAGTTCTGGATGAGAAATTTTTAAGAATTTCAAGACGCTGTCCTCCGCTCGATCAAAAACGTTAAGAGCTCGGTCGACGCTTTTTCGGCTTCATTAATAAATACTTTCACGCGGTTCGTTAAATAATTAAAAACAAAAAGCGCAGGTATAATCACTATAAACCCCGCTGTCGGACAGATCAACGCCTGCCATATCCCAGAAGAAAAATCCAATAGCGCGACGGGCATCGCCGCGAGTTTTTTAGCATGAATGATCCCAAAAATATTGATGAAGCCGATGAAAGACCCCAGGAGGCCGACAAGCGGTGTGATCTGGATAAGGGCCGATAATGCAGGGAGTTTATCTTCTAAAATCGGAATCTCAAAAAGAAAAGAATCCTCCATCGCCTCTTTAATCTCATCTTTAGGACGGTCATACTTCATGATGCCGGCCTTCAATATCCTGGGTATTGGATGATCTGTTCTGTCGCAAAGGTCCAATGCTTCCTTGATCCTCTGCCGTTCCAACTGTTCAAAAATGCTTTTAAGAAAATTTTCAATGTTAAGGCTTAAACTCATAAACTGCCTGATTTTAGCCGCCATGAGAGATACCGACAAAAATGACAAGAAGAGAATAACGATCACAAGAGGCCCCCCAGCGTTAATCCACGGCACCCTTTGAAAAACAAAAAAACTTAAAACCAACCCGATCGATAAAAAAATAATTTTAGTGATTTTATTCATCATGATATCCCTCTTTTTAAGCGTATTCATTTTTTCTGCTAAAACTCACTTTTAGCCGAAGTTGCGTCTTTTTTAAAATCGGCTCTCTTTAAGACCACGAAGCTTCTCTTTCGCATACTTAGCCTCGGGAACATCAAGAGCCGTTATTTTTTCAAGAATATTTTTCAGTTCTTTCCAATTTTTTCTATTCTCATATATACGAGCCACTCGCAACAATGCCTTCACAGTCCGCGCTTTATCATCAGGATACAAGTAATAAACTTTTAAATAAGCAGCTAAGGCGCTATCGTCGTCACCTAACTCCTCTAAAATCTCGCCGCTTTCAAATTGTATCTCGGCATTTGAACCGGCACCCGTAACACCCGACGCCTTCTCAAGAGCGGACAAAGCATCTTTATAAGCTTTACTCTGCCTATAAATTTTTGCCATTTTTAAATAGGCCGTTTTAGAAAATGCCGTTTCACTCATCGCCGCACTTAGATAACTCTTGATCGCATTATCAAAATCATTGGTAGCCGCATAAACATCCCCCATGGAAAGACCAGCTCGTGCCAAAGTCCCCTTATTGCTAGAAGCAACAGCCTGTTTATAATTCCTCAAAGAAGCATCAAAATGTGCTTCCTTAAAATATGTCAAGCCGATTTCCAGGTAAGCTTCCTCGATCAAATCATGATTAGGATAATTACGAATGAGCCGTTCAAAATATTTACGGGCATTCATCAAATTATTTTTTTCCAGGAAAGACTGTCCCAGCCAGAAAAGAATATCCGGAGATAACTGAGAATCCGGATAACGAGAAATAAAATCTGAAAGCCTCTTATTGGCCTCTCCTTCGTTACCCATACGAGCATAGGCATTAGCAACCTCATATTCTGCCTTCTGGCGCAACCCCTCCTGATCCGGATATTCTTTGATAACAGTATTCAAAGTCTCGATCGCTAGTTTAAATTCACCCTGATTCATTAAAGTTTCACCCAAAAGAAACAATGCATGAGGACGATAGGGAGAATCTTTAAACTCATTGGCAAAGGCTTGCAGCTGATCTTTCGCCGCTAGAAAATCACCTTTTTGAAAGTAAGTCACTCCTAAAAAATAATTTGCATCATCTACCAACTTAGAAGTTGGATAGTCCTTTAAAAGTTTACGAAAAGCCAAAATAGCGGAATCCATACTCTCCATCTTCAACCACGAGACACCCAATTGATATTGCATAT
Source organism: Candidatus Omnitrophota bacterium (assembly GCA_020052645.1). Taxonomy (GTDB): domain Bacteria; phylum Omnitrophota; class Gorgyraeia; order Velamenicoccales; family Velamenicoccaceae; genus JAGVOQ01. Next base: position 4,202 of record JAGVOQ010000043.1, read on the forward strand.
AATCATTGTAGGCGCTATCCGGATAATTTTCTAAAAAACCCTGGTACGTTTCAATGGCCTTTTTATAATCACCTGCGTCCTGATACGTATCCCCCAGTTGACACAAAGCGCTCAACTTAATGATCTTGTCGGAAGTAAGAGTAACAACTTTCTGAAATGATTCCTGAGCCGAACGAAAATCGCCTATCTTTAAATAAGACCAGGCCAACCCGTAGTAAATCTTATCCCTAAGCTCCTTTGATTCAGTATAAGCGCCGGAAAAAACCCTTAGCTTATCCAGGGCGATCCTGTAAGCCACCAGCGCCTCATCAAACCTTGAGAGGTTATAGAGAACCTCTCCTTTGCCAAAATTAGCGAAAGGCACATACATTTGATTTTTATCAAGCTCAATCACCTTTTCAAAAAGTGAAAGCGCGGCTTGTGACTCCTTTAATTCCATTTTAGCAACAGCTCTCCCCAAAAGAACCGCCAGCGGCTGATTGTCATCGCTAAACTTTGAAAATACGCTTTCAGCTTCAATGTATTTTTTTAACTTTAAATAAGACCAGGCCATGCCGATCTGAGCCAACTCCGCCTGCTCAGAACCCAATGAGAGATCTTCCACACGCTGATAAGCATCAATAGCATCCTTGAATTCACCACGGTAAAAATTAGCCTCTCCCAAATAAAAATAAGCTCGGCTCAAAAGCTTTGACTCGGGATATTGTTTTATGAATTTATTAAGTTCTTTTACAAGCTCAGGATAATCCTTTGTACGATAATAAATCTCACAGGTACCAAAGAAAGCCTCTTCTGACTCAGGGGCATCGCTATACTTAGACAAAATCAAACGATAAAACTTTAACGCATCCGGATACTTCCCTTCATTAAAATACGCCTGAGCCAAAGATCTAGTGGCGGGCAAAACATAAAAAGAATTTTTATAATTTTCTATCAGCTGCTTATCATATTCTTCAGCCTGGGCATAATCCTTTCCCTTTGCATACACTTCTGCAAGCCAAAAAAGAATTTTATCTTTAATGCTTGCAGCTTCCTGCAACTTTAAAAGCCCTTCAAATTGATCCAGGGCTTTCAGGTATTTTTCCTGAGCAAAATAACATTGGCCTATAAAGGCCAGGGCTTCAAATTTTTTTTCACTCTGGACATATGTTTTTAAAAATCGGTCAAATAGCGTCAGGGCGACATCGTAAAATCCGTCCTCATACGCCTTCACCGCCACATAATACGCATCCTCTTCCTTTTTATCAAAATTTGCTGAATATGCATTTGCACAACATAAACCAGCAACAAAACACAACAGAAGCATCCAGGAAATTATTTTATTAGATTTACCCATTATTTCTACCTTTCGAAGCAATGAACGAATTTTTTCCATCATCTATTTTTTATCTTCTATTCTCAATATTTTTTTTAAATACTGCCCTGTATACGACCTTTTAACTCTTACAATTTCCTCCGGGCTTCCGCACGCCACGACGTCACCGCCCTTATCGCCCCCTTCAGGACCCAAATCAATGCAATAATCAGCGCTTTTAATAACATCAAGATTATGCTCGACGACTAAAACCGTATTTCCCTGATCCACCAACCTCTGTAAAACTCCTAAAAGCTTATCGACGTCGGCAAAATGAAGTCCGGTCGTCGGCTCATCAAGTATATAAAAGGTTTTTCCCGTTGAGCGCTTACAGAGCTCTGTCGCAAGCTTAACGCGCTGAGCCTCGCCTCCAGAAAGAGTCGTCGCCGATTGGCCAAGCTGAACATAACCCAATCCCACATCGCTAAGAGTGGCTAAGACATTTTTAATACGGGGGATATTTTCAAATAGATGAAGGGCCTCCTCCACCGGCATATCCAAAACATCAGATATTGACTTACCTTTATACAGAACTTCCAGCGTCGCGTCATTAAATCGCCTGCCATGGCAGACTTCGCATTTAACATAGACATCAGGCAAGAAATGCATTTCTATTTTTTTGATGCCATCTCCGCCACAGGCCTCGCAACGCCCACCTTTGACATTAAAACTAAAACGACCCGGTTTATACCCGCGGACTCGCGCTTCGGGAAGGCGAGTAAAGATATCCCGAATGATCGAAAAAACACCCACATAAGTCGCTGGATTCGAACGCGGCGTGCGTCCAATAGGAGCTTGATCAACCACAATAACTTTATCAACACGCTCCACTCCATTCAGCGACTTAAAAAAACATTTTTTGGGTCTAGAACGGTTGATTCTTGCGCTAAGCGCCTGATACAACGTTTCATTGATCAACGTCGACTTCCCGGAACCCGAAACACCGCTCACACAAATAAAGGTTCCCAAAGGAAATTTAACATCTATATTTTTTAAATTATGCATCGATGCCCCTTTAATCTCAAGGCATTTCTTATCCTGATAGGAACGGCGTTTTAGAGGTGTCGCAATCGTCATGACGCCATTCAAAAACTTAGCGGTCAAAGATTTGTTCGACTTTAACAATCCGTCAATAGGCCCCGAATAAAGAACCTCTCCTCCGAATTTTCCTGCACCTGGGCCCAAATCCACGCAATAATCCGCAGCACGGATCGTCGCTTCATCATGTTCAACAATAAGTAAAGTATTCCCCAAATCCCGCAGAGACAACAATGTCCCTAAAAGCTTATCATTATCTTTCGCGTGCAATCCGATACTGGGTTCATCCAAAACATACAAAACGCCCACAAGCCCAGAGCCTACCTGGGTCGCCAACCGGATGCGCTGAAATTCACCGCCGGAAAGCGTTTGACTGCGTCGGTCTAAAGTTAAATAGCCTAAACCGACATTTAAACAAAACATAAGTTTTTCGCGTATATCTTTTAAAGCCTGAGACGCGATCAGACGCTCTCTCGGCCCAAGCGGCAGCTTATTAAAAAAATCATAGCCTTGAGAAATCGTCATACACGTAACATCATAAATAGATTTATTCTGGATGGTCACACATAAACTTTCTTTTTTTAATCTCGCGCCGCCGCAGTCAGGACAAGGAAGTTGAGACATATATTTTGAGATTTCCTCTTTCAAAAAATCGCTCTCTGTCTGCGAAAAAAGCCTGGTCAAGTACGGGACAAGGCCCTCAAACGGCTTACCCCAGATATTTTCCTTGCAGCCATAAAGAATGGCTTTCACGTGTTCTTTTTTTAATTTTTTGAAAGGGACATTCAAATCAATGCCGAGGCGCGTGGATAATTCCCTTAATAAGCCACGATAATACAAAAGATACCCTCTGCCGCCGCGTTTCCATGGTTCAAGCGCCCCCTCAAGAAGTGTTTTATCTTTATCAGGAACAAGCAAACCTTCATCGAATTCCATTTTAAAACCCAGACCCAAACACGCAGGACACGCACCGTAAGGCGCATTAAAAGAAAATATTCTCGGCTCTATTTCTGGGATATTGATCCCGCAATGCACACAGGCGTATAGTTCACTGAATACTTTATCTTCGGATTTTCCTTTTTGATCGCTAACGCTTACAATTACGGCACCGCGGCCAAACTTCAGCGCCGTTTCTATGGAATCTGTCAACCGTTGTTTAATATCCGCTTTAATCGTGAGACGGTCGACAACAGCCTCGATATTGTGAACGTCGTAACGCTTGAGTTCGACATTCTCATCCAGTTCATGAACAATGCCGTCAATCCTGGCTCTTACGAAGCCATCTTTCTGGACCTCTTCTAAAATCTTTCTATATTCACCTTTGCGCCCTTTAACAAGAGGCGATAAAATCTCGATTTTTGTTCCTTGTTCAAAACGCAAAACCTGCTCAACGATCTCCTGCGAGCTCTGCCGCTTAACCACACGGCCGCACTTTGGACAGTGAGGAATCCCGATACGCGCAAATAATAATCGCAGGTAATCGTAAATTTCTGTCTGGGTTCCAACTGTCGAACGGGGGTTTCCTCCTGCGGTCCTCTGCTCTATGGAAATCGTCGGAGATAAACCTTCAATAAAATCCACACTGGGCTTTGAGAGCTGATCTAAGAACTGACGCGCATAACTCGAGAGGCTCTCGACATAACGGCGCTGGCCTTCGGCATAAATCGTATCAAAGGCCAAAGACGATTTTCCGGACCCCGACAAACCCGTGACAACCACAAGCTTATTGCGCGGAATCTCAACATTAATATTTTTAAGATTATGTTCTTTGGCCCCTTGAATGACCAATGTGTTTTTTTCCATGAATAATAATAGATATGGACGATTTAACGGGAGAGATTCTCCCTTAAGGCCAAAGTTTGAATTTCGGCCTTAAGGGAGATTTAATGCATTTATCTCTTTTTACCTTTTTTCTTACCACCTCTAACTAACTTTGCGCAAGCGACATCACCCTGTTTATCAAGAAAGTAAAGATAACCCACTTTCTTATCAACGCCGACTTTAGCAACTTTTTTGGGCTTTCCACCTTTTTTCTTGCCTCTTGCCATCATAGCACAGGAGACATCCCCTTGCTTATCGATGAAGTAAAGAAACCCTTTTTGTCTCTTCACTCCTACTTTAGCGACTTTTTGAGCCATTAACAATCACCCCCTTTCAGTTTAAAATTTTAGTCAACTTCCAACACGAACAACATCAGAAACACCCGACAACATAGCTGCTGCAGAAAGGATTGCTAAATAACTCGTCTTAGGATTGTCAGGACTCGGCACATTTTCACAACGGATCGAAAGACGCGCCGCTTTTGACTCAACCTCAATCACATGAACATTACGTTTAAGTTCCGGAGAAGCATAAATTTCAACCCGGGGAACCACCAGGCCAGAAGCCGCGATGCTTAAAACAGCCACAACATTAATATTCTGCGGAAATGCTTCTACCGCCTGCTGCGCCGTACCTCGAAATATCATTTTTTCTTCTTTAATCGCATCTAAATCAATTTTGTTTTTTTCTATGAATGAGGCGCCTTTAAGAGCTTGCGGCGGCTTATATGTTTTCAACGTCAGGCGATCAATACCTGCCAATGCCAGCGCCTTTACGCCGTCTAAGCCACAGATGGCTCCTGACGGAAGGAAAATCCTCTTTTTGTTACGACGCGCTATCTCAAAAAGTTTTCCTTCTTTCCCAAGGATGCCTCCGATACTCATAACTAAAACATTCTTTTTTTTCAAAAGTGCTTCCTGGGCAACTTCAAAAGAAATCTTAGCAGACGCCGCTTCAACAACCAGATCGCTTAACTTGATCAATGTCTTGAAATCCGTTACCTTCCCACAACCCAATGTCTTATTTAAGGCAAGGGCCTTTGAGGTATCAAGATCGCACAAAGCCGTAATTTCAAACGCGTCTTTAAACTGTTTTTGAGCCATAACCATGAGGCTCTTGCCAATAGCACCGCAACCAACAAGTCCAATTCTAATTCTTTTATGTTTCATGCATGACATCCGATTTTTCAGGGATCAGGGATCTGGCATCGGGTAACTGCAAGCTTTTTTGTCTTTTCTGATACCTGTTGCCTGTTATCTGTTGCCCGAAACTTTTATTTTTAGAATCATATTATCTATCAAGCGCGTCTTACCAACAGTAACCGCCAAAAGCAAAAGGGCTCGACGCTCTATTTTTTCCAAAGTCGAGAGGCTCGCCTCATCAACAATGGCGATATACTCTACGCGCGCCGAGACCGTACGCGTAATAAAATCATTTAAAACAGAAATAATTCTAGCCGATTCACGAACTCCCGAGTCCACCAAACGCTGTGCAGACTTCAATGCCTGAAATAAGACAACAGCATCCCTTCTCTCACCTTCAGATAAATAAGCGTTACGGGAACTCATGGCCAGCCCGTCTTTTTCACGCACAGTCGGACAAACAATAGTTTTAACAGGAATATTCAAATCCGTGACCATCTTTTTGATAATCACGGCCTGCTGCGCATCTTTTTGCCCAAAGTAAGCTGTTTGTGGCAAAACAATAGAAAATAATTTTGCGACTACTGTTGCGACTCCCGTAAAATGACCCTTGCGGGTCCGTCCACATAACAGTTCTCCCAGGCCCCCCACTTCCACGCGGGTACGAAAACCTTGAGCGTACATCTCGCGCACATCGGGAACAAATAAATAGTCACAAGATCCTTTTAAAATTTTAGTATCTTTTTTTAAATTACGGGGATAGTGAACGAAATCTTCATGAGGACCAAACTGGGTAGGATTTACAAAAATGCTAACAACAACAATATCATTTTCTTTTTTTGCGCGGTGCACCAGGGAAAGATGACCACAATGCAGAGCCCCCATAGTCGGAACAAATCCGATACACCTCCCTTGACACCGAGGTGACTCAAGGGCCTTTCGAAGAGCACCGATTTTTTTAACAATCTTCATAGTCGTCAAAAAAGGGATAAATCGTACTTAAAGATTTCTGATTTCATCCTTGGTGGGCATCGCCAACCAACAGATCAAATAGACCAAAATACCAAAACCCCAAATAAACGTACCAACTAAAAAAATGATTCGTATCAAAGTCGGATCAATATTAAAATATTCACCCAACCCGGAACAAACGCCAGCTATTTTTTTCGAATCAGTCAATCGAAACAATCTCTTCAATTTTCCTCACCCTCCCTCTTTGGTTCACCTGGTCCAATAAAATTTTGACCGTCTTTTTTAAAACAGGATGCTTACAATACGCCGCTAAATCGTTAAGCGGTTTTAAGACAAAAAATCTTTCTTGCAACCTAGGATGCGGAACTTCTAATCCCTCTTCCTTAATTACCTGATCACCGCACAATAAAATATCCAAATCGATTTCGCGCGCTGCCCAACGTTCACGAACAGCTTTTCTCCCGACAACCTTCTCGATTTTTTTCAAAGAATCAAGCAATTCCCTCGGCTCAAGCAGAGAATCTATCTCAACAACAAGATTATAGTAATCACTCTGACCAAGCGGCCCACCTTGTGGCTCTGTCTCGTAAATCCCTGATATTTTCTTAACCACAATGCCGGGCACTTGATCCAAGCGTGCGATCGCTTGCTTGATATTAAAAAATCTATCTCCACAATTAGACCCAACGCCGATATAGCAAATCATCATCTCTTCTTGAACATATCTCCGAATAACCCTGAGACATCCATAACAGACGTAGAATGTTCTCCTACAGGATACGCGTAGACCTGTAATTTATCCGAGAGTTTCTCGGCTACCTTTAAGGCAACAACATTTTGTCCGCCGCCCAAAGCTTCCGCTTGCAGCTTTTTACCTTCAGCATCTGCTTTATAAACAGCTAGATTACCCTTTGCTTCAGCTTCTAATTGATATTGCCTCGCGTCAGCTTCTATCTTTGCTGACTGGGCGCGGCCTTCAGCTTCCTGGACAACCCTTAATTTATTACCGCGAGCTTCTGCCTCAACTCTTAATGCTTCTTGTTCCTGTGACAATGCCTTATTTTTATTGATCTCTACGCCCTGAGCAGCTAACTTCTTTTGTTCGATCGCGCTCTCAAATGCCTGGCTAAACTGAAAGTGCCTTATCAAAGCATCGTGTATTTGAATAGCAGGGTATTGTTCAAGCGATTTGATTAGCTTATCCTTGATCCTTTGCTGTATTTCTTCACGCACTTTACCCTGATAAATCTCTTCTGCCGAATAACCGCCGATCGCCAACCTTGCTTCAGAGCGTATTTGAGGCAATAATATCTGGTCTTCAAAGTTCTGCCCTATCATCTGATGCAACAGAGGAACTTCATTTGCCTTAAGAGCATAAATAACGGTCAGATCAACATCAATGTTCTGCCCGTCATTTGTTTTTAGCTCAAGATTATACTTTTTTGCATTCTCACTGCCTTCCGTATCACCGGGGAATGCCCTGGCTGCAACTTTATAAATAACCATGTCCGTTACCCAACGGTTAAAAAAATGATATCCAACACCCTTTGGCACATCAGAAACCTTGTGAGCCACTTTATTGATCTCAACCGCCACTTCTGTCGGATGGACATTGACCCATCCGAAGCTCGTAATAAATAAAAACATAATAAAAATACCTACCAGAGATCTTAACACTTTCATAATTAATGCCTCCTTTTCTTTCTTAGAAAATCTTCTTAAAAAACCTAAAAATCTAGCCCAGACATCAAAAATTTTATCCAAAATATCCATTGCCAACCCTTTCAAACTACTTTTTAAAGCATATCAACCAGATACACCTTCATACGCTCAACCGCTTCCTTAAGCTTTTCTTTATCGAGCGTCAGGGCAAACCGCGCGTATCCTTCTCCGTATTTTCCTAAACCCACACCCGGGGTAGCGACAATATTGGCCCGTTCTAAAAGAATCGAACAAAATTCAACAGAAGATTTAACTTTACGCGGAAGCTTAAGCCATACGTAGAAGGTCGCATGAGGTTTATCGATTTTCCACCCGATGTTTTTTAAACCTTCAACAAAAACCTGACAACGCTCACCGTATATTTTATTATTTTGCTCAATCACTGAATCACCGTCCCGCAAAGACGCGATGCCTGCGACTTGAATGGCCTGAAAAATCCCGGAATCTATGTTCGATTTAACTTTGGCCAAAGCTGAGATGACTTTTTCATTACCACACACCCATCCTACGCGCCAACCCGTCATATTAAAAGTTTTCGATAAAGAATGAAATTCCACACCGACTTCTTTTGCACCAGGCACTTCGAGAAAACTCATGGGCTTGATTCCATTAAAATACACTTCAGAATATGCCGCATCATGACAAACAATAATGTTATGCAACGTCGCAAACTGCACAACCTTTTCATAAAAAGATCTGTCAGCCACCGCGGCCGTAGGATTATTCGGATAATTCAAAAACATTAATTTGGCTTTATCGGCAATGCGAGGATTGATCGTATCTAATTCAGGCAAAAAACCGTGCGATGCCTTAAGCGGCATCACTTGAGGCTTGCCATCAGCTAAAATTGTCGCGTTTTTATAAGGCGGATACCCTGGATCGGGTACCAAGACAAAATCTCCTTTATCCAAAAAAGCGATCGGCATATGGGCGATACCTTCTTTAGAGCCGATCAAAGGCAAAATCTCTTTTTCAGGATTCAAATCCACATTAAATCTTTTCTTATACCATTCGGCGATAGCAATCCTAAATTCCGGCATACCCTGATCAAGGGCATAGCGATGATTTTTAGGGTCTTTCGCTGCCTCATACAACTTCTCAATAATAAAAGAAGGGGTCGGAATATCCGGATCTCCGACACCTAAATCTATAATATTACGCCCTTCCTGCCTGGCCTTTCTCTTAGCTGTATCTATTTCAGCAAAAAGATAGGGCGGAAGACTTCCTAATTTTTTTGATACAGTAATGTCCATCCTTGTTTCTCCTTTAGTTGAATGATGACAAAAAACTATGTTATCGCTTACGAAGGCTTTTTAATACATCGGCCATGCTGTAAAGACCCTTGCTCTTGCCTGCAACAAATTTCATAGCTGCCAAAGCGCCTAAAACCAAGATATCCCTTGTCTTGGCAGAATGAGACAACTTGATCGTATCCCATGGGCTTTCAAAAACTATCTCGTGATCGCCAACAATCTCACCCTCTCGGATAGAGCGAATATCTTCGTTTAAATTTCCTTTCTCATCTTTAATAATTTGGGCTAAGAATTTCGCGGTTCCGGAAGGCGCATCTTTTTTATGAACATGATGAGCTTCAGTAATAGAAACTTTATAATCTTGGGGTAATCGAATGACCGCTTCACGCAAAAGATGAAACAACGCGTTAACGCCGAAAGACATGTTCGGCGAAAAAACAATAGGTATTTTTTTCGATGCCGCCAGAATCTTCTTCTGCTCCTGATCATTAAAACCCGTTGTCCCCAAAACAAGAGCCAGTTTGTACTTAAGAGCAACGGCAAGATGTTCGACAGAGCTTTGCGGAGCGCTAAATTCAATCAAACCATCGATCTCTTTAAAAGATTCGCAAGACGAAACAATGTTGACACCGGAAATTCTTTTACCGATCTCAGGATGACCCTCTTTCTCCAAACCAACGACAACATCAAAATCTTTATCTTCAAGTGCCAATGAAATAATCCGGCTGCCCATTCTCCCACAAGCACCGCTCACGCCAAGTTTTATTTTTGATTTTTTCATATCCCTTCCAAAGTGTTTGACAAGACTAAACCTTGCCGTCATTCTTAAATATTAAAAAAAGTTCAGTCAAAAATAACCTTAAATCAACTTATACTCTTTCAAAGCGGCTTTCAATTTCCCCAGATTGGCTTCTTCCATAGAACACATAGGCAGCCGTAAAGCAGGATTACACATTTTCATAAGCCCCATCGCTGTTTTAACAGGGATCGGATTCGTCTCAATAAACACCGCTTTGATCAACGGCAACATTTTATAATGAAGACGCTTGGCTTCGCATAATTGTCCTTTGTTAAAAGCAACAACAAGGGCCTTCACGTCGCGAGGGATAATATTAGCCACAACAGAAATAATACCCTCACCGCCTATCGCCATCAGCGGTAAGGTCAAAGAATCATCACCCGAAACCATCGTTAATTTTTTTCCGCAAAGAGCCATAATTCGAGACATTTGATCCAACGAACCGCTTGCCTCTTTAACTCCAACGATATTTTTACATGATTGAACAAGCATGAAAAAGGTTTCCGGTTCGATATTTACGCCTGTGCGAGAAGCAATATTATAGAGAATGATCGGGAGTTTCACTTTATCGGCGATCTCCTTGAAATGGAGATACAAGCCTTTTTGGGTCGGCCTGTTGTAATAGGGTGAAACCAACAAAAGCCCATCAACGCCGCTTTTTTTGGCGTGAGCGCTTAATTCAATAGCCTCTTCTGTTGAATTGGAGCCTGTCCCGGCAATAACGGGGATCCTCTTTCTTGCAGCACGGACGCAAATATCAATAACACGTTCGTGTTCTTCATAATTCAGCGTCGCAGACTCCCCTGTCGTGCCACAAGGCACAACAGCATCCGTCCCGTTCTTGATATGAAATTCAACAAGCCGGACCAGCGTATCTTCATCGACTTCATTTTTTTTCGTAAAAGGCGTTACCAGCGCCACCATCGAACCTTTGAAAATCATAAAACCCCCTTAGGATTAAATTCAAAACACAAAAAATTTGAGTCTATAGTCAATAGTTAAAAGATTTTTACTATAGACTATCGTCTATCGACTATTGACTAATACAATATTCTCCTTTAAAAACTTTTTGCGCCGTACCCTCAAGCCAAACATTCGTAATAATTTTTTTTAATATTTTAAAATAGACTTTGAGCTCTTCTCCGCTTTGCGTCGCTACATACACTCGATGCATTGAAGCTGAGTCTTTCTGTTTTAAATTTCTCTTGGAATGATTCAAAACAGCGATAATGGCTGAAGCCACAGATCCTGTTCCGCACGCAAGCGTCTCATCTTCCACGCCGCGCTCATACGTCCTCAAGCGTATATGACCACTGTCGATAACTTTTATGAAATCAACATTCGTCCCTGCAGGCTGAAAAATCTGGTGATACCGGATTGAACGCCCCAGCCTTTTTAGAGGGACTTTTTCTAAATCATCCACTTCAACAACAACATGAGGAACGCCAGTATTCACATAATCCGCTTCGTAGACCTTGCCATCCACTTCCACCTTATAATCCAATCGAAGATCCAAGGGATCCGTCATTTTCAACTTAACGCTTTGCGCATCTATCTCGGCCGCCAAACAACCAGCCAATGTTTCAATAGTAATTTTCTTTTTTTTGTTTTTAGTCGCGTAATACAAAGCACAGCATCGCGCGCCGTTGCCGCACATTTCCGCTTCAGTTCCGTCCGCGTTAAAGATCCTCATGCGTACATCGGCCTTTTTTGACTTTTCAAGCAAAAGAACACCGTCTGCGCCTATGCCGAATTTCCGATCGCAAATATTTTTGATGAAAGACGTGTTACGTGCGACGTGTAACGCGGGACGTTCTTCTATAATCACAAAATCATTCCCAGACCCCTGCATTTTTGTAAAATTAATTTTTTTCATCCCGTTAAACCTCTTGAGCGTGCCTATTTATAGCGATACAAACTTGTTTATCAGAAAATCTCGTATAGACCGAAATAAACACTTAACGCAAGGTCTAACGGGATTCATCCCGTAACCTTTTCTTTATTCACAAGATCTTCAAAAGATTCACGTTCCCGAATCAGATAAAATTTTGAGCCTTTAACCATGACTTCAGCCGACCGGCAGCGTGAATTATAATTGGAAGACATGGAAAATCCATAAGCACCTGCGCTCATAACCGCAAGATACTCCCCCACATCCACCCAAGGAATCAACCTGTCTTTAGCCAAAAAATCGCCGCTTTCACAGATAGGACCAACTACATCGCTCTTCTTTAAAATATTTTTGTCACAAGTAACGCTTTTCAACAATGGTTGGATTTCATGATAAGCTCCATACAGGGAAGGACGCACCAGATCATTCATCCCCGCATCAACAACAATAAAACGTTTCGCTTGAGTCTCTTTGATATACCGAACCTGTGTCACCAAAATTCCGCTGTTACCCACGATAAAACGCCCTGGCTCCAAAATGATTTTCAGACCTGTTTTCTTTAAAACCGGCACCACACGGTGCGCGAATTCTTCGGCTGTTTGCGGCTTTTCTTCTTTATAAATGATCCCAAGGCCTCCGCCAATATTAAGGTACTCAAGGCAAACACCCATTCTTTTTAATTCATCAATAAACCTGCATATCCGGCGAAGTGCCGCTAAGAAAGGATCTACTTGAGTGATCTGGGAACCGATATGCACATGTAAACCCAAAAATTGAACATTTTTAAAATTTTCCCGATTTAGGAAAATAATACGGGCCGTATCGAAATCAACGCCGAATTTACTCTCAACAGTACCCGTCGTGATATAGCGATGAGTATGCGGATCGATATTCGGATTGATACGTATACAGACGCGCGCCTGTTTCTTTAATGCAGTCGCCACATCGCTGATCAAACTTAATTCCTGCAGTGATTCAACATTGAAAAAGAGAATGCCTGTTTTAACGGACTCCTCTATTTCCTGCCTTGATTTTCCAACGCTGGCGTAAACAATACGACTGGGGGCCGCGTGAACTTTTTTCGCACGGTACAACTCCCCTCCTGAAACAATATCTAAGCCGGCTCCGTTTTTAACGAGAAGTCTTAAAACAGATAGATTAGAGTTAGATTTAACGGAAAAGCAAATCAAAGGTTTCAATGTCGCAAATGCTTTTTTTAGTTTCAGGAAATGATCAAGAATCGTATGCGAACTATAAACGTACAAAGGCGTAGAAAATTTCCTGGCCAAATCCTCAATACGGACGCCTTCACAATAAAGCTCATTGTCTCGATATTTAAAATCGTGCATAGAACTCCTTTAACAATCTACCGTTAGCGATATCCGTCATAGCCCACTCATGCATTGGCACAGGGCGAAGACGAACAAACTACTTTCTCCGGATTGATTTCTTTAAATTAACGGAAAAAACGGGATCCAGCCTTTTTAAAACGTCGCTCTTATTAAACATTTCAGAGAATTGTTTTAATTCGGCTTCTGACATATCCTTAATCTTTATATTTTTCGATAAAGAATGCTGAACGAGTTTTCCGACAATTTCATGCGCCTTCCTAAACGCCACGCCTTTTAAAACAAGATAATCCGCCAAATCCGTGGCATAGAGAGACTCGTCTTTCAACTGCGCGCTTAAACTATCCTTATTGATCTTGATCGTCTTTAAAAGCTGAGCCAAAATACCGCACTCATAACGGACAATATCCAAAGATGAAAAAAGAGGCTGTTTATCCCACTGCATATCCCGATTGTACGACAAAGGCAGCCCCTTCATCGTCGTCAGAACAGCGACAAGATTACCATAAAGAATGCCTGACGCTCCCCGCATTAATTCAAGCGAATCCGGATTCTTTTTCTGAGGCATAAGCGATGAACCCGTACAAAATTCATCCCCCAGTTCGAAAAAATTGAATTCCTTAGTCGACATAAGTATCATATCTTCGCAAAACCGCGATACATGCATCCCGACAATAGCCAGCGCTGACAAGAGTTCGATTAGAAAATCCCTATCACTGACATTAACCAAGCTGTTTTTAGGCGGCAAAATTTCATACAAAGGATCATTCAACCTGAGTTCTTTTAAAGCCTTTTTGATCTCAGACGTATAAATAGACGCAGGTATGGCTGTCCCGGCTAAAGCCCCGGAGCCCAAGGTGATCTCAAGCCTCCCAAAAAAACATTCCAAACGCGAAGCATCCTCTAAAAACATCGCCTCATACGCCCCGCAATAATCTTTAAAATATAGCGCCTGGGCATGTTGTAAATGCGTAAACCCCGGCATGATCAAACCTGCATACTTTTTCCCCAAGAAAAAGAAACTTTTCCCCAAGTCTAAAAGAACCTGATGGAGATAAACCGATTCCTTAAGACAATAAAGTTTTGTATCAAAAACAACCTGATCATTGCGGGAACGGCACGTCTGTAATTTTTGGACCGCTGAGCCTGCTTTTTTTTCTAAGCTGTTTTGCAAACATGTATGGACATCTTCCGCAGCCGGGTCATATTGAAACGCACCCTTCTGAACAATTGCCAACAACTCTTTAATACTTTTTTTCAAGGCCAGAAATTCAGATCGAGAGAGAAGCTTGGCGCCAAACAAAACATGAACATGCAAAAAAGACCCTATCAGATCACACTCCGCCAACCGATAATCTGTTGCTATTGAAGAACTGAATTTTTCAAGCAACGGATGTATCTCCTTCGCAAATCGTCCACCCCATAGTTTTTTTGTCATTGAAAAACCCCGTTTTATGTCTCAAGTTTCACGTCGCACGTTTCACGTTAACAGCTTTTAACCTGTGACTTGTGACCTTGTGACTTTGTGACCTTTTTATTTCTGGAACGGCAATCCCCAAAGCCGGATAAATCCTTCAGCCAGCTTCTGATTAAACTTATCTTTTTCTGTATAAGTCGCCAGGGATTCTTTATACAATGAATAAGGCGACTTGCGCCCGATGACAATGCATTGCCCTTTGAACAATTTAAGACGCACCGTGCCTGTCACGTTCTTCTGGGTTTCTTTGATAAACGCATCGAGCGATTTTTTCAAATCCGTATACCATAAACCATAATAAACAAGTTCAGCGTATTTCTGCTCCAAAGACTGTTTAAAGTGCAAAAGCTCGCGGTCTAAAACCAAGCTCTCTAAATCCCTATGAGCCGCATAAAGACACGTCGCTGCAGGAAATTCATAGATCTCCCTAGATTTAATTCCGACCAGCCTGTTTTCAACCATATCCACGCGGCCAACGCCATTCTTTGAGGCTATGGCGTGAAGCGTTTTTATCAACGCTTCTAATTCATATTTTTTTCCATTGATCTTTGTTGGGACACCTTTTTCAAAATCAATTTCAACCACGCTAGGTTTCAAAGGCGCATCCTCAGGAGCACAAGTCATTTGATAGACATCTTTAGGCGGTTCTGCAAAAGGATCTTCCAAAATACCGCACTCAATGCTGATGCCCCAAAGATTCTTATCAATGCTGTAAACTTTTTTCTTAGTGACATTCAAAGGAATATTATGCCGCTTTGCATAATCAATTTCTTCTTCACGGGATTTAAACTCCCATTCCCTTACAGGAGCGACAATCTCAAGCTTCGGATCAAGAATATGAGCCGTCACTTCAAAACGCACCTGATCATTACCTTTACCTGTACAGCCATGGCCTATTGAGCAGGCTTTTTCCCGGTGAGCCACTTCAACCAAATGCTTAGAAATAAGAGGACGCGTTAATGCTGTTGCCAAAAGATATTTACCTTCATAAGCGGCATTCGCCTGCAATGTCGGCAACACAAAATCATTCACGAACTCAGCCTTTAAATCACCGACATAGACACGCTTGGCGCCTGTCTTTAAAGCCCTCTTCTCGATTTGTTCGAAATCTTCTCCCTGCCCAACATCGCCGATATAAGCGACAACCTCATAACCCCTATCCTTAAGCCATTTAATCGCGCAGGAAGTATCCAAACCACCTGAATAAGCTAATACGACCTTCTTCATAAAATCTCCTTTTCAGGGACCTGGGAACAGGCAACAGGGAACAGTAAAAGCTTGTTGATCCCAGATGCCCGATCCCTGATGCCCGATATTTATTTTCCCAATAACTTTAACATGATCGCTTTTTGAACATGCAATCTATTCTCTGCTTCATCAAATACGACAGAATTAGGGCTATCCATGACGTCATCGGCAATTTCCAATCCTCGATGCGCCGGCAAACAATGCATGATCAGAACATTTTTTTTGGCTAAAGACATGAGTCCCTTATCGACCTGATATTTTTTGAAGATCTTGGCGCGCTTGGCTGCTTCCCTCTCCTGTCCCATACTCGCCCATACATCCGTATAAATAACATCCGTATCTTTAACAGCTTCTTTCGGATCCTGCGTCACAACAATAGAAGCCCCTGTTTTCTGGCCTTGGGCCTGAGTGAGCGCAAGAATATTTTTATCAGGCGTAAACCCTTTAGGGCAGCCGATCTTCATATTGATGCCAAGCATGCTTGTGATCTGCATAAGCGAATGAGCCACATTATTGCCGTCACCCACATAGGTCAACGTCAATCCTTTCAGATCCCCGCGCTTTTCCTTCAACGTAAAAACATCTGCCAAGGCCTGACAAGGATGATGCAGATCGCTTAAACCATTGATCACCGGAACAAGAGAAAATTGCGCCAGCTCCTCAACTTCTTTATGTTTAAAAACCCGCGCAACGATCAAATCCAAATAGCGCGACAACGTCAAAGCCGCGTCTTTGATAGTTTCACGAACGCCGATATTAACCTCAGCCGGGCTCAAAGACATACACTGACCGCCCAATTGCCAAACGCCCACCTGAAAAGAAACACGCGTTCGCAAAGAGGGTTTTTGAAAAATAAGGCCAACAGCTTTATTTTTAAAACTATCCTGAAATCTATTTTTTTTCAGCTCCTCTGTCCGCTTAAACAACGCGTTGATCTCTTCAACAGAAAAATCTGAAACAGAAAGAAAATCTTTGGTCTTAGTCATGAGATACTCCTTCAATGAGTACATATTTTACGGAGCGCTTCTTGCGACGTAAATTATGTGTGCGAAGTGGAATCCCCCGGGCTAAAGCCCGGGGCTCCTTTTTTCTTTCAAACAATCTCGAGAATAATTCTAACAACACCTTCCCGGGGGTTCCCTCCCAAAG
>JAGVOQ010000017.1 GCA_020052645.1 Candidatus Omnitrophota bacterium
ATCTGTCATAGACAGGGCGACATTGAGTTTCGACAAATTAAAACTGCTGTTGGCAGTATAGGAAATATTTTTCAGCATATCATAGGTCATTGCCGATCCAATATTAAAACGCCCCGTCCCGTAATCGACTCCGAAACCCGTTGCATCATTCGTCAAAACAGGGTCCACTAATTCAGAACCATAGGAATGCGCGTAAAACGTCTTAAAATTCGTATGTCGGCCCATTTTATAATTCAGGCCGATACCTTCTAGGTAAGCGTCCTTTGTCCTGGTTAAACCCGTACTTTCAGACAGCTGAGTAAATTGCCCTTGTGGCAAAGCTCCTTGAAATGCCGTATAACTCAAACGCTTGTTAAACGCAAGCGCGTCAACCATAACACCTCTCAAATCCGACGTTGGAAAACCAAACTGAAAAAATGCAGGCGTAAAATCAAAAAAACGCAGGTTGATATCTTTAAATTGATCATAGTGCGCCCGAGTCAACCCCATGCGCAAGCTCGAAACATTGTATGTCCCCTGGTTGGTTCTATTGCCGCGAACCGCCATGTCAAAATTTCCAAATGGCGTCTCACCGACCAAAGAAGAACTATAACTCATCGTATGGGTTTTACGTTTCAAATCTCCAAAACCACGGCCTGTCAGAAAGGTCGAATCTTCAATCGAATAACTAAACTTAAAAGACTCCGGCAAATTCTCAGCGATAAATTTCTCCTTGGCCATTTCAACAGCATCCACATCAAGCCTACGCGGATCAACAGATACCTTAAAAGTCCTTATGCCTTGATCATCCCACAAATGCAAGAATGACGTTCCGATATCTAAAGGCTCAACCAAAACTTTCGAAGAGTTTAATTGAGTCACCTTCAAAATTGTCGGATTAGTCACCAAGAATCGGGCAATGTTATTGCTTTCTAGAACCAACCGTTCCCCGACATTAGTTTCGATGTTTGATATGACAACGCCCCCATCTTTTCTATTAACATCTATCAACGTCTCTTCAGGAACAACAGGGGCTTTCTGCGAGACCCCAAAAACTCCGGGTTTTAAAGATTTTGATTTTTCTTTGCGCTTTGATACAACTGCAGCGTTAAGATCCTTGATCAAGTCTAGCGAAACGCCGGAACCCATAGCGGATTTTTCTTCTGCGCCCTTCTGCTGAAAACCTTCGATATACGTCTCAACGACCGATTGCATTTTAGGCTTCGAGGACTTCGGGAATTCCGGCTCAACAACTGCCGCAACACCCTTAATTTTATTAATGAAATCCCTGGCAACGATTAATTCAGGATTCGCAAGAAGCGCCTTTTGAAACTCAAAAAGCGCTTTATCGAATTGACCTTGATTATAGTAGGAGATGCCTTTTTCGCATAAAAAGTCGCCGATCATAGGAGAAACAGCGGCACTGGCACAAGCAGATGGAAAAACGGAAGAAAAACTTAAAGAAAAAATCAGGAAACTTAATGCGGCTTTTTTAAAATAATTTTTGTATTTTTTATTACTCAATGATTACCCCGAAGTTTTATCAGCACTCTGCAAAGTAATGGCGCCTCCAGAAGAGGCCTGAAAACTAACTTGATGAACGAGTGTGCCGCCGTTTTCATATTCAAGCGTCACGATCATATCATAATCCCCGCTTTTCAGGCTCAACGAAGGAACCGTTGACTGTAAAACAGCTTTACCTCCAGGCATTGTATAGGCAGAATCAAATTCGCCGCGAGCGTAAACATATCCCTCTCTATCAATAACATTAAAAGTACCCTTGACCGTTACATCCGTATTGCCTGAATTTAAAAAATTAACAGCCACAGAAAAATTACCTGATTTTTCACTCATGTCAACGCTCTTGATTTCAGCTGTCTTTTTAATCGTCCCATCGGGTTCAACGTAAAAAAGCGCTCCCAGTCGATTCATGATTTGAACCATTACCGTTGTTTGATCACTCGACGGCTGTTCAATAGAGCCACCACCAGTTTCAAAAAACATAACCGCATAATGCCCGCCGATAGTATCTTTCGGCACGTTAACCGTATAGCGAACTTTTTGAACACCATTGGGCTTAAGTGTAAAATCTGCAGGATAAAACGAGATCCAATTAGAACAGGATAAAGATGCAGTCCCTTTAGGCGAAAAAGCTTTTGCGCCATCTTGATTGCTATAAACCCAATCTTCTAAATAAGCTCGGACCACAGCCTCTTCTTTTCCTGTATTAATAACTTCCATCTCCCCGCTGTCATAACTTCCGGGCGCAATACTCAATCGCACCTTAGGTTTATCAATACGTATACCAGCCCAAGCACAAGATGCCTGCCAAAGACTCATGATAATAAAAAATGATAATGCCGGTTTTAAAAAAAATCTTTTTCTCATGAATGGCTACTCTCCTTCTAATAAACCATTGTAACTGCTTAAGGCTTTTTTAAAAAAATGTTTGACTTGCGTGTTATAAAATTTTAGATGCTGGCCGAAATCAATCGACCAGCATCTAAAATTTAGTTTAAAATTAGATCAGCGTTAACGTAAACGTAATCTGACCATTGTAAGTACCAGTTGTCTGATCTTTTGTAACCGGTTTCCATGCAGTATATGTCTGAGTAGAACCCTGACCATTTCCGCTGCCATCATAACCACGACTATAATTCGTCGGAGCCGTCTGACCTGCAGCAGGACCTGCAATAGCGATAGCCGCACGCACGAGTCTCGCAGCACCCAAGTTGGTATCTTCATAAACCGTCGAAGGCGTAGACGAACACGCGGTCGTTATCGGGCCAACGGTCGCCCCTGAAGGCGGCGCGCCCTGTGCAATCCAATTACCATAAGAATCCTGCGTTAATGCATCAGCCCACATATACAATGGGTTGAGCAAAACAGACTCTCTGGCGATTGTCGTTCCAGCACCACTTAATTGAGTACCCGTTTCAGTAATTCTATAAGGTCTTCCTGATGTCGTTGCGATAAACAAAACATAGTAATAATACTGACCTCTCATATACTGAAAAACGTTATCGGTATCAAGGACTTCTCTCAACATTCCGAAGTCAAAATCCGGAGCTGCAGAGATATCCGTTCCTTCGTTAAAAGGATCTGTCTCATTAGCATCTGCATCCATTCTGACGACCTTCGCATAAGAAAACTCTAAATATGAAGGCACCTCAACAGATGATCCGCCTGTGGGACCTGCAACGCTGGTTTGCGCGTAAGATAAAGGCGCTAACCCCATGCTCAAAAAAGCGAACACGATTGTCCATACAACCATTTTTTTTGACATTTGTTTCACCTCCTTTTCCCCCTAGTTTTTATTTTAATATATTTAAAAATCCTTTTGGTTCATGTAACCTCAAAGGAATCAAAAAGAATCAATTCATTGACAAAGAATAGCCGATCTGAGTCGAATAACTTCCACCTCTAGTATCAGGCTTCATCACAAGGCGATACGTTGCCTTAAAATGTGCGCCTTCACCTTCAGGGCCCGATGAATAAATAATGGTCTCTCCCTCTTTAACAGACTGAGCTTCTGCAAGCTTCTCTTGGGGCTCTTCTTTGGCGTCGGGATCTAGAACGCTAACCGTGAAATCCTGAACAGGGATCTTATCACCGGCTTTGTTTACCAGAACACTCGACACTTTTTGGATAACCTGATACGGCCTGCCCATATTGGATTCTACATAAATATCGACATCAGAGGTTTTCGGGCCGGTCTTATAACTAACCTCGCCAAAATTAAGGAAGACTCCTTCTTTTTCACCGGAAAAAGCGTAGATATCAAAAAGCGGGACAATCTCAACGACAAACTCAAAAGATTCTATTTGATCGGATTTTTTTCCCGCGGTCCTATCCATTTCAATAACATAATTAAGCTTTCCGCGATACTGGCCAGTGGTCTGAATTTTAAAATCATTTGAAGGTTTTAGGACTATCTCAAACTCATCCGGAGAGCCGATCGCATCGGACACATAAACCAGCATGGAACCCGACGCTGGTTTTAAATCGCCTTCTTTGGCTAGACGCCCTTTCTGCCCACCGACAGCAGAAAATAAAATTTTTGTCAGATCGAAATCTTTACCCTCAGATGATGTAAGCGCTGAATTTTCCAATGCTTGATAAATACGATAAGTCCCGCCGGCCGGGGTTCTAATCTTAAACAAAATACTTATTGGCTCAACCAAAGAAACGTCATCTTTTTTTTGCATCAACTTTGAGCTTAAAAAAAGTCGTTTCGAGCTGGAACCTGTTGAAACTTCAACAATCGGCACACCGCTTCCAGACAACTGAACATAAACATTAAAAGTAATGACGACCTGGTCTTGATTGGATTCAACAGGAGAAAGGATAATAGCGATCCGGCCAAAATAAGAACCAGGGACCTGATTTTCCTTTGGTGTTATCGTATAAACCAAACGCATGGAATCATTGTCTCCAGTGGCATTCGATGTGTAGAAAATCGTATCAAAATCGCTCACCGGTGTTTCGTCGCGATACAACAATGTCCCCTTCGAATTAGAATTCACCAAAGGATACATACGAAACTGTTCTTTTGAGATTTCCGTGCCATCAGAGGATTTTATAGGAGCGACAACGCGCTGCATGATACGATATTGTTTGCCTATGTCAGAATTAACCGTTAAAAGAATCTCTTTCACAGTCTTAAAATCAGATGGCGCAATACTCCCAAAACGTAAATCAAACCCACCCTCTGTTGGTTGAGCGGTAATGTTAAAAACCGCATAGGAATCAGGAGTCAAAACAAAAGCAGAAATAATAAGAAAAACTAAGGTAAAAAGAATTTTTTTGATGGTCATAAAGCTTACTGATTGGCGATGAATAAAATCTTTTTAAAACTATTTAATATCGTAAAGTTTACCATATGTTGCCTATTTGTCAAGATTAATTTGTATCTTTGCATGAGAGAACCCTATCCCCTTCAATTCTCTTCAATTGCACGTTTTCTATCGCATTTCTTAAAGGAAGGCGGCTTTTAAACCCAACCCTTATATAATTCGGGCTATATCCACTCCAAATACCGTCATTTTTGTCTTCAAATAAAACGTCAAAATTTTTTTCAAGGAATCGACTCTTAAAATCGAATGCAAGAGAATCTGACAATTCTTTTAAAATTTTATAACGCTCTCGAATGCGAGCGGCATCACATGGATTTTTACGGCCATATACAGCGACCCCTTTTCTTTCACTAAAGCTAAAGATATGTGTCCGCAAAGGCTTAACGAATTTTAAAAAATCGATTGTATGCTGAAAGTGCTTTTCTTCTTCACCGGGAAACCCAACAATCATATCACAGGTAATAGCTAAATTTTTAATTTTTTCATAAGAACGACCAACGATCTTCTGATAGTCTCGAACAGAAAGTTTTCGGTTCATGGCTTTTAAAACCGTATCATCACCACTTTGAAAAGGTATATGCAGATGCGGACACAGTTTTTTTGAAGAGGCCATCTTGTCTAAAAGACGGTCTGTCACATCATGCGCCTCTATGGAACTCAGCCTCAAGCGAAGCAGCCCATCCAACTTTTCTAGAGAATCGATGCAATCCACTAAATCAAGGCGCCTGTCGAAATCTTTTCCAAACGAACCTAAATTAACACCCGTTAAAACAATCTCTTTATACCCTGAGTCAATAAGACATTTGGCCTCTTCTCTAATGACATCCAGTGGCTTGCTGCGCGAAGATCCGCGCATCAAAGGAACCACGCAATAGCTGCATCGATTATTACATCCGTCCTGAATTTTTAAAAAAGCTCTTGTCCGATGAGCAAACCCCGTTAGAGAACTCCGTTCTCTAACGGTTTGCGCTGACTGATGTCTTAAACCACCGTCGGTTTTATCACTGGATAACCGCTGACTAAAGTCGGCGACTTTCTCTAACGGGGTAAAAGATAAGGACGAAGCGATATTCTTATGCGCTTGAATTCGAGGAAAACTCGTCTCGATCCATTGCAACAATGCTTCCTTCTCATCCATTTTAAAAATTGCGTCAATGCACCCGAATTTTTCAAGCGCCTCCCTGTCATAACTAGCATAACAGCCTGTCACCAATACGCGCGCCTGACTCTTTTTTTTCCTTGAGATCTCGTAAATGGAATTTCTGGACTTTCTATCCGCAGATTGCGTCACACAACAAGTGTTTATGACACAGAGATCGGCATCCTCGATATTTTCAGCCTTACACCAGCCGCATTCAAAAAGCTTATCCCTCAAGCTTTGAGAATCGCACTGATTCACCTTGCACCCAAGCGTTTTCAAAAAAACCTTCATTCTTTACCACCTTGTATTTTTGAAAACCTAAGCATGGGTGCCTTTATAAAAAATGAATTCATTCGGGATCGTTCTTTAAAAAAACAATTTTAGAAAACTAGCCACCGCAAGTGCCGCTGTATCAACACGAAGCACCGACTCCCCCAGGCTCACCGCCTGACAACCTGCTTTCAGAGCCAGATCGATCTCTCTTTTAGTAAAATCTCCTTCAGGCCCAATAAGAACAAGGATCCTGACTGTTTTACTGCGGGTTTTCAAAGTTGAAACAGCTTTTTTTAGGCTTAAATCTTGTTGTGATAAATTTGGCAATAAACAAACATCATAAGTACTTAAGCTTTTAAGAAAAGTTAAGAAATCAACCCCTTCCTTCAATTCGGGCAGGACCGAGACTCCGCTTTGTTTCGCTGCGGAAAACATAACGCGGAAAAGACGATCACGCCTTTTATCAAAAAATTCTTTGCGCACCAAGGTCCGTTCTGTAAAAAGTGGAATTATCACATCAATACCCAATTGAGTCAGTTTATCTACGATTTCTTCAAACCGTGCGTTTTTAGGAACAGCGATGCCCAAAGAGATATGAGCTTTTTTTTGATTTTTAGCCTTCAAGGGTGATTGCCCTTCGATTTGAAGAATAACTTTTTCCCTCAACAGCGATGCAACTCTTGTCTCATAATTGACACCTTCGCCGTCGCTGACACAAACCTTATCGCCGGTTTTTAAACGTAAGACATGGACCAAGTGATGGACATCGCTAGGCTCAACAATCATCATCTGACCAAAAGAAATATTTTTTTTAGGAACGTAAAATCGATTCATGTCTTTAAAAATTTGTCCTCGGGAATGAAATTGATTGTGCTGTCAAAATTAAAAAGACCCCCAAAAGCGCCAATATGAGCCCGCACCCTGCTTTTATCCAACGATAAATATTTTCCGTTTTCTTCAAAACCTGGCTTAGGCGCCCTGCGACAAGAGAAAAAATGATCATGGGACTTAAAATCGTCCCAAGACCAAACGACGCCATCATAAGAAAACCTTTTAGCCAGTGGTCAGCCAAAAGAGCAATATAACCCATAACCGCGAACAATGGCAGGCACGGCGAAAAAGAAACAATTAAACCGAAAATGATAATATTTTTTGAATCTTTATCTGAAAAAAAGAACTTAGTGAAGTTCCTTAGGACTTTAAGTCCGGGGCTTCCTCCTTTAGCAGAAAATGCACAACACCATTCATCCCACGGGCTAAAGCTCGGGGATTTCTGCGGAGGATTAAACCGCGCACAACAAGATAAAACAGGAAATTTTTCAAATAACAATAGGAGCCCCAAGATAACAACAAAGATTCCAAACAAATAAAAAATTATTTTTAAGAATGCACTGTCAAAAAAACGATGTAAGATTTCCTGCCCAAAAATTCCTATCAAAACACCAAAAAAAGAATAAACAACCAACCGCGTCAAAGAAAAAAGAAAATAGGTTTTCAAACCTCCCCATGAGCTGTTTTTTGTCGCAACAATATAAGAGGCCAAAAGAGGCCCGCAACTCAAAAGACATGGGCCAACGCCTAAGAAAAAACCCGTTAGAAATAAGCTTAAGAGCAAACGTGCCATGGCAGATTATTTCATTTCGTTTTCATTAAATATGTCTGCTTGAAAAGTAAGTATTTTTGTCTCTGGGTCCTTATAACACTCACGCGGCATGCCTGCCTTTTGGCTACACAACTCCCCTAAAAAACGATCCAAATCCCATCCTGTTTCCGTCGCCACTTGAGGCAAAAAAACGCCCGATGAAAATCCTTTCCGCACGATCACACCATCTACCCCAAGTTTTATCTTACGCCAATCATCAATGGGCTTAGGCTCGCTTAAAACAGAAATTTCAATCTCAATATCTTTGAGCTCATCCGAAGAAACAGAGCTAAACCTATCATCCTGGCTACAAGCAGCTGTCGCCATCTCAACAATAGTCTTATACAAAGCATCTCTTGACGCAAAAGCCCCGATACAACCTCTCAAATTCCCCTTATTGGTCAATGTTACAAAAGCCCCATTCTTAAGTTTAAGTCCCGGGCTCTTTTCATTAAACTGCGGAGTTTTTTTACCAGACACAACAGCCTCGACAGTAATCCTGGCAATTTCAAGAAGCCTTTTCTTATCTTCTTTTGTCAACATGGCATCATTCCCGCCTTTCTTGTCTTCATTTGTGCCTTTTGAAAAAACAACGCTCGCATAACCCACCACGCGCGCTCTATCCACTGCAGTATCTCCGGAATTCGCATATTTTAAAACATCAATTTTTGTTGCACCACAAAGCTTGGCTACGTTCATCCCGACGACAACAGGCCGAATCCCACAAACATTCCACCCCGTGGGCTGGACTGCATCCCAAAGGCCACGAGCATCAGATCTTTTTATGAAC
The DNA here is from genome assembly GCA_020052645.1 of Candidatus Omnitrophota bacterium. GTDB lineage: Bacteria > Omnitrophota > Gorgyraeia > Velamenicoccales > Velamenicoccaceae > JAGVOQ01. The sequence continues at coordinate 8,682 of JAGVOQ010000017.1, forward strand.
TGAACAGTCTTTTCATCATAACCAACAGCCTCCTCATAAGCGCGATAATGCGAAAGATCTGTGCTTACCAGAACCAAAACCTTTTTATTTCTTATCACCTGGGAAATATATCCAGCTAAATCTAAACACTGCTGATACGACATCTCACCCATCAAAAGAGGTAAAATCTTAAAACCTTTTTTCAAACTCATCTGCAAAAACGGAAGCTCAACTTCTACAGAATGCTCCTGTTGAAAATATCGAGGCTCATTAAATAAAAATGTTTCATTTAATTTCAAAAGATCTTGCGCCATTTCCGCATCAATATTTAAATCTCCTAAAGGAGTCTTAAACACCCCTTCTTGATACACCGAAACTCCTGAGTAAGGAAAATAATGGCTCGCCGCCAGGATAATAACCGTATCAAATGTCTCGCCGAAAACAGCTTTGAAACCATAAGCCGCTACAGGGCCAGAATAAACATAGCCGGCATGAGGAACAATTAAGACGGACGCCTCAGAAACAACATTCACTTCACGTGCCTCATTAAGATATTTTTGCACAAGCATTGTCAGCTCTTCTTTATCCGCAGGATAAAAAGCGCCAGCAACATTAGGCTCTTTTATGCCTTCGGCAAAAACAATGAACAATGAAGAATGAACAATGAACAATAAAAAACAAAAAACAAAAAAACTTTTTGTTATTTTTTTTATGAATTTTATTTTCTTCAATTGTTCATTGTTCATTCTTAATTGATAATTGCTTTTGCTGCCAGACCCCTTCAATCGCCTCTCCACAAAAAGTACACTTCCCTTCAACCACATGCATAGCTATGATCACATAACCAGCCCTCTCAATAACAATCTTGCCGCATTTAGGACAAATCGTATTCTCAAAACCTTCTTTTGAGACATTGCCTATATAAACATATTTTAACCCGACGTCTTGTGCAATTTTTTTTGCCATTTCTAAAGTTTCAACAGGCGTTGGAGAAAGATGTTCGAGCTTATACAAAGGCCAAAACCTGGAAAAATGCAGCGGCGTCTCGAACCCGCAATTCTCTTTAATCCACATACACATTTTTCGTATCTCATCAGGGCTGTCGTTCAGACCCGGAAGAATTAAATTAGTAATTTCAAGCCAGACCCCTTCGGCCTTTAAAATTTTTAACGTTCTTTTAACATCATCGACATTGCCAAGAGTCAAAGTTGTATAAAACTTATTATTAAATCCTTTTAGATCAATATTAGCCGCATCTAAATATGGGCATAGGGCGCGTAAAGGCTCTTCATTGATATATCCCGCAGAATGCATCACGTTCTTTATTCCGGCTTTTTTGGCAAGCTTGGCAACATCAAGCATGTATTCATAAAAGACGGTCGGTTCTGTATACGTGTAAGCAATGACTGGAACGCCAGTCTCATGGACCTTATTAACAAGCTCTTCAGGAGAAAGATTTATTGCATCAACATCTTCGACCGCGGCCTGAGAAATCTGCCAATTCTGACAAAACTTGCATTTTAGATTACACCCGACAGTTGCTAAAGAAAAAGCGCGGGAACCAGGAAAAAAATGAAAAAGGGGCTTCTTTTCAATAGGATCAATATGCAACGAACACGGTTTTCCATACACAAGAGAATACAAAACACCATCCTGATTTTCTCTCACTCCACAAAAACCGCGTTTCCCTTTTTCTATTACGCAACGCCGGGGGCAAAGAACGCAATTAACCTTCTTTCCATCAAGCTTAAAATAATAGCTCGCTTCGTGCAGGAGGTTTTTCGAAAATGCAAAAGTACAACTGCCACAAACGATTAATCCGACGAAAAAGATATGAAAAAAACGATTGTGTTTCATGATGCACCTTAAAGGAGGGTTTTTGTCTTTACCGAGATAACTTTACTGAGGACTGATTTTTGACTCTACTAAAATCTTTATCACCTATCAAACGCATAACTCTATTGCGCTCGCAAAAAAAATTTTAGAAATATTATTGTAGTGGCGCCGTAGCCAGACGAAGCTAAACGTGAAATCCTGCGTTGTTCAGCAGGATGAAACACTTTAGCGAAGTCTAAAGATTCCACCAGACTTCGAAATTCTGCGGCGA